>CAZBDZ010000007.1:0-32988 GCA_964490785.1 uncultured Phycisphaeraceae bacterium
GGCACGGGCTTTCCAGCCCGTGGAGTGTGGCACGGGCTTTCCAGCCCGTGGAGTGAGAGACAAGTCGCCGCGGCGACTCTGCGAGAAGCCCATGCCACGGAGACACGGGCTGGAAAGCCCATGCCACGGGAGGGGTAATCTACGAAGTGCATGATGTGCCCCGGATCGGAGCAGCCTGGTGAACGAAGGTCGTCGGCCCAAACGGTCGCGTGGCCCGATGCGCCGGAGGTGATTCGGCGGCTGGCAGGGAGCGTGGCGGGCAGGCCTGTGATGGTGGGGATCAGCGGCCCTGTGGCATCCGGGAAGTCGACGCTGGCGCGGCTGGTGTCGCCTTGCATCGTGGCGACGGACGACTACCTGCCGGATTACGACAAGGTCGCGTACCACGAGCGCGATGATCCTCGGAACGCGGACTTCCCGAGGCTGGCGGCGGACCTCGCGTCGCTCCGCCGGGGAATGCGCACGGCGGTGCCCCGGTGGTCGTTTCACTCTCACTCGCGCGAGGGCGAGCGCGAGGTTGATGCGGGGCCGATGGTGGTGTGCGAGGGGATTCACGCGCTGCACGCGATGGTGGCGCGCTTGTACGACGTCGCGGTGTACGTCGATGCGCCGCGGGACATTCGGCTGGCGCGGATGGAGGCCCGCGAACGGAGCGGCGTGCGCGGCTGGGGCGTCGAGGCGGCGCGCGAGTTTTTCCATGCGGTCGCGGAGCCGACTTTCGAGCGCTTCGCGGCGGAGTATCGCGCGCAGGCGCATGTGATCGTGGTGAATGAAGATCAATCGCCCGCCTGAAAGCAGTTTCTGCATCGCGCCTGGTAGGTCTCCGCGCCGCCGACCACGATCGGCGCATCCGAAGGGACGAGCCGCTGCGTATGCACGGCGACGCCCCCGCACACGCCGCAGACCGACGCGAGTTTCACCACCTCGTCGGCCTCGCAGAGGAGAGTCGGGAACGGCTCAAAGGGCCTGCCGCGGTGGTCTCGCTCGATGCCCGCGATGATGACGCGCACGCCGCGCTTCAGCAGGGCGCGGACCGGGGCGATGAGGTCCGCGCCGAAGAAGTGCGCTTCGTCGATGCCAACCGCGGCGTCAGGAGTCGGCGGAAGGAGGTGGATGATGTGGGCGGGCTTCGCGACGGGCAGAGCGTCGAATGTCTCGCCTCGGTGAGTGCGGATGGTCGCGCGGCCGGAACGCGTGTCGGCGGCGGGTTTGAATGCGATGGCGTGCTGCCCGGCGGCGCGGGCGGTGTTCAGGCGGCGGATGAGTTCCGTGGATTTCCCGGCAAACATCGGGCCGCAGATGATCTCGAGCAGCGCGGGCATATGGTGATAGTAAGCGAGCGCGGGGCGGGTCTTGGCGGCGTTGCAGCAAGATCGAGCGGCATGGTAAGTAGGTCCCGGCTTCGCCTCAGAAGGCGAGACCGGGGCACCCGCGGACGCCGAGGGCGCGCCGCCACGGCCGACTGCGCTCGAAGACTCGCTGCGCCGGCCGTGGCACCCGCCTTCGGCACAAGCCGTTCACGCCGCGGCGCGGAACGCGGGTCCGGCGCGGAGCATGGTCTCGATTGTGCTCGCGGGCATGGGCTTGGAGAAGTAGTAGCCCTGCGCGAGGTCGCACTCGAGGGCCTGCAACTGGGCGAGATGCTCGGCGGTCTCGACGCCTTCCGCGACAACGGTGTGTCCGAGGTTGTGCGCGAGCGTAACAATCGATTGAACGATCGCAGCGTACTCGCGGCTGCACTGCTGCGTCTGGACGAAAGCGCGGTCGATCTTCAGGACGTCGATCGGGAAGCGGTGCAGGCACGAGAGGGACGAATGCCCGGTGCCGAAGTCGTCCATCATGATCGCGGCGCCGTCCTGGCGGAGCCCTTCGAGGACCTCCATCGCGGTGTCGGGGGCGCACATGATGGCGGATTCGGTGATCTCAAAGGCAAAGTCGCTCGGCTTGAGGCCGCGGGACGCGATGATCGCGCGGCAGCGGTCGGGCAGGACCGGGTCCCTGAGGAGCCTTCGGGAGACGTTGACGCTGACGTACATGTCCACCGCGGCGGGGATGGCGGTGCGCCAAGCGCTCAGGTCCTGGGCGGCGCGATCGAGAATCCAGTCGCTGATGGTATCGATAAGCGATGATTCCTCGGCGATGGGGATGAAGACGTCGGGCGGCACGCTCCCGCGCTTGGGATGGCTCCAGCGGAGGAGGGCCTCGAAGCCGGCGAACGAGCCGGACTCAAGCGCGACGATCGGCTGATACGCGACGGTGAGTTCGCCCCTTGCGGCGGCACCGCGAAGATCGGCCTCAAGCGTCATGCGCTCGAGCACGGCGGCGTGCATCCGATCGTCGAAAAGGACGCATCGCCCCTTTCCGCCGAACTTCGCCTGGTACATCGCGGTGTCGGCGTTCCGGAGCAGGTCCTCCGGCGAGCGGTCCGGACGGTCGGTCATGGCGATGCCGAGGCTCGCGCCGAGCGTAACTTCGCGGTTCTGGACGGCGAACGGACGGTTGAGGCTCTCGAGGATGCGCTGCCCGACCTGCATGGCGCGGACGGCGTCGCCGACGTCCTCGAGCATGATGACGAACTCGTCGCCGCCGAGACGTGCGGCGAGCGAGGACTGGGGTCGGCCGATGGTGTCGCAGGTGCGCACGATGTCCGAGAGTCGCCGGGCCGCCTCGATGAGGATCGTGTCGCCGGCGAGGTGCCCGAGGCTGTCGTTGACGATTTTGAAGTTGTCGAGGTCCAGGTACAGGATGGCGGTGGCTTCGTTCGGGCGGCGCTGGGCGCGTCCGATGCTCGCGGCGATGCGGTCGAGCAGGAGCGCGCGGTTGGGGAGCGAGGTGAGGGCGTCGTGCAGGGCCGCGTGGCGCAGGCGCTCCTCGGCGCGCTCGCGTTCACGGAGTTCCTGGGCGAGGCGTTCGTTGGCCTCCTCGAGCGACTTGAGTTGCTTCTGCGAGAGGGTCCACTTGTGGCAGAGGGATTCCGCCATCTGCCAGACCTCGGTCGGGTCGAACGGCTTGCGCAGCAGCAGCAACTGGTCCCGGCGCGGGAGGCGCTTCAGGACGTCGGACCACTCGTAGTCGCTGTATGCCGAGCAGATGACCACGAGAATGCTCGGATCGGCGGCCCAGAGGTGCTCGATGGTCTCGACGCCGTCCCACCCGGGGGGCATGCGCATGTCCACGAAGACGACGGCAAAGGGTTGCCCGCGGTCAAGCGCGGTGCGGATGCGTTCGAGCGCTTCCTCTCCCTGGAGGGCCTTCTCCACCTCGAAGGGCTCGCCCGCGGGCGAAGCCGGGGCGGCGGCCCCGCCGAAGATCGACGCTTCGAGGGCGTCGACCGCCGAGTCTTTCTGGATCGGGCACAGGGCGCGGCGGTAGTCGTCGTGGATCGACGGGTTGTCGTCCACGGTCAGCACGCGACGGTTGATCTTGATCGGTTCGTTCATGCGGCGAGTCGCGCCTCATCGCGCTGAAGGGGAAGGGTGATGCGGAAGGCGGCCCCAAGACCCGGCCCTTCGCTCTCGGCGGCGATGCGGCCGCCGAGTTGCTTGATCGTGACCGCGCAGTAATGAAGCCCCACGCCGTGCCCCTCGGCTCTGGTGGTGAATCCCTGCTGGAAGAGGCGGGACTTCACCTCCGGGTCGAACCCGACGCCGTTGTCGCGGACCTCGATCCAGTACGACTCCGCCTCCTCGCCGCAGACCAGGCGGATCACGCGATTGCCCGGCGCGACCTGCTTGACGGCCTGGACGGCGTTCGTCATCAGATTCACGATGATCTGCTGCAGGCGTGAACGATCGACGAGCGTGCGGATGGAGTTCGCATCAGCGAACTCGACGCGCACGCCGTGGCGTTCGCAGGAGGCGCGGATGACCGTGGCGGCGGCGCGGGCGACCTCGACGACGTCCACCGCTTCGAGCACTTCCGACTTCTTCGCCATCGTCTGCTGCGAGGCGATGATCTCGACGATGTGATTGACGCTCTCCGAGAGGCGGGTGATGTCCTTCGAGAGCTCACCCTGCTCGGCGCGGACGGCGTGGGCGAGTTTGTCGAGATAGTCCGGGAGTTGCTTCGCGCGCGGATCGTTGGCGAAGAACCCGGCGAGGTCGGCCTTGTGTTCGAGGATGAGGTCGGCGACCCTGAGGAACCCCTGCACCTTCGAGGCGTCGACCCCCTGCCTCACGCCGTGGACGGAGACCACGACGCTGTTCAGCACGTTGCCGACGTTGTGCAGGACGCCCGAGGCGACCTCGGCCATGCCTGCGGTCCGAGAGGCGTCGGCGAGCGAGGTCTGCGCCTGCGCGAGGCGCTCGGTCATCTGGTCGAAGGCCCCGGCGAGGACGCCGATCTCGTCGTCGCGGCGGATTGTGGTCCGGGCCGTCAGGTCTCCGGTAACGCCGACGCGCTCCGCGTGGCGTGTGAGGGCGCCGAGAGGCCTGATGACGAGCCATTGAAGCGCGAGCATCAGGACGCCGGCGATCGCGCCGCCGCCGAGCATGAGGATCGCCAGAGCCGAGCCTGTCGCCGTCTTGCCCCTTCGGGTGATGTCCCGCGGCACGTCGGCGCGGAGAAACAGCGAGTCCTCGTTCGTCAGGCACGCGAGGCGGCGGTAAAGACTAAGTTTCTCGTTGTCGTCAGCGGCGGGGACGATCAGGCCGTCGCCCGTGCCCGCGATGACCTCGGGAGGGGTGTGCTCGGGCGCTTCGTCCCGCGAGGACCAGAGCGCGAACTCGACCTCGGTCTGGCTCCGCAGTTTCGGGATGAGGTTGTCGGCCAGGTCGCGCGCGATGATGAAGCGGCCGCGGGGCTCGCCCGTGCTGTCGGTCTTGCGGATCAGGCGCGAGCAGACGATCATCGGGCCGCGCTCGGGCGTCAGGATGAAGCCGCTGATGTGCCCGTCCGGGTCGTTCGTCTTGAAGAGAGGGTGATCCTCCGGGAACTCGTCGCGCGGGAAGAGTCCCATCGGCAGGTCCTCGAGCGTTTCGAGGTCAAGCGACCCCGACCAGACGACGCGGCGGTCCGCGCCGACGATGAACATCACCGGGAGGTCCGCCGTGCGGAAGTACTCCTTCGACGCGAGGTTGGCCTCGAAGAACTTCTCGTTCCGGTCAACGACGTAGTCGTAGAGGTCGTTCCAGTCGGACCATTCAAGACCGACGTTGCTGAGATGCTCGACCTCGCGCTCGATGGCCTGAACGCAGCGATTGCCGTCCTTGGCGGCCTCCTCCCGCTCCAATGCGCGGAAGGAGGGGTCGAGCACGGCGCGCTCCACCGCGAGGCTCACGCCCAGCAGGCAGATGAACACGCACAGCAGCACGAAGGTGATCTTGGATCGGATTCTCATGGGCTGCTCACAACCCGGGCCGAAACATGAAGCCCCGGGCGGGAATTCGTCGGCAAGGCGGGCGGGCGCGTTGACCGCGATTCGGGGACGGCGTGCTCATGGTTGAATGAAGCAACAATCCGCGCGGTTTTCGGACGCGCCGCGGAGGGGGGGCGGGATTCCGGTCGTGTCGCAGCCTGAATGCGGCATGGGCTTTTCGGAGAGTCGCCGTGGCGACCCAGCCTATGTCCCCCGCGCCACGCCCTGGAAAGGGCGTGCCACATTCAGTCGGCGGCGCGGCATGAGCCCGGCGATGAGCCTGCCGAGAAGTCGCATTCGCCGCAGGATTCCTGTTCCTGTGCGTCGGGGGCGGCGATGTCGGGCTGAACGATGCGGCGAACCGGCTCGACGGCGCAGTGCATGCGTTCGATGCCGACCCAGGCCCGTAGAACGCGGGCCGCGCCGGCGAAGTGCCGGACGGCGACGGCGAGTTCGGACGACGCATCTCTCGCCAGGGCGGCGGCCTGCTCTTCGCACAGACGCCCGAACGTGGGCATCCACCATGCGACGTGATCCCGCATGAATGACGTCGCGGCGTCGCGGCAGATGAGTTCGTGCTCCTCGGCCTGGGCGCGGTCCTGCTCGGCGCGGGCGGCGAGTTGCTTCTCGCTGAGAAGGGCGGCGAACGACAGGATCATCGCGACATGATCCTGCCGGGCGGGATGGTGCGGCCAGGGTCTCAGGCCGAACGCCGCGAAAAAGCCGGCGAGGTCGGCGAGGTGCTGCGTGCGGGTTGAAGCATCGCGCGAGGGGATGTACTCGCATTCGTACAGCGGGCAGTCCTTTGACACCACGAGGCCGAAGACAGCCTGGAGCGCGTCGGCGCGGATGGGCGCGGGCGCGGCGAGCCAGGCGCAGAGGTCCGCGATATCGACCTGATCGGCGGGGAGTTCGTTCAGGCCCAGTTCCCGGCGGGCCACGCCGGGGGCGGATTCGCGGAGGACGCCCCACGCCTCGCGGATGAGTGTCGGCTCCGGGGGTTCGGAGCCGGGAGCAGAGACGTGCGGGTCGATCCATGCCGCGGCGAGGGCCGTCGCGGCGATCCCGCGAGCGGCGAGGATCGCGTCGTCGGCATGTATTGCAATGTTCGCGGCGGTGGACATGATCGGCTCCGTATCGTTAGATGCTGTTGGCGTGCTTGGCATCGCGCTCGAATGACGGCTCCTCGACGGTGATCCGCACGGCTTCCTTGTCGAACTTGTTGAAGCCGATGATCGTGTCGTTGAAGATTTCCTGCGTCTGCGTCGAGCCGTCGGGCATTGTTACGGGAACTTCCGCGACCTTCGGGCCCTGCTCGATGGCGTAGCGAAAGATGATCTGCTGCGTCGTGCGGAAGAGTTGGAGCACGGCGAGGAGTTCACGGTCGGGGCAGACGTACTGCTTGATCGCGTTCTGCACTCCCGGGCCGAACATCTGCTCGAGGTATCCGCGCGGGACCCATCGCGGCGGGATGTAGAAGCCCGAAGGCTCCGTCCCGAACTGCGGGTAGAGCGGCAGGGCGACCTGGCGTTCGCGGACGAGGAAGTAGATCGGGTTCGAGGGGTCGCGCTTCCACGTGCCGTCGCTTTCGAGGGGGACGAGTCCCTGCATGCGGATCTTGCCGACGCACGAGGTCATGCAGCGGGTCTCGGCGGGCTCGCCGTTGGGGCTAATGAGGGGGTCGAGGCCCTCGAGGCGCGGGTAGCAGGCGACGCACTTCTCGCTCGTGCCGGTGGTCGAGCGGTAGATGGACTTCTTGTAAGGGCAGGCCTCGACGCACTTCTGGTAGCCGTTGCAGCGGGACTGGTCGATGAGGACGACGCCGTCCTCGGGCCGCTTGTAGATCGCCTGTCGCGGGCAGGCAGCGAGGCAGGCGGGGTAGCCGCAATGGTTGCAGAGGCGGGCGAGGTAGAAGAACCAGACCTTGTGTTCCGGGAGGTTCGTCGATGCGGGGAGTTCCGCACGGGCCCCCGCGGCGTGATCTTCAAAGACATTGGGGGCGGCCCATTCATCGGCGGTGGGGATGTAGCCGAGGGCCCGGCGCGGGCCTTCGGTCCCGGCGTAGTTTTCCGCCGCCTCGAAGACGGTCTTGCCGCCGAACAAGCCGAAGGGCGCCTCGTGCGAGCGCTCGGAGGCGGTGTCCCATGTCTGCTTCTTCGGGTTGGCCTCTTCGAGCATGGCGAGGAGGCGCGCATCCCAGAAGCGGGGGTACCCGCCGAAGGGCTTGGTCTCGACGTTGTTCCACCACATGTGCTCCTGCCCCCGGCCGAAGGTCCAGGTGCTCCGGCAGGCCATCGAGCACGTCTGGCAGCCGATGCAGCGGTTGATGTTGAAGACAAAGGCGAACTGCGACTGAGGCCTAGCCTCTTCGTAGGGGTAGTTCATCTTCCGGCCGAGTTGCCAGTTGTAGACCTGTGGCACGTTCAGGCTCCTTGATGGGCGCGGTCGGCGCTGACGGTGAGCACGACCTCGCTGAACTGATCGCGGGATTCCCAGATTCGTGAACGGAGGCGCCCGACCGACGCGGCGGCGTCATCGAGGATGCGCTCGGCGCGCGGCCCCAGCGCCCGGCGGGCGGCGTAGAGGCCTTGGTACTCCGGCTCGCCGGTCATCCGGCGGATTTCATCCGGCGCCACGCCGGAGCGGAGGAGTTCCTCGACCATGCAGCGGAACATGAAGGCGGTGTCGCCGTCGATAACGCTGCCCTCGAGGGCCATGGGATGCTCGGGCTCGACGGGACGGTTGGCTGGGTGATCGGTGGGCAGCATGGTTCGGCTCGCTTTCATGCGGTTCCGACGCGGGTGAGCGCGCCGGCGAGGTATGCCTCGTTGATGGGTGTCTCGGCGATCGGGCCGAACTCGGCGTTCCCCGCCTCCCAGACGCCCTGCCCGTTCAGGCCTCCCGCCTCGGCCTTGATGATCCTCACCAGCGTTTCTTTGGGCACGGTGTTGATGGCGTGGTTGTCGGCCTCGCCGCCGAACATAAAGGACATCGTCGCCTTGGCCTTGTGGAAGAGCGTGTCGGTCTGGTGCATGGGCATGAGCCAGTTGCGCGTAAGCGACTGCTGCCCGCCGTAGCGGAGCGTCGCCTGGTAGCCGGTCTGGAGCGAGAGGGCCATGCCGTCGGGCCTGGTCTCGTGGGCGATGACGCTGCGCTCGGTCGCGATCCAGGGCGAGTGCTTCATCATCACGGTGCCTTTGGGCCACGCGGGGTTGATCGTGATGCGGAGCATGCAGCGAGAGACCTTGTAAAGGAACTTGGCGCGCTCGCGCTTGGCGGGGTCGGGGTCGTTGACCGCCTCCTGCCATCCGCGGAAGGGGCGGTCGGCGGGATTGGACTCGAGGTAGACGTAATCGCCGTTGTTCAGCCCGAGTTCCTTCGCATCCTCGGGGTGCATGTGGAGTTGGTGCTCGCCGATGCCGGGCTTGCGCTTGTCCTTGCGGTGCGGGTCGGCGAAGCCGGACTCCCACATCTGCGTCCACTCCGTCACCGCCCACGACGAGTGGACGCGGTGCCGGCCCTTGGGCGTCAGCCCGAAGAAGCGGTACCCGGCGGCCCAGAGCGGATTGACGGTGGTCTTGACCTCTTTCCAGGGGAGTTTGACATTGCGGATCGTGCGCTCGTCCCAGTGCATCGCGTCGCGCCTCAACCCAAAGTCGTCAGGCCGGATGAGGGGGTTCGACGACACGATGACGTTCGGGAGGTACGGCGTGGCCTCCGGGCCTTCGCGGTGGACGATGAAGTTCTCCCCGTGCATGATCGCTTCGGGGATGTCGCAGTAGGCGTTGAGTCGGCCCGTATCCGTCCAGAAGGGCAGGTCGTCCTTCACGTTTTCGTACAGGGGCATGCGCGGGTAGGTGCGGAACAGAAGCAGGACCACGCCCGGCTCGCCGTACTTGCCCGCGAGGATGTCGTCGACCTTGTAGCCCTTGGTGGTTGTCGAGGCGTCGAGGATGCGCTGCATGTAGGTCTTGACGCCGTTCTGTTTGTCCTCGAGGATGAACTTCCAGTAGGCGGCGCAGCGGGGATCGCCGATTTCCTTGCCCAGCGACTCGGCGGACTCGGCGAGGATGCGAACATCGTCGCGGCCGTTGTGGACCGGGTCGATCCCGCCCTTCCAGATCTGGAGGAAGGGGTTCGAGCAGGATGCGGTCATCTCGTAGGTCTGGAACTCCGGCCACGAAAGCGCGGGGAGGAGGATGTCGGAGTATTCGCCCGAAGAGGTGAACTCGATGTCCTGCGCCACGATGCAGTCGATCTTCGGGTTCACGTTGAAGAACATGTCGTAGGCGTGCTTGGCGTTGTTGAAGAGGTTGACGTTGGTGAACCAGAGGAACTTCGTCGGCGTGGGCATGTGCGACTGCCCGGTGAAGCACTTGCGCCCGTACTTGGGTGTGTCGACGATCAGCGGGCGATCGCCGTGGTTCCAGTAGGCGGGTTCCTCGTCCTTCGTGAGTTTGCGCGGCTTGATGGTCGCGCCGTCGGTCGTCGGATCGAGGTTCGGATGGAACGGATCCTCGGCGAGGTACGCCGCGATGCCCGGGCCGACGCCCTTGGCGCCCTGGAAGAGGGCGAGTTTGTAGTTGCCGGCCCATGTATGGCAGCCGGTGCCGGGCTTTCCGATGGCGCCGGCGAGCATCAGCGGCAGGTAGCAGGCGCGGTTCGCCAGCGTCGCATGGAACCAGTGATTCAGCCCCTCGCCGATGTGGATCGCGACGCCCCGCCCCGCCTTCGCGGTCTCCCAGATGTCCTTGGCAAGGCGTTCGATGAGGGCCTTGTCGGCACGGGCGATTTCAGCGACGGAGTCGAGGTCGTAGTCCTTCAAGTGAACGCGGTAGGCGTCCCAGAGCGTTGTGGCTTCGACCTTCGTGCCGTCGGCGAGCGTGATGGGGCCGGTCCACGAGAGCCGCGGGTTGATGCCTAGGGATTCCATGCGCTGGCCGATCTGGTCCCGAGTGATGGGCTTGGGCTGTCCAGTCTTATCGTCGATGTAGACGAAGTCGCCGCCGATCGCGGCGTATTGCTCGTCGGTGAGGTTCTGGACCGTGAACGACGGGCCGTCCTTGGAGAGCGCGGGCTGGTACCCAGGGAAGACGTCGGCGGCGCGGACGCGCTTGAGCGTGTCGGTCCGGACGAGGAGCGGGAAATCGGTGTAGCGTCTGACGAAGGCCTCGTCGTACCACGAGTTGTCGATCATCTGCTTGGTCACGCCGAGGAACAGCGCCGTGTCCGTAACACCTGGACGCACCCTGATCCAGTAATCCGCCTTTGTCGCGCCGGGGGCGTATTCGGGGAGGATCATGACGATCTTGCCGGCTCGCTCCATGACTTCGATGAAGAAGTGGGCCTCGGGCATCTTGTTTTCGACGAAGTTCGTGCCGCAGGAGATGTGCAGCCCGGAGTTGCGCAGGTCGTTGAGATCGATATCCGACGCCTGCAGGCCGTGGACGTAGGGCATGCCCGGGGCCTGGTCGCCGTGCCACGTGTAGTTGGACCACTGCCGCCCGCCGAGCGCCTCCTTCTCATCGACGCCGCGGACCTTCTGGTCGAGGAGGGCGAGCATGTTGCACCAGCGGTAGATGCCGTACTTGCCCATCACGCCGAGGAGGCCCATCCCGCCGCGAAGTTTGAAGCAGCGCGTGCCCGCGCCATGGACGGTCTCGATCATCTCATGCTCATAGCCGTCCTTCGTCAGGCGTTCGGCCCCCTTCTCTCCGCTGTAGGTCTTCGCAATGGCGACGGCGGCCTTGGAGTGATAGGAATAGGCCTCGTCCCACGACACGCGGATGAACTCATCCGACCCGCGCGTGTTGAACTTGTAGGTGTCGCGCAGTGCAGGGTTGTCCGAGAGCGACGGGAAGCCGTCGTCGGCCCACTGCTTCCATCCCTTGCGGATGAGGGGCGTCGCCAGCCGGTGCGGGCCGTAGACGCGGCGCTGCATCTGGTAGCCCTTGGCGCACCCTCGCGGATTCCACGCCGCCGAGGCCGAGTTGCCGTAGAGATCGCCGATCTTGCCGCCGTCGTAGTTCTGCTCGGCGCGGACGAAGACGTTGTTCCGCACGATGGCGCGGAGGCGGCAGTTGGCGGTGTCGTTGGGGGCGCAGACGAAGGTGAACGTGCGGTCGTAGGCGTAGTGGTCGCGGTAGACCTTTTCCCAGTCGCGCGATGGATAGTGCGAGAGCGGGTTCAGTGCTCCGGGGGCGGCCCCGTAGACGTTCAGCCGGGCGCTCCACGCGAACGCGGCCCCGGACGCGGACAGCAGTTGAAGGAAGCGCCGGCGTGAGAGGGCCGAGGGATCAGAAGCGCCGTTGCGGCCCGGTTCGTGTGCGTTCGACATGATGTCTCCCGTGTTCAGCGGGTGCCTGATGAAGTCTGCGTCGAGGATTCGGGTTCGATGACCAGCCAATGCCACCCGGAGATGAGTTTCAGCCCGTCGCGGTCGCCCATCGCGCCGTCCCACACCGCGAAGGCGATGGGAATCCGCCGGGGTATCGTGAAGTCAATGTCCTGATCGCCGTCGGCCTTGATGGTCCGGCTGATGGTTACAAACCAGTGCCCGTTGGCCCAGACCGCCGTCGATTCCGCGTTCTGGCGATCGGCATCCTGGTACGTGAGCGTTCCGAAGCCGAGCGCGTTCGCTTCGAGAACCGCCCGGCTGAGCAGCGCCGGCGAATCGTGAGGATTCCCGGTCGCCGCCGCCGCCTGATTGAACGGCGCGTAGGTGTCGATGTCCTGCCCGTACTTCGCCCCGATCGGCGAGACGTTGGGATCGTCCGCCACCGGCTTGGCCGCCGGACCGAAGAGGAAGTAGTTGCCCTCGGGGAGCACGCGCGGGTCGTCTGAATCGTGCGGCTTGCCGCTCGAGGCGTCGTATTGTCGGCTCCCCTTCCACTGCCAGACGTTCACCGGCGTTGAAGGTGTATGCCCCGCGACCTCCACGCCCATCGGGAGCGAAGGCACCTCGTCCGACATCGAGAACATCACCGCCACGCCGTCGGAAAACCGCGCGAGGTCCTGATCGACGTCGCAGGTCGCATCGTCCCACCACAGGCGGAGCGCCAGCGTGTCGCCCGTGCGAACGAGGGAGACGTTGATATTGTGCGCCGGCTCCTGCCTCTGCCACAGACGGCGGAGCGCGATCGCTTTCGAAGCGATATTCAACCAGGTTGAATGCGACGGATCATGGATCGCCGCGGCGTCGGGCAGCGAGATCGCGCGGACCTCCAGCCCCGAGGACCGGCCCGTCGCGATGTGCCCGGGCGCGAGCGAACGGATATACGCCACGAGGGACCACACCGCCGAATCGTCCATCGACCCGTCGGGATATTTTGTGATCAGCAGCGGCCCGTAACTCGCCATGGGCGTCCCGGGCACGCCGTTGACGATCGTGCGGTAGATGTCCTCCGGCTGGGAGCCCGACTTGAAGATGCCCGAGGCGAGATTCGCGGGCTGAATGGGTCGGCCGAGCGAATCGAGGAGGCTCTTCATCTCCGCGCCGTCGCCGCGGCCTGATTCGCCATGGCAGTTGATGCACAGTTTCGTGCGGTAGAGCCACGCACCCTGGGCCTCGAGCCAGCCGGAGGCGAGCGGGGGCGCGTTCGGCTTGTCGACGATGGCGGGCTTCTCAAACTGCTTCGAGACGTCCTTGCTGAGATTGGAGACGTAGAGCGTGAGCCCCTTGATCTCCTGCTCGGTGAGCGCGCCGCCGAAGCCGGGCATCGCGCTTCGCGGCATGCCGTCGCGGATGGTCCTTTCGATGGACCGAAGGGCGGTGGTGTCGCCGTTCTGCCCCGGCGCGAAGCGGAAGGGACTGTCAAGAAACGATCGCGGCTTGGGATAGAGCAGTTCCGCCGCCGGGCCGTCGCCGTGCCCCTCGGCCCCGTGGCAGGCGGCGCAGTGCTGGAGGAACAGTTGCTGCACCGCGGCCTCGTCGAGGGCGGCGGGAGCCTCGGCGGCGCCGGCTTGCGGCGCATCGGGCGGCTCCTCTCGCGCGACAACCGAACCCGGCATCGACGCGAGCACAACAACGCACGGCGCAAGCCAACCCT
The DNA here is from genome assembly GCA_964490785.1 of uncultured Phycisphaeraceae bacterium. Taxonomy (GTDB): domain Bacteria; phylum Planctomycetota; class Phycisphaerae; order Phycisphaerales; family UBA1924; genus JAEUIV01. The sequence continues at coordinate 13,405 of CAZBDZ010000007.1, forward strand.
TCAAGGTCTGAAGAAGGGCGTCGGTTCGGCGCGTATCGCGGTGAGGCATGGGCGGCTCCCAAACTCGGATTTTCGGATACGGATATCATATACATCGGCCGTCGGCAACCCGGACTCGTCAACTTCGCCTTGGGGAAATCACTGATCGCCCCGCCGTGCCATGCGCCCTCGGTCGCCACCCACGCCGCTCCCTCCCATTTGCGGCGGATTCACCACCCGCATACCCTCACCCGTCATGGCCAAGCGAACTCGAAAACCACGATCCGGCCCGACCGCCCGCGTCCCGGGGACGTTCAAGGACTTCATTTCGCGCTTCCCCGAACTTGGTGCCGCTCACGAATCGGTCGCCCGCGCCGTCGACGCCGCCGGCCCGCTCGACGCCAAAACCTGCTCCCTCGTCAAGATCGGCCTGAGCATCGGCGCCGGCCTCGAATCCGCCGTCAAGAGCCACATCCGCCGAGCGATCCAGCACGGGGCGACGAAGAAAGAGATAGAACAGGCCATCCTTCTGACGATGAATACCTGCGGGTTCCCCCGGACGGTGGCGGCGTGGTCGTGGGCACGCGAGCAGTTCGCCAAGGGGGACTGACCGCGATCACGACTGGGAGCCGTTCGTGCCCGAACTCGCCGCGACCATCCCCCATGCGTCCTCCCGCTCAGCGCCGCGGCACGCGCCGCCCACGCGCCGCGTCGGGCTCCCCGTCATCGGCTCCCGTCCGGCCCGCGTCGAATGCGATCCGCCCCACGCCCCCGCCGACGTGCGCGCAGCGCGGCGTCTCATCGACTCACACGGGCGCACCATCCGCGACCTGCGCATCAGCATCACCGACCGCTGCAACTTCCGCTGCGTCTATTGCATGGACCCGGACGTGCGCTTCGCCCCGGCGTCAGACCTGCTGACCGCCCCGGAGATCGTCCGGGCCGCACGCCTCTGCGAATCGCTCGGCGTGCGCAAGGTCCGACTCACCGGCGGCGAGCCGACGCTGCGCCCCGATCTTGAGGACATCATCGCGGGCATCCGCCGCGCGACGCGCGTCGAGATCGCCATGATCACAAACGCCTCCCGCCTATCGCGCGAGTCGCTCCGCGCCTGGAAGTCGGCGGGGCTTGACCGCGTGACCATCAGCATCGACTCGTTGAGGCCAGATCGGTTCGCGCGGCTGACGCGTTCGACCTGCACGCCCGAGACGGTGCTCGCCGGCATCGAGACGTGCCTCGCCGAGGGCCTTGGGCCGGTGAAGGTCAACGCCGTGCTCATCCGCGGGTTCAACGACGACGAGGCGGCGGACCTCGCCCGCGTCGCCCGGCGACTCGGCGTCGAGATGCGGTTCATCGAATACATGCCGCTGGACTCGGCCCGCGCGTGGGACGCCTCACGCTGGGTTCCCGCCTCGGAGACTCGCGCCGCGATCGAGGCGGAGTTCGATCTCGTCCCCCTCGGCGGCGAGGATCCCGGCGCGACGGCCCGCGTCTTCCGCTTCGCCGACGGGTCGGCGGGACGCGTCGGCTTCATCGCCCCGATCAGCAGCCCCTTCTGCGGCGCGTGCAGCCGCCTGCGCATCACCGCCGACGGCAAGGTCCGTCCATGCCTCTTCAGCGCCGCGGAATGGGACCTCCGCACGCCGATGCGCGCCGGCGCGGACGATTCGGCCCTCGCCGAGTTCCTCATCGACGCGACGTGGACCAAGCAATCCGGGCATGGAATCGACACGCCCGCATTCCGGCAGCCTCAGAGACCCATGTCCGCGATCGGGGGGTGAGCCGCGGCGGGCGCAGTCGGATGTGGCCGTGCGCCTTTGGCATGGGCCGGAAAGCCCATGCCACCTCTCACGCCGCCTTGCGGGATTCCGCGGGAACGCCGACCTCGGCCGACTCGACCCGGCCCTTCCGCAACTCGGCCAGCCGTTTCGCATGTTCCGCGCGGAGCCGAGCCGTCTCTCGCTTCAGGTCGATCAGCCCGACCTCCCGCAGCAGCGTCGAAGAAAGTGCGTGCAGCATGCACACGATCGTCAATCCCACGACGGCGGCGAGCACGAGAATCGAGGTCGCAGGATCGCTCATGGATCACTCATCGGCCCGGTTCCACGCATAGTTAAGCCCGATATACTTGAGCCGTGCATCCACGCCTTGTTCTGAGGGTTTTTGCGGCGATGACGGCGGCCTGGCCGGCGCCGGGGCTTGCACACGTCGAGTCGCCCCCACCACCGCCCGCAGACTCGACAGCCGCCGCGGAGGGCGAGGTCGCCATCCGTGTTGAGACCTTCGGCGTGGGCAACGTCGTCCGTCCGGGCGACTGGGCCGGGATCAGGCTCGCGCTGCGCGACTCCGCCGACCACCCGCGAGAGGTCGCCGTCAGGCTCCACCTTCAGGACAGCGACGGCGACACCGCGCTCCTCACGCGAACGATCACGCTCAACCCCGCCCGCGAGATGGGAACGTGGCTCTACGCGCGCATGCCCTGGGACATCGACAAGGGTTCGGTCGTCCGCGTCAGCGTTGCGGAGGCGACGGTCGGCGAGGCCGGCGACGTCCAGATCGGGCGGCAAATCTCTCGAAAGCCAATCCCCTCGGGCAACGTTGCCGACGCGCGGAGCAGCATGGCGCTCGTGGTCGGCACGCCCATGCTCGGGCTGGATCAGTTCGCCCAGACGCTCCGCGACCACAGCGAGCCGCCCGCGGCTCATGAAGTGATGCACGTGGTGAGCGGCCTTGAGCCGGGGCAACTTCCAGATCACTGGGAAGGCCTGGGCGCCGCCGAGGTTCTTCTCTGGAGCGAAGGCGACCCCGCCGCACTCATGGGCGACGCCCCGGCGCAGGCCGTCCGCGAGTGGGTCCACCGGGGCGGGCATCTCGTCGTCGTTCTGCCCGGCGTGGGCGCGGCGTGGACCAGCCCGGACAATCCGCTCGCCGACCTCATGCCGACGTGCGCGATCGAACGCCTGCCTGACGTCGATATGGGCCCGTATCGTGTGCTGCTCGCGGGGACGGTCGAAGGGGCATCATCGTTCAAGGCTCCGTTGCACCGCTTCCGCATCAAGGCCGACGCGCCGCCGGCGGAGGCCTCGCCCATCATCAGCGGGCCGAACGGCACCGTCGCGGTGCGTCGGATCGTCGGCTCCGGGATGGTGACTCTCATCGGGCTTGATCTTGCGAACCCGCGCCTGGCGCGCTCGGGGTGGATTCGTGCCGACGCATTCTGGTCAAGGATTCTCGGCCGGCGCGGCGCGACGCCCACGCCGACGGAAATCGAGGCGGCGTCCAAACTCGGAGGCGTCAGCCGGAGCATCGGCCCGCAGGTCTGGGCCGACGAGAAGATCCCCGGCGCGATCTCCCAGAGCCGAGAGGCCGGCGTCGGCGTGCTGCTCGGGCTGGGGCTTTTCATCGTCTACTGGATATGCGCCGGGCCTCTGGGGTTCTATGGCCTGCGCGCGAAGGGGTTGGAGAGGCACGCATGGGTCGGCTTCGTCGCCCTTGCGGGCGCGTTCACCGTCGCCGCATGGGCCGGTGCGCAGTGGCTGCGCCCCAAGGTCGAGCAGGGGTGGCACTTCACGCTGCTCGATCACGTCTACGGCCAGCCGGTGGACCGGGCACGCTCCTTCGTGAGCGTTCTCCTGCCGAAGTACGGCGATCAGCGCGTCTCGCTCGGCGATCCCGGCGCGGACGTTCGCTGGCGGCAGGCGCTCACGCCGTTCTCGAATCCCGAGGACACATCGACCACCGCGTTCCCGGATGCTCGCCCGTACCTTGCGAATGTCGTCTCGATGACGGACCTCCTCGTCCCGGCGCGCTCGACGATCAAGACGTTTCAGGCCGACTGGCTCGGCGGACCACGATGGTCCATGCCTCGGCCCATCGCCCCCGAGGATGAGCCGCGCGTCGATTCGACGGGGCGCCTCGTCGGGAGGCTGCGGCACGATCTTCCCGGCGCGCTGGAGCGCCCGCGTGTCGTTCTGGTGATGGGCCAGGTGGGCGAGGGAGCGGTTGGGCGAACGATCAGCGTCTCGCCGCCGCCGGTGGGGCGTGCGTATGCCTGGGCGCTGCCGGATGCGTGGGAGCCGGGCACGACGCTCGATCTGGCGACGCTCGTGCCCGATCCGCAGGCCGACGCGAAGGCTCGCCTCGCCGCGCTCGTCCCAAAGGTCGGCATCCTCAGCAGCACGCTCCCCGCCGCCATCAAGGAGGAGGACGTGGACGACATGATCGCGTTCTACGGCGTGCTCGAGCAGCCCGAGATGGGCCGATCGCCCGCGAACGCGACCACGATCCCCGCCGCCGTCCACCGCCGGCTCACGCACACGCTGGACCTCTCAAAGTGGTTCACGCAGCCCTGCCTCATCATCATCGGCGCGGTGGATGAGACGCCGAACCCAGTCCCCATGTTCATCGACGGCCAGGCGCTCGACGGACGCGACAAGCCCTCCCGCGGGCGGACGGTTCTGCGGTGGGTCTATCCTCTCCAGCCCTCGCCCCACATCGTCGGCGGCCCGGGCGCCCCGCCGCGACCCGCCGCAGGCTCCTGACCGATCGCGCAAGACCAAGGACCACGCACGCAAAGCCTCACCATGCCGATGATCGAAACGATCAACCTCTGCAAGGACTACGGCGACCTCGTCGCCCTCAACAATCTCAACCTCACCATCAACGAGGGAGACTGCTACGGCTTCATCGGCCCGAACGGCGCGGGAAAGACCACCACCATCAAAATCCTCGCCACGCTCCTCAAGCCGACTCGCGGCCAGGCCCTCATCGACGGCAAAACCATCGGCTTCGAGAACCGCCTCATCCGCCCCATCATCGGCTACGTCCCCGACTTCATGGGCGCCTACGAGGACATGGTGGTTACCGAGTATCTCGAGTTCTTCGCCTCCGCCTACGACATCCACGGCTCGCAACGCCGACAGGTCGTCAAGGACGTCCTCGAACTCACGGACCTCTCCTACAAAGCGATCGCGGAGGTCAACTCCCTCTCCCGCGGCATGCAGCAGAGGCTCTCCGTCGCGCGCGTCCTGCTGCACGACCCCAAGGTCCTCCTGATGGACGAGCCGGCCAGCGGCCTGGACCCGCGGGCCCGCATCGAGATGCGCGAACTCCTCAAGGAACTCAAGCGGATGGGCAAAACCATCCTCATCTCCAGCCACATCCTTCACGAACTCGCCGAACTCTGCAACGTCGTCGGCATCATCGAGCGAGGCACGCTCCTCTTCTCCGGCACCGTCAAGGAGATCATGGCCCGCGCGAAACTCGAGCACCTCATCCACATCGCCGTCGCCGAACGCACCGAAGACGCCGCAAAACTCCTGCACCAGACGCCGGGCGTGAAGCGCGTCGGCATCGTCGAGGAGGACTCGCCCACACAACTCAACGGCGCCGTCCGCCGTCGGGTCATCCATGTCGCCTTCGAGGAATCCGCCCTCCACACCGTCAGCGACATCCCCAGCCGACTCGTCAACGCGGGCTTCCGCATCGTCCAGTTCAACGAGGAAAAGGTCAATCTTGAAACGGCCTTCATGCGCCTGACCAAGGGGCTGGTGCAGTAAAGAGCGCCGTGGCACGCCCTTTTCGCGGAGTCGCAATGGCGATGCCAAGGCGCGCCCGGCGCCACGGTCCACCGAACTTCCGTTGGACCGCGTCGCCGAGCGGAGCAGCACGGCCGAACGGAAGACCGTTCGACCGTGCCACGCGGATTCACCTCTCCACCACCATCGCCACCGCGTTCCCCCCGCCGAGGCACAGCGCCGCCACGCCGCGTTTCCCCCCCGTCCGGATCAACTGATGGATGAGCGTCGTGAGGACGCGCGCCCCGCTGGCGCCGATCGGGTGGCCGAGGGCGACGCCTCCGCCGCAGATGTTGAGGCGGTCCTCGGCGATGCCGAGTTCCTTGATGTTCTGCAGGACTTGGGCGGCGAACGCCTCGTTGATCTCGAAGAGGTCGATGTCCTTCAGGGTGAGGTTCGCCTTTTTGAGCAGGGCCGGGATCGCGAGGGCCGGTGCGCGGAAGATGTCCTTCGGGGCGAGGCCGCTGGTGTGGTAGGCGACGATCTTCGCGAGGGGCTTGACGCCCAGTTGTTCCGCCTTCGCGGCGCTCGCGACGATCACGGCCGCCGCACCGTCGGAAATCTGCGACGCGTTCGCCGCGGTAACCGTCCCGTCTTTGTTCACAGGCCGCAGCGCGCTCAGCCCCTCGGCCGTGCTCTCGGCGCGGATGCCCTCGTCCGCGTTCACGCCGGGCGACTTCTTGTCCAGGCACTGCTCGCCCGTCAGCGCGACGATCTCGTTCTTGAAGAACCCGTTCTTCGTCGCCGCGGCGGCGCGATGGTGCGACTGCGCGGAGAACCGGTCCTGCTCGACCCGGCTGATCTCGTGCGTCCGCGCAATGTAATCCGCCCCGTTGACCATGCCCCAGTTCTCGAAGGGGCAGCGCAGGCCGTCGTACTGCATGTGGTCCTCGAAGGCGCTCGGCCCGAACTTCACGCCGTCGCGCAACTTCGCAAAGTGCGGCGCGGCGGTCATGTTCTCGAACCCGCCCGCCACCACCAACTGGTTGTCCCCCGCCTTGATCGACTGAGCGGCGAGCATCACCGCCTGCAGGCCGCTGCCGCAGACCTTGTTGATCGTCTGCGCGCTGATCGTGTCCGGCAGCCCGCCTTTGAGCGCCGCCTGCCGCGCCGGGTTCTGGCCCAGCCCGGCCTGAAGGACGCAGCCCATGATGCACTCATCGACCTGCGCGCCGACCTTCGCCGCGCCCCCGAGTTCGTCAATCGCGGCCTTGATCGCGCATGACCCGAGCACGGGCGAAGGAACTCTCGCGAGTCCGCCGAAGAACTTCCCGATGGGCGTGCGCTTGGCGGCGAGGATGACGGGGATGGTGGAAGACATGACAAACTCCATATATCAGGATCAGAATGGCTGAATCGAACATCCCCGAAAGGACATGGCACGCTCAATGCGGCGCGCCGTTGGTTCCGTTTGCTGTCCCCGGCCGACGGGTATCACCGAACTCAATTGACGCCACCATGATCGAGTCCAGAATCGTCGCGGCGTTCTCGCCCTCGTCGTTGTAGAAGATGGTGGTATGCCTCGCGCCCGGCGGCACCCACAGAAACTCGGGATGAGGGACGAAGTAGCGCCGCCCATCAACGAGCGCCATCGTGAACGGCTTGAACGGCTGAGCCTTCAGGGTCTTTCTCAGTTGGTCCAGTTCCATCAGGGTTTCTCCCGAAATCGACTCGACATCCCATCATCATAGGCTGTCGCCGCCAGCCACGCCGCGCCGCAACCCCATCATCACCAGCATCGGCCAGCCCAGGTACGGCCCGGCCCGCGCCGCGATCTTCACGATCGACTCGTCGATCATGTGCTCGCTCAGATGCTCGATGCACAGCCCCGCGCGCAGCGCCGCCATCACATAATCGCTCAACTGGTTCGGCACGCTCTCCGGGTACACCTTCTCGCCCGTCGCAGGATCGTTGAAGCGCGCCTGCACGCCCTGCAGCATCATCGCCGGATGCATCACGGACACGACGACCCGCCCGCGCCCCGGCTCGCACACCCGCCGCATCTCGCCAAAGACGTGATCCAGGTCGCGCACATGATCAAGCACGAGGCAGCAGATCACGCGGTCGAATTCGTCATCGGCCAACGGCAGGCGCGTCGCAATGTCGTGATGAATGAAAGCAACCCGCTCGGCCCCCGGCTTGCCGCGAGCCTGCGCGAGCATTCCTTCCGAGAAATCCAGCGCCGTTACACGCGCCCCCGCCCCCGCGAGCCGGATCGCATGCCGGCCGGTCCCGCAGCCGATGTCGCACACCGCAAGCCCCCGCACATCCCCCAGCAGTTCCGCGACGCGAGGCTCCTCCAGCGCGATCAGCGGGTTGCCGTCGCTGTCGTACACCGCCGACCATTGGTCGTAGCCTTCACGAGTTGGAATAACGCGGCGGTCGGGCACGAAGGGAGTGTATGGAAACTCGGACGGGTGCCACGGCCAGCGCAGTCGGCCGTGGCGGAGGACTGGGAGCGTTCGCCACGCCCAGAACAGCGGGTCTTTGAATCAATGAGTCGTTTTGCTGGTCACGGTACCCGTTCCTGTATCCTATTCACCCCGTTTTCCCGAAAGGCATCCCCCGATGGCGACCTCATCGTCCCCGAACTTCATCAACCTTCCCCGAAACACGAACCAGGCCCTCGGCATCGGCCAGTACGCCTTGGACTTCATTTCAGGAAGGATCGGCAAGCCCGACGCCGCCGTGCTCGAGCGCACCGAACTCTTCCACGCCGACGCCGTGATCTGCGGCCTCTCGGCCCTCGCCTGCCGCACCAACTCCCCCACCATCCTCCGCGCCGAGGCCCTCGACTACCCCGTCGCCAGACCAGAACTCGGCGCGTGCGTCTTCGGTTCGGCGCAGCGGGTCCAGCCGGAGAAGGCGGCCCTCGCCAACGGCGCCGCCGTCCGCGAGTGGGACAGCAACGGCACCAACTTCGGCTACAACCCGGCCCTCGGACACACGGCGGGTGAGTTCGGGCACAACGACTTCTACGGCGTCGCCGTCGCCGCGTGCCAGCAACGCGGGCTTGACGGGAAGGCGGCACTGCGGGCGATGCTCTGCCTCGACGAGATACGTGGTCGCCTCGCCGAGGTCTTCTCCCTCAAGACATACAAGATCGACCACGTCGTGCATGGCGCGATCGCGTCGGCCGCGGTGTACGGGGCCTTGATGGGCGCCACGCCGCAGCAGATCGAGAGCGCCATCGGCATGGTCGTCGCCCACTACATCCCCTGGCGCGCCATCCGCGCCGGCAAGCAACTCTCCGACAGCAAGGGCGCCTCCGCCGCCATCACCACCGAGGTCGCCGTCCTCAGCATGAAGCGCGCCCTCCGCGGCTTCGTCGGCCCCAAGGACATCTTCCGCAACCCGGAATCCATGTTCCGCCAGTTCATGAAGACCGGCGGCGACAGCCCCTTCGATCTCGCGCTCGCGCACTCCGGCTCGGACTGGGCCGTCATGGGCATGCACTTCAAACTGGGGCTGTACGAGCACCAGTCCGCCGGCGCGCTGCAGGGCCTCATCAACCTCATCAACGACAACACCGCGTTGCTCGGCGCCGGCGGCGCGAAGATCAAAGGCATCCGAATCAAGGCCTACGAGCCCGCCTTCGGCATCATCGGCGACCCGGCGAAGCGCGACCCCAGGACGCGCCAGTCCGCCGACCACTCGATGGTCTACATCGTCAGCACCATGCTCCGCAAGGCGATCGACATGGCCGATGCGGGTACGTTCAGGCCCGATCCCGCAACGTCGCACGACGCTGTGTGGAAGCAACTCATGCCCTCCCCCTTCGACTACGACGCCAAAGCGATCCACCACGCCGGCACACGCGCCCTCATGGAGAAGATCTCCTTCGAGCACGGCGGCGCGGAATACGACGCGAAATACCCCGACGGCATCCCCACCTCCATCGTCATCACCGACGACACAGGCAAGACCTACGACAGCCAACTCGTCATGTACCCCGCGGGGCACGCACGCAACACCAGCGCGGACCTGAAGGCCATCCTGAACCACAAGTTCCGCCTCCTCGGCACGCTCGGCGTCGGCGACGCGGCGGCCGGCGCACTCGTCGCCAAACTCAGCGGCATGGAGAGAAAGAGCGCGGCGGACGTCGCGGATTTGTACAACGTGCCGATCCGCGAAGGGACGAATTTCGTGGACGCGCTGTAGACGCGGCAACACGCGAAGGGGGCAGATCCTTCACCCCGGCCTCCCCGCTGCAAGTGTGCCGCCTCTCCCATGAGGACACGACAGAGTGAGAAAAAAACCCGCGACGCGCGTGGGTGCGTCGCGGGCTGCTTCCCTGGCTCGCCTGGGGGTGGTGGTGTCAAGCCGCCCCGCGCGATTCAAGGTGAGGAGTTCGCAGGTTGACAGGGTGCTCCGCCCCGGCCCCAACTCATTCAACAACCCCCGTGCCACGGTTGCAGCGGAGCCGTCATCGGCCGCCGTCGCGGGTTTTTTCGGACCATCGCCGCGCTGGGTCGTTTGCCCGCAACACCCGAAAGCGCCGCAGCGACGCGTCCCCGTACCACAACGTCCGCGTACCATGCCCCGCATGTCCGCAAACTCATCAATCAGCCACCCCGGCACCCGCCTCCGCAACGCCATGAACGACCGCTGCGTCGGCCTCCCCGGCGCGTTCAACGGCCTGGTCGCCCGCGCCGTCGCCCAAGCGGGGTTCGAGGGCTGTTACGTCTCCGGCGCCGCAGTGAGCGCGTCCTTCGGCGTGCCGGATGTGGGGCTTGTAACGCTCACGGAATTCTGCGCCATCATCGAACAGGTCGCACGCGCGAGCGGCCTGCCGGTCATCGCCGATGCCGACACGGGCTTCGGCGAGAGCGAAATGCTGACGCGCACGGTGTTCGAGTACAGCCGCGCCGGCGCCGCCGGCCTGCACATCGAGGACCAGGTCTTCCCCAAACGCTGCGGCCACCTCGACGGCAAGGCCCTCGTCCCCACCGATCACATGGTCGAGAAAGTCGCGGCGGCGGCGAGGGCGAGAGATGCGATTCCGGGGGCGGGCGGCGCGTTCATCGTCTGCGCGCGCACGGACGCCCGCGCCGTGGAAGGCATGCCGCAGGCCATCGCGCGGGCAAAGGCCTACATCGACGCGGGCGCCGACATGATCTTCCCGGAAGGATTGACAAGCGAAGCCGAGTTCGGCGAGTTCGCGCGGACCATGAGGCAGCACAAACCCGGCGTCTTCATGCTCGCCAACATGACCGAGTTCGGCAAGACGCCGATCATCCCGCTGGCACGCTTCGGCGAGTTGGGGTATTCATGCGTGATCTGGCCCGTAACGACGTTGCGCGCCGCCATGGGCGAAGTGCAGCGGATCCTTGCCGACTTGAAGCGCGACGGGCACGTGAGCGCGTTCCTCGGTCGCGTGCAATCCCGCCAGGATTTGTACCGCTTGCTTGGATACGAGCCGGGGAAGGAGTGGCGCTGGCCTGCAATCTGAGCGCACCGCTCGCTCGCGCGTCGGACTCCGTTCGATCACCGACCTCCGAAGCCATACGAGACCAGTTCGAGCGCCCCTTCCTTGATGAACCCGACGCCGGGCGCGAATATCTTTTCGCCCGACGCGCCCGCGTCCGGGAGAGCGCTCCCCTCCTCGATTCGGACGCAGTCCTCGAAGACGCCCGCGGGGACGGCGACCGTCAGGCCCATCTCCGCGTTCTCCGCAAGATCCATCGCCACGCCCGGCGCCTGCTCCTGGAAATACCCGGCCCCGATGAGGAAGCGCCCCGGCATGATGATGCCGGGCACGGCGCCGTTGACCCCCGAGCGCCACGAGCCGCCCGTGCCCACGCACTCCCCATCCTCGTAGAAGCACACGTCCTCGCCGAAGTAGAAGATGTCATTCGTCTGCTTGCAGCGCGCGTAGTAGTTGAGCGAGACCTCGAAGAGTTCGTTGTTGACGAGTTCGCGCTCTTCGATGACGCGGGTCTTGATCCTCCGCATCACCCCGCCGATCTCCATGCGGATTTCCATCGTCCGGGACAGAACGGTCACGAACAGGTCGATCGTCTCGCCGTCCTCGACGCCGGAGAGGTGGAGTTGGTAGCCCGGTTCGAGCGAAAAGAACTGGTTCCGGCCGCTCGGCGCGAACCTGCATTCATCGATGAAGAAGTCGTCCGTGAACTCCGCCTCGTCGCCGTCAATTTCCTCTCCCGCGTCGCGCTCGGCGATCGTCTCACCCTGCAGCACGCGCCGCAACTGGTCCATGTTGACCGAGGGCTGTCGCGCCTGGACCCCGCACGCGACGAGGCTCGCCGCCGCGACGGCGGGAACGAAGCGAGCGGCCGGGGCCGTGAGATGTGTGAGCGTTGACATGCGAATCTCCATGGTTGGTCGTTTCGACCCGCGAGCGCCAGGGTCCGCCGAGGCCTCCGAGCCTTGCACCGACCATAAACCGCGCGTCCCCTCCATGCATGACGGCTTGATGATCCTCCTGAAGGTTTCTGATGGTCCCGGCGATGGGCCTCGTTCCATCATCAAAGCGTCATCTTCCCCGCCGCTTCGGCGCCGATTGCAGGGTAGGATTCACCATGCGGTTGCTCATCGTCGAGGACTCACGCCGGCTGCGAGAATCGCTCGCGGACGGGCTGCACGCCGCGGGGTACGCCGTGGACCCGGTCCCCGATGGAAAGCAAGGCCTGATCCATGCGCGCACGACCGAGTACGACGCCATCGTGCTCGACCTCATGCTGCCGGAACTCGACGGCCTGAGTCTGCTGCGCGAGTTTCGCCACGCCGGCGGCACGACTCCGATCCTGATCCTGAGCGCCCGAGACCGCGTCGAACACCGCATCGAGGGCCTGCGCCTGGGCGCCGATGATTACCTCGTGAAGCCCTTTTCGTTCGATGAACTCCTCGCCCGGATCGAGGCGCTCTGCCGGCGCTCCCGCGGCGTGGCCATGAGCGAGCGGCAAATCGGTGGCGTGACCCTCGACCTCGCGGCGAAGCGGTTCCGCGTCGGAGAGGCCGAACTTCCCCTCGGCCCGCGCGATTACGCCGTCCTTGAGTACATGTTCATCAATGCCGGCCGCACCATCGCAAGGTCGGAACTCGAGGAACACGTCTACTCGGCGGAGCGCCAGGTCTGGAGCAACGCGGTCGATTCCGCTGTCGCCGCGATCAGGCGCAAGTTGTCCGACGCGGGCGTGGAGAATCTGATCGAGACCCGGCGCGGGCATGGGTACCGCGTGAGGCCCGGGGTTGAAACGAAGGGGTGCTCGGCGTGACGTCGATGCGGGCAGGACTCCTGGGCCTGATCCTCGGCCCCATGGTGGTCGTGCTGACCGCGGCGGGGGCGGTCGTGCATGTCGCGGCACGCGCCCGCCTCTGGGCGCAGTTCGACGGCCACCTGACGGCCCGCTTGCGCACGTTCGCCTCGCTCGTCGCTGAAGAATGGCCCGATGCCGAGGATCCTGACCGACCCATCGCGGTCATGCTCGATTACGACGGCGGGCTCAACGAAGACGCGCTCGGCATGCTCCTCTACGTCGCCGCCGGGGATGGGACAACCATCGTGCGATCACCGGAATGGCCCGCGGGCCTGGCTCCGGACGCCGAATCTCCTCCGCGCTTCGTGCAACTCGCGGACGGCAGGCCGGGCCGGCTCTCGGTCCTCACGATGCTCGCCCGCCGCGATGAGGACGCGGCGGTCCCCGCCGACGCGCCGCCTCCGCCGCGTGTCATCGTCGCGGCGATCGCGCCCGCCGACAGCATCGATCGCTCGCTGGCGGCCCTGGCGGCCGCGCTGGCCGCCGGCGGCGGGATCGCCTGCGCAGGGACCGTCCTTGCCGTGTGGCTCGGCGTGGCGCGCGGGCTTCGACCCGTCGCACGCCTCCGCCAGGAACTCGACCGCTCGCGCGCCGACGCGTTGCCGGTCCTCTCCTCCGCCGAGGCCTACCCCGGCGAACTCCGGCCCGTTCTCGAGGCCCTGCACCGTTTGCTCCGACGCATCGCCGACGCCGTCAGCCGGGAACGTCGATTCACCGATGCCGTCGCCCACGAACTCCGCACCCCGATCGCCGAACTCCGCTCTCTCACCGATGTCGCGGCGCGCTGGCCCGAACCGGAGCGACTTCGCCGGACGATCTCCGAGGCTCGGGGCATCGCCGACGAGATGGAATCGCTGATGGAATCGCTCCTCGCCGCGGCGCGTCGCCCCGCGCCTGCCGACCAGGGCGCCTCGGAGCACGTTGCGCTCCTGCCCCTCATTCGCTCGATGCTCATCGGCACGCCGAACGGCGGCGGACAGCAGCACGGAGTTCTCGTGGAGGGCGACGACGGCGCGGAGTGGTTCGCCCCGCGCGGCGCCATCGCCGCCATTCTCCGCAATCTGATCGACAATGCGTGCGAATACACGCCGAACGACGGCGCCATCCGAATCGCCGTTTCACGGGGCAATACCGGCGCCGCCCTGACGGTCGAGAACGGCCCCGTCGCGCTCGGGCCCGAGGGCGTCGAGCACATGTTCGAACCCTTCTGGCGCGCCGCCGGGCAGGCGTCGGATCGCGCGCACCATGGGCTTGGCCTTGCCATCGTCGCCGCCTTGTGCGAATCGCTCGCGCTCCGGTGCGAAGCAACCCTCACCCCGGACCTGACTCTTCGGATTGCGATCGCGCCGATTCCCGTCGCCGATTCGGCGGGGTACGACCCGGTCAGGCCGCGCGCCGCCGCCGTGCCGTGAGCGAAAGAACCGCGAACCCGGCGACAAGCCCCGGGCCGGGAGTCGGCACGAACCGCACGCCGAGCGGCATGGCCAGATCCGGCCACGCGTCGGCCCCGGAAATGATCGACCATCCGGGGAAGTCCAACCCGAGGGCCGTGTTGAACGCGTCGCGCGTCGCCATCGTGTCGGAGAGCGCCATGGTCGCCTTGGGCGTGACGGTGCTCCCGTCGGCGTTGATGTCGAATCCCCACGAGAACCCGCCGAGGATCGCCATCATCATCGTTCCGGGCTTGAGGCATACGAGCAGCGTCTCGGCGCAGAACGTGTTGGGCCTGGAGGTCGCCGCGTTCAACTGCGGCTTGTCATAGATGAATCGGCCGCTGCCGTTCTGGACGAGCGGCGTCGCCGGATTTGTAACGGGGTCCATCGCGTAGGTCACGTCATAGAACGGGAGATTGTCGCCCATGGTTCCGCCTCCGATGTCCTGCCCGTTGCGCGGATCGATGAACGGCCGGGGCGGCACCTGGTCCGCCGGAGGAGGCGAAAAGCCGGTTCGCCTCGTCGTGGACACCCGCTGAATCCACCGAAGGTCCTCCGCCCGGCAGCACGTCTGATCGTTAAACGCCGCGTTCGTCGTGAAGTGCGCCGTGATTTCGACCCCGTTCCCCATCGCCATGTAGCGATCAACGTCGATCTGCCCGACGTTCATCAGCGCCGCCTGCGCCGCCGTCGCAATCGACAGGACCCACACCATCCCCGCCAGCACGACGCCACGAACGAACCCGCCGCAGCGGGACGCCTCTTTCATCTTCAAGACCATGATTCACTCCTTCCTTCCTGCCACCCGTGCTCGCGGCGGCACCTTGCGCAATATGCCCCAAATCGAACCAAGAGACAAGGGAAAACCCTTAGATTTGGGGCGGTATCCCTACTCGGTCACCCATTGGACTGTTGGCGGGACCCGCCATCCGGCCTGCCCGGCACGCCCGGGGCCTTGCTCCACGTTCGGAACCGGTCGGGGCGGACTGGCGAATCGTTCGCCTCCAGACTCGTTGCGCCTTACAATCTTCTCCCCCGGTCCCCGCCGGGCGAATCCAGCGCACCAGCCGCCGAACGCGGAAAACGGAGTATTGACCCATGACCGCCGTCGCCACGCCCCCCACCGCCCCCGCCCCCAAAGCCGCCGGCCTCGAAGGCATCGTCGCGGGACAGACCACCGTCGGCGCCGTCTCGCAGGGGGCGCTCCTCTATCGCGGGTACGAGATCCACGACCTCGCCCAGAACGCCACCTTTGAGGAGGTCGCCTATCTCCTTCTCGTCGGCAACAAGCCCAGCCCCGCCGAACTCGCCGCTTTCAAGACGGAGATCGTCGCGGAGCGGCCCCTTCCCGACCTCGTCGTCGAAGTCATCAGAAAATCGGCGAAACTTCCGAACACAGTCCCGATGGACACGCTGCGCACCGCCGCAAGCATCCTCGGGCACCTCGACCCCGAGTGCCAGTCCGTCGCCGCCGACGCGAACCTCCGCAAGGCCAAGCGCCTGCTCGCGAAGATGCCCACGATCATCGGGCACATGCAAAACGTTATCGACGGCCGCGAGATCGTGAAGCCCGACCCCTCGCTCGATCACGCCGCCAACCTCTGCTGGATGATGACGGGCGGGAAGCCCACCGCCGAGCAGGCCCGCGTGCTCGACGTCTCGCTCATCCTCTACGCCGAACACGACTTCAACGCCAGCACCTTCACCAGCCGCGTCATCGCGGGCACGCTCTCCGACATGCACGGCTCGGTGACCGGCGCGATCGCCGCCTTGAAAGGTCCCCTCCACGGCGGGGCCAACGAGGCCGCGATGGAGATGCTCAAGGAGATTATGCACGACGTCGGCGAGGCCGGCATCGGCACCGCCAAGGTCGATCAGTGGATGGACCGCGCCTTCGCCGAAAAGCGCAAACTCATGGGCTTCGGCCACCGCGTCTACAAGAACGGCGACCACCGTGCCCCGATCCTTCACAAGCTCGGCCGGAACATCGCCGAGAAAGACACCGGCAACCCGGGCGGCCACTCCGCCCTCGCCTGGTTCCGCCTGGGTGAGCAGGTCCAGAAGATCATGCTCGACAAGAAGAACATCCACCCCAACGTGGACTTCCCCTGCGGCCTGACCTACTTCACGATGGGCATCCCCGTCCCGCAGTACACGCCGATCTTCGTCGCCTCCCGCATCACCGGCTGGGCCGCCCACATCATGGAGCAGCACGCCAACAACCGCCTCATCCGCCCCATCGCGGAGTATGTGGGTCGGCCGCAGACGAAGTGGTGAGAGGCATTCACCACAGAGGCACAGAGACACAAAGAAGAGCCCTGAGTTGGAACTGAGTTGACGGTACCCTTGTGCCGTGCCTCCGTCGCCGTCAGATCGAAGCCACATCGACACCGAGCAGCGCAACCCGCGCTCGATGACGCTCGATCGTCTCACCGTCGCCGACTGCGTCCGCCTCATCAATGAAGAAGACGCGACCGTCGCCGCCGCCGTCGCCCGCGCGCACCCTTCGATCACCGAGTTCATCGAGGCTGTCCTCGAACGCATGAAGCCGAACGAGCCGCACGCGCAAGTACGCGGTGGTTCCGGGTGCCCCGGTCTTGCTGGCTCTGCAGCAAGGCCGGGCGATTCCGCAGTGACACCCGGCCTCGCTTGCGGCGAGACCGGGGCACCCCTGTCCTCCACCACTCCCGCGCGCCTCCTCTACTTCGGCGCCGGCACCTCCGGCCGCCTCGGCGTCCTCGACGCCTCCGAATGCCCCCCCACCTTCCAGACACCGCCCGGCATGATCGTCGGCGTCATCGCCGGAGGCGACGCCGCGCTCCGCGTGTCATCCGAAGGCAAGGAAGACGATTACGACGGCGCCCGTGCCGAGATCGACCGCCTCGCCATCGGCCCGCGCGACTCCGTCCTCGGCATCGCCGCCGGCGGCACAACCCCCTACGTCCTCGGCGCGCTCGACCTCTGCGCCGCCCGCGGCGCCCTCACAGCTCTCCTCACCTGCTCGCGCATCTCTACACCCCCCTTCGTCCGCCACCACATCATCATCGACACCGGCCCCGAGATCATCACCGGCTCAACCCGCATGAAGGCCGGCACCGCCACGAAACTCGTCCTCAACACCATCACCACAACCCTGATGGTTCACCTCGGCAAAGTCCACGAAAACCTGATGGTGGACCTCCGCGCCACAAACGACAAACTCCGCGACCGCGCCGCGCGCATCGTCGCGACGCTCACCGGCCTGCCCCGCAACGACGCTTTCGCCCTCCTCGACCGCGCCGCCGGCTCGTGCAAGGCCGCCATCGTCATGCATCGTCGCCACTGCAGCCTGCCAGACGCGGAAGCACGCCTCGCCCAGGCCCAAGGCCGACTCCGCGACGCGATCAACGCCGTCCCCTGATCTCCCGCCACCGAGCCCAACCACTCCAGTACAACTTGGCGTCCCCCTATCCACGGAGATCACCATGAACCGCCCCGCCGCATCGTCGTTCGCCCTCGCCGCCTCGGCCGTCGCCGCCGCCCTCGCCTTGATGGTCGTCCTTCGCCCCGAAACCGCCATCGGCTCGCAGCGCGCCGCCGGCGACGACCTCCCCTCATGCACCCTCAGCGGGAATCTCACGGTCGAACTCGTCCTCGACCCCGCCACCGGCCCAGCCAACGCCTCCGCCTGGACAGGCCCCATCAAGGACGTCGACGAAGTCATCCTCTTCGACAAGTGGGCCGTCCTCCGCAAACGCGACCTGGGCACCGACGGCACCCTCGTCGTCCCGCGAGAGAAGATCGTCTTCATCAACATCGGCCGGTGATTCCGCGCCGCGCCTGTCAAGGAAACTGGCACCACGAGCGGGTGCCCCGGTCTTGCCGTCCGCGGCAAGGCCGGGACGTACTTGCAACCCCGCCCTGCCTCGCTGCAAAGCCGGCGAGACCGGAGCAGCCGAATCATGCGATAGCGCTGCTGAGCCGCCGGGGCGACGCCACCGCTTCTCTACTTTTTCGCTCGACTTCCGCCGGCGCCCGCGCCCAGAATCCACCCGCCCCCGATCACCCAATCCGGCTCCGCGTCGTCATAACACACCAACGCCTGCCCCGGCGTAACCGCGTGCTGCGCAGCGTCGAACCGCACCTCGAACGTCCCGCGCCGGCCTGAATGAGTTTCCCCTTCGAACTCCGGCCCCACGCGAACCCGCGCCCCCACCGCCTCAGCGCCGTACCGGATCTTCGCCAGGACACGCCGCCACTCCCCCGGCGCCGGCGCGTCGGCCAGCCAGTTCGCCTCGCCGACCACGCACTCCCCAACTTCGAGCGCGGACCTCTCGCCCACGACCACCGTATTCGTCGCCGCGTCCTTTGCGACAACGTACACCGGGTATCCCAGCGAGACCGAAATCCCCCGCCGCTGCCCGATCGTGAACCGATGCTGCCCCTCGTGCCTCCCCACCTCCCGCCCCGCCGCATCCACGATCCGTCCCTCGCGCATCGCCCCGGGCCGCCGCCGATCAACCAGCCCCGCATAATCATCGTCCGGCACGAAGCATATCTCCTGCGAGTCCGGCTTGTCGAACACGGGCAGCCCGAACTCCCGCGCCATCTCCCGCACACGCGGCTTCTCAAACTCCCCGATCGGCAGCAACATCTCCCGCAACCGCTCCCGCGCAGCGCCGAAGAGAACGTACGACTGGTCCTTCGAGTGATCGACGCCCCTGAGGAGACGCGGACCACTTGCTTGCGCGCGTGGCTCGTTTGGGAGCCGAACCCTCGCGTAATGCCCGCTCGCGACAAACTGCGCGTCGATCCGCCTGGCGTAGTCGTGCAGCTTCCCGAACTTGAGCCAGTCGTTGCACCGCACGCACGGGTTCGGCGTGCGCCCCGCGACGTATTCATCCACGAAATAATCGATGATCCGCCCGAAGTCATTCTTGAAGTTGCAGACGTAGAACGGAATCCCGAGATGCGCCGCCACCAATCGCGCATCCGCCGCGTCGTTGAGCGAGCAGCACCCCTGATGCCCGATGCGCACGCGCCGTGAAACGCACCCCGAGCCATCCATCGGCCCGACCTCGTCGATCGCCTCTCCGGGCGACCCGAGGCGCATGAAACACCCCACGACCTCGTACCCTTCGCGCAGCAACAGAGCCGCGGCGACGGACGAATCAACGCCGCCCGACATCGCAACAAGCACCTTGCCCTTCGACGCAGGCATCGCCGAAGTGTAGGAACGCCCCGTGCCATGCCCTTTCCAGGGCATGCCCCCCGCGCCGCGCGCCATGCCCTTTCCAGGGCATGCCCCCCGCGCCGCGTGCCATGCCCTTTCCAGGG
>CAZBDZ010000007.1:33088-40742 GCA_964490785.1 uncultured Phycisphaeraceae bacterium
CCTCCGCGATCAGCCTCAGGATCGGCTCCGTATTGCTCGCCCGCACATGGAGCCACGCGGCCCCCTTGCCTCCCGGGGCGGGGAAGTCCAGCCGCACGCCGTCCTGCCTGTCGATCCGCACCTCCGGCCCGGCGACAACGCCCTCCGCCGCCGCGAGCGCGCGCTCCGTCAACCCGGGACGCAGTTCGATCTTTCGTTTCTCGATCGCGTACGCCGGGATGCCCGCGACAATCGCGCTCACCGGCCTTGCCTCGCGCTCCATCAACGCAAGCGTCAGCGCCATCGCGCTCAGGCTGTCGCGGATCAGCGTCACCGCGGGCCAGATCACCCCGCCGTTGCCCTCGCCTCCCATCGGCGAATCGCACTGCTTCATCACCGAAACAACATTCGCCTCCCCCACCGCCGATCGGCGCACCTTCGCCCCGAACCGCCCGGCGATATCGTCCACCATCCGGCTCGTCGAGAGATTCGCCACCAGCGTCGCCCCCGCCTTCACGCCCGCCGCTCCGAGCAGCGCCAGCGCGCCCAGCGCCAGCGTGTACTCCTCGCCGATGTACGCGCCCGACTCGTCAAGAATCGCCAGCCGATCCGCGTCCGGATCCTGCGCGAAGCCCACGTCCGCCCCCACGCCCGCGACGATCCGGGTGAACTCCGCGAGATTCTCCCGCGTCGGCTCGGGCGCATGCGGGAACACGCCGCTCGCGTCCGCGTTGACGTGCGTGAGCACGCACCCGAGCGACTCAAGCAGCATGCGCGCCCCCGCCGACCCGCTCGCATTCACGGAATCAACAACCACCCTGAACCGCCGTCGGCGGATGCGCTCCACGTCCGCCACGCGCCCAAGCGCCGCCACGACGCGCCCGACGTGAACCCCCGCGCCCGAGGCGTCGTACTCAACCGAACCGCCCGCCGCCGCCGCCGCGCTCTCACCTCGCTTGAATCGCCCGATGATTCGCTCCGCCGTGGCCGCGTCGGGCGCCGAGCCTTCCCTCGAAATCACCTTCAAGCCGTTCCACTGCCCCGGATTGTGGCTCGCCGTAACTGTCAGCCCCGCGTCGGCGTTGCGATGCACGACCATCACGCCCATCGTCGGCGTCATCGCTACGCCCACATCAACAACCCGGCACCCGCACGCCGCCAGCGCCTCCCCCGCGATGCCCCGCAACTCATCCCCGCCGCGCCGACCGTCGCACCCAAGCACGACCGTAGGCCTCGCCGCCCCGCACTCCTCCTTCAACCACGACACCGCCGCGCCGACAAACCGGCGCACAACATCGTGCGTCAGGCTCTCGCCGACAATCCCGCGACACCCGCTGACGGAAAGCATGAGAGGAGCGAAAGCACCCATGGCGGAGATGATATGGAGAGCGGACGCAGGGTCAGATGGAAAAAGAGACCAAGGCAGGGCATTCGCGTTTTCAATGGGGTGCCCCGGTCTTGCCGTCTGCGGCAAGGCCGGGACGAACCTCCAACCCCGCCCGGCCTCGCTGCAAAGCCGGCGAGACCGGGGCAACCACGATAATGCGATTGCCCGGGGGACCAAGGGCGGCGCGGGCGCTTCACCCGAAGCGTTGTCGACCATTGCGCCGCGCATCCCAGCCGCGGAACGGCAAAAGCAACTTGCCCCCGGCGTCGACCGGGCTGAGAGGTTCGTTTCAACTCCCCAAAGCCCGCGCAAGCAGGCGGCAGCACGCTGAACCAACCCTCGCGCGAACCCTCTATCTTCCACTCCGTTCCCCGCCCCCCGAACCACCCGAACTTTCTGGCGTACCCTTTCCCGTTGGCCGAATATGCTCTGGGGTCTGTCCCTCGTCCAACAGAATCCTAAAGGATCCCGTACATGTGCGGAATCGTCGCGTATATCGGACACAAGCCTGCGACTTCGCTCCTCCTCGAAGGGCTCAAGCGGATGGAGTACCGGGGCTACGACTCCGCCGGCCTTGCCATCATCAATGACCGCCTCCATGTAACCAAGGCCGTCGGCCGCGTCGCAAGGCTCGAAGAGGCCGTGGGATTGAACCCCCACCCCGGCACCCTCGGCCTCGCCCACACCCGTTGGGCGACCCACGGCGAAGTCTCCGAACGAAACGCCCACCCGCACCGCGACGACCGCAACGGCATCGCCATCATCCACAACGGCACAATCGAAAACTACGCCCCCCTCAAAACCTATCTCCAGGAAAAAGGCCACCGCTTCACCAGCGAGACCGACACCGAAGTCCTCGCCATGCTCATCGGCGAACTCTACGACGGCGACCTCGAACGCGCCGTACAGACCGCGCTCCGCGAGGTCCGCGGCGCCTACGCCATCGCCGTCGTCTGCGAGAAGGAGCCGAACACCCTCGTCGTCGCCCGCAAAGGCTCGCCCCTCATCGTCGGCATCGGCGACCGCGAGTTCATCGTCGCCTCCGACGCCAGCGCCATCGTCGCCCACACCACCCGAGTCTTCGAACTCGACGACTACCAGGTCTGCAAACTCACCCGCGACGAGTTCCGAACCAGCACCATCGACAACGTCCCTGTTACGCCCAAGATCCGCCAACTCGAGATGGAACTCGAGCAAATCGAACTCGGCGCCTTCGACACCTTCATGATGAAGGAGATCTGCGAGCAGCCCGAAGCCCTGCGCACCACCATGCGCGGCCGGATCGACGAGCACGGCGGGCAGGTCGTACTCGGCGGCGTCGCCAACTACGCACGCGATCTCGTCCGCGCACGCCAGATCGTCCTCTCAGGACAGGGCACCGCCTACCACGCCGCCATGATCGGCCAATACCTCATCGAAGACCTCGCCAAAATCCCCGCGAAAGTCGAGTACGCCAGCGAGTTCCGCTACCGCAACCCGATCATCGTCGACGGCACCGTCCTCCTCGCCGTCAGCCAGTCGGGCGAGACCGCCGACACCCTCGCCGCCCTCCGCGAAGCCAAGGAACGCGGCGCCCTCGCGCTCGGCGTGGTCAACGTCGTCGGATCGTCTATCGCGCGCGAAACCGACGCCGGCGTCTACCTCCGCGTCGGCCCCGAAATCGGCGTCGCCTCCACCAAGGCCTTCACCGGCCAGGTCATGGTCCTCTCGCTCATCAGCCTCTTCCTCGCACGCCGCCGATTCATGTCCGTCGATGCCTGTCAGGTCATGCTCGAAGAACTCGCGCGAGTCCCCGAAATGATCGAGAAGGCCCTCGCCGAGGCCGACCACGTCCGCCGCGTCGCCGAGAAATACTGCCGCAACGAAAACTGGCTCTTCCTCGGCCGCGGGTACAACTACCCCGTCGCCCTCGAAGGCGCCCTGAAACTCAAGGAAATCTCCTACATCCACGCCGAGGGCATGCCCGCCGCGGAGATCAAGCACGGCCCGATCGCCCTCATCAACGACGGCATGCCCGCCGTCGTCATCGCCAACAAGGGGCCGCAATACGACAAAGTCATGCTCAACATCGAGCAGGTGAAGGCCCGAGGCGGGCGCGTCATCGCCGTCGCCACCGAGGGCGACGCCGACATCAAGAAGTACGCCAACGACGTCTTCTATGTCCCCAATATCTCCGACCCGCTCAGCCCCCTCCTCACCGTCATCCCCCTGCAACTCCTCGCCTGCCACGCCGCGAAACTCCGAGGCCACGACGTGGACAAACCGAGGAATCTCGCAAAGAGCGTTACGGTGGAATAGGACGCCGCGTCGCATCCGCTATTCCGTCGGAGCAACTGACCGCCAGGCGTCCCCGAACCCCAGGCGCGCGATCCAATGCTCGATGTATGCGATGTCGAGCGCCGCGCCTTGGGTCGCGACAACCTGCCTCGCGTCCTCCAACTGCTTCTCGCTCCCGCCGCACGCCGCCGACCAGCGGAGTTTCTGAATAATCGTGTCCTCCGCGCTCGCGAGCGCCACGGTCATCCCCCATGCCGGGACGCGCGCCCGCCGGGCGAACATCGACAAATCGAAAGGATGCTCGCGGAGCATCCAGAAGTCGATCTTCTCGCCTTCGAGCGAATCGATGACATTGAACATGCGTCCATGCAGCAGCGCGTCTTTCGCGGCATGCTCATCCAGGTAGTACTGCGGCGCCGGAAAGGCCTCGATGACTCGCGCGAGGTCCTTCCAGGAGAGATCGACCACCAGATCAATGTCATGCGTGAGGCGCCGCCGACCGTGGAATGACGACGCATAAGACCCGGTCAGCATGTACTGAACCCCCAGGCTGTCCAGAAGTCTCAGAACATGAGTCAGGACTTCGACTTGCCGCATCCCAGGATCATATCGCGGTACATTCGATCGATGTCCTCCGGCCCGGCGTCCGGGAACCGCCGGCGCAGGCCGTCCCGCATCAGCGCCTTCCCGAACTCCGCGAGTTCGGCGATTTTCTCCAGCCTCCTCTCGGCCGGCAACGAGCGCCAAATCCGGCGCTCGACATCCGCTCCAAGTTCAGGTTTCACGTTCATCCGACACTATTCTACCCCGAAAGCCGCCCCCGCGCCCGCTCAATTCATCCCCCGATGCCCCGATCCCGCCGATGCGCCTCCACCTGAACCCGCACCCGCGCCACCGGCACGACCGCCCCGCGCCCCACTCCCTCGCACGAGCGCGACAGCCTCTGCCACGCACGCGGCGAATCCACATGCTCCGGCCAGAACGGAAACGTCCGGCACTGCAACGGCCGAGCCTCGTGGATCGCACACAGCGCCTTGCCGGGCATCGTCGTCCGATCGAGAAAAACGCAATCGTGCCCGTGCTCCGTCTCGATCTCCTTCAGCGAACGCGACCGCCCCGCGATCTCCATCCGTAGGTCCTGCGTGTACCGCGCCTCAAACTCCGCGCGCGACACCCCAAGCCGCGCGCACATCGCCGCCGCTTCCTCCTCTGTGAAAAGCACGTACCCGGGCGCGCCGGAACAGCATTCGCCGCACATCGTGCATTCAAACCGCAAGCCGTCGGAGTACCAAGGGGGCATGGGATGATGGGGTGATGGGGTGATGCGCGAAGACTCGACAAGATCGTCTTCATCTCTTGATTGACGCCAACGTTTCGATCGGCGGCATGGCCTCGACAAGATCCGTCGGCTGGAGACCCTGCGTGATGCTCCTCGGGTCGCGCGCCTGCTCGACCGTATACGACCCGCTCGCCGTTCGACGAAGGGCGGTCAGCATCCCTCCCGTCCCCAGCGCACGCCCAAGGTCTCGCGCGAGCGATCGAATGTACGTCCCCTTCCCGCACCGAACTTCGAGCACCAATCGGGGCCATTCATACGACAGAAGATCGATCGCGTGAACCTCCACCGGCCTCGCCTCGGGCTCCACCGCCGAACCTTGTCGCGCGAGGTGATATGAACGCTTGCCGTCGATCCACACCGCCGAGTGCGCCGGCGGCGCCTGCATGATCCGGCCCAGAAAACCCCCGCACGCTGCACTGACCTGCTCCAGCGTCGGCGGCGACACCACCTCGACCGCCACGGGCGACGCCTCAAGATCATCCGTCGGCGACGTGTGCCCGAGATCAACCTCCGCGACGTACCGCTTCTCGCCCGCCATCAGGCTTGAGATCCGCTTCGTCGCCCTCCCCAGGCAGAGGATCAGCAGCCCGCTGGCCAGCGGATCAAGAGTCCCCGCGTGCCCCACCTTCGCCCCGCCCGTCCCCTTTCTGATGTATCGGCAGCAGTCCGCCGACGTCCAGCCGAGCGGCTTATCCAGAATCAGCAGGCCGTTCAGATCGGGTCGGCGGTTGCGCACAAGTGCAGTCTAGAGCGACCGGGCGGCTCCGTGCGACGCGACTCTCTGAGCGAACGTCTCCCGAACAAGTGCGGAATTCAAAGGGTAATCCGGGGATTTCGCTTGACGCGATGGCGAATCCGTGGTTGTTTTGGTGAGCCGGGCCAATGGTGTTTTTGCGCCCCATTCAAGGCGGATGGGTCGAGCCCTTGGCCGGCCAGAAGGAGGAAACACGATGCGTCGCTACCACTTGTCGTGCGTTTTTGGGGGCGCCATGCTCTCGGCCGTTTCGGGCACCGCGCTCTCGATCACCCCGGCGTTCTCCATCGCGCTCCGGCAGACCGACACCGTCGCCGGCGTCGGCAACGTAACGACGATCAACGCCCTCGCCGTGAACAATCAGGGCAAGTGGCTCATCGAGGCCGACACCGACCACGCCAACACCAACGCCGATGTTGTCGCGCTCCTCAACGGCGTCGTCCAGTACCGCGAAGACCAGGCCCTCGCCGCCCCGCCGAACGCCACCATCTCCTCCTTCGATTCCGTCAACCTGAACAACAACGCCGACACGGGCTGGAACCTCTTCCTCCGCGGGCAAACAACGAGCACGGACTCCGGCATCTACTTCAACTCGACCCTCGCCCTGTGGGAAAGCACGATCTCCTCCTCGCCCGCCTTCACCAACCCCACGCCCTACATCGGGTTCTTCGACGTCAAGATGAACGACTTCAACCAGATGTCCGTCGTCGCAAGCATCGATGATCCGGCGATCCCGACGAGCGTCGACCGCGCCATGGTCCGCCTCGATTACAACGCGCTGGCCGGCACCTACGTCGAGAACGTCATCGCGAAAGAGGGCGACGCCCTGATCGGCAGCACCATCGCCGACTTCAGCACGGGACCGCACAACTCCGCCATCAACAACTCGGGCTCGATGCTCTACCTCGCCGACACCGCAAACCCGACCACCACCATCGACGGCGCGCTCATGCTGAACAACACCCTCCTCGCCCAGGAAGGCACCACCGCGACCGCCGGCGCCAACTCCCGCGTCTACGAGACCCTCCTCGGCCGGGGCGTCGATCTTAACGACACCGACGAATGGGTCATCCGCGCCAATATGACCGGCGACACCCTCACCGACGAGTGCATCGTCAAGAACAACACCATCCTCTATCAGGAAGGGCAAAACCTCCCCGCCATCGGATCGTTCTCGCTCGAGTCCTTCGGCCTCACCGGCGGAGCGCTCCAGATCGACAATGCCGGAAACGTCGTCTGGTACGGCGACTGGAACGACCCGACAACCACCATGGACTCCGGCCTCTTCTGGAACGACCAACTCATCGTCCAGGAAGGCGTCACCATGATCGGCGGCTTCCTCGTCCAGGCCATCGCCAACGGCGAGGACGCCTTCGACCTCTCCGACGACGGCCAATGGCTCCTCTTCGAATGCACACTCCGCGACACCGCCGCGGGCGTCAACTACAACTCCGCCGTCCTCGTCCAGATCCCGGCCCCGGGCTTTCTCGGCCTGGCCGCGGGCCTGACAACGCTCGCCATCCGCCGCCGCCGATCGGCATGAGGTGATCGCATCGAGTTTAACAGGACCCTTCCGCGCGGATCGTCGGTCAATCGCGCGCACGCTCGGGATGAGCGGAGGGTCGCCGCGCCGAATCCCGTGGTCGCCCAGCGCGAGAATGAAAGGCGATCCGTATGGGCGTGAGGGCGTCAGCCGCGCGTGGACGGCGTGACGGCATCCTCTGGAGGTCGCCCACCGGGCGCCGGGCCGCTCGCGCCCCGTGAACCGGGTTGCACGCAAAGGGCCCTCCAATTGAAAAGCGTCGCGCGGCCGGGGCCGCGCGCCGCGCGTGGTTGGATCATCCTTCGATCACCACACTTTCAGGCCTGGCCCCCCCTGCTGAGCACGATCGCGCTGTCGGTGAAGGTGTAGTTCTGC
>CAZBDZ010000007.1:40752-80917 GCA_964490785.1 uncultured Phycisphaeraceae bacterium
GGGGGGCGGCAGCGGGGGGGGGGCCCCCCCGGGGGCGCGGGCCGCCGGGGCCCCGGTCCGGGGGGTCCCCCCCACCGGCCCCCCAAGTCACCGGGGGGGGGGGGGGGGGGCCCCCCCGACGCTCGTGGTTCGATCATCCTTCGATCACATCAGTTGCAGGACTGGCCCCACATGCTGAGCACGATCGAGATGTCGTTGAAGGTGTAGTTCTGCCAGTTGGCGAGGATGTGGTTGATGTCGCCGAAGTTGATGTCGCAGTCGCCGTTGTAGTCGTTCGGGCACGGCGCCGGCGGAACATCCGCGAGAATCTCGATGTCGTCGATGTTCCAGCCGCAGTAGACCACTGAACTGTCGGTCGGCCCGATGATCCAGCGGAGGTAGACGGTCGCCTGGTTGTCGGCGAGGGCCGAGATGTCGTAGGTCTGGAGCGTCCAGCCGGTGGGATTCATCGATGCCCCGGCATGCACCCAGACGGGCGTCCACGTCGTGCCGTCGTTGCTGACCTCGAACGAGGCGTCATCGTACGTCGAGGACTCGACGCCGAGCCAGCGCTGGAATCGGACGGTAACGCCCGTCCGCCCCGAGCAGTTGATCGGCTTGGACTTGAGTTCGTAGGCTGGCATGTTGTTGATGTAGTTGCCGTTGAGGTTGTAGCCGAAGACGTTGGTGCCGGTGTAGCCGCTGGTCGGGTCAGGGTTGCCCGAGCCGCCTCCGGCCGAGCCGCCGCCGCCCGTCGGCTGGCCGAAGCCCCAATCGCCGTTCATGCCCCAGTTCGGGTTCGTATCGAGGTTGTAGGAGTAGATGACCGTCGGCCCGCCGACGGCGATGTTGACCGTGGCGATGTTCGAGTCGCCGCCATCGGGAGGCGTGCCGCCGTCGTTCATCTTGAACGTGAACGAGTCGTCGCCGAGGAAGGTGCAATAGGGGTCGTAGTTCACGACGTTCCCGCCGCCGACCAAGGTGTACGGCGTGCCGTAGATCTGGCCCGCGTTCGGGTCGAACAGTTTCCCGTTCGCCGGGAGCGACATGACAATGTAGTCAAGCGCCGGCGGCTCAGGCAGCCCGTCGTCCGAGCCGACGAGCGTGATCGGGATTTGTTGCCCGACCGGGGTCGCGGCATTGCCGCCCGAGGCCGAAGGCGGCCTCGGACCGCACGAGCCGTACCCGGAGAAGTTCGACGGGAAGAACGGATTCGGCGTCCCGCCGCCGCGCGACAAGCCGATCAGCCCGTCGGCGATCCCGACGTCGAGGTACGAGAAGACGATCCGGCCGTCGAAGAAGAGTTCGTACTGGAACGTAACCGTAGCGGTGGTGTTGTACTCACGCACGGCGACGTAGGAGATCACGAGCCTGTCCGAGGCCTGCTGCCACGTAACCGTGCCGCCCTGGTGCGGGCCGAGGTCGTCGAAGAGGATCGAGACGCGCGGCCGCTCGAAGTGGTCGGTGAGCGATTCGCTCGTGTCGCCGTCGCCCGCATCGAAAGACAGGTTGCCGTTGGGATTCAGGAAAATGGTCGAATAGGACACGCCGAACAGTTTGACGGACTCGCCGCCGGTCAGGGTGATCGTGAAGGCGGGCGAGTCATCCGGCAGCGTCACCGGCGTGCCCGCGTTCGGATCGGTCGGGAGGACCGTGATCGGCGTCGCGCAGGCGACGTAGCCCTCGAAGGTCGGAACCGGCGTGAACAGGAATGAAACGTTGTCGATGTCGTTGCCGCTGGTGAAGAGTTCGGTGAAGTAGTCCGGCGTCTCGGGCGTCGCGAACGAGTAGCACGATCCGCCGTTGTTGTCGAGCGTGAAGTTGCCCGAGGGATCGGTCGCTTCAACGGAGTAGTAGTAGGTGGTGTTGTCGGTCAGGCCGGAGAGGTTGGCGGTGTGGCTGGTTCCGCCGCCCGCGGTCGCGGAGGACGTGAGGGCGCCGCACGACGTGCCGTAGCGCACGACGCCGGCCGCCGCTTCGCTCGTGTCAAACGTGATCACCGCGCTGACCGGCGAGATCGTCGCCGGCGGCGCCTGCACATTCGAGATGACCGGGCCCTGGCAATCGACCGTCGCGGTCGCCGTCACGGTCGCCGGCATGCCGCCGCCGTCGTCGGCGTCCTGATAAGTCAAGGTCACCGTGTCGGCGTGCGAAACCTGCAGGATGCCCGACCCGCCCGAGGTCGAGAGTTGCACCGTGCCCGCGAACGTCGCCGCTTCGGGGGACACTTCGGTGAGCACCACGTTGAACCCCGTCGCATCGGTCGTCGAGGCGATGTGGACCGTAACCGTATCCACGACGGAATCGCTGGTGTTGAGGTCGCAGTCCACGACGCGGAGGCCGGCGAGGCTGCTGCAGTTGTACACGTTGCGGTCAAGCGTCGCGATGCCCTGGCTGGAGCAGTTCACGAGGAACGGGCTGGCGCAGAGCGAGAAGGGCTGGGGCCCCTGCGGCACGTTGAACCCGCGGACCTCGACAAGGTACGCGCCCGGCATCGGGTTGTTGATCAGCACCTGCTCGTTGTTGTCGCGGAAGTTGCGGGTGGTCTGCACCGCGTTCGCCGAGGGAGCCGCCGGGTCGAGCGTCCAGGGGAAATACGTCCCGCCCGGGCCGCTCACCACGAGATCAAGGTCGTTGACGAGCGTCGGGTTGACGTTCGGCGTACCGGCGGGATCGTCCCACGCGATCGTCACCTTCAGTTGCGTGTCGCTCGGCGAGACGACGACGGTCGCCGTATAGACGCCGCCGTGCGATATGTCGGCCTCGAAGAAGTTGCCCGAGCGGATCTGCTCGATCGCGGGAACGACGCGCACGGACCCGAAGCCCGACATGTAGTCCGGCCCGGGGTTGAAGACGTCCTGCGCCGTATGCATCCAGATCGCCTTGAGCGTCGAGTTCCGCGGATCGGGCGAAGAGGGGTAGTGGGCGCGGAAGTCCTCGATCAGCAACGCGCTCAGGCCGCACACCGTGGGCGACGCCATCGACGTGCCGCACATCGTGGTGTAGGACGTGTCGCCGCTGCTGCTGCACGAGCGGACGCCGCCGTCGCCGCCGGACTCGCAACCCGGGGCGGAGATGTCGGGACGCATGCGCCCGTCGTCCGAAGGCCCCCACGACGAGAAGGTCGTCATGGAGTCGTCGTTGGCGTTCAGCGCGCCGACCGAGATCTGGTTCTTCGCGTTGGCGGGTGGCCCGCTGCTGTAGTAATCGCCGAACCCTTCGACGTCGCACCGGCTGCCCTGCCGCTCGTTGCCGGCGGCCCACACGATGCGGAACGGCTGCCCGTTGAGCGAGCCGCGAACCATCGAGTCGATGACCGTGTCCACGAACCCGTAGTCGCCCTGCCACGAGCAGTCGAACCCGTTGGGCTCGGTGTTATTGCCGATCGAGTTGTTCGAGATATCGGCGCCGTGGTTGACCACGGCGTTGGTGTAGTCGGCGATCATGTCGCCGGGGTCCTGGTAGAGGAAGTCGTTGCTCCCGTCCCATTCAAAGCCGGCGTTCCGGATCTGCACGCCCGGGGCCATGCCCCTCTCGGCGGGATCGGCGATGCCCGCGCCGCCGATCGTGCCTGACACGTGCGTCGAGTGGTTGGACACGCCGTCGGTGTCGATGTTCAACGCCCGGCCTTGGAAGTCCTGGTGCGTCGTGCGGCTCGAACCGCCGTCGTAGACGAGGACCGTCACGCCCGCGCCCGTGAGGTTGTAGGGCGCGCCCTGCGCCGTGTTCGCGCCGGTGATCGCCCGGTTCTCGAAGTTCAACTCCTCGAACTTCGGCAGCGGAGGCTCGATCCACATCACGCCGTCCTCGTCCGCGAGAGCCTTCACGTTGTCGGAGGGCAGTTCGATCACCGCGCCGTTCACCATCTCGATCGGCGAAACGACCGCCGCGCCGTGCTTCGCCAGAATCTCAAGCCCCGGGCCGTCGAAATCGACGTCGCCGTGGAACATGATGTACGCCGCGACCGTCGGGCTTGCCTCCGCCGCGCCGGGCTTGATCTCTCCGCCGACGATCGACCAGGGCTGCACCTTGCCCGCGAGCAGGTCCGGGTGCAGTTTCCATTCCCGCCGCACAGGCCTGACGTTCGACAGGGCTTCATTGTCCAAGATGCTCGCCGGATCGGCCCGGCCCGCATCGATCGAGGCGAAGTACGAGTTCTCGCTCAGGTAGGAAAGCAGCGTCAGGCCGCCTTCCTTCAGCGCCGCACGCTCCGCGTCGCTGATCGGGCGGTCAAACGTCGCGACGAAGTGCGACGCGCCCGCCTCGCCCCGACGCTGGGCCGTCATGTCGGTCAGCGTCTGGCGGAGTTCCTGCTTCGACATCTTCGCAACCGGGCCTTCATCGCCCGTGCGCCACTTCACGCCCGCCTCTGCCGCGGTCGGCATCGCCAACGCAACCGTCAGCCCCGCCGCGACGAACAGACATCCCGCGAGCGTTCGCATGCTCGCACAACCGTTTCCTTCCTTCGCCATGTGATCGTTTCTCCTCACGCCAGACTAGAAGGACATCCCGGGTTACGCCTCCGCCCTTCGCGCGCGGATAGCAGAACCAGTTATGACCCGACGAGTATCGCCGGGCTCATCTCTCAGGGCATGGCATACGCGGCCGCGCCCGGCCCGCCTCCATTCCGCCGAAGTCGTCCGGCGAATGGATGCGAACGTCCCTCAAACTTGACCGAATCCGGCCCTCGGGTCAAGCGGAAAAGCCGATTTCAGCGAGGAATACTCTTTTTCGTTTCCCGCGTTCGCCATTCGGCCCAGTTTGCCCTTGACCGGCCAAGGTGCCTAATCCCTCATTGGCTGGCAACGACCTCGAGCAACTCGACCTCGAAAACCAGCGTCGCCTTGGCTGGGATCTTCGGCGGCGAGCCGCGATCGCCATACCCAAGGTCGGATGGGATCACGAGATACCGCTTCCCACCCGGCTTCATGCCGCCCACGCCCTCCGTCCAGCCTTTGATAACCCTGTTCAGGGGGAAGGTCGCCGCCTCACCACGGTCCACCGACGAATCGAACTTGGTGCCGTCGGTCAGCCAGCCCGTGTAATGAACCTTGACCGTGCTGGTCGACGCGGGCGAAGCGCCCTCGCCTTCCTTGACGTCCACAGTCCAAAGGCCGGAGGGGCTCAGCGAACCGTTGGCCACATCAATCCCCTTGGACTTGACGTAGTCAATCCCCGACTGGAGCGCCGCCTGCTGGGCCTTCATGGCTTCGACGGCCTCCTCCTCCTCCGCCTTGCGCGCCGCCGCGATCGCCTCCGATAACTCCCCCACCGGCACTCGCTTCGCCGAGTTCACCATGACCGGCTCGACGGGCAGGTTCTGAAACGCCGCCCCCTTCGGCTCGGTCTTGACCGCCTTGATCTTGTCCACCACGTCCATCCCCTGAAGCACCGACCCGAAGACCGCGTAGGCCGCCCCGTCGCGCGGCTGGTCGAGCATGGCGTTATCGACGACGCTGATGAAGAACTGACTCGTCGCCGAGTCATGCACCGCCGTGCGCGCCATGGCGATCGTCCCGCGGGAGTTCCTAAGCCCGTTCTTCCACTCGTTCTTGATCGGCGGGTCGGTCTGCTTCTGGACCAGGTCCGCGGTGTAGCCGCCGCCCTGGATCATGAACCCGTCGATGATGCGGTGGAAGATCGTGCCGTCGTAATAGCCCTTGTCCACGTACTTGAGGAAGTTCTCGACCGAGATCGGCGCCTTCGCGCGGTTGAGTTCGAGGACGATGTCGCCCATCGTCGTGGACATGCGGACGTATTCCATGGGTTCTCCGGTGGGCGCGGGAGCGGCGGCGGGCTCCTGCGCGAGAAGGGAGGCGGGGCCCGTCAAGGCCGCGAGAACAAACGTTGCAACTCTGCCGATCAGCGTCCGCATGGTGTGGAATCCTGGGCGCGCAGCGCCTTGAAATGGGTGCGATTCAAAGGGAACCAAGGCCGTGATCGTACCACCGCGCCCCGGATCGCGCCGCGGGCCGGCGCCAAAAAAGAAAGGAACCCCGCAAAACCGCGGGGTTCCGGGGGTTCCGTTGGTAAACGGGGCAATCCCGATCAGGCGCGACGCCGGCGAGCGATCGCCAGGCCCGCGAGCCCCGCGAGGGCGAACGAGCCGGGGGTCGGGATCAGATCGTAGAAATACGTGACCTTCGCCGTGCCCGACGCACCGAAGTTATCGAAGTTGATGGTGGCGTCGGCGGAGCCCTGGGCGGAGAACCCGCCGTTGCCGGACACCGAGCCGTTGACCGTGCCGCCGCCCTGGAAGAACGCGAGCACCGCCGGGAACGGGGGCAGGAACGTCGAATCGGTGTCGTTGCCCGAGACCGTGCCGAAGTCGTGGAAATCGGTCCCCGACCCGTTCGGCACCCCGCCGTTGTCGGTCGCTGTAACCGAGGCGGCTGCGGAGTTGGCCACGATCCCCAGGCCCAGCGCCGAGGCGCCGAGCGAGAAGTCGACAATCCCGACGAGTTGGACGGCAAAGTCGTTGACGGCGATGTCGCTGTTGTTCTCGGCGGTAACCGAGGCCAGCATCGCCCCTTCAAGATCGATCTGCACGCCCTTGAGGACGCGCGTGCCGCCTTGCGTGTTGAACTGCGGGAACGAGACCACCGCATCGCCGGGCGACAGGGGGAAACCCCACTGATCGGTCCACATCTCCATGTTGGAGAATGACGCCTGCGCACCCGAAGCCGCGGCGAGAATGACACCGATAGCCAGAACCGTGTTCTTCATGGATGAACTCTCTCCTTCTGTGCGAACCGACTGACAGAACCAACATGGTCTTCCACGAATCCAAGTTGGCGGGCGTGCCCTGTGCGATTACGCGTCGCTCGACGCGGGCAACCCTGAGCAAGTTGGAATATGCCACAAACTGGGGAGCGCGTCAAATAATCGGCGCAAAAAAACCGCAAAAACCCGCCCGCGCCCGTTCGGGGAATGATCGGAGCCGGTTTCCAGCACTCAGAACCTGATTCTCACGCCGTGCCACGCCCTTTCCAGGGCGTGTCCGGCGCACGCCGTCGCACCCCCATCCTCCCCATCTTTTCAATCCACCCCACGCCGACCGCGGCACGCGCGAATTTCTTTGCCTTTTCCGCTTGGACCTCCCGACGGCGTACGCCACACTCTCACGGTGGCCAACCCGGCCGATCGGCGTGGCCGACGCGGACGGGAGGCCGCCTCATCGCATGCGCACGACCCCTCGATACCCCCCGGCCCGCTCGATCGCCCTCGTGGCCGCCGTCTGGTACAGCCAATCGGCGCTCGCGGGCGGCCCGCTGTTCGTCAATCAAAACGCCGCGCCGGGCGGCGACGGCCTCTCGTGGGCCACCGCCCATCAGAGCCTTCAACTCGCCCTCACCGCCGCCGCCGGCTCGGGCGGCACAATCAACGAGATCTGGGTCGCCCAAGGCCTGTACCGCCCCGACGAAGGAAGCAACGACCGCGCCGCCACCTTCCTCCTCTTCTCAGGCGCCATCATCCGCGGCGGATTCGCCGGCACGGAATCCTCCCCCGCCGAACGCATCCCCGGCTCGGCCGAGACCGTCCTCACCGGCGACATCGGAATCCCCGGCGACTCCGCCGACAACTCGTTCCACGTCGTCTCCATGAGGACCATCTTCGCCCCCGCGACCATCGAGCGCTTCACCATCCGCTACGGGCGCGCGGACGCCGGCTCCTTCCCCAACAACTCCGGCGGCGGACTCCTCACCGAAGGATCGATGCAGATCATCGATTGCGTCTTCGAGAACAACTTCGGCGTGTCCGGCGGAGGCGTCTACAGCCGATTCGGGGCCGCGGGCGTCAGCGGGTGCGCCTTCCGCTCCAACATCGCGTCGTCCGAAGGCGGCGGGCTTGCCTTGCGGGACGCGGGGACCGTCGCTTCCTGCGAGTTCACGGGCAACAACGCCGCGTTCGGCGGCGGGCTCTGGACCTGCTGCGGCACGATCGGCGTCGCCGACTGCAACTTTGAATCGAACTTCGGGAACTTCGGCGGCGGGCTCTTCAACTCCAGCGGTCCGCTCGCACTGAAGCGATCGGACTTCATCAACAACTCCGCATCACGCGGCGGGGCCGTCTACTCGGGGAACGGCGCGTGGCTCGTCAACTGCTTCCTCGGCGGAAACTCGGGCGACCGCGGCGGAGCGCTCTACGCCTCCGCCGCCGGGAATGTCGTCAACTGCGTCTTCTCGCGGAACTTCGCGCTCTCGTCGGGCGGCGGAGCCTGGGCCGCGGCGGGCGTCGCGTTCTCCAACTGCACCTCGCATGGGAACAACGCCCTGCTTTTCGGCGGGGGCCTCTATGCCGAAACAGGCGCGTCCTCGCTCTCCAACTGCATTCTCTGGGCGAACACCGACAACACGGGGACGACCCAAGGCTCGCAGGCGACGCGCGTCGGCGGAACCCTCGCCGTCAACTCGACCTGCGTACAGGGCTGGACCGGGTCGCTCGGCGGAACGGGGAACATCGGCGCGCCGCCTCTCTTTGTTCTGCCGAACGGAACCGACGGCGTGCCGGGAACGCGCGACGACGACCTTCGGCTCATCACGGGATCGCCCTGTATCGACACGGGCGATCGCGCCCTGATCCCCGCCGACGCGACCGATCTCGACAACGACGCGGACACCGCGGAGCCGACGCCGATCGACCTCGCGCTCTCCCCGCGCGCGATCGAGAGCGTCTTTCAGTTGCCCAACGCACCCGTCCCGACGCCGCCGATTGACATGGGCGCGATCGAGTTTGTGCCCCCGCCGCGCATCCCGGGCGACGCGAACGGCGACCAGTTGGTCGGCTTCGCCGACATTACGGCCGTGCTGGTCGCGTGGGGACAAACCCTCGTGCCCGCCGACGTCAACGACAACGGGACGGCGGACTTTGCCGACCTCACGATGGTGCTGGCGAACTGGGCGCCGTGATTCGCACCGGCCGCACGCTGCGGGACGGCTCTGATACGCAACGTCGGTCAATCGCGCGCACGCTCGGGATGAGCGGAGGGTCGCCGCAGCGAATCCCGTGGTCGCCCGACGCAGGAATGAAAGATGATCCATCCGGGACCTGCGGCGTTCCCTGGGTGCATCCACGCGCCGGGTTTCAACGTATCGCAGTACATGACAACTCGGACAGCCCGAGGGCTGGTCCATATCTGTCTTGCACTCGCGTTCGT
This sequence comes from uncultured Phycisphaeraceae bacterium, assembly GCA_964490785.1. Lineage (GTDB taxonomy): Bacteria > Planctomycetota > Phycisphaerae > Phycisphaerales > UBA1924 > JAEUIV01. The sequence goes on from CAZBDZ010000007.1 coordinate 49,889, forward strand.
GGTCCTGGGCTTGTTCTTCTGGGCTGCGGGGTTGGGAGAATCCTGGAGTTGCAGGCCCGGAGAGTTGGCGTTTGTGTTCAGAACTCCCTCCGGCTCGCTCCGGGTCCGCACGGAGCGCGATGCCGAACCGATTGACCTGATGCTGCTGGATTCGGACCCGTGCTACCTCGGACACATCAGCATCGGCGGCGCACGCTATCAGAGCGGACTCGCGACCGGTCGAATGCTGCGCCTTGCCGAGGAATGGACCGGAAGGCAGACGCCCCACGAACGACGCGAGGCAATCAACATCCGGATCAGCCAACTGATCGCGGAATGCGGAGCCGTCCCGTTTGGGTTCGATGAAGCATTCGCCCGCCGGGAGTTGCCGATTCGCGGGGTGCTGTCGGACAGGTCCTCCCTCTTCGGCTACCTCACCCGTGCAGCGAGCATCCTCTTCGCGATTGCCGCGGCACGGAGCGTCTATGTGGCGGTACGGTCCTTGTGTTGGAGGCCTTGAGAGTGCCTAATGCTCTGTTGAAACGCCAGTTCCTCAGCCTGAAAGGCTGGCATTCAATAGACGGGGGCAGAGCGAGTCTTCGAGTCGAAGATCCGCCGCGGCGGGCGCCGCCCCCGGTACGGGCCCCCTCCAGCCCTCTGTCCGCACCCTGAAAGGGTGCGACCCGTGCGCGATGCGCGGCCATTTCAACAGAGCAAGTGCCTAACACAATGCCTACAGGTCTCGGTGGTATGGGCGTCTGGAACAGTCGCCGGGGCGACCCTACCTCATCTACTTCTTGCATTGTGTGAGGCACCCTGAAGAAGGAACACAAGCATTGATCCTGCTCCAAGTGCCAGCGCGAGAAGGACGTGGACGGCACGGATCCGAAATGGCCGCCGAACCCGCCAACTTCTCGACGTGCCTGATTCAGCCCATGGCAAGGGCCGTCGATGGCTGCCAGACGCGTGCCCGGGGCACGGGCGAAGGCATGACACCACACCGATCCTTCTTCCATGGATTGCGTGCGCCGTCATCTCCTTGCTCTTACGCCGCCCGCGCCCCGGCGGGCTCCGCGCTCAGCCTTCGGCAGAGTGAGACGACAAGCGCGATCTGCCGCTCGGCGTGCTTCAGGGTCTTGGCCCGTTCGATCGCCGTGAGCGCCCCCGCCGCAGCCTGCCCGACGACGCCGAAGCCGTAGCCGCCCGCCGTGGACTTCAGCGATCGCAATGCATCGATGAGGCGATCACGGTCGTTCGTCTTCACCGCCGACTCCGCGAGCGTCGCGACGCCCAGCGCATGCTCGACGAACCCCGCGATGAGCGACCGGCTCTCGGCGGCGTTGGCGAGCGTCGAATGCACCGGCCTGCCCTCCTCGCCCGCCTTTTCGATCTGGAGCGTGCCGAGTACCCGGTTGAACGCGTGCGCGTCGGGCGAGCCGGAGAGCGTCTCGTCCGCGCCCTCGACGTTCTCCGACGAGCCGCGGACCACGATGATCCCGCCCGCGAAACCGGAGTCGCGCATCGTCTTCACCGCCGAGGATGCATCCCAGTCGCCCTCCTCGGCGTCCACGACGGCAACAACGAAGGGCAGCCGCTTGAGTTTGTCCGCCGCCGCCCCGACCGATTGCGCATCCACCGCGTCCAGCCCCGTCGCCGAGAGCCAGTCGAGGAACCGCCGCCGCGCCTCCGCCGGCTTCGACAGGCAGAGCGCCAGCCCCTTCAGCATCGGCGTCCCCGGCAGCCTCACGATCGGCGAGCACACCTTCGCATCCGCCGCGCAGAACGCATCGAGCGTGATCTTCTCGAAGAAGCGGATGCAGACCTCGTGGATGTTCTTCGTGATGTGCCGACAATCGGCCACCTGCCCGCTCACCACCTGCCTGCGCCCGTCGAGCGATTGCAGCATGATCGAGCACCGCGTCTTCTTGTGCAGGTATCCGCCGTGAAGAACCGAGAGCCCGCCGCACGAGATGTTCCTCGCATGCATGAGAAACTTTCGCGGTGAGCCCTGATCGTCGAAGACCGTAACAGGCACGGCGGCGACGGTGTACTCGAACCGATCCGACTGCCGGCGCGAATCCGCCCGCGCCGGCGCCGAACGCGAAAGGCTTCCGATCAGCGCACGCCGATTCTGGTCGGTGAGGCGCGTGCAGTCGAAGAAGTTGCCATCGCTCATCAATGCACCGCCGCGTCGGGACTGCGTCCGGACCCTGAAGCGGGGATCGGCAGGAACGCGCTCGGACTCGCCGCACGAGCCGCGCCGGCCCCGAGGGGTCGGCCGACGATACGGAATGATCCGCCTGGCAAGTGCCGGATCCGCCTTATCGGGCGGGCCGATCCGGCACGGGCCCAGGATCCGTGGCGCCGAGGAACCGCGCGCGGACCGGCAAGTTCGCCGGCCATGTCGCCGCTTGTAAGTGGCATGGGCTTTCCAGCCCATGTCCCCCGCGCCACGCCTTGAAAAGGGCGTGCCACAATCAGACGGCGCCACCACCAGTTCGCCCGGACTCGCCGCGGACGCCGAGACCGGGACAGCCGTCGCTCCTGCCGCCTTTCGGTCGGCCCGACCGAGTAAACTGCGCGGCCTCTCCGGCCTCGGAGAGCCTTGGCCGACGCCGCGCCTCGATTCGTTGCACTCACGCCCCGGCCCATGCCGCCGGGCTTGGATTTCGGAGCCTCCATGTCCCCCACCGCCGCCGTTGAACCTGTCGCCCGCGCCGCTCTCGGGCATGCCTCGATTCTCGATCCGTCGGATACGTTCGTCCGGCGGCACATCGGCCCGTCCGACGCCGAGATACAGGCGATGCTCGACGCGCTGGGGTATCGCTCGCTCGACGAGTTCACCTCGGCGGTGGTCCCTGAAGGCATCCGTCTGACGCGGTCGTTGAACCTCCCAGGCGCGTCGCACCTTCGCGGGGAGCACGAGACGCTCGCGGAACTCAAGGCCATCGCGTCGAAGAACCAGGTCTTCCGCTCGATGATCGGCATGGGCTACCACGACTGCATCACCCCGCCGGTGATCCTCCGCAACATCCTCGAGAACCCCGGCTGGTACACCCAGTACACGCCGTACCAGGCCGAAATCTCGCAAGGCCGCCTCGAAGCCCTGCTCAACTTTCAGACGATGATCGCGGACCTGACGGCCCTGCCGCTCGCGGGAGCGTCGCTGCTCGACGAAGCCACCGCCGCGGGCGAGGCGATGAGCATGTGCTACGCCTCCGCCGGCGGGCACGACTGCGGGAAGGCGTTCTTCGTCGCCAGGGACTGCCACCCGCAGACCATCTCACACCTGCGCACCCGCGCTCACTTCCTTAAACTCGACCTCGTCGTCGGCGATCCGGCGGCGATGGACTGGAGCGCGAAGTCCTACTGCGGCGTGCTCGTCCAATACCCCGCGACCGACGGGCGCATCGTGGACTATCGCCCCCTGTTCGCCGAGGCGAAGTCGCGCGGCGCGCTCGCCGTGGTCGCGGCGGACCTGCTCTCGCTCGCGGTCCTCACGCCGCCGGGCGAGTTCGGCGCGGATATCACCCTGGGAAACACGCAGCGTTTCGGCGTTCCGATGGGCTTCGGCGGGCCGCACGCCGCCTACATCGCGACGAAGCCCGAGCACGCGCGAAAACTCCCCGGGCGGATCATCGGCGTCTCCCGCGACGTGCAGGGGCACGCCGCCTATCGCATGGCCATCCAGACCCGCGAGCAGCACATCCGCCGGGAGAAGGCGACGAGCAACATCTGCACCGCGCAGGCCCTGCTGGCGATCATCGCCGGCATGTTCGCCGTCTATCACGGGCCCGAGGGGCTGCGACGTATCGCGCGGCGGACGCACGCCTACGCCGCCGCCATCGCCGGGGGATTGAAACGCGCGGGGCATGAAGTCCTGACCGACGCGTTCTTCGACACGATCCGCGTCCGCCCGAAGGGAATCGGCGCGGCGCAGGTCCTCGCCGCCGCGCGGAGCAAACGGATCAACCTCCGTGATTTCAAGGATGGAACCCTCGGCATCACGACCGATGAAACAACGTCGCGCGAGGACGTGGTCGCGGTTCTGTCCGCATTCGCAGCCCAGGGGGGCACAACCCCTGGCATTCAGGACATCGATGCGCTCGCGGGCGGGCCGACGCTCCCCACGGCGTTCGCGCGAGCGTCCGGCTACCTCGCGCATCCCGTCTTCAACACGCACCACTCCGAGACGGAGATGCTCCGCTATATCTTCAAACTGCAGGGGCGCGACCTTTCGCTCGCGTACAGCATGATCCCCCTCGGCTCATGCACGATGAAACTCAACGCCACGACCGAGATGATCCCGGTCACCTGGCCGGAGTTCGGACGGATGCATCCCTTCGCGCCGCCCGAGCAGGCGGCCGGATACCGCGAGATGTTCGTTCGCCTCGAGAAGTGGCTGGCGGAGGCCACGGGCTTTGCCGCGGTTTCGCTCCAGCCCAACAGCGGGGCCCAGGGCGAATACTCCGGCCTCCTCGCGATCCGCGCGTATCACGAATCGCGCGGCGAAGCGCACCGCGATGTCTGCCTCATCCCGACCAGCGCCCACGGCACGAACCCCGCCTCCGCCGTCGTCGCCGGGCTTCGCGTCGTCGCCGTGAAATGCGACGATCGCGGCAACATCGACCTCGCCGACCTCCGCGCCCGCGCCGCCGAGCACGCGAAGAGCCTCGCCGCGCTGATGGTGACATACCCATCAACGCACGGCGTGTTCGAGGAGGGAATCAAGGAAATCTGCGCCATCGTCCACCAGCACGGCGGACAGGTGTACATGGACGGCGCGAATATGAACGCGCAGGTCGGCCTGACCAGCCCGGGACTCATCGGCGCGGACGTCTGCCACCTCAATCTGCACAAGACCTTCTCCATCCCCCACGGCGGCGGCGGCCCCGGCATGGGCCCCATCGCAGTCGCGCAACACCTCGCGCCGTTCCTCCCTTCGCAAGGCGACGAGGCGGGCGCCCCGCGAGCCGTAGGCAACGTCAGCGCCGCGCCCTTCGGCAGCGCGTCGATCCTCACCATCTCGTACCTCTACATCGCGCTGATGGGCGCGGACGGCCTTAAGAAAGCAACACAGGTCGCGATGCTCAACGCCAACTACATGGCACGCCGACTGAGCGAGCACTACGCCGTCCTCTACACCGGAAAGAACGGCCGATGCGCCCACGAGTTCATCCTCGAGTTCCGCCCCTTCGAGACGAGCGCGGGGATCAAGGTCGAGGATGTCGCCAAGCGCCTGCAGGACTACGGCTTCCACGCACCGACAATGAGTTTCCCAGTCCCAGGGACGCTCATGATCGAGCCGACGGAGAGCGAATCGAAAGAGGAGTGCGACCGGCTCTGCGAGGCGCTCATCGGCATCCGCGAGGAGATCGCGGACATCGAGGCCGGCCGCATGAGCCGCGACGATAACCCGCTTCGGAACGCGCCGCACACGTTTCACATGGTGAGCGCGGACGAATGGAAGCACCCCTATTCGCGGCGCGACGGCGCGTTCCCCCGCCGAGCGCCGTGGATCCGCGACAACAAGTTCTGGCCTCCCGTGGCACGCATCGACAACCCCTACGGCGACCGCAACCTCGTCTGCGTCTGCCCGCCGATGGAGACGCTCATGGGCGGTGCATGAGGGGGGCGCACTGGCGGGCAAGCCGTCGGATCATTGGCCGTCGCATCGGACGGCGGCCACCCGCCGGAATCGGCACGACCTGACCCGCGCCGGTGTCGGCGGAAATCAGAAGACGCTGGGGCGCGGGTCAAGGAGTGGCGCCCGGCCAAAGCGATCAGGATTCGGCGCGATCGGGCGGGGCGCCAAAGCCCGCGAGCAGACGCCGTCCTTCGCGTACGACTTCCGGGATGTCGTCCTCGATCACGGCTGCGATTCGAGCCCATTCCACAACGTCGTAGCCGTGGGCCATCACGTCTCGATGCGCGATAATGGCGCGCCAGGGGATTGAGGGGTTTGCGGCTTGGAAGGCGCCTCCGAGCCGTCGGCACACCTCTCCCAGTGCGATGAAGTTCCACAGCACGGCGTCTTTGGCCTCATCGTCCAAGAGGAACTCAGCCCGAGAAGGACGAAGGCGGTAGATCACGAAAATCCGCTCCGCGAAGTGGACGAGGTCATGCAGCAGCCCTGGGGTGCGCTCGGCGCTCATGCGGCACGGTACAGAGGGGTTGTACCGGAGAGGATGGCGTGCTTGAGCCACGGGTTGTGGTGCCGCTCGAGCGCGGGCCTTTCGACCAGATCAACCGGGCGGCCGAAGAGTGCCGTCAGTTCGTCCCGGATCGTCGTCAAGTCGAAAAGGGTGATTCGCGCGGCTGCATCGAACGAGATCAAGAGGTCTATGTCGCTCTCGGGGCCGAAGTCGTCCCGCGCCGCTGAGCCGAAGACGGACATCTCAACGATCCCCCATTTTCGGCAGATCGCGGCGAGTCGTTCAGGTTGGACACGGATCTTGAGGCTCATAGGGTCAATCACACAGGTTATCGTCGAATCGCGGAATGATACGCACCCGCCTGAATCGGCACGACCTGACCCGCCCCGGTGTCGGCGGAAATCCGAAGACGCTGGGGCGCGGGTCAAGGAATGGCGCCCGGCACGGCCCAGCGCCAACGCGCCCGCACGGTTCCCGCGCCGGTTCCCATGCCCGCCGGCGCTTACCTCTCTAGCCGGGTGGAAGAGGCCCAACCCCGCCTCAGGAGGTTGCCATGTCGAGGGTAATTCTACGCTGCGCACTGGTCGCGTTCGTCGGCCTCGGCTCAATCGAAAGCCGGAGCGACGCCGGCTCGCTCAACCCGCCCGTCGGCCCCGTCGCACCGACCATGAAGACCCTCGTCGAGATCGAGCCGCGGACGATGATCTCATCCGCGAACACGCCCGGCGACGCCTCGGCCACGTTCATCATCGCGCAACCCGGCTCCTACTACCTCGGCGGAAACCTCGCGGGTGAATCGGGCAAATCGGGCATCGTCATCGCCGCGAGCAATGTATCGCTCGATCTCAACGGGTTCACGCTGCAGGGCGTCGCCGGATCGCTCGACGGCATCCGTCCTTCCGGGAACCGGACCAACATCATCATCACCAACGGCATTGTCGCCGGGTGGGGCGGCACGGGTGTCGCCACCTACGCCGCGGGAGGCAGCGGCAGTTACGCCTCCTACACGCGCATCGAGGGAATCACCGCCGCCCAGAACACCGCCTTCGGGATCCGCGCGGGCGTCGCCTCCGTCGTCAGCAGATGCATCGCACGCTCCAACGGCAACACCGGCATCATCCTCACCAACTCCGGCGGCGTCGCCACCGAGTGCCTGGCGATCGCGAACTCTGCCGACGGGTTCACGATCTACGACGGATCGAGCATGATCGCCTGCGCCAGCCACTCCAACACCGGCAGCGGCGTCGAGTGCGGCAACTCGAATCACGTCATCCGCGACTGCGCCTTCCAGTACAACAGCGACGGCGGGATCGCCCGCGCGTCGAACACCACGATCAGCGGCTGCAACGTCGCCAACAACACGGGCCACGGCATCACGTTCTCCGCCGGTTGCCACATCACGGGAAACCTCGTCAACAACAACAGCCTGGCCGGGCTCCTGGGACTGTCCGTCGCCCCCAGCGGCGACAACCGGATCGAGGGGAACGAAGTGCATCTCAACGGCGGCGCGGGCATCGACCTGACCAACAACACCGGAAACATGGTCTTCCGCAACACGCTCCGCCGGAACACGAACAACACGATCGTCAACGCCGCGGGCAGCAGCGCACCCACGTCGAACAACGCGGCGACGGCCGGGCCTTGGCACAACATCATCACGCCGTGAGATGGCGCGGTACGCTGCCGGCATGAGGACTCTTATGCCGACCATCGTCATGATGATGCTGCCCGTCGCCGCTCGTGGCGACGAACCAGCCGCTGATTTCGCCCGCCCCGTTTCGACCTACTCAATCGTCGCACGCGATGCGGCGACGGGGGAGATGGGCGTCGCGGTCCAATCGCACTGGTTCAGCGTCGGCCCGATCGTGCCGTGGGCCGAGGCGGGCGTCGGGGCCGTGGCGACGCAATCCATGGTTCGAGTCTCCTACGGCCCGGAAGGGCTGCGTCTGATGCGCGAAGGCGCCGCCGCGCCGACCGCCTTGGCGCGCCTGATGATGGAGGACGACGCCTCGGGAGTCCGCCAGGTCGCCATGCTCGACGCCAAGGGCAACGTCGCCACCCACACCGGAGACAAGTGCATCGCAGAGGCCGGACACATGAACGGACAGGCGCCCGACGGCTCGGTCTATTCAGTCCAGGCCAACCTCATGCGCACCGGCAAGGTCCCCGCCGCAATGGCCGCCGCGTTCGAATCCGCGGGCGCAGGCACCCCGCTCGCCGAGCGGCTCATCCGCTGCCTCCATGCCGCGGAGATGGCCGGCGGCGACGTCCGCGGCCGGCAGTCGGCGGCCATCGTCGTCGTCCGGGCCAAGGCGACCGGAAAATCGTGGGAGGACCGCCTCGTTGATCTGCGCATCGAGGACCACCCCTCGCCCGTGGACGAACTCGATCGGCTGCTCGTGCTGCACCGCGCCTACGAGAAGATGAACGAGGGCGACCTCGCCATGGAGAAGAACGACGTTGAAGGCGCCCTGAAGGCCTACTCCGCGGCCCGCGACCTCGCTCCGGGGATCGCGGAAATCGCATTCTGGACGGCCGTATCACTGGTGAACGCAGGGAAAACGGAGGACGCGCTGCCGCTGTTCCGCGAGGCGTTCCGAGACGAGAAAGGGGATTGGCGAGCGACGCTGAAGCGCCTGCCAAAAGCGGGACTCATTCAAATAGATGACGGATCGTTGGCGAGGATATTGAAAGGCCGCTGAATCGGTGGTTCCGTATCCGATCCTCTGGATTGTCGGCCATTGAGGCATCCGGCAGGACCACGCTTGCGTATCTAGGGTCGCTCGCGAAACTTCTCAGGAGCGAAGCATGGTCTGGCACAATCGACTCGGCTTTGTGTGCGCCATACTCGGGTCCGCTGTCCTCCTCGCGACGTGGCAGGCTCCTTCTGCAATAGGCCAGTTACCCAGCGGGTCGTGGACGTTGGACTTCGAAGTCTACTACGATCAAGGGTCTCATTTGCAGGGGCTCACGCGAATGCGGCTGCTTGACGACGACGGGCCCGGCCCCAACGGAGAAGCCCTCTTCATTCTCGGCCCGTTCCGGTATGTGCACGGGATCTACAGCCGGTGCATCGCCAGGTGGGACGGCTATCGCTGGACCGGCTTCGGCCGAGGGGTGGGTCAGGAATTCTTCCAATCTGCGTATGATGCGAGCTTCTTCGATCCCGACGGCGCTGGTCCAATCCCCAGACGGTTGTATGTGTGCGGGTCCTTCGAGTCGGTTGAAGGAGGCGTTCCCGCGCGAAACCTCGCCTGGTGGGACGGCGCTGGCTGGAATCCGATGTTCGTGGGGACGAGCCGAATCGTCAACAACATGGCATGCTTCGACCCCGATCTTGATGGACCGGCGCCCCCGCTCCTTGTTCTCGGCGGCGCGGCCCATCCGAACGACAATCTCGATGGCCAGGGTAACGCGGTTGTCGCATGGACCGGAAGTGAATGGCTGGACATCGGGTATCCGCGGCGCGTTGGAAGCCTGTATGACAGCGTCGTCATTGACTGGATGACCCAGTGGAATCATGACTCTTCCCCAGAAACACCGCCGGTGCTCGCGATCTGCTCCTACCTGCAAGGCGAGTTGATTCGGTGGCAGACTTCCGTCATCGACTATTGGGACGGATTCACCTGGACTTCGTTCCCGACGCCGGGCGGTGGTGCCACGAACTCCGTCGCCATCAGCCCGGGAACTCCGAATCTCCCGGCAGACGCGCTGCTGGTTGCGACCTACGGCGGTGTGTATTGGTGGAACGGAACCGAGTGGCTCCGAATCGGAAGGAGCTCCCGCCCCAACTACTTGAGTATCGTCAGCTCAGTGGCGTTCTTCGACTCTGATGCCGATGGGCCAGCGCCGCCGCTACTGCTTGCCGCCGGCATTCTTAGCGATGACAATCAATCCACGCCAAGGGAAGGCGTCGTCTGGAACGGAACTTCGTGGGACCGGATCGGACCACAGAGGCCCTCAAGTCCTGACGGCTTTTTGGCCTTCGATCCCGATGGTGCCGGCCCGCGAAGGCCGATGCTCCTCGCATCCGGACTCCTCGCGGAATCCGAGAATGGCCCGTGGACGCCCTTCGCCTACCTCCGCGAAGAAGAGGTAGACTGGCGTTGCGCGGCCGACGTAACGGGTGACGGCCTCGTCGGGATGGCAGACGCCACCGCCGTCCTAAGCAGTTGGGGGGCCCGCGATCCGCGGCTGGATGTCTCCGGCGACGGGATCGTGAACATCCTCGATATTACGCTGATCCTCAAGAGTTGGAACGCATCGTGCCTTTAGCCGCAGGGCAATCGCATTATCGCTTCCTTGTGTTTCGCAGCCCGCAGTGCGGGCGCAGGTCCCTTGCCCCGGACGAAGTCCGGGGTTTCGGAATGGTGCCGCTTCTGAAGCCCCGGACGGGGCGACGGTCGCACTGCAGTTCGGCGCGCCGGCTCGCAACACGCTTCGTTCGCCCCGCCGGGGCGCTGGCCCAGCGCCCGCGACCCCCGGCCCCCCCGGACTTCGTCCGGGGCAAGGAACCGGCGCCCGCCTTGCGGGCTGAATACCGATCCAGCCGCACCGCGGCGTCGGAGGTGATAATGCGATTGCCCTGCCTGTAGCCGGGCGCGGCGGCCATTCGCTTCAAGCCCGCTCCCGCGCGACCGCCCCTACTTCCCCGCGTAGTCAATCACCCGCGCAATCTCGTTCCTCAGTTCGTGCCGATGCACGACGCGGTCGACGATGCCGGATTTCACGAGGAACTCGCTCGTCTGGAAGCCTTCGGGGAGTTCCTGGCGGATGGTCTGCTGGATGACCCGCGGCCCTGCGAACCCGATGAGCGCCTTCGGCTCCGCGAAGATCACGTCCCCGAGCATCGCGAAACTCGCCGACACGCCGCCCGTCGTCGGATCGGTCAGAACGCTGATGAACAGGCCGCCGGCGTCGTCGAAGCGGGCGAGGGCGGCGGAGGTCTTCGCCATCTGCATGAGCGACAGGCCCGATTCCTGCATGCGGGCGCCGCCGGAGCAGGAGACGACGATGAGGGGGAGGTCGTTGTCGGTGGCGTGCTCGATGGAGCGCGTGATCTTCTCGCCGACGACGCTGCTGAGCGTTCCCATGAAAAAGGTGAGGTCGAGGCAGCAGATCATCGCGGGTCGGCCCTTGATGAACACACGGCCGGTCTGCACGCCCTCGCGCTGCCCGGTGCGGGCCTGCTCGGCGGCGAGACGCTCGGTATAGGCCTTGAGGTCGATGAAGTTCAGCGGGTCTGTCGTGATGAGGTTGTCGAACATCGGCTCGAAGGAGCCGTCGTCGGCGAGTTGGCGAACGCGCTCGGTGGCGGGGATGCGGAAGTGGTGGTCGCAATCGGGGCAGACGTGGCGGTTGGCCTCCATCTGCTTGCGGTAGATCATCCCGCTGCACGCGGGGCACCGGAGCCACAGGCCTTCCGGGACCTTCGTCGTGCGCGACAGCGATTCGTTCCAGGTCTTCGGTGCGGCGGTCGGAGCCTGAAGGGTCGTCATCGTCTGCTTTCTCCAAAAGCGGCGGGCGTCGTTTCGCATTCGTGGCGACGACGCCGAGCGCCGATGACACATCGATCACACGAGCCAAGGGGCGTCATGCCCCGGCTTTGAGTTCTTCACACAGTTGCCTGAGCCGCGGGCGGTCGATCCCGAGGATCTGCACGTCCGGGCCGTCTTCGATGATCTTCCAGATGTCGCACGCCGGTCGCCCCGTGAGCCAGCAGGCGGCCATGGCATACGGGAGCGGGCGGGCGACGAACGCCGTCGGCTTGCCGTTGGCCTTTTCGAGGATCGGGGCGAGGGCCGACCGGATGCGGGCCTCGGCGTCACCAAACGTCTCGCCTTTGGGCGGGTGGATCAGGCTGGGCTGGTCCTGCCACAGCCGGCAGGCGGAGGGGTACCGATGCTCAATCTCGGATTCGAGCAGCCCCTCCCAGAGGCCTAAGTCCATGGACTCCAGTTCGGGAAGGGTTCGCGTTTTGGACCCGACGGCGTCGGCGAGTACGGCGGCGGACTCCCGGCTGGCCTCGTCCGGGCCGGTGAACACGATCGCTGGCGGGTTGGCCCGCAGGGTCGCCGAGGTCTCGGCGATGAGTTGGTTGACTCGCTTCCTCCCGCCTTCGGAAAGCGGGAGGTCGGTCCGGCCTTGCACCCGGCACTGGTCGTCCCACTCCGTCCGCCCGGAACGGAGCAGCACAACTTGGACTATGGAATCGCAGGGCATGGGACTTGAAGGGCTATCGGCTGAGGAGGAGTTCCACCCACGGTTAAGGACGGGTGAAGGATAGCACGACGGGTCAATGGCTTCATCCTGACCCTGACAAACTCCGATCGGAGGCGCAAAACATGTGGGTCGATGAGGGACGGGCTATGTTCCAAGGCGGAAACATCCGTCCCTTCGTTCGAGGACTCCCTCAGCAGCGGCTTTTTCCGGGGTCAGGAATCATCGGAATCAGGATTGGGGATTACCCCCCCCCCCGCAGAGCCTGAATGATCCCCTTCCAATCCGATCGGGGCCGGCCGAAGATCGCGGAGGCCGCGACAAGCGTGTCGCAGCCGGCGGCGCGGGCGTCCGAGGAGGTGATGCGGTCCAGCCCGCCGTCCATCTGGAGGCGTTGATCCGGGCGGAGGCGGGGCTTGATACGGCGGACCTTGTCGAGGACCGCCGGGATAAACGTCTGGCCGCTGAACCCGGGGTTGACGCTCATGACGAGGATGAGGTCAAAGGCTGGGAGCAGGTCGATGATGGTTTCGACGGGTGTCGGCGGGTTGATGGCGAGGCCGGCGGTCATGCCGGCACGTCGGCATTCGTCGGCGAGCGCGCGGGGGTCGTAGCCTTGCGAGAGGGGGCTGAGGCCCGTGCCTGAGCGGGGGTTAAGAACCGGCTCGATGTGGAAGGTGAGGTGGTTCGCGCCGGCGTCGGCAAAAGGCCTCAGGTATTGGGTGGGGTCTGTAACCATGACGTGGACATCGAGGAACGCGCCGGGGAGGGCCTTGCGGAGCGAGGCGACGAGGGCGGGGCCCATGGTGAGATTCGGGACGAAATGGCCGTCCATCACGTCGATGTGAAGGAGGTCGCCACCCGATTGGAGAACATCCCGGCAATCGGCGGCGAGGTTGGCGAAGTCGGCGCTGAGGATCGAAGGAGCGATCAAGGGGAGGCGCGGGGGATGCGTGAGGAGCGGCATCCGCGTGAGTGTATTGCCGGGCATGATCGGGGGTGCCGGGGTGCGGCCCCTGCCCCGGGGAGATCGCAAGATCGGTGGACGCCGAGGTCGAAGAGTCGCCGTGGCGACATGAGTCCGCGAAGCCTCGGGTCAACGAGCGCCGAAACCGAGGCTTCGTCGCAGACTCCTCAGCCTCGGCGTCCAAGGATCGAGATCATGCGATTGCCCTCGGGCCTACGCTCCGCCGGGCGCGGCGCCCTCCGCGATCGCCGCGTGGCGCGGGCAGGTGATCAGGTGGTCATTGACCATCCCCACCGCCTGCATGAAGGCGTAGCAGATGGTCGTCCCCACGAACCTGAACCCCCGCCGCTTCAGGTCCTTCGACAGCGCGTCGGACACCGGCGAGGACGCGGGCACGTCGCGCATGCTCCGCCGGCGATTCGCAATCGGCCTGCCCTCGACAAATCCCCATATGTAGCCCGCGAATCCGCCGTCGCGCGAGAACTCCTTCTCCACGACGAGGAACGCGCGTGCGTTGCTGATCGCCGACTCGATTTTCAGCCGATTCCTGATGATCCCCTGGTCCTTCATCAGGCGTTGCATGTCCGCCTGCCCCATCCGCGCGACCCGCGCTGGATCGAACCCGTGAAACACCTCGCGGTACCGCTCCCGCTTCTTCAGGACCGTATCCCAACTCAGCCCCGCCTGCGCCCCCTCCAGCACGAGGAACTCAAACAGCCGGCGCGCATTCCGCACCGGCACGCCCCACTCGCGGTCGTGGTACTCCGCCAGCCGATCGTTCGTCGCCCATGGGCACCGCGTCATGCCCGAGAACCTATCACACGCCGCGCGACCGCGCGCCGCCGGGTCCGGGAACTTCCGCGGCGCTCGCCCCCGCATGAAGGGGTCGGGCCAATTGCCCGATCACCGATCAGGCTCGCCGGAGCATGCGAACGATGCAGACTCGCCCCGAAACACTGCTGGTGCGCCAGCATGAGCGCGTGAAGTGCAACCTGCGCGCCCATGTGCGCGCCGCGCCGGAATGCCAGGCGCAGGTCCGCCTCGCGCGCACCCTCGGCGACGGCAGCCGCATCGTCCCCGCGACGGCCATCGACTTCAGCCCCGGCGGCATCGGGATCAACTCGCCCGTGTACTTCCCCCGCGCCGCGACGGTCATCGTCCGGATCACGTCGGGCGACGCCTCCGCCGGCGGCGCCACGCTCTACGAAGGTCCCATGCAGATCAAGCGCTGCACGATGATCGGGTGCGAGCCGACCTATTACCTCGGGGTCTCGTTCGTCAGTCGGCCCGAGCAGCCGGTCGTCGACGCGCTCCTCGACGCGGCCCGTCGAAGCGCCGAATCGGGCCCGCCGGCGAAGGGGGCCGCCGTTGCTTAGCCACGACGACTTTCTCATCGCCGCGCTGCTCGAATCCGGGCGCGTCTCCGCCGACGCGATGGACGCCGCACGCCGCGTCGCCTCGGAAGAGGGCATCCCGGTTACGGAAGCGCTGCTCCGCAACGGCGTGATCGACCCGCGGGGGCTCGCCCTGGCCCGCGCCGAAACGTGCGAGTGCCCCTTCGTGGACATCGCGCATTATGAGATCGACTTCACCAACTCGACCCTCCTGTCGCGCGCCTCCGCCGATTCGCTCCTTGCGTTTCCCCTGTTCGTCCTGCCGGGGCTGACGACGGTGGGCATGGCCGATCCGCTGGACCTGCGCGCGGTCGACCAGTTGCGCGTGCTCCTGAAGGCCGACATCGAGCCGGTGCTCTGCGACCCGGGAGCGCTTCGGGCGCTCATCGAACGCGCTTACGCCCTCGTCGGAACCCACGAAGAGCCCCAGAACGACGCCCCCGTCGAGGCCGTCGCCTCGCACACCACGGGCAAGGAGCCCATCGTCGCCGCCGTCAACCAGATCATCGCGCAGGCGATCGAGCGCGGCGCCTCCGATATCCACATCAACCCCGACGAGCACGACCTCCACCTCCGCTACCGCGTCGACGGCACACTGCACGAACAACAAGGCCCGGGCCTCTCGGCCCACTCCGGCATCGTGCGCCGCCTCAAGATCATGGCCAACCTCGACCTGACGCAGACGCGCCGCCCGCAGGACGGCAAAATCCGCTTCGTCCACAACAACCGCGCCGTCGATATCCGCCTCTCCATCATCCCGACCGTCTGCGGCGAGAACGCCGTGATGCGCCTTCTGTCCTCCAACGCCGCGCTCCGCGGGTTCGATGAACTCGGACTCTCCTCCGTCGCCGGCGCCGCCGTTGAACGCGCCATCAAGGCGCCGCACGGCATGATCCTCGTCACCGGTCCGACCGGCTCCGGCAAGACCACCACCGTCTATACCTCGCTCAAAAAACTGAACACTCCCGACCGCAACATCATGACGATCGAGGACCCGGTCGAGATCCGCATGCCCCTGATCCGGCAGATCCAGGTCAACACCGAGATCGGCATGACCTTCGCCGGCGCGCTGCGCTCCATCCTCCGCCAGGACCCCGATGTGGTTTTCGTCGGCGAGATCCGCGACGAGGAGACGGCGCGCATCGCCATCCAGGCGGCCCTGACGGGCCACCTTGTCCTCTCGACCCTTCACACAAACGACGCCGCCGGCGCCATCCCCAGGCTCCGCGACTTCAACTGTCCGCCCTTCGCCATCAACGCCGCCCTGCTGTGCGTGATCGCCCAGCGTCTGGTCAAGCGCGTGTGCCCCGACTGCGCCGTCCCGCATCAGCCCGACAAGGCCGTCGCGGCGCTTTTCGGCCTTTCGCAGGACGAGACGTGCTTCGTCCGCGGCGAGGGCTGCGCCAAGTGCGGGCGCACGGGGTACAAGGGCCGCGTCGGCGTGTACGAGGTCCTTTCGATGAACCCGGCGATCCAGCGCGCCGTCGAGGCCGGAGGCGAGGGGGGGCGCATCCTCGAGGCCGCACGCGCCACGGGCATGCAACTCATGTGGCAGGACGGGCTGGAGAAGGCCCGCGTCGGGCTGACCACGCTCGAAGAACTCGCGCGCGTCGTCGCCATTCACGCCGTCGAAACCGAGGACCCGCCCGTCGCGCTGAGGCACGCCGCATGAGCACGCTCACGTTCCGCTACAAGGCTCTCGACAAGGCCGGCCTCGCCCGCGCCGGCTCGCTCTCCGCCGCCAGCGTGCAGGAGGCCTTCCGGCGCATCGCGGCGCTCGGCCTGACGCCGGTCTCCATCGCCGAGGACCATCGCGCCGCGCGCCGCCGAGGCCCGCGCGTCAAGGCCAAGGACATCGCCCACTTCACACAGCAACTCAGCGTCCTCCTCAACGCGCGCCTGCCGATCAGTGAGGCCTTCATGAGCATCGCCGAGCAGGAGCGGAACCCCGCCCTCCGCCAGGTGATCTCCGACATCGCCGTCCGCCTCGAATCGGGCGAACCGCTCGCCGCCGCCATCGCCGCGCACTCGGAGGTCTTCGGCGACGTGTACGTGCAGACGGTCCGCGCCGCCGAGAAGTCGGGCAACCTCATCAAGGTCCTCGACCACCTCTCGGAGATGCTGGACAAGCACGCGGAAATGACGCGACAATGGCGCAGCGCGTTCATGTATCCGATCTGCGTGGTGGTCGTGCTGGCGCTCGCGGTCGCCTTTCTCGTCGGGTTCGTCATCCCCAAGTTCGCCGGCATCTTCGAGTCCCGGGGCGTGGCGCTGCCGACCATCACCGTCGTCCTCCTGAATACCGGCCGCTCGATGCAGTCGTTCTGGTGGGCCTGGGTGCTCGGAGTCGCCGCCGTGGTCTTCGGAGCGCACGCGACATGGCGAAAGCCCGCCGGCAGGGCCTTCATCGACCGCGGGCTCCACAAGGTGCCGCTACTCCGGACGATGCTGATCGGCTCGACCGTCAGCCGCTTCACTCGCGTCTTCGGCTTGACGCTCGGCTCGGGCCTCGCGCTCTCGGACTGTCTCACGCTCGCCGGCCGCGCCACCTCCCGTCCGCTTCTGCTGGCCGATGTTGACATCATCCTCAAGAGCATCGCGCGCGGGGCGAGAATGGCCGACGCCTTCACGACCTGCTCGTACCTCACCCCGTTCGCCAAGCGCATGCTCGTCGTGGGCGAGGAGTCGGCGGAACTCCCGCGGATGTGCGCCGTGGTCTGCCGGCACTACGACCAGGAAACGACGTACCTGGCGAAGACTCTCTCGACGGTTATCGAACCCATCCTCGTCGTGGCGATCGCGCTGGTTGTGCTGGTTGTAGCGCTCGCCATCTTCCTCCCCATGTGGGACATGGTGAATCTGATCCAGTAAATCGCTGATACCTGAAACGGGCGGGCCGCCTCCCTCGGGGCGACCGGACCCGGTTCGTACTCGAACACAAGAGGTCTTGTCATGCTTACGACATCGCGGCGCAGCGTCATCGGATTCCGCGGCTTCACGCTTATCGAACTCATCGCGGTCATGATCGTCCTGGCGATCCTCGCAGGCGTCGCCGTCCCGCGCTACATCGACTACACCGACCGCGCACGGACCGCCGCCCTCCAGGGCGTCCTCGGCAATGTCCGTTCGGCGTGCTCAAACTTCTACGCAAACTCCTCGCTCTCCGGCACGGCCGCATACCCCACCCTCGCCCAACTCACGACCGTCGGCACGGTCATGCAGGACGCATTCCCCGCGAACCCCTACAGCGGCCTGACGACCGCCAGCGCGGGCACCTCCGCCAACTTCACCGCGCGCGAGGTCGCCGGGAACGTCGGCTGGCGCTACTACGTCGACAACACCCTCTCACCGCCCGCCTACGGCTTCTGGTGCAACAGCAGCAACAACACGACCGTCACCGACCCCGCCGGCGGCGTGTTCCAGGCCAATGAACTGTGATGACGCGGCGCTCGCACGCGAACAACCGCTCGTGCCGGGCTGATATGTCTCTCCCGGCCCGCGCCTTCACGCTTGTCGAACTCATCGCCGTCATCATCCTCGTCGGCGTGCTCGCCGTCTCGGCGGCGGTCTCCTTCAACTCGATCCCGGCATCGCGTCGCACGGTCGCCGAACGCCAGATTCAGCGCGACCTGGTCTTCGCCCGCGAGCGGACGATGGCCACGGGCATACGCCACTGGGTCGTCTTCTCCGTTCCCACGCAGTCGTACAGCGTCCTCGCCGAGAACCCGCTGAACCCGGGCCGGGCGAACGCCACGACCATCACCGACCCCGCGACGCAGTCGCCCTTCGTCCAGCGCCTGAACCTCAACGAGTACACGGGCGTAACACTCGCCTCCGCAACGTTTGATTCCGCCGCCGAGGTCGGTTTCAACTGGCTCGGCGAGCCGTTGAACACCACCGCAAACGCCCTCGCGGCCACGGGCGTCGTGCAGATGACCGGCGGCGGACAGGTCCAGGTGCAAATCGGGACTGGGATGGTGGTCCATGTCCCATAGCCGCCGCGCCTTCACGCTCATCGAGTCGATCATGGCGGTCCTTGTCATCGCCGTGATGGTCCCATCGACGCTGGTCCTCATCCGCGACGCCCACGTCCGCCGGGCCTCGCCGGTCCTCGCCTCGCGCGCCCGCTGGCTCGCCTCCGAGAAACTCGAAGACGTCATCGCCGACCGCAACAGCACGACGCGGGGCTGGAGTTACGTGCAGGACGCGAGTTACCCCGCCGAGAATCCCGTCAACGGCTTCGCCAACTTCTCGCGCTCCGTCGCCATCGTTGAAACAGGCCCCGACCTCATCACCAGCGGCACGGGCTACAAGCGCGTCACCGTCACCGTGACGTGGACCGACCCCCGCCGCGGCACGTCATCGTTCAGCCTCGCCACCGCGGTCGCCGACTTCGCTTCGCCATGATGCCGCAACAACGCCCAACCTCCCGCCGCGCCTTCACCCTCGTCGAGGCCATCGCCGCGATCGCGATCATCGGCACGCTCGGCGGCATCGCGGGCGCCGTCCTCTTCCAGGGAATCGAGGGATACCGCGGCGTGTCGCTCCGGGCCGAACTCCACGCCGACCTCGCCTCCGCCATGGACCGCGTGGACCGCGCCCTGCGCCAAGTCCCCGCCCTTGGAGGCGACGGCATCGCCGACCTCAAAAGCATAACGCCGAACAGCATCGAATGGGACGAGTCCGACGGCGGAGCAAACATCACGCTGGATTCCGACGACCTCCTCCTCGGCTACCAAGGCTCCGGCGGCGCGCCCATCCTCTCAGGGGTTACCGCCTTCGCGGTCCAGTGCTACGACGAAAACAACGCCGCCCTCGCCGGCACGCTCTCCGGGTCGGCCCTCGACGCCGTGCGACGAGTCGAGGTCACGCTCACCGCCGCACGCGAGGGCATCACCGACACGCTCCGCACACGCGTCTACCTCCGCTGCACGATGGAGGACACCGCGCCATGAAACGCGTACGAGGAAGGCGTGGCTCCGCATTGGTGGCGATCCTGGTCGCCCTCGCGATGCTCCAAGTGATGATCGCGGCGATCGTGCTGTCAGGCGCGCGGGCGGACGGCCTCACCGTTCTCCGGCTCGACACGGCCCGCGCGCTGTATGCCGCCGAAGCCGGCGCGAACATGGCCGCCCGCGAAGTTATGCTCGACACGGATGCGGACTCTGACGGCGGAATCGGCTCCGTCTCGGACGACGGCGATCCGGCGAATGACCCAGCGCTCGGCGTCGCGCGCGTCTCCGCCACCGCCGTCGAAAACGCCGGAACCACCACGATCACCGTAACCGGCCGCTGCGGCGAGGCGGTCCGCCGCGTTACGCTCACCGTGCAGCCGCAATGACGGCGCATCTCGGACGGTTCACGCGACTCCGAGAATCCGCGATGCGGCGCCATGCCCTTCCGGCCGCCTCCGACGCCTTCCAACCCGGGAAGCGCGGAGATACCGGAAGAGGCGCTACCTCGGGTTCGACTCCTGCCACTGCACGACGCGCCTCGCCGTCTCATCCCCCGCGGCGACGGCGGGCGTCACCACCGTGAACGGCGCCATCTTGTCCTCGCCGCCGACCGACGTGCTGAGGTCCGTGTGCGTCGCCAGGCTGACGCCGTTCCACGGCGCCGCCATCAGGTCATCATCGTCATCCTCGACAAGCGTGAAGATGCTCGTCCCGGTCTGCGCCGGATGGAGAAACGCGAGTTGGTTCTTCCCGCCGCCGTTCGAGCCGTCGAGCACGCTGCCCCACGTCGTGCCGTTCCAGACGCAGTGTTTGATGACGCCGGAGTCCTTCGCGCAGAACACCGCCAGGGCCGCGGCCCCGTTCGGCTGGAACGCCACGTCGGCGCACAGACGGTTGCTGTACTTCAACGACGTGGCGATCAGCGCCGGCGCGCCCCACGCCGTCCCGTCCCAGTAGACGCCGTAGAGGTCCTTGTTGCTGTCCAGGGCCAGCACCATCACGCCGTCGGTCCCGCTGCGCGACGACGACCGCAGCACCTTGATCTTCTTCGTGCCGATCGTCGGCCCGGTGGTCTCCGAGCCGACCGAGGTCTCCTGGAGCGTGCGGTACTTCAGCGTCGAACTGTTGCCGTCGGTATAGACGATCAGTCCCTGTCGGCTGAGCGCCTCATACTCCGCGGTCCAGCAAGGCACGTTCGACCCGTGCAGGTTCGAGGTCAGCGTCGCCGCCGTGGCGAAGGACGAACCCGCCCACACCGACGCATACAGCGACTTCGACTTGTCGCACGCGAGGAACAGGATGCGGTCGGTCCCCGGCTCGTTCTTCGCCATGATCCACTTGGCCTTGGCGTTCGACGGCATGCTGAGCACGCCCTCCGCGGAGATCGTCCCGTTCGAGACGACCCGGTACCGATACCCCTTCGTGCCGCCCGAATCGTCGTCTGATTCCTCGCCGTCGTCCTCGTCGTCGTCCTCCCCTTCGTCCTTGCGGTCAAAGTAGACGGCGATGAGGTCGCCGCTCGCCTCGTAGGCCATGTCGAAGGCGCGTTGCTTCTTTCCCGCCCCGGACTTCTGACAGACGCGCACCGGCGTCGTCCAGGACGTGCCGTCGAAGAGGCTCAAGTGCAGGGCCGCCGCCTCGTCATACACGGCGCACGCCGTCTCGTTCCGCTCCGGGCAGTTCCTCGCGATGATCCAGCAAGGCTCAGCCGCGAACGTCGGCATGCTCAGAGGCGACCCCCACGTCGAGCCGTCCCACAGGCGGTACTGCGGGATGACGCTGGAGTCCGGCGCGTAGATCGCCATCGTCGGCGAAGACAGGTCGGCAAACGCCACCGAGCCGGCGCACGCGAGAACCACGACGGCATGGGGAATGCAAACCAGATGGGTTCCGTAAGTCCGCATGGGACGTACCTCCGAGTGGGTGAGTGAGTGCCCGATGAGTCTCCGATTCGGTCGGCTCGCCGTCCGCGCCTGATCTCACAAAGAGCGCGCCCCGGCCTTGCCGAACCGACACAGACGGCGTCGCCGCGACGCATCGCCTGTTATCGGGCGCGCATCCGCCGCCGCCGCCCACGCCTAAACCCGCTCGGCGGCCCAACCAGCCGTCTCCGGACGCGCGATCCCCATCCACTGGAAAGCCCGCCCGGCGAGGTGCCGATAGCCGAGGAGGCGCGACCCACCGCCGGAGGACTGACTTGAGCGGCAAGAAGATGCTGATCGAACTGACCGCCTCGCGTATCGAGGCCGCCGTCGTCCGCGGCCGGGCTGTCGTCGCATCCGCCGCTCTGCGCCACCACGCGCCGGAATGGGACCACAACTGGCCCGCCGCGCTCGACACGCTCAAACGCCACCTCGCCGACCTCGTCAAAGGCCTCGACGCCGAGGGCGCTTCCGCCCTCGTCCTCTGCGCCACGCCGACCTCGGCCGTCAACGCACACTCGTGCCCCACCTCCGCGGGCGCATCCTCGGCCGCGTCGGCCGCCGTCCTCGCCCTCGGCAACGTCTTCAACGCCGACGTTCACGACCACCCGTACCTGATCAAGCGCCTCGCCGCCGACGCGCCCAAGGCCTGCGGCTCCGAAAAGCCCGCGACCCACATGCTCGCCGCCGCGGAAACCAACGAAACAACCCAGGCCATCGCACGCCTGATCGAATCCGCGGGGCTCCACTTCGAGGGACTCTTCCCCATCCAGGTCGTCGAATCGCTCGCGGCCTGCGAGGCGGCGCTCGCACGCGACGCCGAGGCGGGCATCCGTGCCGTCCTCTGGGCCGGCGAGACCCGCTCGGTCCTCGCCGTGGGATCACCAGGCCGTCTGCGCTTCGTGCGCACCATCGCCCTCGGCACCGAGGCGATCGTCGATGCACTCACGCGCCCCATCATCCGGCGAGCCAAGCCCGGCGAGCCGATCACGCTCTCGCGCGACGAGGCCCGCGCCATGCTCGCCTCGGCGGGCGTGCCCGAACCGACTCAGGTCATCGACGAAGCCCGCGCCATCGACGGCGCCTCGATTCTCCCGTTGATCCAGCCCGCGCTGCAGAGGCTGGGCCTCGACGTCAAGCAATCGCTCCGCTTCGGGCTGACCGAGGCCGAACGCAACTCCGCCGCGGTCCGCGTCCTCGGCCCCGGCTCCGCGGTCCCGCGATTGCAGGCCGTCCTCGAACGTCAACTCGCCCCAGCCGACGATCGGCCCCATTCCGCCGAGCAGCCCGCCCCGCCGCGGGACTCCGAATACCTCAGCAGCAGCGCGGGAGCGATCGCCGCCTACCTCTCCGTCGCATCCGGAATCGCACCGCTCGTCCCTCGCGAGCGCGCCGAGGCCGGCCTCCTCCGTCGAACTCGCTTCGCCCTCAGGACCGGAATCGCCGCAACACTCGCACTCGTCGCCATCGACGGCTCAGCCGCATGGCTCGAATCGGCACGCTCCGCCATCGCGAGCGCCTCGGCCTACTTGAACGCCCCGAAGTCCGTTGACTCCACGGCCCTCGCCGCCGCACGCGCTTCGGACATGGCCCTCACAACCTCCGTCAACGCCCGCTTCGGTCTGAACCCGCCGCTCACTCCCTGGCTCGCCGAAGTCGCCGACGCCGCGGCCGAGCGCGTGCGCCTGACCGAACTCCGCTTCACCCAATCCGCCTCGGGCGGCGGCGCGACCCTCAAAGGCGTCGCGCCCGACGGCGACAAGCCCAGCGAGGAGCGCCTCCGCGCCTTCATCGACGCGATCTCCGCCTGTCCGCTCTCGGCCCAGACCACGCTCAAGCACACCCAACGGTCGCAATCCGACGAACGCAGTGAACAGGCGTTCGAGATCACGGTCGACTTCGTCGGCCTGCCGCCGCGGCTCGACCACGCCGCCGCGAACACCCCGGAGGGCCTTCCCCCATGAAGCGCGAGCACGCACGCAGACTGATCTCCGAGGGCGCGATCGGCCTCAGCCTCGCTGCCGGCGCGTACTTCATCGCCGTTGAGCCGCTGCAGCACGCCGCCACCGACCGCGCGATGCAGGCCGACGCACGCTTCCTCTCCACGCGCTCGATCGACCCCGCCCGCGACCTCGCCGACCTGCGCGCCATGCACGATCGCGCCGATGCCGTCGCACGCGCCGCTGAATGCACCGCCGACGAACTCGCCGTCATGGACCGGCTGACCCACGCGGCGGAATCGCTCGGCCTCAAGATCGCCAACATCGAAAAACGCAACATCCCGCAGCCGGAGTCCCCGCCGACGGCGCAGCCCGGCACCGCGCCCGATGCGGCCCCCGCCGCCGCGGCGCCGCCTCCGAAGGAACGTTGCTCAGGTTTCGCGCTCGCCGCCGTCGGCACCTACTCTCAGGCTCTCGCCCTCATCAACACGATCCAGACCACGATGGGCCTTTCCTCCGTCGATTCCATCCGGATCACTCCCGCGGGCGACGACGCCGACCCGAAGGTCGCCATTTCCATCGATACCCGGCACTGGTGGTTCGACGCCGAGCCGACGCGCCGCCTCCTCAAACTCGCCTCCCAATCCGAACCGGAGGGCGCCCGATGATCCTGACGACCAACGGCGCGCGCACGCTCCCGCTCGTCGCGCTCATCGCGCCGCCCGCGTTATTCCTCGTGCTTCGCCTTCTCGGCAGCGCTGGCCCCGCGACCGCCCCCGCCGGAGTCGCGCCCCAGCAGCAGGAGGCTCCACTGAGCGCCGCCGCCCCGCAGACGACCAACCAGCAGCGCCGCGCGATGGACTGGCTCGCTTCGCGCCCCGCCACATCCGACGCCGAATCTCCGATGCTTCACGCGAAGCATCAGGCCGAGGCGCCCCCGCCCGCCCCCGTCGCGGAAACTCCCGCGCCTCAAGCCGACGACCCGCCGTTCGCCGTCAAATCGGTCATGGGCGCCGGCGACCGCGTCATGGCCTCGATCAACGGCAAGGTCTACCGCGTCGGCGACGAGCCCGCCCCCGGCTGGAAAATCACCGCCATGGACGCCAAGACCAAACGCGTCGACCTCACCGGCCCCGGCGGCAAAACAATCTCCGTCTCGCCTCCATCACGCACCCGCTGAGACGCGATTCGACTCCGCCTCACTCCGTCGTCCACACCCGCGCCGTCCCGTCCTTTGACGCGCTGATGAAGCGCGTCCCGTCGGGGCTGAACGATGCAACCCAGTTCGCGTTGATGTGAGGCCGCCACGTCAGCAACTCCAGCCCGGACTCGATGTCCCACAGCCGGATGGTGTTGTCCCACCCGCCGGATACCGCGCGCTTCCCATCGGGAGACAACGTGAGCGCGAACACGCCGTTCTGATGCCCCGACAGCGTGCGCGGCGGAGCGTCGCCTTCCAAGTCCCACAAATAGATGAGCCCGTCGTTGCACCCGATCACAAGCCGCTTCCCGTCCGGCGTGAAGTAGGCGTGGATCACCCAATCCGTCGGCCCATGCAACTCGCGCACGACCTTACCCGTCTCCGCATCGTGCAGCCGGATGACGTTGTCGTAGTACGCCACCGCGATGGTCCGCCCGTCGGGCGAATACTCGGCGTGGGTCGCCGCCGTCCTGTGCGCCGGCAACTCCGCGACGAGCGACCCCGTTCGCGGATCCCACATCGTGAGTGCAACGTGGTCGCCCGAGACCGCCACCCGCCGCAGATCGGGCGAGAACGACACCGACAGCGCTCGCCTCGTCGGCGAACGAAACCGCGACATCTCCCCGAATGTCATCGCGTCCAGCACCACCGCCGTCCCGTCGTCCGAGCACGCCGCGAGCATGCTCCCATCGGGCGAAGCGACAATGAAGTTCACGGCCCCCTGCAATCGCGCCACCTCGCGCCGCACACGCAGAGTCTCCGGCTCGACCTGCAGAATCTTCCCGTTCTCAAGCCCGACATAGAACGCCTTCCCGTCGTGCGACCACGCCCCGGACTGCACGCCCCCCTCGAACGAGGCGGACACCTGCGCCGGCCTCTCAGGATCGGGCCACCACCGCCTGGTCTTGTCCAGCGACGAACTCAGGATTCCCCCCGGGCCCGCCAGCCACGAGATGACGTTGACGGTGCTGTCGTGCCCGAAATGCGACGCCGCCACGCGCCCCGTCGTCGCGTCGAGCACGCGGATGAACCCCTCCGTCCCCGCCGCCGCGACGTGCCGGCCGTCGGGGCTCCACGCCATCGTCCATATCTTGTTCTCGAACACCTTGTGCCGCGCCGTCCGCCACGTCTCAAGGTCGAGCACGTACACGGCCCCTTCGTTCCCCCCGATCGCAAGACGCGACGAATCAGAATCGAACTCGACCGCCCGCGCCCATCCCGCAGTCGCCACCGGCTCACCAACCGCGCACCCGTCCTGATCCATGACAACGACATTCCCGGCGAGGTCGCCCAGCGCAACACGCCTCCCATCCGGGCTTACCGCCGCGCTGTAATACACGGCATCCGTCGGCATCTCCCACAGCACTTTCCCGGTCGTCAAGTCCACGGCGAGCGTTTGCAGAGCCGTCGCCGATGTCTGGAATACCACGATCGCCTTCGTCCCGTCCGGCCACAGCGCCGTCGGCGTCACCGGCCACGGATACGGCATCGCAAACCGTCGGAAGTCGCCCGTCTCAACGTCCACCACAAACAGCCCGCCGAACTCGACTCCGGCTACGGCCATGCGCCCATTCGCGTTCAGCCGAACCGCGGTGATCCACTCTCCCCCAAGGTCGATTTCTCGAATCGCCTCCCCCGTCGATCCGTCTTCAACGATGATCGGCGCCTCGGTATGCCAGCGCACGATGCGCGAGCCGTCCCGTGAGATCGCCGAGTTCATCCGGCCGTCGGGAATCGCCTGCGACCTTCCCGCGGTGTCCGCCGACCGCATCAGGTACCGCCATTCCCACCCGCGCAGATCCTCGGGGCACGAGGCCAGGATGCTCTTCAGCCGACCCGTATCGTTCAGCGACTGCGCCGCCTGCGCGAACCCGATCGCGCTCACGTACAGGTTCCGTCGCATCTCCTCCGCCCGGCTGCGGGCGAGGTCGCGCGCCTCGTCGGCCTCGATGCGCGCCGCCCGCTCCTCCGCCGCCAGCACGCTGTTCCGGTGCGACTGCACCGACGCATACACGGCGAACGCCGCCAGCCCGATCACCGCCGCAATCCCCGCCGCGACCGCACCTCGGTGCCTTCTGATCTGTTTCTTCAGCACGTAAAACGCCGAATCGACCTTCGCCGCGATGGGCTCGCCCGCGAGGTAATGCTCAAGGTCCGCCGCCAACTCCGCCGCCGACTGGTACCGCCGCCGCTTGTCCTTCTCCAGAGCCTTCGCAACGATCACCTCAAGGTCGCCCCGGTACACCCGGCTGATCGAACTCAGACGCATCGGGTCCTGGTTCCGGATGATCGACACCGCGTCCGGCACCGACCGGTTCGCCAAATCAAGCGGCTGCTTCCCAGTCAGCATCTCGAACAGAATCACCCCCAGCGCGTACACGTCCGACCGCGTGTCGATCTCCCGTGGATCCGCGAGCACCTGCTCAGGGCTCATGTAGGGCAGCGTCCCGATCAACTGCCCGACGCTCGTATGCACCGTCGTCGCCTGCACGTCCGCCCCGACGGCGCGGGCCACGCCGAAGTCCAGGACCTTGGGCCGGCCGTGATCGTCCACGAGGATGTTCTGCGGCTTCAAATCCCGGTGAATCACCCCGCGCTGGTGCGCATGCTGCACCGCGTGGCACACCTCGACCATCAAACGAACGCGCTCCCGCGTCGGCAGTCCCTTCTGCTTCGCGTACTCCAGGAGAGGAGGCCCCGGCACGAGTTCCATCGCGATAAAGGGCCGCCGCAGCGCCCCCTCGCCTGCATCCGCCGCCCCGGCCTCGAAAATCTGCGCGATCCCCGGATGCTGCAGCCGACCCAGCATCTCCGCCTCAAGGCCGAAACGCCTCAGCAGCGCCGGCGACGCAATCGCCGAGTTCACGAGTTTCAGCGCAACCACCCGCCGCGGCCTCTCCTGCCTCGCCTGGTACACCACCCCCATGCCCCCCGCACCGATCACGCGCTCGATCGTGTATTCCCCCACCCTCGTCCCCAAGACCAGCGGCGGCTCGCTCGGCCGGATCAAGTCGGGCGTCAGCGCCAGCAACTCCTGACGGTCAAGGAAACTCCCCGCCTCCTTGTGGCATCCCAGGAGCGACGACACTTCCTCCTTCAGCTCGAGGTCCCCCTCGCACTTCACCTCCAATAACGCGGGCCACGCGTCGGCGGGGACATCAACCAACTCCAGAAAGAGCGCCTCCGCGCGGTCGCGCAGCGCGGGGCTCATGCCGACCCACCATCCGCCCCCGCCCGCGCCCCGAGCGCACCCTTCCCGCCCATCTGCCGCATCAGCCACGCCCGCGCGAAGGTCCAGTCGTTCCGCACCGTCGTCGCCGACACCCCGAGCGCCGCCGACGTCTCATCGACCGACAGTCCCGCGAAATACTGGAGCATCACCACCTGGTACTTCCGCTGGTCATACTTCTCCAGCGCATTCAACACCTCGTCGAGTTCGATCAGGTCCGTCGAAGGTCCCTCGGCCCCCGGTTCGATCCCCTCGTGCAACTCGACTCGCGCCCGGTCCCCGCCCCGCTTCAACCGATGCCGCGAACGCGCCTGATCGACCAGAATCCGCCGCATCGCCTGCGCCGCCGCTCCGAAGAAATGCGCCCGTCCCGACCACCGCGACCCCGCGTCCCCCACCAGCCTCAGATACGCCTCATGCACCAACGCCGTCGGCTGGAGCGTCAGCACGTGCTGCTCCTTCGCCATGTAACTCTGCGCCAGTTTCCGCAACTCGTCGTAGATCAACGGCAGCAACTCCGCCGACGCGCGCGAATCTCCCTCCGAGATTGCATCGAGCAACTGCGTAACCTGGTGCTTCTGCGTGGACGTGGACATGCTTCACCCTATGCCGAGACCGACGGCCCCTCTATTCTGACGCGCCTCACGCCCCTTGCCAATCAAAATCCACACGAATCCCGCCCCATCACCCCGATAACCCCTATTCGGTGCGCGGCTGGGCAAAGCGGGGAATGACCACCAAAGCCCCATCACTTGCCGCCGCACCGCTCCGCCCCTTGCCACTCCCGCTCCTCGTCCCAAGGCGGCGCCGCCACCCGCGGAATCGCAAACCGCCCCGCCTCGCCCGACGCACCCCCGCGCGCGCTCCCGATGGCGTCCGCCACGACGCTCGCCGCGCGCGGTGCGAGCGCCATCTTCGTCGGAAACACCGTCAGGATTCGCCCCTCTCGGATGACGCTCGCATCCTCCGGCCGCGCGCCGCCCGCCGCCGCCTCCGCGCGCGGCGCATCGTAGAACGACCACTCGCACCCCCCGAACTCAACGCCCGGCAGCACGGCCCGCAACTCCGCCCGCGCGAACCGCATGAATTCCTCATCCCCCATGCCCACCCCGCGCTCCGCCACCTCGCCGCCGACCTGCCAGACATTCCGCCCCTCGGCGTCGCGGGCCGTGGTGATCGTCGCGCGCGTCTTCGCGCCATCGACGCAGTGCCCGTTCAGTTCAGGAAGCCCCGGCCCCCGGACCATCGCCATCCGCAGCGGTCGAACCTGCGTCCGTCCCGCGGGAAGCCCCGCCAGGTCGCGCAGCGCCTCGTTCCCATTCCCCGCCGCGAAAACGACCCAGCGCGCCACCGATTCCTGCTCCGAGGAATCGGTGCCCCCGCGCACGACGACGCTTACAACCTCTCCTTCCTCCCGGATGGAGCAAACCGTCCCGCGAAACACTCTCCCCGCGTTCCGCTCCGCAAGCACTCGCAGCACCGCCGCCGGGTCAATCACCTGCTCATCGAGCCGGGCCACGACTCCGGGGCACTCGCGCAGCACCGCCGGCCGTTCCCCACTCTCCAGAACCACCGGCGAAACGCGCAACCCCACTCGCGCCCCGATCATCCCGACGCGCGACGCAATCGATCCTGTCTGCCACAGATGGCAATACGGCGCCCTCACACCCGCCGCGGAAAGATCGGGCTCGCGCTCACCCGCGAGGCACGCCCGCCACACCGCCGGCATCTCGCGGATCGCCTCGGCGGACGGGTTCATCAGCCCCGCGAGCGTGTACTTCAGCCCGCCGTGGATGATCCCCTGCGACCAGATCGTCTGCCCCGCGCCGAGCGCCGTCTTCTCGACAAGAGCGCACGAAAGCCCCCGCCGGCGCAGTTCGTCGAGCGTCCACAGCCCCGCGATCCCGCCCCCGACGATCAGAACATCAAGTCCAGACGCCCCACGCCGACGCTGAAGTGTCCGCGACGAAGCCTCGGGTTGGCTCGATACCATCCGCGTCATGCTACCGAAGCGACCCCTCGGCCGAACCGGACTCATGGTCAGCCCGCTCGGGCTGGGGACGGTCAAACTCGGCCGCAACCGCGCGGTGAAATACCCCGCCGCGTTCGATATCCCCGACGACCCCGCCGCCGCGGACCTCCTCCGCCTCGCTCAGAAACTCGGCGTCACCCTCCTCGACACCGCGCCCGCCTACGGCGAATCAGAGGAGCGCCTCGGCCGAATCCTCGGCTCCTGCGGCGGGCGCGACCGCTGGACCATCATCACCAAAGCAGGCGAAGAGTTCGACCCCGCCACCGGAGAGTCCCGCTACGACTTCTCACCCCCCGCGATCACCGCCAGCGTCGAACGATCCCTCAGAAGACTCCGCGTGAACAGCGTCGATTGCGTCCTCCTCCACTCCGACGGCCGCGACGAATGGATCCTGAAGGAGAGCGGAGCAGTCGATGCCCTCGCCCGCCTGAAGAAGAAAGGCCTGACGCGCCTGATCGGAATCTCCGCGAAGCCCGAGGGGGAACATGCAGGGTGCCACGGCCAGCGCAGCGAGTCTTCGAGCGCAGTCGGCCGTGGCGGATTGGCGGAGGATCGCCCGATGCCGTCGCAAATGCGACCACCGCCGATTGCGCTCGGGCCGCCGCAGCGCCCCTCCGCTTCGCCGGCCGTGGCACCCACATGCACTGCGCTCGCCGCGGCGTCCGTCGACGTCCTGATGCTGACCCTGAACCTCTCGGACCAATCCTCTCTCCCCCTCATCCGCGAAGCCCACGCGCGCGGCATCGGCGTCCTGGTCAAGAAGCCGCTCGCCGGCGGTCATGCCCTGAACGAGCCGCACGCGCAAGCACGCGGTGCGGATGCCGCCGACCCCCTTGACGCCGCATTCCGCCTATGCCTCGCCGAGCCGGGCGTATCGTCGGTGATCGTCGGGACAATCAGCGCCCGACACCTCGAAGCAAACGCCGCCGCCGCGAAACGTGCGCTCGCGGAAGACTAGGTCGGATCCCATGTGATGCCCGAGTGCCACTGGCGGCTCGCCCGCCAGTGCTCCCCCCCGTGCCACTGGCGGCTCGTC
>CAZBDZ010000008.1:0-46578 GCA_964490785.1 uncultured Phycisphaeraceae bacterium
CCTTGCCGCGGACGGCAAGACCGGGGCACCCTCTTGTTAATGCGATTGCCCTGGGTCGCCACGGCAGGGCCATCGCACGATCGGTGGACGCCGAGGCTGAGGAGTCCGCGACGAAGCCTCGGGCTCATCGCCCGTGGAATCCGAGGATCGGGAGAATGCGATCGCCCTGCGGCGGGGCGTGGTTATCTGACGCGCAAGCCCTGCGCACTTGCGCAACCGTCGCCCGCTCGACGATAATCCATGCCGGATGCACGCCATCAGCGAGATCCCGCCTCAGTTCGCCGAGCCGGCGCGCGCCTACCTCTCGTTCATCCGGGTCGAGTGCGGCTTGGCGGAGAACACGCTTGCGGCGTATACCCGCGATCTCCGCGATCTGCTCACCGATCTCGCCGCGACGGGAGTCAAGTCCGTCCACGCCGTCGCGCCCCGCGATCTCGTCCGGCACGTCTCGGAACTCCGATCCGTCAGGCAACTGTCTTCCACCTCGATCGTCCGGCACCTGGCCACCATCCGGATGTTCTTCCGCTTTCTCAAGTCCACGGGCATCATCGAGAACGACCCGACCGAGGTGCTGGAGCGGCCCACGCAGTGGCAGCGGCTGCCCGGCGTCTTGACGCCCGCGAATATTCGGGCGCTCCTCGCGGCCCCTGAACTGCACGCCGCACTGTCGCTCACCCAGCCTGGGGAGGACCGCGGCCCGCCGCTCTGGATGCGCGACAAGGCGATCCTCGAGCTGATGTACGCCTGCGGCCTGCGGGCGTCGGAGGTCGGGACGCTCGGCGTCAACGCCATCCAGCCGACCCTGCGCGCCGCCTTGGTGACGGGCAAGGGCAACCGCCAGCGTCTGGTCCCCTTCGGCAAGCCGGCGTTGGCGGCGGTGGACCGCTACGCCGATCGCTGCCGACCGCAACTCCTCCGCGCTGATGGGCGCGACATGGGTCGGCTGTTTCTTTCGCGCACCGGCCGACCGCTGGAGCGCGTCGCCATCTGGCAGATCATCACGCGCAGCGCCCACCTCGCGGGGTTGCGCGACGTCCACCCTCACCTCCTCCGCCATTCCTTCGCGACGCACCTCCTCGGCGGCGGGGCCGACCTGCGCGTCGTGCAGGAGTTCCTCGGGCACTCGAACATCGTGACCACGCAGATCTACACCCGCGTCGACGGGCCGCGCTTGAAGGAGATTCACCGGAAGTTTCACCCGAGGGCGTGAGCGCTCATGCGAATCCCACAAGACTTCCGGGCGGGGCCATCCGCCTCTTCGCTCGAAGACTCGCTCAGAAGCGGCTTCTCTGACGCCCGGAAACCATGTGGGATCCGTATCAGATCGGTCTTTTGGTCGAATCCCCCGGCTGGGTCTGGAGGACGGGCGGCGTGCCCGGCGCGCGGAAGGCGGGCGGGGCGGCGTGGAGCGACGGAGCGGAGGCGCTCATGGCGATGTTCAGCGCGCCCGTCGCGCGCGGGGCCGCGAGTTGGCCCGTCTTCATCGAGCGGATCTCCCGCTCGAGTCGCTCCTCCATCTCGCTCATGCTCGTGGCGATAAACCCCGCCTCGATGCCCGCGCGGAACCGGACCGCCGCGGCGATCAGCGCCGCGATCAGCGCCGCGGGCAGGAGCAGGTACGAGCCGTAGAACGTCAGCCCCCCGGGTGCGGCCGCGTCGGCGGCGCGGATCATCGTCGAATCGCGCGCGAGCGTATCGTACGAGACGAACACGCCGTCAAAGCCGACTTCTGGAAAGAGCCGGGACAGCGGCAGGCAGCACAGCATCACCACGAACGCCAGCGTCGACGCGCTCACCGCCCGCTCGACTCCCGGTACGGCCGACGCCCCGGCGAGGACCACGCCCTGGAACATCAGGATCGCCAGCAGCAGCGCCGCCATGACGCCGACCCATTGGATGATGCCGCAGCCGCGCTTCAGGAGCACGTCGCGCTCCCCCGGCGCCTGGTTCACGTCGGCCCGCGTCGGTACGGATGCGATCTCCTCCGCCTTGGCCGGCGTGCCCTCCGTCTGAATCCTCGGCGGGGAACTCACGACGCGCAACTCCGCCGGCGCCGTGTCGGCGACGCGTTGCATCCGCGCATCAGTGAAATGGACGATCGTGAACACAGCGACCCTCCCCGCGAGGGCCGCCCCCAGCACGAACGCGCACGCCATCACCGACCAGCGCAGATGCGCGAACGCCGACGACAGGTGTGGCCTGGGTTGATGGGACAACGATTCCGCTCCGGCCCCGGCGCGCGGCCAAGGCCCGTGGGCCTATCGGCTATGCGGACCTACGGCTCAACCGAAGGGCCGGAATAACCAGCATCCGCGGGTGGTTTCAGCAACGATTGAAAACCGTCCGCGACCCCGGTAGCGTAGATCGCCCCATGCCACGCAGCGGCCTGATCCATCCTGTTGAGCGGCCCGGCGCCGACCCCCTTGACCCGGGGTTTCTGGGCGATGTCGCCGCAGGGGAGGTTCGGCTGACGCCGGAGCAGGCGCTTGACCTGTTCAGGCGCGCCCCGCTGACGACGCTGGGGCGCTACGCCGACGCGCGCTGCCGGACGCTTCACGGCGATTCGATCCGCACCTACATCATCGACCGGAACATCAACTACACGAACGTGTGCAACGCGCGCTGCACGTTCTGCGCTTTCCGGCGCGACGGGGACGAGGCGGACGCCTATACACTCGAACCCGAGCAGATCCATGAGAAGATCGCCGAACTCGTCGCGGTGGGCGGGACGCAGATCCTGATGCAGGGCGGCATGAACCCGGCGCTGCCCCTTGAGTGGTACGTGAAGTTGCTGCGCGGGATCAAGGAGAGGTTCCCGAAGGTCCACGTCCACGCCTTCAGCCCGCCGGAGTTCATTGAGTTCGTCCACTTCTTTGATCCGCCGGGGAGCACGCTCGAAGAGAAACTGCGGTGGGTGATGGTGCGGCTGCGGGACGCGGGGCTGGATTCGATTCCCGGCGGCGGCGGCGAGATCTTCGCCGGGCCCGTGCGGCGGAAGATCGGGCTGGGCAAATGCGACGCCGAGGCGTGGCTGACGACGATGTATGTGGCGCATTCATTGGGGATGTTCACGAGCGCGACGATGATGTTCGGGCATATCGAGGGGCACGCCGACCGCGTGCATCACATGAGGCTGGTGCGCGAGTGGCAGGATCGGGCGCTGGGGGAGGCGGGTGTCAAGGTGGCGAGGTGTCAAGGTGTCGAGGGGGGGCCGCACTCCGGGACTTTTGACACCTCGACACTTCGACACCTCGGCGCCTCCGCCATGGGCCATTACAAGGCGTTCATTGCGTGGCCGTTTCAGCGGGAGAACACGCCGCTGGGGCGGGTGCGGGACTGGGGTGCGCGGGAGGAGGAACTGAAGCAGGAGTTCCCGGGTGATGTCGTCGCGCGGCTGGATGGGTCGGGCGATCCGAAGGCGCACGCGGAGTTCGGCCGGCGCGTCCGGCGGAGCGGCTCGACGGATTACCTGCGGACGCAGGCCCTCAGCCGTTTGTTCCTCGACAACATTTACTCGATCGGGGCGAGTTGGGTGACGATGGGGCCGCATATCGGCCAGGTCGCGCTGCACTACGGTGCGAACGACATGGGGAGCGTGATGATCGAGGAGAACGTCGTCTCCGCCGCCGGGACGACGTATTGCCTCGACGAGGCCGTGCTGTGCCGGCTGATCCGCGAGGCGGGCTTCACGCCGGCGCAGCGGGACAATGTGTACGACCTTCTGCGGGTGCATTCCGGGCCGGGCAGCCCGGACCTCGCGGTGAGCGACTGGTCGAAGCACCGGGCCAAGCGTCTGCGCTCGCACACGCTGGACGCCACGCCGACCGGCGGCGTCGGCGTGGAACTGACGGCGAGCGCGGCGAGGTAGGCCGCCATACCGGGGCAATGGCATTGTCGCGCCAGGGTATTTCACAGCCCCCGGAGCGGGCGTCGGTCCCTTGCCCCGGACGAAGTCCGGGGTCGCGCGCAGTCGTCAGCGAAGCCCCGGATGGGGCGACGGTGTTGCAGAATTCCCGCGGGCGACGGATTTCAACACCCTTCCTTCGCCCCTCCGGGGCTTTGCCCAATTGCCCACGATCCCCGGACTTCGTCCGGGGCAAGGAACCTGCGCCCGCGTTGCGGGCTGCGCGCGGCGCCCACCTCCATAGGCACGGAAGCCAGAACGCGAACGCACTGCTCAACTCACGCCGCTCGCGCGCGCTTCTCCGACGGCGTGGCTACTTCGTAGAGGTACTCCCGCACGTCCACGCCCACGCTGAACGCCACCGACACGTCGCGGGCTTCGCGGAGGTCGATCGTGCAAGGCTCGGCGGCGGTGGCGTCCGCGGCGGGCAGGACGCGGACCTTCGGCCGGCAGGGCTCGACCGCGCTCGGCTCGATCACGACCGCGCGGCGGCCGTCGCTCAGGCGCACGTCGCTGCCGACCGCGAACGGGGGGAGCCTGAGCAGCATCGCGCGTCGCACCACGGGGTCGAACCACCCGTCGAAGCGTGCCGAGGCGAACTCGTGCAGGGCCGCGACCGGCGGCTTGCCCTCAGCGGACGCGAGGCGGAGGAGGTTGTCCAGCACGTTCGCCGCCGACACGATGCGCGCGACGATGTGGATGCGTTTTCCGGCAAGCGGTTTGGGCAGGCCCCCCGCCGCGACCGACGAGAGGCTCGGCCAGCCCGACCCGTCGAACCGCTGATGGTGGTTGAGGACGGCGTGGGCGACGCGCGCCGGCGCGCCCGTCCCCTCCAGCAACTTCTGGCCGAGCAGCGTGTGCCGATCGTAGCCCTCGGGCGGGTCGTCGCCCTCGCGTCCGACCTCGTGGCGGCGTGCGATGCGCGGCGGGAGTTTCGTTTGCCGATGTCGTGGAGCAGGCCGGCGAGGCCGAGGACCGACATGTCCCGCGCCTGCTTGCGGTCGAGGCGCGTCTGCTCGCCGACGACGTATTGCTCGATGTGCAGCCCGGTCAGGAGGGCGAGGTACGCGACGTTCGTTCCGTGGGCGGCGTGGTCGCCCTCCGGGGCGCTGAAGAGCGCGTCGGTCAGCGAGGCGTACTTCGCGGACGACATCGCCTCGAGGACCAGCCCCAGCACGGCCTCGCGGTGCGACTTGACGTCGGTCAGCGTGATGGCCCCCTTGGCGCACGCCGAGAGCCCGTCGCGCAGGGCCGAATACATGCGCGTCCGCTCGGCGGTGAGGCGGGGGGCGACGGCGGCATCGAGGTCGGCGGTGAAGTCGTCCTCGATCCAGACCTGCCCCACGCCGCGCTTGCGCAGCGTGGCGATCATGGGCGCGTCGAGGGCGACGCCGGGGCGCAGCAGGTCGTGGCCCGGCAAGCGGGGGTCGCTGACGACGGCGCCGAGCACGGAACCCGGCTGAACATCCTGGAGGCCGCAGAGGAGCATGGGGACGAGGTTCTCGGGCGCGCGGCCACCGCCGCGCGGCCCTCCAAAGATCGGATATGTCCCCGGCGTCGGCCCTCCCGAACGGGGCGTGGGGCGTGAATCCGAGTCGCTTATGCCGACGGCCCCGAACGCGGCTCACCCGAAGCGCTGCTGGGATTGGCCCCCGCGCGGCTATCGGCCCCGCACGCGAACTCACCCAAAGGGGGTTGAACGGGCTGGCACGCTTGCGGCTCGGCACAAGCATGAAGGGAGACGCGCAGGCCACATCGCTTGCTCAGGACCGCAAGCATGCCACGCAGGCCGGGAGGGTTGATTGTTCGGGGGTTGGCGGGCCGCCCGCCACACATTCCATCACTCGATGGTGCGGCGATTCTCGTCGCGGGGGTCGTACCCGAACTTGGGGCAATCTGGATCGGTACCCGAACCGTGCCTGTAACGCGATTTTGCCGGCGTCCAGTAGCCGGGGTTTCTCGACTCGTAAACGGCGAGTTGATCGACATGGCCGTCCCAGAATGTCGCGTTGATCTGACTGCTGTGTCGGTAGGAAATCGGTATGACCGAGCTCGTTGAACTTCGTGGATTGCGGTCGCCCCGGCGTCCCCACGGCATGCACCGCTGGTTCATGGGCGAATCGCCGGCGAAGGACCCCCAAGTCGCTCCCGTGAAACTGGCGTCCCAATCCAAAGTCACGCCATTCTCCATTGTGAGGTAACGGAAACCGTCGGCAATGGCGACCTTTCGTGATTGTGCGCCGACATTGGCGATGCGTGGCGTGTAGGCCGTGGGCGATGTGCATGGAACTTCCAAATCCTCGGGGCCTGAGTAGTAATCCGTGTCCGCGGCTCTGCCGGACGAACTGGTTCCGCCGTAGAGTGTGAATCGGATGGCGGCGAGGTATGAAATCCCATGTGCCGGCTGGGTGGCGTTATTGTCGATCCACTCGACCATCTCGGCGTTGCCCGGGAGCGCGCCACCGGTTGATGTCCCCGAAGTTGTGTCTCCCCAGACCGGCATCCTGAGCCTCATGGCGGGGCAGGAGAAGTTCTCGAGGATTTGGTAGAAGCGGTGCTCGCGGTCGAGTGGGAGATCGTGCTCCGATCCCATCGTTGGGCTGATGAAGTCGTAGGCCTGAACCGGGAATGAAGAGTTCGAGTTTTGCGAGCGGATGAGTTCCGCCGGGGGGCTATTGCCATTGCGTCGGAAGAGCGCGGCCCCGCTTGTGTTGCAGCCGACGATCCAGTCGTCATTCTCAGCGGAATAGGCGATCATTCCGAGGACGATCTGACGCTCCATGTTCGAGCAGGTCGCGCCCCAGGCCGCCTCGCGCGCCTTGCCGAGCGCGGGCAGGAGCAACCCCACGAGAATGGCGATGATCGCGACGACCACGAGCAGTTCGATCAGGGTGAACGCTCGGCATCGCGGTTGGAGCACGCGCGAATCGGCGGGCGCATGGGATGTCGTTGCGCAACGGATTGGCATGGTCAGTTCGCTCCCTTGACTTCGAGCGTGTTGAGGTCAACCTTGAATCGCGCGTCGGCCTTCATCCGCTCCAGGGCGCCCCGGTAGTGCTCCTGGACGTAGAACTTGCCGTCGCGCTCCTCCGCCGGCAGCAGCACCCGCTCGCCGGAGGCGTTCCTGGCTGGAATCGACTTCACGGTATTCAGTTGGAAATAGACCACTTCGCCGCTCATCACGTCCACATAGGGCAGCGATCCCGGCAGGGGGTCTTGGTTCGAGCGCAGGAAGGTCCAGATTCCCCAGATCAGGACCAGGGGGGCGATGGCGATGGCGGCGTATTTCACCCAGTTCATGCGGGGATCCCGTTCCAGGTCCTGCCGTCGGGGGCGCGGTGGCGCGTCTCCGAGGCAGGGTTTCAGCCACGGGTGAGGGTACCGGCGGGCAGGCGGCGGGACAAGCGGCGTGGGGGGTGAGGGGGTGATCGGGTGATCGGGTGATGGGGTGATGGGGTGATGGGGTGATCGGGTGAGGGGGTGAGGAGAGGAAAGAGGCGAATCAGTTGATGAGCCAGCGTGCGGGGTTTGTGGGGTCTGGACCGAAGGTCCTGGAGTCCGGGTCGAGGGTGGCGGCGGGCATGAGTTGCGAGCGGGCGGGGGCCCAGAGGCTTGGGTTTCTTGACGCCTTGATGGTGAGGCGGTCGACGTGCCCATCCCAGAAGGCGGCGTTCATCCCCGAGTTGTGCCGGTAGACGACGCTGAGGTTGAAGCCCGTCCCCCCGCCGCCTCGGCGTCCCCAGGCGCGGCTCTCGATGTCGCACGCGGAGCGTTCGGTGAAGGAGCCCCAGTTGGCGTGCGACCATGAGGCGTCGAAGTCGATGACGCGCAGGCCGAGGTATCGGAATCCGTCGGCGAGGGCGATTTTGGCGGCGACGTTGCCGATGAGGTCGAGGCGCGGGCGGTAGTCGTTGCGGATGCGGCAGATGCGTGCGAGGTCCTGGAGCGTGCGTGAGGAGTATTGGGTGGCGATCGGGTCGCGCGGGATTCGAGGCCCGCCGAAGAGTTGGAAGTTCGTGGGCATGAGGTACGACACGCCGCGGGCGGGTTCGCGTTCGGCGGACTCGATCCAGTCGGTCATGGCGCGTGCGCCGAGGTCGCCGCCGAGCCAGACGGGGGCGCGGAGTTCCATGGAGGGGCAGGCGCAGCGTTCGAGGAGGGTGTAGAAACGTTCCTCGCGCGACTCGGGGAGCGAAGGGTCGGCGAGGGCGGGGGTGATCCAATCATTGACCTGGACGGGTGCGGTCGAGTGGCGCGAGAGCGCGGCGACGGCCTGGGGTGAGGCCGAGGGCCAGAGGGAATAGCCGGAGGTGTTGAATCCCGGGATCCAGTCGTCGTGATGCGCGGCGTAGCGGAGGAGGCCCGTCACGAGTTGCTTCTGCATCGCGGCGCAGGCGGCGTTGCGTGCGGCGATGCGGGCGCCGGAGAGGGACGGGAGCATCAGGCCGAGGAGGACACCCACAACGGCAACGACGGCGAGCGCTTCGACGAGCGTGAAGGCGTCGCGCGTCCGTGCTGCGCCGAGGCGGGGCATCGGGGGCTGATGCTATGAAATAGTGAATGGGCGGCGGCCCGTGCGTGGACAAGATGTCGGACGACAGGGGCGGGGACCGCGTGCCGGCGCGTGCGGCTCGTTCAGGGGCAGGTGGTGCCGAAGTTGACGAGGACGCTGGTGATATCTGAGAAGTTGACGGTGCCGTCGAAGTTGGCGTCGCCTGGGCCGCCGGCGCCCGGGGTGTAGGAGTTGCCGAAGTTGACGAGAACGCTGGTGATATCGGCGAAGTTGACGGTGTTGTCGCCGTCGGCGTCGCCGAGGCAGAGCGGCGGGGGTGGTGCGATTTCGGGGGCGATGAAGAGGACGGCCTGGTATGGCTCCGGCGTGCCGGAGTTGTTGTAGGCGATCTGGGCGTTGACGATGAGCCCGCCGACGGAGCGCGGGTCGGCGGCGTCGGTCGGCGACTGTTTAGGGAAGAGTTGCTGAAGGACGTTGGACGAGTAGAAGGTGCCCGAGGCGACCGAATCGGAATCGCCGAGGGTGAGGCGTTCGACGGTGTAGGTTCGTCCCGAGTTGGCGCCGGCGAAGGATTGGCCGGAGGCGAGGATTCGTTCGAGGCGGTAGCCCGAGGCGGTGTTGACGGCCTTGATGAGGGCGGTGCCGAGCGGGCCGACGGTGGGCTGGAACGCGGCGACGAAGTAGATGTTGCCGGAGAGGTCCGCGCCCGGAGCGGAGAAGGCGACCGGCGAGCCGTTGGCGATCGTGCCGACGGCGGTGCCCGACGGGCCGTCGAGCACCTGCTTGCCTTCGTAGGCGGCGACGGTCCAGGTCACGGAAGCGCCGAAACGCGCGACGGCGACGAACTCTCCCATGGTGGGATCGGTGGCGACGGCGGCGGCGAGGTAGGTCACAGTGATCGGATCGAGGCCGAGGGCGACCTGCCCGTTTCCGCCGCGGAATGAGGTCTGGCTGAGGTACTGCAGGAACTCGGCGTTGCCTGCGGCGTTGGCGGTGAAGCCCTGGCCGTCGGTGATGCTCGCGGGGAGGGTCGCGCCGCGTGTGGCGACGACGCCTCCTGTGGAGTTGACGGCGAAGAGGTTGATGCTGTCGGTGCGTGTGCCGCTGGGAGTGCGGGCGAGCGAGGCGACGGTGCCGACGCCGCCGAGGTTATTGACGGTGGAGAAGGAGGGGTTCCCGCGGTGGAAGCCGATGCCTGAGGCGATGTGCGAGGTGATGCCGGCGCCGGCGTTGGGGTGATAGAAGTTGGCGAAGTCGAAGACGAGGGCGGTCGCCGCACCGAGGCTTGCCGGGATGCAGGAGGGGGTGTTGGTGGTGGTGGTGCCGGCGTTCTGGAGGAAGGAGGTGGCGGCGGTCTGGTCGCCGCGGTTCGTGGTGCCGGTGAAATAGAGGGTGTTGTTGAAGGCGTTGCGCACGGGGAGGTTGACGCGGACGATGTTCTCGCCAACGAGTTGGGCACCGGCGCAGCCGAAGTTGTCGGCACGGAGATAGAGGTATCCGCCGGCGTCGATCCCGCCGAGCGTTACGGTCGCGGTGTTGTCGCTCTCGTCATCGATGCGGCTGGAGGCGGCGAGGGTGCGCGTGATCCAGAGGCGGTTGGGTTCCGCGGTGTTCTGGCCGACGAGGGCGCCGACGGCGTTGGTGGCGACGGAGGCGAAGTCTGAGAATCCGACGCCGAACTGCCGCGTGAAGCCGGTGGTCAGGAGCGAGGACGGGGCCGAGTTGGCGGTCGGGTTGATGCCCGCGCCCGGCGTGGTCCAGAAGGAATAGGTGGTTGACGTGAAGGTGGTGTTGAGGAGTTGGTCCGGGCTGACGGCGGCCGAGCCGAGGGCCTGCGTGCTGAAGAGCGGGTCGTTGTCGGCATTGGCCTTGAGAATCGGCGCGATGCGGAAAGCGTTGCCCCAGGAGGAGGCCAGCGGCACCATGTCAACGACGAAGCGGTTGACGGCGGAATCGGCGTAGACGTTCAGGGCGTCGCTGTTGCCCGGCGTGAGTGCGACGCTGTCCTGGCCGCAGGCCTGGCCGGCGAGGGTGGCAAGGGCGAGCAGAGCCGAGGACGCATTGGAACGGATGGTCATTGTCATCTCTCTCGTACGAGCGCGGTAAAGCGCTTGACCGGCCGGCTTGCAGCGATAGCGGCAAGGACCGCGCCGGTCCACTCACCGATCATGGACGACGTTGGGGGGTGAGTCAATTCGAGTGCGCGGAATTGCCGTATTCTGGCTGCTTGTTAGGGTTGTGTATGGAATACCGGGCATTGCATTGCGGGGGGTACCTACTTCATCACCCGAAACGGCGGACCTTCGACTTGAGGTCGCGCTCAAAAGCGGCTTCTCCCCGAACACGGGAATCTGGAAGAGATTGGGCTCAGAACTGCTGGAGGGCCTTGATGGCCGGGAGGCTCTCGATGCGGGCTTTTTGGAGGCGCATCCATTCCTGCCACTTGCGGTCTTGTTCGAGCATGAGGGCGCGTTCGAGCCACTTGAGGGTCTGCATGGAACCTTCGTTGAGGAGGCTGTCGGCGCGGATGGCGCCGCGGAGGGCGGGGAGGAAGTTGTCGTCGCGTTCGAGGGCCCGTTCGTAATAGCCGCGGGCTTCGCGGAGGTATCCGCGGCGGTCGTAGAGCAGGCCGAGGTTGTAGAGGGGGCGCG
Source organism: uncultured Phycisphaeraceae bacterium (assembly GCA_964490785.1). GTDB lineage: Bacteria > Planctomycetota > Phycisphaerae > Phycisphaerales > UBA1924 > JAEUIV01. The sequence continues at coordinate 11,069 of CAZBDZ010000008.1, forward strand.
GGTCGGAGGCGTCGAGTTCGGCGGCGGTGCTGAAGGCCTCGGAGGCCTGGAGGTATTGGTCGCCCTGCATCATGATGACGCCGAGGTTCAGCCATGCCGAGGGGAACTCTCGGTATTCCTGGACGGCCTCGCGGTATTTTCGGGCGGCCTGCTCTGGGTCCTTGGCGTTCTGTGCTTCGGCGGCGAGTTCGCGGGCGCGGGTGAGTCGGCGGGCCTCGTCCTCGGCGAGGCCGGGCGGGAGGCTGATGGAGACCCTGCGCGAACATCCGGCGGCGGCGCTCAGGGCGAAAGCCAGGGCCGCGACAAGCGTCGTTCGTCCGCGAGTTGAGATGAGGAAGGGTCGAATCACACAGGGGCCTCCTGGGCCACGAGGCTACTTCTTTTCATACAGGGAGAAGCGAAAGGTTGCACGCCAGCCGGTGCCGGTGGGGGTGAGTTGGGCCTGCGAGATGAAGACCCGGCCCTTGAGATGATCGTTGGTGATGGTGGCGTCCACGGCCTTGAAGATGGCGGCCAGGTCTTCGTTCTGCACGGTGGCGGTTACGTCGCTGCGATAGAGGGGCGAGGTGGGATCAACACGGTTTGAGGTGACCTGACTGACCATCGGCGGCTCGCGGAAGCCGGCGGTGGGCGAGTTCCAGGTATCGGTGCCGATCTGAGAGCCCATGAAGGGGGCGCCGGGATAGAGGGTCTCGAAGTTGACGGCTTTCGTTTTGTGCCGTTTGATCTCGTTGACGAGTCTGGCGACGTCGCGGACCTGGGACTGGCGTGCCAGGACGATGGACCGCTGCTGGGTTAGTGCGCGATAGGCCCAGGCGGCGTAGAGGATGCCGACGATGACGAGCAGAATCGGGATGGTGAGCAGCGAGGTGGGCCGGTTGGCGCGGTCCGCCGCGGCGGCGAGGGCCGCGAGTTGAGATTCGGTCTGGTCGGGTCGTGCCGGCATGGTGTGCTATTTCCAGGCGCCGTTCATGCGGAGGGCTTGATCGGCCCCCACGCCGGCGGCCTCGGTCCAGGTGAGTGAGCCGGGCTCCTGTTGGAGGGCGACGCGGATTTCCTCGCCGGTGCGGCGATCGGGGACGTTGGCCTGCATGGTGATGGGGGTTTTGGTGTCGATCTGGACCTGCACGAGGCGGACCCCCTCGAATTTGGCGAAGGTGGTCGCCAGGCGCCTGAGTTCGTCGAAGATGGGCCTCGGTGCGGGCGGGCCTTTGGGTTGGGGTCGCGTGCCCTCGACCATCACCTCCGATTCGAGAGCCTTGACGAGATTCGGCGCGCTGAGAAGCCGCGGGTTGCCGAGGGACTCGACGAGCGTTCGGGCGTCGGCCTCGGCGGCGGCGCCTGCGGCCCGGAAGCGATCGGCGGCCGAGGTCATCCGGGAGCCCAGGATGGCGACGGCGGCGGCGAGCATGACCAGGGCGGCGGCGGCCCAACGGTATTGCGTGCGGACGGCCCGCGTGGGGCGGTGCGTCAGGCCGACAAGGTGATGGCGCGGGTCCGCGTCCGCACTTCGACGGGCGGCGGCGCGGGTCAGTGTCTCGGCGAGCGCGTCCGCCGTGGATTCCATGCGGACCTGGACCTTCGGCCAGCGCGTTTCGAGGGCCGGCCGCAGCGCGTCCGCATTCGGCCCCAGCAGCACGATCGAGGCGGGGAGCATGCCGAGGTGCGCGGACCATGCGGCCCAATCGAGGGCCAATCGACCGGCGGCCCGGTTGGCGGGGTCGGCGGGCGGCTCGGCTTCGGCGGTGGATTCCGAGGGCTGCTCCTCCAGGACGGTTCCGCCGACGAGGAGTCGGCCGGCGCGGGCCCAGCACCAGACGAGGCGTCCCGCCGATTCGTGGAGGAGGACGGCGGCGGGTTCGGAATCGAGGGTTTCAGCGGCCCATGACGCCGCGAGGGCGTGCCACATGGAGGCCACGGCGTCGATGCGCACGCCGCGGGCGTCGAGTTCATCGAGCCAGAGCCTGATGAGCGCGAGGGGGGCGGAGAGGACGGCGGAGCCGTGGGCCTCGGCCGGTGTTGCCTGCGTCCGATTTCCTCCGGGGCGGCGCAGGCGGTCGAGGTACCCCCGCGCGTTGGGCGAATCGGCTGGAGCGGGGTCCGTGAGGCGCTGGACTTCCCCCCTGGGGATCGAGTCACCCCAGTCCTGGGTGGCGGAACGGAGCGTGGCGGCCAGGACGGCGACCTCATCCGTGGGCGACCGGAGCCAGAGGCAGATTGAGCCGGCGGTGTCGATGGCAACGACCGCGAGGCGTTTTCGGGACCCCAGAGTTTTCGCCACCCAATCAGCCGCCTGGCCGGCGCGCGCGCGGAGAGCGTCGAGGTCAGGAGGGGCGTCGCCGACGCTCGGGAGGGCGGTCCAGGTCGCCGGCGCACCCTCGCCCATGAGGCGCACTTCGCTCAGGTCGGCGCGGATGAAGCAGCAGGAGGGCATCGCGGCTATTTCCCCATCCCTGCGGCGGAGAGACGGCCTTCGAGCGGATTGGCGATCTCGGTCTTCTGCAGGTGGAGCCGTTCCTCCTTGTCGGCCCGGATCAGGAGGAGATAGTCGTTCCCGATTTCCTTGATGGTGATGGGCCTGCCGCTTGGATCGGCGGAGTCCGGGAGGCGCTGGCCCTCGAAGACGAACCGTGATTTTCCATCGTCAAGGGTGATGAGGGCGGCGCGGCTGCCCGGCCCGTCGATCGTGCCGCGGAAGATCCAGGCGAGGGGCGGCGTGGCCTGCCTTTCGACCATTTGCGGCGTCGTGTCAATGGTCGGCTGGTCGGGCGTTGGGGGCTGGGCGATCTTTTCTCGGAGACCTTCCAGAACCTCGGTCAGGGGTTCCCAGGACTCTTCGGGAACGGTCGGCCGCGTGGGCTGCGCGTCGGTGGCCTCGGACGGCGGGGGCGGCGGCGGCTCGGGCGACGGGGGGACGTTGAGAAAGGGGAGGGGCACAACCCATACCAGCCCCGCCAGCGCCAAGGAGGCGACGGCGAGGATGGGCATCAAAGGCCCCCGTGTCGGGATGGGACTGGCTCCGCCGGTCATTGTTCCTCTGATTCTTCGGTCAGAACAGGGCGTGGACGCTACTCGGGATGCGGGTCATGGACGAGCCGAAGAGCCGCTCCGCCTCGGCCTCCGGGACGGGGCGCCACTCGTGGAGTTCGGTCATGTTGTTGCGTTTCTCGGCGAGGAGGGTGTAGCGGTTGACGTGGTCGGTGTAGACGACCTCGACGTTCAGGCGCCAGAGGGAAGGCTCGAAGGTGATGTTCTGGGAGAGGGCGTGAGCGGCCAGGTCCTCGACGTTGTGCTTTTGGAGGGCCTGCTGGAGTTCGGTGGGGTTGGCGGCCCTGCGGTCGCGGGCTTCGCGCAGGCCTGCAAGGACGCGAGAGTCAAACCCCGCGAGGGCGTCGAGGACTTCATCCGGGGCGGCGTGGAGGCTGACCTGGGGCGGACCTGAGCGGCGGGTAAGGTCGGGGCGGTCGAGTGGGAGGCGAGATAGGACCTCCACCACCCAGCGGCGCGTTTCGGCGTTGCCGACGTTGCTGAGGCTGCGGAGGACGGTTCCCTGGCCGTCCTGGACCGTGATGAGAATGACGATGGACTTGTCCACAACGAAGCGGTGGGCGGGTTCGTCGGACTGTGCGTACTTGGCGAGTTGCTCGGGCTTGTTTTCGGCTTTCTGGATCCACGACCGGCCGTAGTCGCGGATGCCGAGCATCTCGTGGTGGCGCTGGTAGCCCTCGAGTTGGCGGGCGGTCATGAGCGAGGCGACGGCGGAGCGTTGCAACGCCGCGCCGACGAGGATTGCGGCGACGGCCAGGAGCATGAGCACCATCAGGAAGGCGAAGCCTCGGCGGTGTCGGCGTGGTCGGCGGTTCATGGGCCGGCCCCCTGAGGCGTGGTGACGGCGGTGTCGAAGAACCAATCGACGTGCGCGCCGTTGTTGGTCCACATCACGAGGCGCACGCCGGCGGGGAAGGACTTCTGGATATAGGCGGCGTAGACGTCCACCCACTCCTCCTTGTGCGGGAGGCAATACCACTCGATGGCGGCGAGGTCCTGGATGAGGAGGGTCGGCGGCCCCGGCGGGTCGATGGGGCGCCATTGGAGGGCGAGGCCGTCGCCGAGTTGAAGGGTCTCGAACGCGCCGCGCACAGGGAGGAACTGCTCGACGCCGAGAGCGGCGGGATCGCGCGGCTGGTCGTGCGGCGGGGGGATGGGGGACTCCATGACCTTGACTTCGAGGGCCGGGAGCGTGAGGCCGCGGTCCTGATCGAAGTAGAGTTCAAAGTTGGGGCGATCCGCGCCGACGCCGGAGGTGAGGTTGGCGGCGAGTTCCTCGTCGCCTGTCACCGAAGCGATGAGATCCGCGAGTTCCTCCGTCGGATCGTCCGGCCGGGCGGCGTCCTCGTCGCCGGATTCCTCTCTTGCAGCGGGAGCGGGGTTCGGGTCGCGCGGCTTGGCGGCGATCAGCGAACCCATTGCGCGGCGGACGACGGTCTGGGTGACGATCAGATCTCCCTGATCGTCGAAGCGGCGCGCCAGCCGTTCATCGGTCGCGGTGAGCATCCACATGACGGTCATGGCGCTCATGACGACGATGGCGGCGAGGGCGATGGAGAGAGTGAGTTCGATGACGGTGAAGCCGCGGCGCATGGTTACCGCCCCCCCCCGCCCCCTCCGCGGCGAGCCTCTTCCTGCTGGGCCCGCTCGACGAGTTTCAGGAGGTCTTCGAGGACGACGTCCTCGGGGCGGCCCTGGATGGGGTCGAAGATGCGCGTGAGTTCCGCCGCGGGGCGCGTCGAATCGAGGACGGGGCTTTCGGGGTCGTCCACGTAGACCTGGATCGTGATGCGGTTAAGCATCTGCGGGAGCGCCTCTTCGATCGAGAGGTTCTCCTTGCGCTGGGCGCGGGCGCGGCGGATCTTCGATCCCGCCTCCTGCTCCTGAACGAGGACGTCTTCCTGGATCGCGTATTTGTAATACGACTCGCCCTGCTGGATCGGGACCGAGGGATCGGGAAGGAGCCTCGGGTTGTCGATGTATTGGGCGATGATGCGGTGGGCGACTTCCATCGCCTGGAGGCGGTGGTGTTCGCGTGCGACGGCGGCCTCCATGTACGACACCGCGCCGAGGACGATGGAGGCGAGGCCCGCGAGGAGCGCGGTGGCCGCGACGACTTCGAGGAGGGTGAGTCCCCGGCGGACGGCACCCTTCGATGGCGAGACGCATGCGACAGGGGCGCGGGGGGCGAGTTTGGGCGCGGCGAGGCTCATTGCGGGTCAGACGTGAACTTGATGTCGTCGGCGGTGCCCGAGACCATGTCGGGTCCGGCGGAGATGAGTTCAAAGCCGTTGGGGAACGTCGGTGTGGGGGCGTAGTACTCGAGTTCCTTGCTCCAGCCGTCGCGCGGGTGTTCGAGGAGGAGTTTGTCCTGGACGAGGGCCTGGAGGCCGATGTCGGTGGTGGGATAGGAGTTGTAGGTGGCGCGGTAGGTGATGAGGGCTTTCTTGACGACATCCATCGAGGTTCGTGTGGCCTGTTCCTTGGCCTTTTCGGCCTGGCCGAGGAGGTTGTAGCCCACGATGGCGCCGATCACGCCGATGATGATGAGGACGAACATGATTTCGAGGACGGTGAAGCCTCGGGCGGTGGTGCGAAGGCGGTTCATGGATGCGTCTCCGTAGCGTGAAGCGGTGGGTCGGCGGATTGTAGGTGGACAGTTCGTTTCTACCGTCATGGTCAGAATCCGCTGCGGACGGACATGAGGGGGATGGCGATCGCGAGGATGAGCGGGCCGATCAGGAGCATCATCAGGAGGATGGCCCCCGGCTCAAGGAACGCCAGGAGCCGGGCGGAGCGGACGTCGACCTCGTCGGCCATGTCCTGCGAGAGGGAGTCGAAGGCGGAGTCCAGGTCGCCCGCGCGCTCGGCGGCGATGAGCAGGCGTCGGGTCGCCAGCGGCAGGGCGTCGGTCCGCTCGATGAGCGTCCGCCAGAGGCTCCCCTCGACCAGCCCCTTCTGCACGGCGGCCAGTTGATCTCGCAGTTTCGCGGATGAGATGACATTCGCCGCGGTTGACAGCGCGTCGGCGAGCGGAACGCCCGATTTCACCATGGCCGCCATGACGGAGAAGAACCGGGCGAGTTCGACCGTCAGGACCAGCCGGGCGACGGCGGGCAGGCGCTGAAGGATGGCGAGGATGCCCCTGACGACGCGGCGGCGCAGCGCCACGGCGGCGATGATCAGAATCAGAAGGACGACCAGCGACAGCCCCAGGTGCGCGTTGAGCCACTCGCCGGTCGAGATAACCGCCTGCGAGAAGGCGTTCGTGCTCGTCTTCAACTGGCGCAACTGCTTGGCGATCATCGGGACAAGGAAGATCAACAGCCCGGCGAACACGAGCACGCTGAAGGTGAAGATGATCGTGGGGTAGATCATCACGGTAATCGCCTTGCCGCGGATGGCGAGGCGGCGTTTCGCGGAGGTGGCGAGTCGGCGGGCGGCGCCGGCGACGTCGCCCGTGCGTTCGGCGGAGCGGTAGACGGCGGTGGTGACATCGTCGAACCCGCCGGATTTCTGGCAGGCTTCGGAGAACGAGGCGCCGGCGGCGACGGCCTCGCGCAGGCGCATGACGCGCGGTTTGCTCGCGGCGCTGACGACGCTGGCGGCGACCTCGAGCGCGTCCACCAGCGGCACGCCGCGCGCCAGGAGGATCGCCAGTTGGTCGTTCAGGGCGGCCTCGTCGCGCAGGGGCAGCCCGCTCTGCGACGCCGCCCCGATGGGCAGCCGCCACGCGCGCAGGAGCATCAGGTGCTCCCGGCGCAGTTCATCCGCGAGTTGCGAAGGGTCCGTCGCCGCGCGAAAGCCGAGGGTCCTGACCCCCGCGGCGGTCATCGCCTGGAAGAAATAGTGATGGGAGGGGAGGGTGGACATCAGGGGACAGTGAACAGTGGACCGTGGACAGTGGGCGAGGAAAAGCGGAAAGCGGAAAGCGAAAAGCGGAAAAGTGGTTGATTCGAGGCAGCAAGGGCGCGCGTTCGGCACCGTTGCCTTTCATGTCCAATGTCCACTGTCAACTGTCCACTGTTCCTCACGCCAGGACCCTTCGCAGTTCGGCCTCCGTGGTCAGGCCGGAGGCGACTTTTTCCATGCCGTCCTCGAGCATGCCCTTCATGCCGGCGTTGACGGCCATCTGGCGGATGGCGCGGGCGTCGGCGGTGGTCATGGTGAGGCGGCGGATATCGTCGGTCATGGCCATGATCTCGTAGATGGCGACGCGGCCGGCGTAGCCCGAGCCGTAGCAGCGGTCGCAGCGCAGGCCGCCGCGCTGGCCCGAGCCGCCGCAGTCGGTGCAGGTTCGGCGGAGGAGACGCTGGGCCATGACCGCGAGGAGGGAGGAGGAGATCAGGTACGGCTCGATGCCGATGTCCTGCAATCGGCTGATCGCGCTTGGGGCGTCGTTGGTGTGCAGCGTCGCGAGGACGAGGTGGCCCGTGAGCGAGGCCTGCACGGCGAGTTGGGCGGTCTCGGCGTCGCGGATTTCGCCGACGAGGATGACATCGGGGTCCTGTCGCAGCACCGAGCGCAGGCCCGTGGCGAAAGTTACGCCGCGCTTGGGGTTCACCTGGATCTGGGCGATGCCTTCGAGGTGGTATTCGACTGGGTCCTCGATGGTCATGACATTGCGGCTGGTGCGGTCGATGCGTTCGAGCGCGCCGTAGAGCGTGGTGGTTTTGCCCGAGCCGGTGGGGCCGGTGACGAGGATCATGCCGTTGGGGCGGTTGATGAGTTCGACGAGTTGATCCTGCATGTGCCGGGTCATGCCCACGGCGTCGAGGGTGAGTTTCGTCTGGCTCTGGTCGAGGAGGCGGAGGACGAGGCGCTCGCCGAAGATCGTGGGGACGCAGGAGAAGCGGATGTCGATCTTGCGTGAGCCGATGCGGACGGTGGTCTGCCCATCCTGCGGCGCGTGGCGGTTGGCGATGTCGAGTTCCGCCATGACCTTGAGGCGCGAGGAGATGGCGGCGGCGAGCGAGAGCGGCGGGTTGAAGGCGTCGATCAGCATCCCGTCGATGCGGAAGCGGATGACGAGGCGGTTCTCGAGCGGCTGGATGTGGATGTCGCTCGCGCGCCGGCGGAGCGCCTCGAAGAGGATCATGTTCACGAGGCGGATGACCGGAGTCTGGCGGGCCAGTTGGAGGAGGTCCGTCGCCTGCCCCAGCGAACTGGCGGCTTTTTCGATCTCGGATTCGTCGAGGGGCATGTCCTCGACAATCTCGGTCACGAGGTCCTGGCGCTGCTCGTAGCCGCGGTTGATGAGGTTTCCGACGGCGGCCCGCGGGGCGAGGACGATCTCGATCGGCATCTCGAGCAGGCGTTCGAGCGCGGCGAACACGGCGGGCTGAAGTGGCTGGGCCGTGGCGACCTGCATGATCCGGCCGTCGGAATGGAGGCCGGCGACCTGATGCCGGCGTGCGGCGGCGGCGGGGATGCGCTCGAAGAACCGCTCGGCGGAGTCGTGCGGCTTCGGCTCGGGGTCGAAGGGGATGCTGAACCGCTTGGCGAGGAGTTCGAGGGCTGAATGCTCGTCCTTCGCCGCGGCGGAGAGGAGCACGTCCCAAGGCTCCTCGTCCGCGCCCGGGAGTTCCGCGAATCGGCGGATCACGTCCTGGGCCACGCCGAGGGGTGCGAAGAGTTCAACGACGCGCCCGGCGCGCAAGTCGTCCGCCGGCGACTTGACGCCGTTGGACTGGACTGGCTTTGGCGCGGAGGGCGGGGGCATCCGGGGATGTTATGTCGTGGCGGGCAGGCGTTCGTCCATTCGCAATGAATGGCGGGGATGGTCGGACAGAGCAACCGCCTCGTGCGAGACCGGGATGATGGATTGCCCCGGTCTTCCCGGCTCTGCGGCGAAGCCGGGCGATGTGGCAGGATTGCGGACTGTCGTTTGGTGCTTGATCAAACCGGATTCCTGCGACCCGCGTGCGCGGGATCAGAGAGGGTTCATCTGCTGCGTGCTCCCCCGGTTGGCGCCGGGGGCGCCCCGCACCGACACCCGCGGCCGGTGGATCGGTGGCACGGTCAAGGCCCGCTGGGCGCTCGGTTCCTGGGGATCAGCCGGTCGGACGCGGCGGGGTCGATGCGGATCGAGACGGGTTCGAGGGGCGGGGTCATGCCTTCGATGCCCGATTTTTCCATGGGTCCCTCGCTGGCGAGGCGGAGGTCGATGAAGTTGGGGTCGGTCATGATGCGCGGGGTGATGAAGACGAAGATGGTGGTCCGACGGTCGGTGGCGTTAAAGGCCTTGAACGCCCAGCCGATGAGCGGGAGGTCCTTGAGAAGCGGGATGCCCTGCTCGGTCTCGCTTCGGCGGGTCAGGGAGAAGCCGCCGACGATGATGGTCGAGTCGGAGGGGATGGTGACGATGCTGTTGAACTGCTCGCGCTGGGTGGGGGGCTGGAGGCCCGCGACGGGCTGGCCGACGAAGTCCGAGAGTTCGATGGAGTATTCGAGGGAGATGTAGCCGCCCTTGCTGATGCGCGGAGTGACGCTGAGCGAGGTGCCTGCGGTGGCGACGCCGCCCTGGCCCGTGGTGGTGGTGGCGGTGCCCTGGGTGGTGGTGGCGAAGGGCTCCTCGCGTTCGGAGCGGAGGTCGCCGGTCTCGTTATCGTTCACGAGGATGCGCGGGTTGGAGATGATCTTGCTGTCGGTCTTGCTCTGGAGGGTGTTGAGGATGAAGGGGACGTAGTCGGATTTGATGACGGCGGTGGTGAGGCCGGTGCGGTTGGTGGGGACGACGCGCGGGGCCTGGGCGTTGGCGCCGGCGGTGGAAAGCCCGAAGTTGGAGAACAGGAGGAACTGGCCCGCGTTGATCTGCATCTCGACGGTCCAGTTGAAGTCGTTGTTCGTCGAGACGGCGACGATCTGGGCCTCGATGTAGACCTGCGGGCGGCGTTCGTCGAGGCGTTTGATGATCTGCTCGATCTCCGCCTGCTGCCTCGCGGGGGCCTTGACGAGGATCTGGTTCCGATCCGGGTCGGCGACGATGCTGATCTCGACGGGCGCGCCCGAGGTCGCGGCGGCGGCGCCCTCTTCGCCCGTCGCGTCGGGCACGGCGAGTTCGGGCGCGGGCGTCGGCGTCTGGGTCCGCTGGCCCTGCACGCGCGAGGCGGGGAGGAAGGGCGACGTGCCGCTCGTCCGCTGGGTGGATGGGTCTTCGATCAGGCGGGTGAGGAGTTCGGCGACGCTCTCGGCCTCGGCGTTGTGCAGTTTGTACATCCGGATATCGACGCGGGACCCCATGATGTGCTCGGTGAACGACTTCACGAGTTCCGCGACGCGCTTGTGCTGCTGCTCGGTGCCGGTGTAGACGATGACGCCCGATTCGGCGTCCACCGTGAAGCCGCTGGTGTTGACCTGAGTCTCGCCGGTGGAGCCGCCCGACATGCCGGCGACCGACGGCCGCGAGGGGGTAAAACTGCTGGTCGCGCCGCCGGCGGCGCTCTCGGCGACGGGGCCCATGCCTTCGCGTTCGCCGGCGCGGGCGACCTCGCCGGCCACGGAGCCCGCGCTGTACCTCTTCGACGTCAGGGGCGTAACGACGTCCACCATCTCGATGAGTTGGCGGACCTGCGAGGCTTCCTCTTCGGTCCCGCGGAAGATGATGCTGTTGCCCTGATCGATGATGAGGCGGGAGTCGAGGTTTGCGAGCGAGCCACCGCCGGACGGGGCCGCCCCCCCCACTGCCGCCATGGCCGCCGCCCCGCCCAGTTTTCCGTTGAGGGTGATGACGCGGGAGCGCGCATAGGTCGCCTCGACGTTGAACAGTTGCAGGCGCTGGAGGCGCTGGCCGGCGACTTCGTCGAGCAGGCGGTCCACGAAGCGCTCGACGGTCTCCACCGCGCGGGGCGGGCCGGTAACAATCAGCACGGCCAGGTCGTCGAGCGGGGAAAAGCGCAGGTTCGCGGGGGACTGCCCCATCAGCGGCTGGAGGGACGATTGCACCGCGCTGGGGCGGATCATCGGCGTGCGGATGACCCGCGTCGTAAGGAACGCGCCCTCCTCATCGAAGTCCGCCGGGACGTTGGCGGCCGTGCGGATGAAGTAGCCGAGGATGGGGTCTTCGACGAGTGCGAAGCCCTTCTCCTCGACGAGGGCGGCGAGGAGGGGGAGCAGTTGCTCCTTGGGGACCTCGAGAGGGGCCCGGAACATGATCTGCTGCTGGGCGATGGCGGGGTCCGGAGTGATGTTGATGCGCAGCGCCTGCGAGACGTAGTCCACGAAAGCGTCGAGGCTGACCGATTCGGCGCCGAAGTTGAGGCGGATCAGCCCTTCGCCTTCGAGGTGCTCTTCCGCTCCCTCCGGGATGGGTTCGTCAAGGGGTTGGAGCGGAGCGCCGGGAGGCTGGACCGCCCCCGGAGGCTGCAAGCCGGGCTGGACACCCAACGGGGCCATCCCGGGAGCGGGAACGGGAGCGGGCTGAGGAGGCAATCCCGGTTGGGTCAGCGCGGCCGATTCAGACGCGGCGGCATCGGGCGACTGCCCGTCCATGGCCCGCCTCATCATCTCGTCGCGCTTCGCCGCCGCCGCGCGGTTGCGGGCTTCAAGGGCTTCGCGGGCTTTGCGCTGTTCGGGAGTCTCGGCCCGGCGGTGCGGAGGGGTCGGGGCGGGCTTGGCGGGTGGGGCGGTCGCGGCCTTGTCATCCTGGCCTGGGGGCGGAACGGGAGACGGGGTCGGCTGAGGCTGCGCGAGAGCAAGCGTCGCCCCGGCGGCCAGAGCCAAGAGGAGTACGGCGGACGGGGGCAGCCAAAGGGCACTAGTCCAAGGGCGCGGCGCGGGTTGAGACCACGGCCGAGGTTCGTCTGAGTTCCGCGCGTCCTGCTTCACTGCACTTGCCTCCTGCCTTCACGCCTTCGGACCTCGAAACCGCGCAGCCACAGCCCCTGGAAGGCCGGTGCTCGGCTCCGTCTTCCACTTATCGGCCTTTCGCGGGCGGTGGCATCGAAACCCCGTGATGCCGGTCCCGTCCCTGGACTCGCCTCGTCGGGCCGGTGCGGACCCCTCGGCCGCGCCGGTCCGCGGTCTGTACCGACAAGCGGAGTGCCGGTGGCGGCAAGGGCGCTTGATTCAGAATCAAAAAGAGGGTTCCGAATTCGGAGTTTCCGCGGGGACCCAGACCCGCCCAAGCCGTCTTACGATGATGGTCGAAACCAGGAGGCTCGTGAATGGCGATCCGCCAAGTCAGAAGAACTCTCGTCGCGGCACTTGTGTGTGCGATCGGCGGCGTGGGCGTCGCCCAAAGCGACCCCGCGATGGATAAATGGATCGACAAACGGTTGTCGGCGGCGGAGAAGGAGTTGCTCGGGCGGAGCGTGGGCCACGCCCCGCCGGCGTTCGGCGAGGGGATCAGTTGGCTGTCGGGCGGGCCGGTGGCGTGGGCGGACCTGCGGGGGCGGGTGGTCGTGCTCCAGTCCTTCGGTCCTGGTGAGAGCGGGCGAACGGTGCTCCGCCGGCTTGGCACGATTCTGAAGGACGTGCCGGAGAGGGATGTCGCGGCCGTCGCGTTGCACACGCCGGAGGGGGCGGCGAAGGTTCCGCCGAACTTCAAAGAGGCCGGGTTCGCATTCCCGATCGCGCTCGATTCCGTCGGGCGGTTCTGCGACGACATGGGGATCTGGAAGGAGCCGGCGACGATCCTCATCGACCGGCAGGGAAGGGTGCGTTCGGCGGGGGTGGCGGCGGCGATGGTGCCCATGGCGATGAAGGTGCTCCTCGACGAGGCTTACGACGACAAGGCCGAGCCGCCGGGAATCGTTCCCCCGCGTGATGGGCCGGGGGGGGCGACGCCGTCGCAGGCGAAGTCGAAGCCCCCCTTTCCCGTCGTCAGGCCGAGCGGCAGCCCGAACAACATGCTGGGTCGCAAGGGTCCGGCGTTGCAGGTGCAGACGTGGCTCACGGCGCAGCCGGAGGTCGGGGGCAAGGTGCTGCTCGTGGACTTCTGGGCGACCTGGTGCGGCCCGTGCCGCAAGAGCATCCCGCACATGAACGACCTGGCGGCGATGTTCAAGGAGTCTGTGGCGATCGTCGGCCTGTCGGACGAGGACGCGCCGGTGGTCCGGGAGTTCATGAAGAAGACGAAGATGGCCTACGCGGTGGCGACTGATCCGGGCGGGCGCATGGCCCGCGTTACGAAGCACCAGGGGATTCCGTTCGTGATCGTCGTGAGCCCCGATGGCATCGTCCGCTGGCAGGGCCATCCCATGGCTCTGGACGAGGCGACGCTGCGGCAGATCGTGGAGGCGAGCGGGGGGTCCAAGGGAGGGGACGCGGCGGGAGATCAGATGCGCTGGATCAGGAAATGACGCCCGGCGTGCTACCCTGCCCTCCCCAGGGGGGAAGGGAGCGCTGCCGTGAACATGAAGCGCCTGCTCCGTTTCGTCGTGCTGGCATTCATTGCCGTGGGCCTGCCCGCGTGCGGGACGACGCTCATCCCCACGCCCTATGTGATGTACGGCGAGGCCGGTCGGCAGCAGTACGCCAAGGTGCCGGAGTCGCTGCGATCGGCGGATGTTCCGGTCCTTTACGCGACCGACCGGGGCGTCGATCGAACCACATCGAAGGGTCCTCACTACGGGTACAAGCGGAACCAGCGTTTCACCTACGGGGTGGCGACGGCGACACTGGGCGACGGCGTGTCGTGGGATGAACTCGTCGAGGACAGCACCGGGCCGAGGCGGAAGCAGACCTACAAGCCGCGGGTCGCGAAAATCGAAGAGGCCGGCGGCTTTACGCCGGTCGCGGGGCTGATGGAGGTCGTGGAAGGCCGCCCGCGGGCCCGGGCGGACGCGGCCGAGGTGGTCGCGAAGGAAACCGCCGCCCTGCACGCCCATCTCGAGCGCTGGATTGAGCGGTACGGCTCGGCGAGCACGAAGGACGCGGTCGTGTTCATCCACGGCTTCAACAACACGTTCGACGACGCGATCCTGCGCCTGGCCATGGCGTGGCACATGGGCGGGCGGCAGGGGGTTCCGATCGTCTACACGTGGCCCGCGGGATCGGGCGGCCTGCTCGGGTATTTCTTCGACCGCGAGTCGGGCGAGTTCACGATCGTTCACCTGAAGCGGTTCATCCTCGCGCTGGCGCAGTGCCCGCGGATCGAGCGTATCCACATCATCGCCCACAGCCGGGGGACGGACGTGGCGACGACGGCGCTGCGTGAACTGAACGCCGAGATCCGAGGCGCGCTGGGGCTGGGGTACGTGGCGGGTCTCCTGAACCTGACGGACAAGCCGGGCGGGCTGGGGACCCGGGGGCCGATGCCGTGGCAGTTGCTGAGGATCGCGACGCTGGTGCTCGCGGCACCGGACCTTGACATGGAGGTGTTTCAGCAGCGGTTCTTCGGCGAAAACGTGCTCTACATGGCGGAGCGGACCGCCGTGTACGTGTCGCCCGAGGACGCGGCGATCGGCTTCGCGCGGAAACTCTTCGGGAGCAAGGACCGGATCGGCACGCTCAAGGCGGACGACCTCACGCCGGAGCAGCACGAGCGCCTGGCCCAGGTCGCCTGCCTCGAACTGATCAACTGCAAGGTGAGCGGCGGGAGCAGCCACGCCTACCTGGCGCAGCATCCTTCGGCGCTGTCGGACCTGATTCTTCTGCTGCGCGAGCGGGCGACGCCGGGCGAGGGGGGAAAGAGGCCGCTGTCGAAGCCGGCGCGGGGGTTCTGGGAGATGGGGAATGACTATTTGAAACCAAAGGCCGGCGTAAACTAATACGAATCCCACAAGACTTCCGGGCGGGGGCATCCGCCTCTTCGCTCGAAGACTCGCTCAGAAGCGGCTTCTCTGACGCCCGGAAACCATGTGGGATCCGTATAAGAGCATGTTTGAGAGCACGATTCCGGGCGAGCGTCGCATCGTGCAAAGCGCTCGTGGCAGAAGATCCGACACGGCGGGCGGTCATGGGCCCTGCCGGCGGAAAGGCCGACGAATCCCCGATGCGCAGCAGGGTGCCGCGGCACCTTGGTCGGCTTCTCAAAGACGCGCCAAGAGACCACGATGCTGCCCCGGAGCGGGTCTATGATCCCGGCGACCGATCCGGACCGCGAATCGGGAGGAGGTTCATGATGAGCATGCGCATGGCGGGTGCCGGTGTTCTGGCCGCCCTTGCGGGCGGTACAGGGGTGGCCGAGGGGGCGCACCGCTTCAACGGCTTCCCGATGTTCTTCGACGTCTCAGGCATTGAGAGCCGCGACGGGCTTGGGTCGTCGATCAACGAAGTGCGATACATGACCATCGGGCCGGGGAACTCGATCATCGGCGGGCGATGGGATGTCGCGCTGACCGCGTTCTCGCCGTCGTGGCGGAACGAGATGGCTGTTCGGATCTCGGACAGCAGTGGCGGCAGCGGCTACTTCCTGAGGCCTGGGACCGACGGCTCCGGATTCAGGATCGAAACGAGCCTTGACTACTACAAACTGGCGAACTACGACCTCCCGAACATCATGGCCCTGGGGGACGGTCTGATCCGCCTGGAGTTCTTCGAGACCTACGACGACTTCCCAAGCACGGCGGACGGTGTGTGGAACTCTGGGCACCTCGAGTTCCTGACGACGATCCCCGCGCCCAATGGCGCGGGGTTGCTGGGGCTGGCGGGAGTCGCTGCAATCGGCCGACGAAGGCGTGCCCTTGAGTTCGGGCGATAGACGTATGAGGGAATCCGGCGCGTCGTCGAATCGGCAGAGAGAAAACAGTCGCCAGAGAGGCGTTGTTCGGTCTCGGCATCGGAAATGCCACGGCCGGGGCATCCGAATCGGGGGCAATCCTGTCTTCCCATTCCTACTGCCGCTTCCCCTTCCCTTTCCGATCCCCCCGGTGATCCGCCTTCCGCAGTTCGCGGAGTTTGCTCTTGGCCGCACGGCGGTCGGTGCCGGTGCGCTCGAAGCCGCCGCCGAGGTCTTCGCCCCCTACGCCACCGATCTTGAGTTTGCCCGCGAGGCGCTTTTCCTTGCCCACGTCGCGGTTCGAGGCGTCGCTCGGGACGAGTTCCATCTGCCGGCGGGCAAGGTCGATCTCGGCGATGACGACGGTGAGGCGGTCGCCGATGTTGAACGAGCGGCCCGAGTGCTGCTCGACGAGCGAGCCTGAGTTGCGGTCGAAGACCCATCGCGGGTCGCGGACGGTCCGGCCGTCCTTTTGCGGGGCCGGGATGTCCTCGATCTTGATCATCCCCTCGGCGAGATACTTGTCGAGACGGACGAAGACGCCGGAGGCCGTCACTCCCGTAACGAGCGCGGGGAAGGACTCACCGATGTGCTGTTCGAGGAGTTGGAGAACGAGGAACTGCCGCAGTTCGCGTTCGGCGCTCTCGGCATTCTCCTCAGTTTGGTTGCAGCGGTTGCCGATGCCGGTCAGGACGCCCTCGTCCGGGCAGTCGGCGTCCTCGCGGAGGGTTTGGCCGAGTTTCTTGAGTTCCTGCTCTGATTTCGGGAGTTTCGAGCCGTTGTCGGTGAGGTCGAGGAACGCCGTGAGGGCCCGGTGAACGGTGAGGTCGGCGTAGCGGCGGATGGGGCTGGTGAAGTGGGCGTAGGCGGTGCTGGCGAGGGCGAAGTGGCCGACGAGCGCGGGCGAGTACTCGGCGCGGGTGAGCGTGCGAAGCACGGCCATATGCACGGCGGGCGCGGCGGCGGTGCCGGCGGTCGCGTCGAGCAGCGCCTGCAGCTCCTCGCGCGTCGGGTTCTTCGGCACGCGGTAGCCCGCCACCTTCACGAAGTCCCGCAACTGCTCCATCTCGCCCGGCACGGGGTCCGGGTGCGTCCGGCGCAGCAGCGGGACGTTGAGTTCCTCGAACAGCCGCGCGACGGCCTCGTTCGCCTCGACCATGAACATCTCGATCAGCGTGTGCGTGTAGGCGTCGTCCTCGGGGACGGCGTCGATCACGCGGCCGTCCTCGTCGTACACGAGTTCCACGTCGGGCAGCTCAAGGTGGATCATCCCTGCCTTCCGCCGACGGTCGCGGATCACGCGCGAGAGATGATCCATCTGTTTCAGCGTCTTGATGAGTTGGTCCGTGTAGCGCGGCTCAGTCTTCGCATGTGTTTTCGCGAGGTCCGGTTTGTCGTCGATGAGCGCCTGGGCCTCGAGATAGGTCAGGCGCTTCGCGCTCTTGATCAGCCCCGCGCGGAAGTGCGTCCCCTTCACGCGCCCCTCCGCGTCGTAGTCGATGTAGGCGCTCTTCACGTACCGAGGCACACCCTCCTGCAGCGAGCAGATGCCGTTCGACAAGACCTCCGGCAGCATCGGGATCACCAGCCTCGGCAGGTAGCAGGAGTTCCCGCGGTCCCGCGCCTCCTCGTCCAGCGGCGAGCCTTGCTCGATGAAATGTGAGACATCCGCGATGTGGATGCCGAGCCGCCACCCCCCGGATTGCGCCCCCTTGTGCTCGCGCGGATCGAGGCGCTGGATGCTGATGGCGTCGTCGTAGTCCTTGGCGTCGGGCGGGTCGATGGTGATGATGTACTCGTCGCGCAGGTCGCTGCGGGCGGCCGGGTCGAACTGCCGCCCCTTCTCCAGTTCGCGCTGATCGGCGTCGAACTCCGCGGTCTGCTCGCGGGCCTGCTCGATGCACTCCTCGGGGAACTCGCCCGGCAGGCCGTAGGCCTCGATCACGGCCTGCGTCTCGACATCCGGCCGCCCCGCCTCTCCGAGGACGCGGGTGATGACCCCCTCGCCCAGCATGTTCCCTTCGGGATAGGCGGTGATCTCGAAGACGACCTTGTCGCCCGGCTTGACGTTCTTCGACGCGGCGTCGCGGATGACGACGGGGTCGGTAACCACTTTGCCATCGGGGTAGGCAAGCCACTGGCCGCCCTGCTTCTGGATCGTGCCGGAGTAGCAGGAGCGCTTGCGTTCGAGGATCTCGACGATCTGGCCGACGTAAGGGCTTTTGCCCTCGCCGCCGCGCCGGCCGTGGATCACGTCGGCGCGGACGAGGTCGCCGCTGAGCGCGTCCATGGTGTTGCCCGCGGGGACGAAGAGGTCGCCGTGGGCGATGGCGTCGCGCGGGATGATGAAGCCGAAGCCCTTGGGGTTCTTGCGGAAGGTCCCGATGAGCGCTCGGCCGATGGGCGGCAGCGAAACGAGTTGGTCATCGCCCCAGATCAGTTGCCCCGCCGCGGCGAGTTCCTTGATGGCGGCGAGGAACGCCGGGTAGTCCTCCTTCGGCACACCGAGGTCCGCCGCGAGGATGTGAGCCGCGGCCGGGGAATACGACGCGTGCGCGAGGTGCGTGATGAGTCGTTTTTTGTAGCGGGAGGAAGTCACCGCGGAAAGGGTAATCGAAACGACGCCAACGAGCCCTCCGCGCAAGCGGAGGCATCCGCCCCGCCGCGCCAAGGCGTCGCCATGAATTCCGCGGCGCTGAGCGGGTCGGCGGCACTCACGACGCTCGCCTCGCGGCTATACTCTGAGCGAACCGTGACACGAACAACCGACGCCATTTTCTCCAACGGTGTGCTGCGCCCGCTCGAACCGCTGCCGTTGCGCGAGTACGAGCGGGTCCGGATCACGGTCGAGTCGGTGGAACAGAACGGTGCAGCGCGCTCAACCGGCCGGCAACGGCTGATCCGGGGCTTCGATCAACTGAGATTGCGGACCGACGGCAACCCGCCCTCACGTGAAGAACTTTACGAGCGTCGATGAACACCGTTGACACCAACGTGCTCATCTATGCCTACGACGAATCGTCGCCGGCCAAGCGCCACCTCGCACGTGAGTTGTTGACTCGCATCGCCGATGGCGTGCTGCTCTGGCAGGTGGCGTGTGGGTTCGTCGCCGCGTCGAGACGAAGCCTCGCGCCTGGCGCCGCGCCCGACGCGATCCGGGATCGACTTGACGAGATCAGGGAGTCGTTTCCGCTTGTGATTCCAACGGCAACGGCACTGGCCCGAGCCAGGGTGTTGCAGGTTGACGGCGGGGTTTCGTTCTGGGATGCGCTGATCTACGCGGCATGCCTGGAAGCGGGCGCGACACGGTTGTACTCCGAGGACATTCCGGGCCGCGCGATTGATGGATTGGAGATCATCAACCCATTCGCATAGATGCTCCACGCAGAGCCTTCGTCTGCCTCGGGGGGCGGACCGGAAACGCGATTTCACGGCAGTCAAGATCAACTTCCGTGCCGCGCCCGCGCCCCCTCACCTCCCCGGCAGCAGCGCCAGCGCCGCCTCGATCTGCCGCCCGGCGATCAGCAGCGACCGCGTTGACGCCGACGCGAAGATCTGCGTGCGGGTGAGCTCGGCGGTCTCAGCGGCGATGTTCGCGTCGAGGATGAGCGAGCGCATCTCGGTCAGGTTTTCGGAGAGGACTTCGCGGCTGCGGAGCGCGGAGCCGATCGTATTCGACTGGAAGGCACCGAGCGAGGCGCGGTGGGTGGCGACGGCGTCGGCGGCGGCCTGCACGGCCGTCTGGGCCGTCCCGGCGTCGCGCAGGTTCAGCCCGCGGAGGCTGAGCGCGCGGGAAGAAACGTTTCGGATGGTGATGGAGTCGTCGCCGAAGGAGAAGGTCGCGGAGCCGTCGAGCAGTTTCGTGCCGTTGAACCGCGTCGCGTCGCTGATGCGGTCGAGCGTGGAGAGGATGGAGTCGAACTCCAGTTGGGCGGCGTCGAACTCCTCGGCGGAGATTCCGCCGGCGTTGGCGACACCGACGACGAGGGACTCGGCCTGGGTCAGGAGGTCGGAGACCTCGCCGAGGCCGCTCTCGGCGGTGGTGATGACGGTGTCGATGCGGGTCAGGACGCGGAGCGCGGCGTGGGTCCTGGCGATGTCGGCGCGGGCGAGTTCGGAAAAGATCAGGCCCGCGGGGTCGTCCTTGGCCCGGGAGATGCGCAAGCCCGTGGCAAGGTGTTCCAGCGCGCGGGACTGGCTCTGGGCCCCCTGCGTGAGGCGCCGCTGGGCGATCATGCTCTGGATATTGGTGGTGATTCTCACGCGCGCACGGGCATTCCGCCGGCGCGCGTGCGGCGAGGGCCGGCCCTCCGGAATCGGCGAAATTCAGGCGTTTTCTTGCGGGTTCCCGGCGGCGACGGCGCCATGGCGGCGGCACCGTCATTGCACCCGGCATAAGGGGGAGCGACCCGTCCGAGAAGCCGACCGCAACCCGGCGGCGGGGGGGCTTGTAGGTCCTCCCGACGGGGAGTATTTTGGCGTCCCCGCGACGGGGGAAAGGGATTCATAGCGATGGCGGAAGGCAAGCATCAATCAGGTGCGGCGGCGGTGGCTGATCCAGCGGCGGCCTCCAACGGGACGCCGGCGATCGTGGCCCAGGGGCTGACCCGGACCTACGGCGACTTCTACGCGGTGCGGGAGGTAACTTTTTCCATCCCGAAAGGGCAGTTGGTGGCGTTTCTCGGGCCGAACGGCGCCGGGAAGTCCACGACGATGAAGATGCTGACGGGCGTGCTGGCGCCGACGGCGGGGCGTGCCTCCATCGCCGGGGTGGACGTGCAGCAGGACCGTCTGCAGGCGGCGACCAAACTCGGCTACCTGCCGGAGAACGGGCCGCTGTACGCGGACATGACGCCGCGGGGGCTGCTGGAGTTTTTCGGCCGGGCGCGGGGGCTTGACGGGGCCGTGCTGAAGGACCGGCTGGACTTCGTGGTCCGCGAGTGCGCGCTGAGCGAGGTGATCGGCAAGCCGGTCGGGAAGTTGTCGAAGGGGTACCGGCAGCGCGTGGGTATGGCGCAGGCGCTGCTGCACGATCCCGAGGTGATGATCATGGACGAGCCGACGGCGGGGCTGGACCCGAACCAGGTCGAGCACGTGCGGTCCCTCCTGCGGTCCCTGGCGCGGACGAAGACGATCCTCCTGTCGACGCACATCCTGCGTGAGGTCAAGGCGGTGGCGCAGCGCGTGCTGGTCGTGGCGCAGGGAAGGCTGGTGCATGACGGGCCGGTCTCGTCGCTGGGGGGGGACGAGGCGGCGATGGAAACGCGGTTCCACCAGTTGACGCTGAAGACATGAGGGCATTCACCACAGAGGCGCGGAGGACGCGGAGAGAGGCGTTTGGATTGATTGAAACGAGACCGGACCCGTCGGGAATATCGAGGGTTGCGGGTTGATGGGCGGGTTGATCGAAGGCGGGACGTAACTATGAAGCCACGGATTCTTTCAGCGATTGTGCGGCGGGAACTGGCGTCCTACTTCTCCAGCCCGACGGGGTATGTGTTCATCACGATCTTCATCTTCCTCTCGGCGTTCGCCGCGTTCTGGCTGCCGGACTTCTTCAACCGGAACATCGCCAGCCTCGACCAGTTGAACGTGTGGTTCCCGGGGCTGCTGCTGCTCCTGATCCCCGCGATCACGATGGGGACCTGGGCCGAGGAGCGCAAGCAGGGGACGGAGGAACTCCTGCTGACGCTGCCGGCGCGGGACTGGCAACTGGTGGCGGGGAAGTACCTCGCGTGCGTGCTGATCTACACGGCGGCGCTGATCTTCTCCGTCAGCCATGTCTTCGTGCTGTCCTATCTCGGCAAGCCGGACCTGGGGCTGATGGTCTCGACCTATCTCGGCTATTGGCTCGCGGGCGCGTCGCTGATCGCCGTCGGGCTTGTCGCGAGCGCCCTGACGACGAACCTGACGGTCGCGTTCATCGTGGCGGCGGTGCTGTGCGGGGCGATCGTGAGCACGGGGGCTCTCGCCGCCATCTTCCCGGGGACGATGCTCGGGCGCGTGGCGCAGGAGTTGTCGCTGCCCCAGCGGTTCGCCGACTTCGGGCGCGGCGTCGTCGCGCTCGAAAACGTCGCGTATTTCGTGCTGCTGACGCTCCTCGGCCTCTGGGCGAACGCGCTCCTGGTCTCGCGGCACCACTGGAGCGGCTCGCGCGGCGCGGGCGGACGCACGCTCCTCGCCTTCGTCCGCGGGGCCGCGATCATCGTCGCGTCCGCGTCGATCATCATCATTCTCTCGCGCACGCCCGCGCGGGCGGACGTGACCGCCGAAAGGCTGTGGAGCCTGTCGCCCGAGACGCTGAAGATGGTGCGCGACGTGCCCGAGGATCGCCCCGTGCTGATCACGGCGTATGTGTCGCCCAGGGTGCCGTCGTCGTACATCCAGACGAAGGAGACGCTGCTGGGGCTGCTGCGCGAACTGGATCAGGCCGAGGGCGGCGCGCGCGTCGCCGTCAAACTCGTCGAGGCCGAGCCCTTCACCGATGCGGCCCGCGAGGCCAAGCGGAACTTCAACATCGAGCCGCGACCGGCGCCCGTCGGCCCGGAGGACGACCAGAACGCGCCGAATGAGATTTTCCTCGGCCTCGCCTTCACCAGCGGCGGCGAGCAGTTCGTCCTGCCGTTCCTCTTCCGCGGGCTGCCCGTGGAATACGAACTGGCGCGATCGATCCGGACGGTGTCGCTCGCAGGCCGAAAGAAGATCGGGATCGTCGAGACCGAGGCCGGCGTCTTCGGGTCGTTCGACTTCAATACCTTCACGAGCAAGCCCGACTGGCCCATCATCGGCGAGCTGCGGAAGCAGTACGACGTGGTCCAGGTGGGCAAGGGGACCGCGCCGCCCGACGACATCGACGTGCTCTTCGTCGCGCAGCCCAGCACGCTGACCGACGCCGACCTCGTGCCGCTGATTGAGCACATCAGGAAGGGCAAGCCGACGATCATCTTCGAGGATCCGCTCCCGATGGTGAACCCGGGGCTCGCCACGACGGAGCCGCGGGGCGCGAGCATGAACCCGTTCCAGCGCCAGCGCATGCCGCAGCAGGAACCCAAGGCGAACCTTTCGCCGCTGTGGGAGTTGCTCTCGGCGGAGGTGCCGGGGACCAAGGTGATCTGGGACGGGTACAACCCGCGCCCGGGCATGGGCTTCGAGCGCGAGATCGTCTTCATCGCCCAGAACAGCGGGTCGCCCCAGGCTTTCAACCAGTCGATCCCGATGACAAGCGGCCTGCAGGAACTGGTCGTGCTCCTCTCGGGCGAGGTCGTGCCGCGCCCCGACGCGACCGCCAAGGGACTGACCGTCACGCCGTTGATGCACACGAGCCCCGTGAGCGGCTACGTCGTGTATCACGAGGTGCTCAAGCGCGGGTTCTTCGGCGTGGAGGGGTTCAACCGCGGCCGAAAGCAGGTCCCGAGCATGGGCGGGCACACGATCGGCGCGTGGGTCAAGGGGACACTGCCGCTCCCGGCGGAGAACACCGGCGGGCAAGCCGCCAGTGAGGCGGCTTCGATCAACGTTGTCCTGCTGCCGGACCTCGACCTGATCTCGCCGGAGTTCTTCCGCCTGCGCGAGACCGGCCTCGAGCAGTTCAACTTCGACAACGTCAC
Organism: uncultured Phycisphaeraceae bacterium; assembly: GCA_964490785.1. Classification (GTDB taxonomy): domain Bacteria; phylum Planctomycetota; class Phycisphaerae; order Phycisphaerales; family UBA1924; genus JAEUIV01. The sequence goes on from CAZBDZ010000008.1 coordinate 34,385, forward strand.
CTTCATCCTCAACGTAATGGACACCCTGGCGGGCGATGAGTCCCTCGTCGAGTTGCGCAAGCGCCGCCCCGCGTACCGGACGCTCGAGCGGCTCGACGCGGCCCGGCGGACGCTGGAGATGGACAAGGACGCCGCGGTAGACAAGGCGACGACCGAAGCCGCCTCGGAGATCGCCGCCGCCAACGAAGCCCTGCGACGGAAGGTCGCCGAGATCGAAGGCCGCCAGGACCTCGACGATACGACGCGGCAGATCATGATTGAGAGCGTCCGCTCGGCCGAGCAGCGCCGCGTCGAGGTGCAGACCGCGGCGATCAACGACAAGAAAGAGGCCGCCATCACCGAGGCCCGCACCAGGGCCAAGGAGCAGATCGAGGCCGTGCAGACCCAGATCCGCGTGGCGGCGGTGGCCCTCCCCCCGATCCCGGCCCTGGCGCTGGGGACGATGGTGTTCATCCGTCGGCGGGCCCAGGAGCGCGAGGGCGTGGCGCGCGAGCGCCTGAGGTGATAGGAAGAAAGGCACACGGCAAGAGGCATCAAGGCATGAGCGACTTCGGAAAAACAGCGGTGGCGGTGGTGGTGGCGGCGGGATTGGCCGCGGCGGCGTACATCACCCGCCCAACGCCGATCACGGATACGCAGTTCACGGAGAGGGGCGAGTTCTTCCCGGGCTTCACGGACCCGACCTCCGCGAAGGCGCTGCAGGTGCTCGCGTATGACGAGGCCGCGGCGACGATCCGGCCTTTCAGAGTGGAGTTCGATGGGACGCGGTGGGTGATCCCCTCGCACCATGGATACCCGGCCGATGCCCAGAAGAACATGGGCGAGGCGGCGTCGGTCTTCATCGGGCTTGAGAAGGAGCAGGTTGTGACCGACCGCGCCGCGGATCACGAGGCGCTCGGCGTCCTGTCGCCGGACGACGCCGCAGCCCCGCTGAAGGGCCGCGGCACGCGCATCACGCTCAGCGGCGAGGGCGGAAGCGTCCTTGCGGACCTCATCATCGGAAAAGAAGTGAAGTCCACGACGCCCGATCCGTCGGGGGCCGTGGTGAACCGGCGCTATGTGCGCCTCCCGGACAAGGCGCGCGTCTACGCCGTGAACTTCTCGAAGACCTTCTCCACCGCCTTCGCGGACTGGGTGGAGACGGACCTGCTGAAACTCGGGAGCGAGCAGGTGAACCGGGTCGTCGTGGACAAGTACGAAGTGGACGAGCAGCAGGGGATGAAGAATCCCGTCGAGAAGATCACGATGTCGCGCGGCGAGCCGGCGTCTTCGTGGCAGGCGGAAGCCGAGCCGGGCGGCGGGCCTATCGGGGGTGAGACGGTGAACTCGACGAGGATCGAGGAGATGATCGGCACGCTGCGCTCGCTCAAGATCGCGGGCGTGCGCCCCAAGCCGCAGCGCCTCGCCGACTGGTTCGCCGGGAAGACCGACAAGGTGACCCAACTCGACGTGCTCGACCTCCAGAGCAAGGGGTTCTTCACGACGCAGCAGGGCCAGTTCGTCGGGAACCAGGGGGAGATGTCGGTGTCCTGCGGCGACGGCGTGGTGTACACGCTCTACTTCGGCGAGGTCCTGTTCGGCGAGGGCGACGAACTGAGCGCGGGGAAGGACGTGATCGCGTCGGGCGGCGGCGACGTCGGGCCGGACAAGGAGAAGAAGGGTCAGGAATCGCGCTACGCGTTCGTCAACGTCCGGTTTGATGAATCGCTCATCCCGACGCCCCCCGCCCCGGTCGAGCCGGCGCCCGCCGCCGAGACACCTCCCCCGCCCGCGCCGGAGACCCCCGCGCCGGGCGGCGCGGAGCAGGACGAACAGCCGAACGCGCAACCCGCCCCGGGCGCGCAGGAATCTCCGCCGGAAAAGAGCCCCGCGCAGGTCGATTACGAACGAAGACTCGAGGAGCGAAAGTCCAAAGTCGAGGCCGGTAAGAAGCGCGCGGATTCCCTCTCGAAACGGTTCGCGCAGTGGTACTACGTGATCGACGCGGCGTCGTTCGGGAAGTTGCGGCCGTCGCGGGCGGACGTGATCTCCAAGCCCGCGCCCCCCGAGGCCTCGCCGACGCCCCCGCCCGCGATGCCGATGCCTCCGCAGTGATCCGGGGGTATTCTTTGGGCTGATGGCAGAATCGTCCGAGCCCAATGCCGCGACGCCGAAGCCTAGGCCCAGGCGGTCGCGCCTGCGTCGGCTGGGCGTGTGGACGATGAGAGTGATCGTGCTGCTGGCGATCGCGCTGGCGGTTGTTACGCAGAGCGGCGTTTTGGCGTGGCTGGTCCTGCCGCGGATCGAGGCCGCGCTGGGATGCGAGGCCTACGCCGGGCGCGTCTCGGTGACGCCGCGAGGGAAGATCAGGGTCAACAAACTGAGGCTGGCCTCGCCCGGGCTCGACGGCATCGCGGCGACATTCCTCGAAGTCGAGGCGCTCGAGATCGAGCCTCGGTGGATCGGCCTGCTCTCGGGCACCATCCCGGTGAACCACGTCCATGCGTTGCGGCCGGTGTTCCGCCTGAGCCAGGACAAGAACCTGAACTTCAACCTCCCCACGTTTTCCGGCGGCGGCGACCTCCCGTCGTTCGTGCCCGCGGTGGACCTCACCGACGCGGTCCTCGATTTCGGCGAGCACGGCCGGGGCTGGTACACGCCGCTCGTGACCCTCCGCGTGGCGGGGCGGCTGGCGCGCATGGGGCCGGATTCCCCTCGCTACGAGTTCCAACTGGTCGAATCCGTCCCCGCCACGACCGGCGAGAGGCCGGAGCCGCTGACCCTGAAGGGCCAGTTCGACCTGTCGCAGCGGACGGGGTTCCTGACGATGGACCGCATCGACCTCACGCGCTGGCGGAGCGCGCTGCTGCCCGAGCGCGTGCGCGACTATTGGGCGAAGATCGCGCTGCGCGGCGCGATCAAGGAGGCGTCGCTCTCGTACACGCCCAAGGATGGACCCGTCGTCGCGTTCTCGCTCGCCGACGTGAACCTGAATGTCCCCGTCCCGGCCGAATCGGAAGAAGAGCGCCGACTGTCCGAGTCAATGGGACAAACCCGGCCGGCGGATGCCCTGCTCGCCATGAACCATGTGAGCGGAAACCTCCGTTTCGAGCGCGGCGGGATGCGCGCCACCCTGAGCGGGCTGATCGAAGACCTGCCCTGCACCGTCACCCTGACCACCGAGGGGTACGACCCGCGGACATCGCCCTTGACGTGCCACATCGCGTCCGAGAAGTTCAAACTTGAGGACAGGCCGAGGCTGCTGCCCTTTGCCCCCTTCTATGTCAAGCGGAACTTCGCGCGTTTCTCCGGGCCGCGCGGCATGATCTGGGGCGAGGTTACGCTTCGGCGGGGCGAGCCGAGCGGCGATGTGCCGTCGCCTTTGCAGGTCAACGGGAGGCTGGGGTTCGAGCAGGGCGAAGCGGCCTTTGAGAAGTTCATCTACCCCTTCCACGCGCTCAAGGGGACCATCGACTTCGACGAGACCCAGGTGCGCATCCTTGACATCGCGGGACTCGGACCGACGGGCGCGAAACTCCTGGCCCGAGGCCGAGTCGCACCGCCCAACGACGACGGCGAGGTTGAAGTGGATGTAACGGTCGTGGATGTGCCGGTCGATGCGCACCTGCGGGACGCCGTGCCGCCGCGGCGCAAGGGATTGCTGGAGTACCTCTTCTCCGAGGTTGCGAGCAGAACATTCCGCGAGACCGGCCTCGCGGAACCGGCCGAGTTCGCCCTCGGAGGTTCGTGCGAAATCAAGGTGCGAATCACGCGGGCCTTCGGAGGCGCGGCGGGCTACCGCACGACGATCGACGTGGGCATGGACCGGGCGGGCCTCCTCTCAGCCGCGTTTCCGTACCCGGTGGTTGCTCAGGACCTGCGGCTGCGGATCACCGACGATGACCTGCTCCTGGTGTCGCCTCGGATGACGGGGCCGGGCGGAGCCTCGATGTCGCTTGAGGCGCGTGCCACGCTCTCCCCTCCGGGAGAGCCGGACCTCTACGACGTTCGCGTCGCCGCGGCGAATCTCCGATGCGATGACGCGCTGCTCCGCGCTCTGCCGAGCCGCGCCGAATCCGGCGCAAGGTGGTCGCCCCAATCCTTCGTCAGAGCGCTCGGCCTCTCCGGACTCGTGGACGGCGAGGCCCGCGTCCACACCCGCATCGACGGGACCACGGGGTGGGTCGTGCATGCGGCCCCGACCGGGCTTTCCGCGTCGATCGGCGGAGACGGGTGTCTTCAGTTGGCGAACCTCGCGGGAGACCTCGTCGTCAGCGATGAGGACGCGCACGTCCTCGGGCTGAGCGGGAGCATGGGAGACGGCGAGTTCACCATCTCTCTCGGCGCGGATCGACAGGCCTCGGGAGCGATCGGAGCCGGGATCGGGTTCGGCGACCTTGATGTCCGCGCGCGGATCGAGGAGGTGGTCCGGCTTGTTGCCCCTGATGTCGCGGCGCGCATGGACCAGTGGCGCCGCGAATACGACGCCGACGGGGTGGCGACAGGCCGACTCGTGCTTTCGCCGGGGATCGCGACGCCTCACTACGAACTCTCGTTCGATTCGATCCGCGGCGCTTCGTGCCGCGTGCTCGGCGGTCGGCTGGCGCTCGTGGACCCCGAGGGGCCTTTGCGCGTGTCGTCGCGCGAGGGCGTCGTCATGGGGATGACCTCTCGCCTCACGTTTGACGGCGAGCCGGCGGGAATCGTCCGGCTCGGCGGCGTCTGGACGATGAATAACACCGGCACGGGGCGCGCGGACATCCGCCTCAACGAGGGGCGATTCGAGTCCGGCCTGATCCGCGCCGCCGCACGAACCTGGAGCCCCAGGCTCGGCGCGCACCTCGATTCGATGGACGTGTCCGGCTCATTCACGCTGACGATCGAGCGCCTGCAGTCCGGCAGCGCCGCCACGCTCACGGGCGACATCGCCCCGACGTCGCTCTCGCTCCGGCGCAACGGGCAGGAAATCTGCTTCCAGGAGTTGTCCGGACGCATCCGCTTCGGCACGGCGGGGGGCGAAGTCGCCGACCTGCGCGGGCAGGCCCCGAACTGGTCCCTGTCCGCCGCGGGACGTTGGGCGACCGAGCCTGCGCTCGACATTGATCTCTCCTTCGGGTTCGAGTCGCAGGGGATCCCGCCCGACCTCGTCGCGGCCCTTCCGCCCGACGCGGCGGAGGCCTTCCGCGCCGTGCGGCTGGATGTCGCGGGCCCGCTGAGGCTCAGGGAATCGCGCCTGAGGTCCGAGGAAGACGGCGAACGCCTGAGGCTGACCGCGAAGGCGGACGCCGGCGAAACCACGCTCGATATCGGCGTGCCGGTTCACTTCGAATCGGCCACGGCGGACCTCGATGTCCTCTGGCCTCTCCGCGACGACGCCCCGCCCGCCGTGCGCGCCGCCTTGACCATCCCGCGCTTCTCGGCATCGAAGGCCGTGCTGACCCAGGGCGTGCTCGAGATCCGCTCCGTCGATCAGCCGGGCGCGTACGAGGTCAGCGGCATGGGGGCCCGCATGCACGGCGGATCCCTGTGGGCGACCGCGGCGTTCGCCGGAGCGACCCATCGCGCGGACGACAACGCCGCGGGAACGCTCTTTGCCGCCACGATCCAGGCCGCGGGCGTCGACTTCGCCTCTGTCCTGAACGACTTCAGGGAGGACGATGAGACCGGCCCCGAATCCCTCGTCGTCCCCGGCACACGCGGCGAGATCGACGCCACCATCTCCGTCTCCGGGCGCCTCGGCTCCGGCGCGGACCGCCGAGGGCGCGGGCAGGCGCGCATCTCGGGAGGCGAGGTCATCGCCCTCCCGGGCGCGATGGGCTTGCTGAGGCTGAGCAACCTCCAGCCCCCGCTGGGCGAGCCGCTCGAGTCGGCGACGGCTTCCTTCTATCTGAAAGGCGACACCGTGACGTTGGAGAGGCTTCAGGCCTCATCGGAGTCGCTCCTGATCGTCGGCGCGGGGACCATGACCCTGCCGGACACGGCACTCGACCTGCGGTTCAACACCCAAGGCCGCGGCACGATCCCCCTGCTCGACGACGTGCTGCGCGGCTTGCGAAACGAGATCGTCACCACGACCGTAACAGGCACGGCGCGGCAGCCGGAATACCACCTTGAGGCATTCTCCGGGACGCAGCGTATGCTTGGGACGATCTTCGGGGGCAGAAAGGGCAAGGCCGAGGCCTTGTCTCCGATTCCGCCTGATCAGGAACCGAAATGAGTGAAGAAATCCCAATCGCCCGCCACCCGTTGCCTCCGGCATCACTCGACCAGACCGCGGGGAATCGACGGGTGGACCAGCCCGACATGGTCCCGAGGCTCGAGGGACTCATCAAGGAGTGCGGCGGCGACCCCACGACGCTCGACGGACGCCTGGTGAAGGACCTGCTCCTCACGTCGCTGAAACTCGTCACCGACCGGCGCGGGACGGGCGAGTTGAAACTCCTCACGAGTTCGTTCAAAGAGTTGCGGCACGCCTACCGCGTCTTCGCGGAGTACGCCGAGCCTCACAAGATCAGCATCTTCGGCTCGGCGCGCACGCCGCCGGAGCATCCGGACTACCTCGCCGCGGTGCATTTCTCGCGTCTCATGGCCGAGCGCGGGTGGCTGGTCATCACGGGCGCGGGCGACGGGATCATGAAAGCGGGGCATGAGGGTCCGGGGCGCGAGGCGTCGTTCGGCCTGGCGATCCGCCTGCCCTTCGAGACGACCGCGAACACGGTGATCGCCGGCGACGACAAACTCATCCGCTTCCGCTATTTCTTCACGCGGAAACTGATGTTCCTCAGCCAGTGCGAAGCCGTCGCCGCGTTCCCCGGCGGGTTCGGAACCCAGGATGAACTCTTCGAGTGCCTGACTCTCGTGCAGACGGGCAAGAGCGGCATGGTGCCGATCGTCATGATCGAAGGGCCGGGCAGCAACTACTGGGTCCACTGGGACCGCTACATCCGCGAGGAGTTGCTCAAGGGCGGGTTCATCAGTCCCGAGGACACCGGCCTCTATTACCTCGCGAAAAACCCGACGGACGCGGCGGACCACGTCTGCCGGTTCTATGCGAACTATCACTCGTCGCGCTATGTCGATGACGACTACGTCATCCGCGTCAAGCACCCGCTGACCGATCAGCAGGTGTCGGCGCTGAATGTTGAGTTCAAGGGCCTCGTGAAAGCCGGGACGATCCAGCAGCGCGGCCCCTACGACGTCGAGGACGAGTACCGCGACCTCCACCGGATCGCCTTCACCCACACCCGGCGGTCCTTCGGCAGCGTGCGCCGCCTCATCGACCGCATCAACTCCTTCGCCATCGAAAACGGGGTTCGCGTGTGAGCGCCATGCGGGCGGCGGCGCTGCTGGTCGCGGCCTGGTGCGCGGCGGGATGCGGCGCGATTGGCGATGCACGGGACGCCGCTCGACCCACACCCGCGGCCGAGACCGTTCCGGTCGGCCTGGACGTCATCTGGTGGGTCGCCGATGACACGACGGGCGCCGTCGGCGCCGCCCTCGCGGAGCACGTCCAACCGCCTTTCCCGGAGGATTCCGCCCTGCGCGAAGCGTGGCGCGCCAGCGGGATGCGGTTGGCGCGCGTCCCCATCGAACGGCTTGCCGAGATCGAACGAGGAGTCCCCGCCGTCGGACAACGATACCGAACGCCGGTCGGCTGGTCGGTCGAGTGGAAGGAGGTCTTTCGCGGACGACAAGTCGGCGGAGAAGCGGTGCTCATCGCGGAATCACGCCGCATCTTCAGCGCGGGCGTCATGCGCCTGCTGGCGCGGTGCTGGCCTCTGGTCGGCGGAGGGGACGCCACGGGACGAGTCCACCTCGAAATGGCCATTCAATGGGAGCCTGCGCCTTCCGCGAGGACGGTTGACCCGTTCGCCCGGCCCGAGGCCGTGCCGGAAGATCAACGCGGCGAAGTCCTCCGCGGCTTGACGTTCTCCGCCTCCGTCGAACCGGGATTCGCCTACATCCTGACCACCGAAGAGCCGAGCGCGGAATGGACGCCCCGGCCGCCGCCCACCGTCGAGGAAACGGGATTCTCGCCCCCCGAAGGGATCGAGGGGAGCGACTCCGGCAAGCCCAAAGCCAACGGCCCCGCCCTGCCGCGCACCCCGACCCTTGGCGAAGCCATGCTCGGCGCGCCGGAGACGGAATCAAACCGCAGGCGCCTGAAAGCGCTCGTGGCCCTCCTGGCGCACAAGCCCAAGGGCGCGGTTCGATTGCTGCCATGAAGTCCAGCCCCCACGCGAATCGACGCTCGTTCGTGCGCACGATCGGGATGAGCGCAGGCCCCGCGCGGCGAATCCCGTGGTGATTCGGCGCGAGGTCGATCGGACTCTGAATGAGACCTCGACGGAATCCACGGACAGCCCCCGCAGGACTTCATCCGGGACTCCACTCCCGGTCCCGAACATCCGCCTTTCCCCGGTGTTGGCGGGGTTTTTCCAACTTCCTAAACTGTGAATCCGGTGGGCTCGGACGCGGGTGCCCGCGTGGCCGCCGGCGCGGGACTCTTTCCCCCGCCGGGGTCTGGCCTCGTCGCCGCCGAGATTCACACCTGGATTGGAGCGCAGCATCTATGTCGGCATACACCACCGCGGCCATCCGCAACATCGCCCTCGTCGGGCACAACGGCTCGGGCAAAACGACCCTCGTCGAGGCCGTCCTGCACAAGGTCAAACTCATCGGCCGCATGGGGACCATCGAGGAGGGCACCACCGCCTGCGACTTCGAGCCCGAGGAGAAGCACCACAAGCACAGCCTGAACTCGGCCTTCGTCTCCTTCGACCACGAGGATGCCCACATCAACCTCATCGACACCCCGGGCTATCCGGATTTCGTCGGGCAGGCCATCTCGGTCTTCCCCGCGGTTGAACTCGTCGCCGTCGTCGTCGGCGCCGACCGGGGCATCCAGACCATGACCCGCCGCATGATGAAACTCGCCCAGGAACGCGACCTGCCGCGGATGATCATCGTCAACAAGATCGACGACCACGTCAAAGCATGCGAAGCGCTGCTGGCGAACCTCCGGGAGACCTTCGGCTGCGAGTGCGTTCCCATCAATCTGCCGACGAAGGGCGGCGCCGATGTGATCGACCTTTGGGAGCACTCCGACGGCGCGACCGACTTCGGCTCCGCCGCCGCCGCCCACAAGGCCGTCATCGAGCAGGTCGTCGAGGTGGACGACGACCTGATGAACACCTACCTCGAGCAGGGCGAGAAACTCGAGCCTCACCAGTTGCACGACGCCTTCGAGAAATCGCTCCGCCTGGGGCACCTCATCCCCGTGGTCTTCTGCTCCGCCAAGACCGGCGCGGGCCTGGACGACCTGCTCCACATCTTCGCCAAACTCGCCCCCAATCCCGGCGAGGGCAACCCGGCGCCATTCCTCATCCGCGAGAAAGACGGCGAGGACGAGAAGATCTGGCACGCCCGCCCCGACCCGGCTCTCGAACCCGTCGCCCACATCTTCAAGGTGACGACCGACCAGTTCGTCGGGAAACTCGCCATGGTGCGCGTGCAGCAGGGCACGATCACGCCCCAGTCGAATCTCCTGCTCAACGATGGCAAAAAGCCCATCAAGATCGGCCACATCTTCAAGGTCTTCGGCAAGGACACCAAGGAGACCCACCAGGCCATCCCGGGCGACATCATCGCCCTCGCCAAGATCGACGAACTGCACTTCAACGGCGTGCTCCACGCCTCCCATGCCCTCGACAGCCTGCACGCCAAGCCGCTCTCCATGCCCAAGCCGATGTACGGGGTCGCCGTCGAGGCCAAGAGCCGCAACGACGAAACCAAGATCGGCGGCGCGCTCCAGAAACTCATGGATGAGGACCCCACGTTCATCTCCGAGCGCGTCTACGCGACCCACGAGACGGTCGCCCGCGGGATGGGCGAACTCCACATGAGGGTGCTCCTCGAAAAGATGCACAACCGCTTCCACGTCGAGGTGACGACGCGCCCGCCCAAGATCGCCTACAAGGAGACCATCACCGCCAAGGCCGAGGGACACCACCGCCACAAGAAGCAGACCGGCGGCGCGGGCCAGTTCGGCGAGGTCTACCTCCGCGTCGAGCCCATGGCCGAGGCACACCCGGAGACCGGCGAACTGTTCGAGTTCATCGACGAAACGGTCGGCGGGTCCATCCCGCGCCAGTATCTCCCCGCCGTTGAAAAGGGCGTCCGACAGGTGCTGACGGAAGGCGCCATCGCGGGCTACCCGCTCACCGGCGTCCGCGTCCGCGTTTACGACGGCAAGTACCACGCCGTGGACTCCAAGGAAATCGCCTTTGTTACCGCCGGGCGTAAGGCCTTCGTGGACGCCGTCGCCAAGGCTCGCCCCGCGCTCATGGAACCCTTCGTCAACGTCGAGATCACAGCCCCCGCGAACACCATGGGCGATATCGCCGCCGACCTCAGCGGGAAGCGCGGGCAGGTCCAGAACACCGACTATCTCCCGGGCGACATGTGCGTCATCTACGCCAAGGTCCCGCTCGCCGAGATGGGCACATACTCAAACCAGTTGAAGAGCATGACCGGCGGGCAGGGGTCCTACGTCATGGACTACAGCCACGACGAACGCACCCCGCCGAACATCCAGGCGCTGGTCGTCGCCGCGTACAAACCCAAGGCGGAAGAGGATTGAGGCCGATCCGCGCCCGCGCCGAGGAAACCCGCCACCGCCGCGGGCGTATCAATTGGACCATGAAACGCCTCCGGCTTCGCGCCCTGCCGATCCTCGGTCTCGCCGCGCTCCTCGCCGCACCGGTCGCGGCCCGCGATCCGGACCCCAACGTCGGCCCACCGGCTCCGGACAAACCGATTGGCATGGCGCCGCTCCGTCCGTCGGAGAACACGCTCCAGGAGATTCTCCGCAAACGGCTTGACACCGTGCTCGCCCTGCTCGCGGGAGAGGATGATCGCGCCGCGGAACTCTCCTTCTCCGAGGTCTTCCTCGCCTCGACGCCGCGCGACGCCGCCCTTGCCTCGCTTCGTGAACACGCCTCGCCGCCCGACGGGTACGAGGTCCTCCAGACGCGCCGCTTCGATTCGACAACGCTCGGCGCCTGGGTCCGTGCGCGGAGCGACCGCCGGAAACTGCTCATCGTAACCGTGGGGATCGAGGCGGTGCAGCCCAACCGCCTCGTCCGCCTCAGCATCCGCCCCGCCCCCGAGCCGGGCGCGAACCCCGAGGCCGCCTGGCGCGACGTGGATAACTCGATCGCCGCTCTTCCATTCACAACGGCTCTTGCCGCCGTGCGCATCGAGCGCGACGGCACGGTCTCGATGATTCACGCCCGCGACGCCGACGCGAGACTTGGAATCGGAACGATGGGCACGCTCTTCGTCCACCTGGCGCTCGCGCAACTGGTGGACGAAGGCGGCGCGTCCTGGGACCAGCCGCTGATGATCAACGACACGCTGCGGAGCCTCCCCGAGAACCGCACCTCGCGCCTTGTGGGCGCCGAACTGCCGCTGAAGGAACTCTCGGCCCGCGCGATGATCGAGAACGACAACACCGCGGCGGATCACCTCGCGACGTTTCTCGGTCGGGAGCGGATCGAACTCGCGCGCGACGCCATCCGCGCCGCCGCGGCAAAGCAGGCCGGAACCGAGCCGCCCCCCGGCGGCGAGCCCTTCCTCCTGACGCTCGAGAACCTGCGCCTCAAGTGCGGGGCGACGAACTTGATCGCCCGCTACGCCGAGGCCAACAGCGACGCGCGCCGGCGCCTCCTCGAAACGGACGTGCCCCAATCCGCCGTTGACCCCACGCTGTTGCGGGTCTGGACCCGCCCGCAGGAGTTGACCCGCGTCGGCTGGACGGCCTCAACCCGCGAACTCGCTCTCGTCGCCGCACGACTCGTTGAACTCTCGCGCAAGAACGGGCAGCAGTCGGCCCTCGACGCCCTGCGCAAGCGGCACGGCGACGCCGCCCGACGCATCGCCGGCGAACCCGGCGCGCTCGCAAGCCTCTGGATCGACGCACGAACCGACGGCCGCACCTATGTCCTTGCCATCACCTTCAACAGCGACACCGGCCCCATCCCGGAGAACGCCGTCGCCGAGATCATCGCTATGGCGACCGATGCCCTCTCGATGACGCCGTAGCCCACCTGTGCCACTGGCGGCTTGTCCGCCAGTGCGAACGACGATTGCGCCCGATCACACAACGCACGCCTCCGTCACCCGCACTGGCTGGCAAGCAGCCAGTGGCACAC
>CAZBDZ010000008.1:46678-60916 GCA_964490785.1 uncultured Phycisphaeraceae bacterium
CACACAACGCACGCCTCCGTCACCCGCACTGGCTGGCAAGCAGCCAGTGGCACACGATCCCAGTCCCTGTGCCACTGGCGGCTCGCCCGCCAGTGCTTCGCCCCCAACCCCTCCTACCTACACCCCAGTCTCATCTTGAATCCGCATCATTCACGACCCCGCCCCTCCCAGCCGTCGCACGATCTGCTCCCGCGCCGCCGACGCCTCGGCCTGACCGCCCGACCGCTTCATCACCTCGCCGACTAATCGCCCGATCGCCTGCATCCGACCCGCGCGAACATCCTCCGCCGCCTTGGGGTGAGCCGCGATCGCCTCGTCGCACCACGCACCGAGCGCCGCGTCATCACGGACGCGCAGCATGTTCATCCGCCGCGCGGCCTCGTCGGCCTCTTCGTCGCTCGAACACAACGCCTCGAAGAGCCCGTCCGCCGCCTGGGCGCTGATCGCCCCTTCCTCCCGCAGCACCGCAATCCCCGCGACCTGCCGCGCCGAAATCCCCAAGGCGCTCGCCACGACGCCGCGCTCATTCGCCCGCTTGAAGCCAGCCTGAAGCATCAGATTCGCCACCGCCTTCGCGCCACGGTCGCGCGCCAGCCCCGCCGCGGCCACCCCCGCCAGCGCCTCATCGAAGAACCTCGCCACTTCAGGCTCCTCGACCAGCGCCGCGACCTCCTTCGCGCTCAGGCCCAGTTCCCCGGCATACCGCCGCCGCCTCGCCAGAGGCAGTTCGGGCATCCGCCGCCGCACCGTCTCGCGCCACTCCTCGCTCACCGCGACCGGCAGCAGGTCCGGGTCGGGGAAGTAGCGGTAATCATGCGCGTCCTCCTTTTCGCGCTGCACGAATGTCTCCTGCTTCACGTCGTCCCACCCGCGCGTCGTCTTCGCGCCGGGGCCCATGATCCGCCCATCCGCCAGGTACCGCCCGGGCTGCTCCCTCGACTCGAACTCCACCGCCCCGCGCAGGCTCCGGAACGAGTTGAGATTCTTCACCTCCACGATCGGCGTCGCGACCTCGCGCCCGTCGCCCAGCGTCAACACGCAGTTCACGTTCGGCTCGAACCGCATGTGCCCCTTCTGCATCACCCCCCGCGTCGCACCCAGCGCCCGGCAGATGTCCCGCAGCGCCTGCGCGAACGCCACCACCTCGTCCGCGCTCTCGAAATCCGGCGCGGTCACGATCTCCAACAACGGCGTGCCCGCCCGGTTGAAATCCACGATCGAATGATCGATCGCCCGCCCCCCCGGCGCCTCGTGCAGCAACTTGCCCGCATCCTCCTCGAGGTGCGCCCGGATGATCCGCACCCGCCTCGTCCGCTCGCGCCCATCACTCCCAACGACCGGGAACTCGAACGATCCATCAACACACAGCGGCTGGTCGTACTGGCTGATCTGGTAGTTCTTGGGCATGTCGGCGTAGAAGTAGTTCTTGCGGTCCCACTTCGTGAACGACGGGATCGAGCACCCCAGCGCCATCCCGACCAGCATCGACATCTCCACCGCCTCGCGGTTCATCACCGGCAGCGCCCCCGGCAGCCCCAGCACCACCGGATCAATCAGCGTGTTCGGCCCGGCCCCGTCGAACTCCGCGCTCGCCGGGTTCCCGACGCGCGTGAACATCTTGGTCCGCGTCGCCAGTTCGACGTGGACCTCGAGGCCGACCTTGAGACGGGAGGAAACGACGGTGGACACGCAAGGATCGTAGTTGATGGAATGATTGGATGATGGGGTGATGGGGTGATTGGGTGATGGGGTGAGCCGGTGATGGAGTGAACATAGAAGAGGGGAAGACGTGGACAGGAGAACAGAAGACAGGCCCTTCTCCATCACCTCCTCGCCGTTCACCTGCTCTCCTCCAGTCCCCTCTCCCCCTCACCCCATCACCCCATCACGTCGTCCCGGTAGTGTCGCAGTTTGAATGTGGCACGCCCTTTCCAGGGCGTGGCGCGGGGGACATGGGCTGGAAAGCCCATGCCACATTCAAACTGCGACACTACCGTCATCCCCCCCACTCACCTCTACAATGCCCCCCATGCCCCGCCGCCGCGTCGTCATCTCGGGTCTCGGAGCCGTCACGGGCTTCGGTTACGGCGTGAACCCGCTGTGGGACGGGCTGTACGCCGGACGTTCGGCCCTGCGCCGCATCACGCGCTTCGATCCCACCGGCCACCCCTGCCAGGCCGCCGCAGAAGCCCGGAACTTCTCCGCACGGGACCACGTCCCCAAGTCTTACCGCAAGGCGGTCAAGGTGATGGCCCGCGACATCGAACTCGCCGTCGGCGCCGCGAAGGCCGCCGTCGAAGACGCGGGCATCCGGACCAAGGGCACCGTCGAAGAGGGCCAGCCCACAACCTACCCCGCGCCGCGCATCGGCTGCCAGATCGGCGCGGGCCTCATCGCCGCGGAAGTCCCCGAACTCGCCGCCGCCCTCGCCACCGCGACCGACGAACAAGGCTGCTTCTCCTACGAAAAATGGGGCACGACCGGCATGGAGAACCTCACGCCGCTCTGGCTTCTCAAGTACCTGCCGAACATGCTCGCATGCCATGTCACGATCATCCATGAGGCCTGCGGCCCGTCCAACACCATCACCTGCGGCGAGGCCTCGGGCATCCTCTCGATCGGCGAGTCCATGCGCGTCATCGAGCGCGGCGACGCCGACCTGTGCTTCTCCGGCGGCGCGGAGAGCAAGGTCAACCCGATGGGCCTCGTCCGCATGCACCTCGCCCGCCGCACCGCCCCGCTCACGCCCGACGCGGCCGACGAGACCGCCTGGAAGCACGTCCGCCCCTACGACCCCGAAGCCCGCGGCACGATCCTCGGCGAGGGCGCGGGGATTGTCCTCCTCGAGTCGTTCGACACCGCGCAGGCGCGCGGCGCGAAACCCGCCTGCGAACTCCTCGGCTTCGGCGGCGGGCACTCACCCCGCGCCGGCTCCCCGCGCGAGCGCGCGGAGGGACTGATCGCCGCCATCGAGAACGCCCTCGACGACGCCCGCACCAGGCCGGACGAGATCGACGCCATCGCGCCCCGCGCGATCGGCGCCAAGGGCACCGACGACGAAGAACTCGAAGCCCTCCGCGCCCTCTTCGGCCCGCGCCTCGCCCACATCCCGATCATCACTACCGCCCCCTCGATCGGCGACACCGTCGCCGGAGCGGGCGGCCTTGCCGTCTGCACCGCCGCGATGTGCATCCGTCAACGAGCGCTCCCCGCCCGCCTCCACGCAGGCAAGCCCGCCGAAGGAGTCCTCGCCGCCGCCTCACCCGCGCGCGACGCCCGCCTCCGCCGCCTCCTCGTCTGCTCCGGCTCCTTGGGCGGACAGAACGGGGCCGTCGTGCTGGGGGCGCTCTGAACATCCCTTTTGGACGCCGAGGATGAGTCTGCGAATCCTCGGGTCGAGAGCGCACGCCCGTCTGCTATCCTGCCCTCCACGGCCCGGCATCGTCGCCGCCCGACATCCTCAACCCCTTCTACAGGAGCCTCGCCCATGCGCCGCTACGACGAAGAACGCCGCCCGCCCATCCGCAACGAAGACCTTGACCCGGCCCTCACCGAAGTCAGCCGAAAGGTCATCGGCTGCGCCATCGAGATCCACACCGCCCTCGGCCCGGGCTTCGACCACGACACCTACGTCAACGCCATCTCCCGCGACCTCGCCGAACTCGGCGTGCAGCACTCCATCAATCACCTCTTCCCCGTCAACTACCGCGGCACGGAGATCGGCAGGCACCGCGTCTCGCTCTTTGTTGACAACCGCTTCGTCGTCCAGGTCGTCTGCGACCCCGAAGAGGTCGGCGGCTTCGAACGCACCGCGCTCCGCTCCCAACTCCGCCAGGCCGACCTCGAACTCGGACTCATCATCAACTTCCACCGCCGACGGCTGAAGGACGGCGGGCTGGTCCGCGTCCTCAACCCCGACAAACTCGAGGCCCTTCGAGGCCACCCCGATGCCGGCGGCGACGAGGACTAGGACCCTCCCTCACCCGGACGACACCCCGCGCGCAAGCTTCCCCGGCAATCCCGCGCGCCACCGATCGATCATCCCGTGATCCGTGAGGTCATACTTCAACGGCGTGATCGTCACATGCCGCTGCAACAGGTGCTGCACGTCCGTCCCCTCATCCGCCGAGAGGAAGTCGAGCCCGGTCCCCGTCGCCCAGTAGTACACGTCGCCGGCGGGGCTCGTGCGCCGCTCATACCCGTCGTTCAGCCCGTGCGTGTTCATCGGGCACACCGCGATCACCGGATCGTCCGGCGTCGGCGGAGCAAGCGGCTCCTCCTGACAGATCGGGATGTTCACGCTCACGCACCCATGCGGCCGGAGCAGGCTCCCAGGCTTCCCCACTCCGCCCTTCACCAGCACATCCAGCGCCCGCCGCGCCAGCCGCGCCGCGCGATCGAACCGCACCGTCCCCTTCCCCATGTGCAGGCTGACCGCGATCGACGGCACGCCGAGGAACGCCGCCTCGATCGCCGCCGCAACCGTCCCCGAATAAATCACGTTGATCCCGACGTTGGTCCCCGCGTTCATCCCGCTGATCACCAGGTCCGGCCGCTGCCCCGAACCGAACCGCTCAGGCCACAGCGAGCAGATCGCCAGTTTCACGCAGTCCGCGGGGCGACCATCCACCGCCAACCCGCTCATGTGCGGCGACACCTGCTCGGCGCTCACCATCAGCGGCGTCTTGAACGTCACGCCGTGGCTCGACGCCGACTGCACCTCCAGCGGCGCCACCGGCCACACCACCTCCGCGAACGCGCCCCCGCGCGACCCGTCCCGATCCACCAGCGCTTCGTACAACGCTTCAATCCCCGGCGCGTGAATCCCGTCGTCATTGGTTAGAAGAGTTCGCATGACCGCTCCAGCCTACCGCATCGTCCCGCGCGCCTCGCGCCCGCGTTGCGAGCGCGGTACCGGGGCTTCACCTGAATCGTGCTGAAAAAACAGGGAATCCTCGCGGTTTTCGCTTGCACCTTGGCGCGCCCCGGTGCAAAGTGCATGCAGACAGCGCGCTCCTCCTGCGGGCGCGCGGGAGCAACCACCATGAACACGCACGAACTCCTCCTCGGTACCGCCGCCGCCGCCCTGATCGCCTCGGCCGCGCACGCCCAGATGATCGGCGAAACCCCCGCCGTCATGGAGCATATGGACCAGGCCGCCATTAACTCCGGCGACCTCCGCCTCAACCGCATCGTCAACCACGGCGCGCTGGTCTTCTCCGCAAACTTCAACTACCTCGACGGCCGCGGACGCCCCGCCTCCACAGGCACCGGCGCCCCGCGCAACCCTCTCGGCCAGCCGGAGTTCCTCCGAACCTCGGGCCCCGACGCCAACTCCTGCGCCGGATGCCACAACCAGCCGCGCGCCGGCGGCGCTGGAGACTTCGTCGCCAACGTCTTCGTCCTCGCTCAGGCCCTCGACCCGGTGACCGAATCCGTCTCGCCCAGCGTCAGCAACGAGCGCAACACTCTCGGCATGATGGGCGCGGGACCCATCGAGATGCTCGCCCGTGAGATGACCGCCGAACTCCACGCCATCCGAACCGCCGCGAAGAACGCCGCCGCGAGCACCATGACCCCGCAGACACGCGACCTCGTCGCCAAAGGCGTCGCCTTCGGCCGCATCACCGCACTCCCCGACGGCCGCATCGACCCAACCCAGATCCAAGGCGTGGACTGGGACCTCATCATCAAGCCCTTCCACCAAAAAGGCGCCGTCGTCTCGCTCCGAGAGTTCACCAATAACGCCATGAATCACCACCACGGCATCCAGCCCGTCGAACGCTTCGGCGTCGGGGTCGACGCGGACCAGGACGGCGTCGCCGATGAACTCACCGTCGGCGACATCACCGCCGCCACCATCTTCCAGGCCGCCCTCAACATCCCCACGCGCGTCATGCCGCGGGGCAAGCGCGCCGTCCAGGCCGTCCGCCGAGGCGAACTCCTCTTCACCCAGATCGGCTGCAACACCTGCCATGTCCCCGCCTTCACTCTGAGCAGCCGACTGTTCACCGAGCCGAATCCCTTCAACCCCGCGGGCAATCTCCGCCCGGGCGACGTGCCGCAACCGTTCTCCTTTGACATGACCCGCGAGGGCGAGGCGCCTCGTATCGAAGCCGTCCGCGGCGGCGGCGCGATCATCCGGCCCTTCACCGACCTCAAGCGCCACGACCTCAACGATGCCGACCTGACCCACTTCGCCAACGAGCAGTTGACCCAGGGACGCCTCAACGGCTTCGCCCCGGACTCCGACTTCACCATCCCCGCGCCGCCGCGACCCGCGCGGCAGTTCCTCACCCGCAAACTCTGGGACGCCGGCAACACCGGGCCCTACGGCCATCGCGGGGACCTCAGCACCATGACCGAGGCCATCTGGTTCCACGGCGGCGAAGCCCGCGCCACACGCGACGCCTTCCTCGCTCTCCCGCAAGCGGACCAGGACGCCGTCATCGAGTTCCTCAAAGCCCAGCAAGTCGTCCCGCCGAAGAAGTGAAACCGATACGAATCGGCGCTCGCTCGGGATGAGCGGAGGCTCGGCGCAGCGATTCCCGTGGTCGTGCGGCGAGAAGTCGATAGAGAACTCGCCACACGGGTTCGCGCCGATATGCGATCCTCGCATCGCCGGCGCGCCCACCCGGCCTCTCGCACCGGCCCAGAAGCCCCCCTTCAACTACCCCCGCCCCGCCCAGAAGCACATCACCGACGCCGCCACTGCCGCGTTCAGCGACTCGATCCCGCCCCGCATCGGGATCGACACACGGTCGTCCAACAGCGATTCGACCTCGCGCGACAGCCCCTCCGTCTCCCGCCCCACAACGAACACCGCCCGCGCCGGCGGCCTCGCCTTGAACAGGTCAACGCCCCCCTGCATCGACAGCCCGATCACGCGAAGCCCGGCCCCGTGCAGCGCCGTCAGACCGTCGGCCAGCGTCGGCGTGCGCACGATCGGACACCGGTACACGCTCGCCGCGCTCGACTTGATGATCAACCCCGAAACCCACGGCGAGCCCTGCATCGGCCACAGCATCCCATCCATCCCCGACGCCACCACCGAGCGCACGATCATCCCCACATTCTGCGGGTTCGTCACGCCGTCGAGCGCCACGAGCCGCGCCGCATCCTCGGCCGGGAGCGCTCGGATCTTCTCCAGGTGCTCATCCAGTTCCAGCACCTTCGTCAGCCTGATCCTCGCGGCGACGCCCTGATCCAGCCGCGCGTCGCCGGACAGACGGTTGATCTCCGACAGCGGGCGCGGCTCCAGTTGAACGCCGCGCGCATCGCACGCCCCCTCCAGTTCGGCGCGGAACGAACCGCCCTGCTTCGCCGCGGCCACGGCGAGCACCTCGACCGTCTCCGCGCCGAGCGCCTCCATCACGGATCGCCGGCCGTACACCGTGATCTCGTCGCGGCCCCGGAACCTCTCGTTGTGTCGCCGACCGCCCATCAGGTCTTCACCTCCCGCGCGTACTCGCGCCCGCCCCAGATTGTCTTGGTTCCACGCTCCAGGTCGCGCGCCGCCTCGCGGAGGATCGCCGCGACATGTCCCGCGCCGAAGGGATACGTCAGCGCCCACCCCGGATGCACCCCTTGATCCCGATAGACCCGCATCATTGCCCCCATGAACACCGCCAATGCCGCCGCGCCCGCGCCGAGCAGCGCCCACCCCAGCGGCCCATCCCCCGCGCGCAGCACGAAGACGCCGCCGACCGCGCTCGCCGCACCCGCACCCGGCAGCGCCACGCCGCACACGACCTGCCGCCACATCCACTCCCGCAACTGCCGCGGCCGGCGCAAGCACGCCTCCGTGTAGATCCGCTTCCATCCGCGACGGAATCCCGCCCAGTCCCGGTACATCCGGCACCGCAGCATCCCGTCCGTCATCAGCACCCCCCACCGGCTCGGCATCTCCTTCCGCACGATATCCAGGTATCGCGCCAGCGCGATGTCCTCCAGCAACTCGTGCTTCACACGCTCGTGCCCGCCGATCGCGTCGTACAGCGAGCGCCGGAAGAGCATGAACTGCCCGTTGGCGAAGGCCCTCGGCCGGGCCTCCCGGTTCACCATATCGAGCGGATACTGCCGGATCAGTTCAAACCCCGCCGCCGGTTGCACAAGGCGCTCGAACCACGTCTCGCACGTCAACTCGCTCAGGAGGCTCAGCAGATCGAGCCGCCGCGCATGAAGCAGCCCGACCGCCGCACGCGCCAGCCCCGCGTCAAACACCGTGTCCGCATCGGCAAAGAGCAGCAGTTCGGCCTCCTTCGCGCCGCGCGAATCCCGCACGCCCCGCCACGCCGCGTGAGTCTTCCCGGCCCACCCCTCCGGACACGCCGCCACACGCACGATCTCGACGCGCGCATCCATCGTCCCGTCGGCGGAGCACGCGCGGCGGATCACCCCCTCCGTGTCATCCGTGCATCGATCAAGCGAAAAGACGATGCGCAGGTTCGGGTAGTCCTGCGCCGCGAGCGACCGCGCCAGGTGTTCGATGATCCCCGCCTCGTTGTGGGCCGGGATGATGATGCATACCGCCGGCCACCCCCCGTCCGGCGACGGGAGCGACAGCCCCTCCCGCGTCGTCGGCAGCCCCGCCGCCGTCCGCCGAACTCGCCACAGCACCACGCCGTAATACACCGCGCACACGCACGAGAGCGCGACGAGGACAAAGCACGGAATCGCAACGGCGATGGGCATCGAGTGCGGGAATCTGTGGGCGTTAGGATTGCGCCCGTGCAGCATACCCCGCACGAGATCATGGTCTTCACCCGCGCCGGCGTACGCGCCCTCGACAAGGCCGCCGCCGAAGAACTGGGCATCCCTCCGATCCTCCTCATGGAAAATGCCGCCGTCGCCTTGGGGCAGGCCTGCCTCGAACTCGTCGCCGCGAAGAGCCTCGTCCGCATCGGCATCGTCTGCGGCCCGGGGAACAACGGCGGCGACGGGCTCGCGCTCGCGCGCCACCTCGCCAACCGCGGGCACGACCCCCTCGTCGCCCTCGCCGCCCTCCCCGACGCCTACAAGGGCGACGCCGCGACGAACCTGCGCATCGTCGAGGCGATGGGCCTGCGCGTGCTGGACCCGATCGTGTCGATGGCGCCGCAGGCGGCGCTGGAGATCCTGCACCGCGACGGGCGCGAGCACGGACCGGAGCGCGACCCGAGGGATGTGCTGCTCGTGGACGCGATGCTCGGCACGGGACAGGACAAGCCAGTGCGCCCACCAATGGATCAGGCCATCCGCTGGATGAACGGCCTGCGAGCCCGCGGCGCGACGACGCTGGCCGTCGATATCCCGACCGGGCTGGACTGCGACACAGGGCTACCCCTCGGCGAGTTGGTGGTGCGGGCGGACGTAACGGTAACGCTGGCGGGTCTGAAGCGCGGGTTCCTTCAGCCCCAGGCGAAGGAGTACGCGGGCAAGGTGCTGGTGGGGGACATCGGGATCTCGTCCGCGTTCATGCGCCGGTTCGCGATGGACCCGCGTTGGGTGTAGGAGGAGTACCGAGCATCAGGTATTGAGGACCGAGTACTGCGACCGAAGCGGCGCCGTGCATGAGACAGCACGCCTGAGCCGCGGAGCGGCGGCCGGCAGCGTGAGCCGGTGGGACGCACACAGGGTGGCCCTCCGGAGCCCGCGCAGGCGGGCGACAGAATCCCGGAGTCGGCGGGGCGCGCTGAGATTCACTCGAAATGCACGGTTGATTCCACGAAATGACAAGAGAATCGAAGATCGAGGTTACGCCGCCAGCCCGCGGTCATCCTCGATATCGAACCCTGGCCATTTCTCGTCCGGCCGGTGCCGATGGTGGATGCGGACGATCCGTCCCAACTGGTCCGCGAAGATGTCGCGGATGACCCCCAGTTGCGGCAGCAGTTCCTCGGGATACGGGTTGCTCCGGTCCCGGAAGAGGGCGACCACGGCAAGGCAATCCCCGTCGTGCCGGCAGGAGAAGACGAGCACCGTGGACTCGTTCAGCCAGTTCGCGTCGTCGCCGAGGCGTTCGGCGAGATCGTCGGAGGACTCCAGGCAGACCATCCCCTCCTCCTGCTCGAAGCGCGGCGCGATCACGTCCGCGAGGTGGTCGAGGAGGATGTCGGCCGTCTCCTTCGGGATGTCGTAGTTGACGTACGCGCCGAGGTTGAAGTCCTGCGAACCGCTGGGAAGGAAGACGGCGGCGTTGGTCGGGCCGGTCTTGCTCAGCGTGAACTCGAGCGTCGAGCGCAGGAGGTCTTCGACGTCCAGGTCCTGCCGGATGAGCGCGGCGAACTCGGTCGCCATCGCCGAGTGGGTCATCTGGTCCGCCAGTTCCTGGTAGGCGTGGACAAGGTCGCTGCACAGGTCATCGACCTGCCGGCTCATGTCCTTGCGCGCCGTGTCGAGGCGCTTGCAGATCCGCTTCAGACGCTGCACGCGGCGTTCGCTGGCGCGGAGTTTGCGCACCATCTCCGCCGCCGCGAGAATCCGCCCCGCGATCTCCGACGCGCGAAACGGCTTGGCGACGTAATCGATCGCCCCGCAGCGCATGGCGTCGATCACGCCCTCGAAGCCGCTGCGTTCGGACGTCACGATGCAGCGGACCGTCTCGTCGTCCTGCGCGAGTTCTCGGACCAGGTCGAGCCCGTCGCCGTCGGTCTGCCGCTCATCCACGATGACGAGGTCGTACCGCGCGGCCCGGAGGGCGGAGCGGCCCTCGGCGAGGGTGGCGGCGGCGTCGCACGGCAGGCCGAGCGCTTCGAGCGCCTGCTGCATCTCGCGGCGTGTGCGCGGATCCTGCTCGACGGCGAGGACGCGGGCCACGGGGCCTCCCGAAGCAGAGGCGTCCGGGCGAGCCTGATTCCCGCGGTTGTGATCGTCCTTTGGCTTGCGCTTGGGCATCGCGGCGTCTCTCAAGGGTGCGATGCAATCTTCGACCGTTGAGGCGCGGTGGTTTATGCCGCCTTGGTCTCAAGTGTGGGAGTATCCGCGTCGCGCCAGTCGGGGAGGATGATTCGCGCGACAGTCCCCTTTCCGGGCGTGCTCTCAAGAGTGATTTCGCCCGCATGGAGGTCCACATACCTGCGGGCCCGGGCGAGCCCGAGGCCGGGACGACGCCCCGCGGGCAGTTCCGAGAAGAAGGGATCGAACGCATGCTCCAGCGCGTGGCTCGACATGCCCAAGCCGTCGTCGGCAACGGTAATCACGAGCCGACCATCGAACGGATCGGCGGCGGCGCGAACCTCCACGCCTCGCTTCGGCCCGGACTGCAGCGCGTTCAGGATGAGTTCGGAGAGCGCGAGGGTGATCTGCTCGTGATCGAGCCTCGCGGCGGCGAGACCGGGGTCGCAGGAGATGTTCGCCTTCGGGGGGTTCTTCGCCTTGCGCGGCGCGGCGTGGCTGAGACGCTGCGAGGCGATGCGGGCCGCCGTGTGGAGGAGCATCGCGACATCGCCCGGCTGCTTGTCGGGCTTGGGCGGATTGGCGAACAGATGGAGGCTGCTGATGAGGTCGCTGAGTTTGTCGGCGGCCTGAGTGATGCCCGCGGCGGCGGTCTGCTGATCCGGGGTTCGCGCCCGCTCGCCGAGCGCCTGCGCCAGCCCGCTGATCACCGTCAGCGGGTTGTTCATCTCGTGCGCGGCGCCCGCGGCGACGGCGGCGAGTTTCTCCATCGACCGCTGGTTGACGAGTTTCGTCTGCATCTCGGCGATGGAGCGGTTGGCCTCGGCCAGTTGCTCGCCGAGGCGGCGGGCGCCATCGTGCCGCGATGCCGACGCCAGGACCGAACCCCAGACCGACGCGAGCGCCGCGAGGCCCCGCGGGCCGAGGTCCTTCTCGGCGTCGCGCCGCGCATGAAGCAGCACGGACGACAGGCCTCCGGCATTCCCGACCAGCGGGAGGACAAACAGGTCGCCGCCTGGCTCGGGCGCGCGGAGATGCGTGTTCAGCCACGCAAGGACGCTCGCGCCCTGGGCGCTGAGGGCGGGCGTCTCCGTGAGTGCACGAAGGGGCACCACCTCGGCAGGCCGCGACAGGGGCGCCAGCGCGGAGCACTCGCCCGTCGCGTCGATGCGGTGGATGATCCACGGCGCGCCGTCGCGCGGCTCGGAGACGATGGCGAGGAACGGCCCGGGCAGCACCTCCGCCGCATGCCGCGCCACCGCGGCGACGGCGGAGGTGTAACTGCCGGCATTGGTCGCCGCCGCGAGGAACTTCGTGATGAGATTGAGCGAGGTCTCCGACCGCGCGGCGTCGCGGGCACGGGTGTCGAGGAGCGAAGTAACATGGCCCAGTTGCCCGTTGGCGCGGGCGATGCTCTCGAGCAGAAGCGACGCGGGAGTGGTTTCGTCGAGGCCGAGGTGCGCGCACCGCCGGGCGACGCGGTCGATGAGTTCGGCGTCGTTCTCGGCGAGGCGGCGCGGGTCAAAGCCGAACGCATCGCACCACGCGGTTGGGTCGTCCGGGGCCGCCGCGTTGCCGGACCATCCGACGTGCAGCCGGCGGACCATCGAGTCCGCGATCGAAACCACGGCGACGAGCACCCGATGCGGCACCTCGGGCAGCAAGTGCGCCGGTTGGTTGTGCAGCCACATGACGTCCTGCAACGCGTGCGGGAGCCCCCAATGCTCGGCGAGGCGCTTGCCGGCGGCATGATGGTCGAGGCCGAGCACCTTGCGCTCGACTTCGGCGATGGGCATGCGCCGCTCTCGCGCAAGGGCCGCGACGCGGGCGAAGGACTTGGGAAGGAGCGCGTCGAGCGCGACCTTGCCGAGGTCGTGGAGCAGCCCGGCAAGGAACGCCTCCTGGGGCGAAAACCCGCCCATGCACGTCGGCTGCGCCTCGGCGATGAGTTCCGCGGCGGCGGCGACGGCGATGCTGTGCCGCCACAGTTCCTTGCGCTCGAAGGCGGGAGGCTCCTTCGGATCCGACGCGCGGCGGTTGGATGGGTGGGCCTTCTCGATCGCCGGGCCGAAGGCCTCGTGAATCTCGACCGACAAGACCGCGGCGCGGACCGCCTCCAGGCCGAGCATCACCACCGCTCGGTCCACCGTCACGACGCGCTTCGAGACGGCCCAGTCGGCCCGCCGACACAGCGCGAGAACCTTCGCCGTCAGCGCGGGGTCGGACTCGATCAGGCGCGCAATCTCGCGAAGGTCGGCGTCGCCCGCGTTCGCGGCCTGCATCACGCGCACCGCGATCGGCGACAGCGTCGGGAGTGAGGCGATCTGCCGGAGGATCAGATCGACGTGCGAGCCGGCCTGGTGGCATGGGCTTTCCAGCCCATGCCGTGGGCGATCCGGCCCACGCCCCGGACGCGCGCCCAGGGAAGAGCGTGCCACATCAATCTGGTCGGTGGGGGCGCTCATGACCGGGTTCCGCAGGCGCGGGCGCGAATCACGCCGCGGTGAGTTCCGCGAGGCGGGCGATCAGCTTCTCGATGTTGAAGGGCTTCTTGATGAAGTCGTCGGCACCGGCCCGCTTGAGCCGTTCGATCTCCTCCGGCGCCACGACGCCGGAGACAAAAACGACCTTCGTCCCGGAAAAGGCGTCGTTCTCGCGGATGCGCTGGCAGACGATGTTGCCGTTGACGTCGGGGAGCATGTAATCGAGAACGATCACGTCGGGGCGGAAGGCTTCGGTGAGCATGCCCGCGTCGTACCCGGTGCTGGCGGTGCGGACGTCGAACCGCCCGTCGCGGTTGAGGGCGTCCACGAAGAGCTCGAGGATCTGCGGGTCGTCGTCCACAACGAGCACGCGCTGCTTCCCGCGCAGGTCGAGCGCCTCGGTGGGGATGTCGTTCTCGCGCATGAAGCGCAGGAGTTCGTCGCGCGGGATGCGGCGGAACCGCGAGCCGGGCACGCGGAACCCCTGCAGACGCCCGCTGTCAAAGCAGCGGATGATCGTCTGCTGGCTCACCTTGCAGATTTCCGCGGCCTCGCCGGTGGTAAAGACCTTCTTCCCGGCCCAATCCTTCGGTCCACTGATGCTGTCGGCTGCCATGGCCATGCCGTGCCTCCTTGCTCGACGCGCATCGACGGCCCCCGCGGCGCGCCCATCGCCCGGAACGGGCGACGCCTAGGCATCGACCGCCGGGGGATCGCACTTCACCCATCTTTCCACGCCTGCCCATACCCCCTCCGTTCACGGGAGACCTTGCGCCTTATCGGGAGGTGCCACGCCTTTTCCAAGACGTGTCCCCCTCCGCCACTGCGTGGCACGCCTTTTCCAAGGCGTGTCCCCCTCCGCCACCGCGTGGCACGCCTT
>CAZBDZ010000008.1:61016-77912 GCA_964490785.1 uncultured Phycisphaeraceae bacterium
CGTGTCCCCCTCCGCCACCGCGTGGCACGCCTTTTCCAAGGCGTGTCCCCCTCCGGGGGGCATGGGCTGGAAAGCCCATGCCACGTAGGAACCTGTTTGGGGTTGCCGTCGAATGTTGTAAGTGCAGTCCGGGTGGGCTGTTACACTCAATCGGCCGCAGCGGGAATCGCCCCGATCGGCCGCCAAACATCGACGCGGAGGCTCCATGCAGACCCTGACCCCCCCAACGCCGTCGCGCCGCCGCGCGTTTACGCTCGTCGAGTTGCTGGTCGTGGTCTCGATCATTCTCGTGCTGATTGCGATCCTGATCCCCGCAATCGGCGGGGCGCGAAACTCGGCTCGCAAGACCACCACGACCACCCTCATGACCGCAGTCGGCAACGCCATCAGCCAGTTCAAGAGCCAGAACAACCGCCTGCCCGGGTACTTCAGCCAGGCGGAACTGGGGAACCCGCAGAATCGCACCAGCTTCACTTCGATGGAGAATGCGTTGCTCGACTTGGCGGGCGGGATCGAACCCTCGTCGAACCCATGCGGGGAGACCGTCTCGGGCGACCACATCGTCAAGATCACGATCAACCATCAGGACGGACCCAAGTGCGTCATCATCAACACGACACGGGTAGGCGCGTCCGACGGGCCGGGGTATCTGAACATGTCCGCCAAGGGCGTCGGCTCGACCCTGCCGCAGGCCAGCGGCTTGGCGCCGGCGCGAGTGCCGAATGACCAGATCGAAGACACGGACACGTACAGCGCGGGCAAGTTCCAGATGCCCGACATCCTCGATGCCTGGGGCCGGCCCATCATCCTCTGGGCGCGAAACGAGGCGGCGGGAAGCGATCCGCCTCCACGTATGGCGCGGATTCGTGCTCCAAACAACCCACTGCCGACGGACCCCGCTGGCCTTTTCTACTGGCGCGCCAACATGGGGTATCTTGCGGCCCCGATCCAGCGAAATTCGAGCGCGTTAGGCGGCGGCACGGTTGGGCCGAACGAAGAGCAGCATGCACTCCGGACCATGGATTCTTTCCTCGGCGATCCCGCGTTCCCCGACCCGACGATCCCGGCTTCATCCACGGACCCGCCTTACCCCTCGCCGCTCTCGCCGCGCGGGGACTTTGTGCTCCATTCGGCAGGAGTTGACGGCGTCTTTCTGACGAACAAAGGTGAAGCGACCCTCGAATACCGCTATCTTCCCGCCGGGCTCGCGCCCCCTGATTCGTGGGGAGGCCAGATGAACTGGCGCACCCTGGACCAGACCGACGACATTTTCCAGGCTGGGAGTTAATCCGGGGGATTCTGGTCGGGAGGCTGCACCCTAACACAATCCGTTTTTGACGATTCCAGCCCCAATTCCGGTCGAAGGCTTGGAACCGGGACGGTTTTAGTGCAGAATAGAGGTGAGTACAGGAGTTCGGAGAACGCTCTCCATTCGTCCATGCACAGGGCACGGATGGAAAGTGGACAGGAAGGGGCGAAGGAGTCATGTTCGTTTACGTTGGTGGTGCATGCGCGAATGGCGGAGCAGCGCGCGCCCTGAACAAGGGCCGGGGTTTCACCTTGGTCGAGTTGCTGGTGACGGCGGCGATCATGGTGGTTCTTCTTGGCGTCCTGATCCCGGCGACGAACGGGGCGCGCTCGTCGGCGCGGCAGGCGCAGACGGCGGTCCTCATGAACACGTTCACGACGGGCGTGTCGCAGTTCCGGCAGATGAATCGGCGCATCCCGGGCGTCTTCACGCAGGACGAACTGGCGAGCGCGTCGAACACGACCGGGTTTACACAGATGGAGAACGCGATCCTGGACCTCGCGGGCGGGGTCGAGCCGAACGCGACCATCGGAGCCGACGGCGGATCATTCGAGATCGTGATGCAGAGCCACGCGGTGAGGATCAACCCGAGGCTGGTCGGCTCGTCGCGGGGGCCGGGATACCTGCCGCTGACGGTCAAGGGGATGGACTCGAAGTTCCCGCAGGCGAACGGGCTGGCGCCCGCGCGGGCGGGGGTGGACCAGGTCGTCGATCAGTCCCGCGGAACGGCGGGGCACGTGGAGATGCCCGACCTATTGGACGCCTGGGGCCGGCCGATCATGATGTGGGCGAGGAACGAGTATGCGGGCGAGAATCCGACCTTCTCCGAGATCTACTCCGACGCAAGCGAGAGCCGGCCCAGGGCGCGGTATTACTGGGCGACCAACCGCGGGTACCTCTCGGCGAAATCCAGCGAGCGTGCGAGCGCCTTGGGCGCCGTGATCGATGAAGCCAAGCGGCAGCGGTCCCTTGAAGCCGTCCTTGGCGATCCCGCGACGCCGGACCCACAATCGGGGGGGACGGGCAGCGTGTACCGGCCCCTGGTCGCCAAGAGCGACATCATCCTGCAAGGGGCTGGGCGAGATGGGGTCTTCCTGAGCAACGGCGGGGACGAGCGCCTGGAGTTCAGGTACGCGCCGGGCGGCCCCCAGTTGATGGCGACGATGTCAGGCGGCATGGACCGCAACTGGCGGAGGCTGGAAGGGGTGGACGACATGATCGCGGGCGCGAACTGACCGCACCCGGCATGGGGAAGTCCCGGAGGGAGTCCGGTTCTTTCTTGGGGTTTCACCTGCATTGATGCGCGGTTGGGTGTAGGCTTTGAGGCGGTGGCCGGTGGGGGCCACCGACAAGGACCTGTTCCCATGCCACGAACCAGCGCATCGCGTTTGGTGGGGTGTGTCGGCCGCTGGGCCGGCGGCGCCGCCGTGTTAACCGTTTTGGCCGCGGTCATCGGCGGGGAGGCCGGCGCGCAGCCGACGGCGCCGCCGAACGGGCCGCGACGCATCGACCCGGCTTGGCACGCGCTGATCCACGCGACGCTTGTCCCGGAGCCGGGGACGCGGATCGACGACGCGACAATCGTCTTCAAGGACGGCGTGATCACTTCCGTCGCCGAAAAGGGCGAGGCGCCGTCGGGCGCGCGGGTGTGGGACTGCACGGGCCTGACGGTGTACCCAGGGCTGATCGAGCCATACCTCCCGGTGGATGCGCCGAGGCCCGATGAGAAGTCGGCGGGGACGCACTGGAACAGGCAGGTGATGGCGCAGCGTTCGGCGCTGGATGGCGCGGGCGTTGACGCCGACACGCGGAAGCGGATGCGGGGGCAGGGATTCGCGGTGGCGGCGATCCTGCCGAAGGGCGGCGTATTCCGGGGGCGCGGGGCGGTGGTTTCGTTGGCGGAGCCGGGGGCGACGTCGGACCCGCTGGCGAATGTCATCGTGCCGAGCGTGTTTCACGCAGTGTCGTTCGACGTGCAGCGCGGCGAGCGGGAGTATCCGGGGTCGAAGATGGGGGCGATCGCGCTGATGCGTCAGGTGCTGGCCGACGCGCCGTGGCAGGCGCGGGCCGTCGAGGCCCACGCGAAGGACCCGTCGGCGAACGAACGTCCCGCGGCGGACGACGCGGCGCTCGCGCTGAACGCGGACCTGCCGCTGTTGTTTGACGTGGACAACGAACTGGACGTGCTGCGCGCGGCCAAGGTGGCGAAGGAGTTCGGACGCCGCGCGGTCGTCGTCGGGAGCGGGACGGAGTTCCGGCGGCAGGACGCCGTGGTGGCGGCGGGGCTGCCGCTGATCGTGCCGCTGGCGTACGCGGACAAGCCGGAGGTCGCCGGCGTGAGCGACCGCGATGCGGCGGATCTTCGGCAGTTGATGACGTGGGAGGCGGCGCCGTGCAACGTGGCGCGCCTCGACAAAGCGGGGGCGACGATCGCGCTGACGTCGGGCAAACTGCCGAAGGGGCAGGAGTTCTATCCAAACCTGCGCGAGGCGGTTCGCGCGGGGCTGGCGGAGGATCGTGCGCTGGCGATGCTGACCACGGTGCCGGCGCAGTTGCTGGGGCTTTCGGGGCGGTACGGGCGCGTCGCGCCGGGATTGAGCGCGAGCATGGTCGTCGTGAAGGGCTCGCTGTTCGACAAGGAGCGCGAGGTCCGCGACGTGTGGATCGACGGACAGCGGCACGAGATCACCCCGCCGCCGCGCGTGGACCTTGAGGGGACGTGGAAGGCGTCGTTCCAGCCGGCATCCGGGCCGGCGATCACGGGCACGCTGACGATCGCGAAGAAGAACGACATCAACTTCGAGCGTCCCGCGACCGAACAGGACCTGGCCCGCGAGAAGGCGGCGAAAGAGAAGGCCGAGAAGGAGAAATCAGAGAAGGCCGGCGCGGAGGGCCGAGAGCCGAAGCCCGACGACATGAAGCCGGCGGAGAAGCCCGCCGAGGACAAGAAGGAGGAAGGGAAGAAGGACGACACGCGGAAGTTCAAGGCGCGGAGCGTGCAGGTGGACGAGAACCGCGTGGACTTCGTGCTCGATGGCGAGGCGCTGCAAGGCGAAGGGGTCGCGCTGGTGAGCGCCGTGGTCGAGGGAGCAATGATCGGCACGGGCACAATGGCGGATGGGTCGGCCCTGACCTGGTCGGCGGAGCGCGACGCCGACGCCAGGAAGGACGACGAGAAAAAGAAGGAAGAGGATGCGGACCGGTACCTGGGCGTCCCGGAGAAGTTCGGCCTTCCGTTCGGCCCCTTCGCGTTCGACGCGCCGCCCGCGGCGAAGGAGATGTGGATCGAGCACGCGACGATCTGGACCAGCGGGCCGGAGGGGATCATCGGGGACGGCGTGCTGCACGTGCGCGACGGGAAGGTCGTCGGCGTGTACGCCTCGCCGAGGATTCCGAAGATCGGCCTCTCGCCGGACGCGGTGAGGATCGACGCCAAGGGCAAGCATGTAACACCGGGCCTGATCGACTGCCACAGCCACACGGGGATCTCGGGCGGCGTGAACGAAGGAACGCAGGCCTGCACGTCGGAAGTGCGAATCTTCGACGTGATCGACCCCGACCACATCGGCCTGTACCGCGAACTGGCGGGCGGGCTGACGGCGGCGAACCAGTTGCACGGATCAGCGAACCCCATCGGCGGGCAGAACTCCGTCGTCAAACTCCGTTGGGGGGCCGCGCACCCCGACGACCTGCGCGTGCAAGGCGCGATCCCCGGCATCAAGTTCGCCCTGGGCGAAAACGTCAAGCAATCCAACTGGGGCGACAACTTCCGCGAGCGATACCCGCAGACGCGCATGGGCGTCGAGTCGTTCATCCGCGACCGGTTCACGGCGGCGCGCGAATACGCGGCGGCGATGAAGGCGTGGGAGGCAACCCCCGAAAGCGCCCGCGCGGCGCGCACCCCGCCGCGGCGCGACCTCGAACTCGAATCGCTGGCGGAGATCCTCGCGGGCGAGCGCCTCATCCACTGCCACTCCTACCGCCAGGATGAGATCCTGATGCTCTGCCGCGTGGCCAAGGACTTCGGGTTCAGGATCGGCACGTTCCAGCACGTGCTGGAGGGGTACAAGGTCGCGGAGGCGATCCGCGAGAACGCGATCGGCGGTTCGTGCTTCTCCGATTGGTGGGCGTACAAGTGGGAGGTCTTCGACGCGATCCCCTACGACGGCGCGATCATGCACGATGCGGGGGTCGTGGTGTCGTTCAACTCCGACTCGGACGAACTCGCCCGGCGGATGAACCTCGAAGCGGCGAAGGCGGTGAAGTATGGCGGAGTGGACCGCGCCGAGGCGCTGAAGTTTGTAACGCTCAACCCGGCGAAACAGTTGAAAGTCGATCACCTGACCGGATCGCTGGAGCCGGGCAAGGACGCGGACTTCGTCATCTGGTCGGGCGAACCGCTGAGCACCTTCACGAAGTGCGAGGCGACATACATCGACGGGCGCGAGTATTTCTCGCTGGACCGCGACGCCGCGCTGCGCCAGACGGCGGCGGTCGAGCGGCAGCGGATCATCCAGAAACTGCTGAAGAAGCCGGCGGAAGGCGAGGGACGCTTCGCCGGCAAGGGCGAGGCCGGCGAAGAGCGCCGCCGCGGACGCAACTTCCCCGGCACCGACGAACCGCCGCCGACCGACGCGCTCCGGAGCGGGACCGGGGGGCGCGGCTCGATGCTCGCACCGGTCGGTGAGGACATCGAGGAGGCGCGCGAACTCGCCCTCAGGCAGGCGCTGGAGCGCCACTACAACTGGATGGTGACCAACGGGCTGGACCCCTACTCGACGAGCGCGGGCGACTGCGGGTGCTCGATGAACTGCTTGTTCCAGAACTGAGAGAAGACAGAGCCACGGACGACACGGATGCGCTCGGATAAGGGGACGGCTGGATTGGACGTCTCATCGCGGGCGCATCCGACGGATCAATCGGACAATCAACCATGAACATCATTCAAGTTTCGTTCGTCTCGCTCGCATTGACCTCGGGGGTGATGGCGCAGGACCTCGGCATCAAGGCGCCCCCCGTTCAGACGGCGCCCGTCGCCATCGAAAACGCGACGATCCACCCCGTCTCGGGCGACCCGATCGAGGGCGGGTTCCTCACCTTTGCGGAGGGGAAGATCACGGGCATCGGGAAGGGGCCGGCGCCGCGGGCGGCGGGTGGGACCGTGGTCGACGCGTCGGGGAAACACGTCTATCCCGGCCTGGTCGGAGCGAACACGCTGACGGGCCTGATGGAGGTCGGCGCGGCGCGGGCGACGATTGATTACGCCGAGGTCGGCGCGATCACGCCCGAAGTCCGCGCCGCGGTGGCGGTGAACCCGGATTCGACGATCATCCCTGTAACGCGGGCCAACGGCATCCTGACCGTGGGCGTGCTGCCGATGGGCGGGGCGATCCCGGGGCGAGTGTCGGTGATCAACCTCGAAGGATGGACGTGGGAAGAGATGGCCGTCGACGACGACGCGGGGGTGGTGGTGAACTGGCCGAACATGAGGCCGATGCGCGGGTGGTTTGTAACGCGCTCGCCGGAGGAGCAGGAGAGGGATCGGAGGGAGGCGCTCGCGGCAATCGACCAGGCCTTCCAGGCGGCGGCGGCCTACCTGAACGCCAAGGCCGCGGACGCGAACACGCCGACGGACCTTCGCTGGGAAGCGATGCGCGGCGTGTTCGAGAGGGGCGATCCCGTCTTCGTCCGCGCGGACGAACTGGAGCAGATCCAGTCGGCGGTCGCGTGGGGAGTCGAGCGGGGCCTGAAGACCGTCATCGTCGGCGGGCGCGACGCGGACCTGTGCGTGGACCTGTTGAAGCGGCACGATGTCGGCGTGATCGTGTCGGGGACGCTGCGGACGCCGAAACGCGTGGACAGCGATTACGACGAGTGCTACCGCCTTCCCGCCCTGCTGGAGCAGGCGGGAGTGCGCTGGTGCCAGGCGTCCTCGGGCGGGCCGATGGATACGCCGCACGAGAGGAACCTCCCGTACCACGCGGCCATGGCCTCGGCGTTCGGACTGTCGCGCGACGCGGCGCTGCGCTCGATCACCCTGTCGGCGGCGCGGATGCTGGGGGTAGGTGAACGCCTCGGCAGCCTCGAACAGGGCAAGGACGCGACGCTCATCATCACCGACGGCGACCCCCTCGAAATCACCACGCACGTCGAGCGCGCCTTCATCACGGGGCGCGAGATCGACCTGACGAACAAGCAACGTCTTCTGGACAAGAAGTACCGGGAGAAGTACCGGCAGATCGGGACCACGCGGTAGGAACCTACGGTGGAAGCAGGCGAGGGGGGAGGGTAAACGGCGAGGTCTACACCTGGGGTATATCCCATGTATACCCACGACCGATAGGAGCAGAGAGGCGGGTCCACAATCCAGAAAATGGCCGTTCGGCACATATTCATTGCTATGTATGAATTTACCCAATCGGGTTGACGAGCCTAAACACTCCGATATGCTCCCGCCCATGGCAAAGGCGATCGATTTCGTGAATCCGTTTAGACCCGGTGCCGGGCAGATCCCGCCGTATCTGGCAGGCCGGGTGCATGAGCGAGAGGAGTTCTTGAAGCTCCTCGATCAAGCCCCGATTCTCGCCAACCCAATCATCACCGGGCTTCGCGGCGTTGGGAAGACATCGCTCCTCGATACGCTGAAGCCACACGCCATCAGCAAGAAATGGCTTTGGGTGGGGAACGATTTGTCGGAGGCGGCCGGCATCAGCGAGAGCAATCTGGTCACTCGCATTCTCGCGGATGTTTCGGTGGTGTCGTCATCTCTCACCACGCTCATCGAGCCGGAGGCCGGCAGGGCATACGACCAGCGCTTGGATTTCA
Source organism: uncultured Phycisphaeraceae bacterium (assembly GCA_964490785.1). Lineage (GTDB taxonomy): Bacteria > Planctomycetota > Phycisphaerae > Phycisphaerales > UBA1924 > JAEUIV01. Next base: position 69,151 of record CAZBDZ010000008.1, read on the forward strand.
ACTTCCTGCTCTCGCGGTGCAATGAAACGCCGGGCCTGATGTCCGACAAGCTGCGCTCGATTCTGGAGCTGATCCATAGCGCCGTGCCGAAGGAGTATCGCGGGATTGTCTTTGCCTACGACGAGGCGCAGAAGCTCTCGGATCGACGGCTCAAGGAAGAGTATCCGCTCTCGGTTCTCTTGGAGGTGTTTCAATCCCTCCAGAAGCGCGGAATACCGTTCATGCTTTGTCTCACGGGCTTGCCGACGCTCTTCCCCAAACTGGTGGAAGCGCGGACATACGCCGAGCGGATGTTCCACATCCTGCAGTTGGAGCACCTCTCTCCAGAGGAAAGCGAAGCCGCGATTCGACGGCCGCTCGAGCAGCCGGGCTGTCCGGTCGCGCTGCGCGCCGACTCGGTGGCGCTGATCCGCGACGTGTCCGGCGGCTACCCCTATTTCATTCAGTTCATTTGCCGCGAAGCCTACGACGCCCTCGTGCAAAAGCCGGATCGCAAGGATACGGCCGACATTCCGATCGATGGAATCATCAAGAAGCTGGACAATGACTTCTACGCGGGCCGATGGTCGCACACAACCGATCGCCAACGAGAGTTATTGGTGGTGATCGCGCATCTGCCAACCGCAAGCGAGGAGTTTACGGTCAAGGAAATCACCGAGGCGTCGCAGGATGCCGAGGGAACAAAGCCGTTTAGCAAAAGCCAGGCCAACCAGATGCTCGCTGATTTGGCCGAGTTGGGATTCGTCTTCAAGAACAGACATGGCAAGTACGCCTTTGCGGTGCCGATGCTCGACGGCTTCATCAAGCGTCAATTGCCGCGGTAGCCGATGCTGGTCGGCGCTCAACATCGCCGCGGCGCCACGCCTCACGACGCAAGGCAGTCCTTCTCTCGGACCGGGTCGAATGTGGTATCCGGTCATTCGGTCTCCGCGAGCGTCAGCGCCTCGCGGGCGATGCGGGCGGCGAGGGCCTCTTCGCGGGACGGGTCGCCGAGGCGGCCGAGGCGGACGGTGATGGTCATCGAGCGCGCCGCGCGGGCGCCGGCGAGGGAGGCATCGGTCGGCCCGAAATCGAAACGCACCAAACCCGGATCGCCGCGGAGAGCGACGATCTCGAAGGTGAAGAAGCCCTCCGGCGGGCTGCCGGATTCGGAAAGAACCGCGAGGTCGAAGGCGGGGAGAGCGCGCCGCACGGCATAGCCCGCGTCGCGCGGCTTGGCGGTTACCGTGGTCTGGGCGCCGGAGTCGGTCGCGACGACGGGCGACGGAAGAGGAACAGGTCTCGGGCCGTCCGGCGCGCAGGACGGGCCGACGAGCACTGCGAGTCCCAATAACATGCCGAACAAGAGCCGACCTCGCGCGTGGAATCTGGGGTGATTGACTGGGGTTTGGGGCATAGAGTTACGATCTACAGAAAGGTTCTCGGCCCAGGGTGCCGCCCTTGTCGTGGCGGGCGGACGGGGCTGATACGAGCAATTCACGTTGGAAACCACCATTCAAGTCCCCGATTCGGTTGACCGCGTGCCGGTGTACGGGGTCGGCGAGCGGAACCTCAAGATGATCCGGGAAGCCCTCGGGGTCAACTTGACGGCCCGGGAGGGAGTGGTGCGCGTGCGGGGGGAGGGGCAATCGGTGGATGCCGCGAGCGCCGTCATCGACTCGCTGATCCGGGCATCTGGGCAGGGGATCACACTGAATCGGCAGCAGGTCCTGGATGCCATCGCCGAAGCGGGATGGCAATCGGGTCGGAAGGGCCACCGCATCGATGAGAGCGCCAACGGGGACGCCACGCCCGGGGGCGAGCGGCTGAATGTGTATTCGGGCGGGCGGCCCGTTTCGCCGAAAAGCCCGAACCAGGAGGCCTACCTGACGGCGATCCGCACGCACGACCTCGTTTTCGGCGTCGGGCCGGCGGGGACGGGGAAGACCTACCTCGCGGTGGCGGCAGGGATTCACCTGCTGAAGTCCGGCCGGGTGAAGAAACTCGTGCTCTCGCGTCCGGCGGTCGAGGCGGGGGAGAAACTGGGCTTTCTGCCGGGGGATCAGTACGCGAAGGTAAACCCGTACCTGCGGCCATTGCTCGACGCGCTGCACGACATGATGGACTACGCGACGATCAAGCGGTTCATGGCGAACGACGTGATCGAGATTTCGCCGCTGGCGTACATGCGGGGGCGGACGCTGAACGACGCCGCGATCATCCTCGACGAGGCGCAAAACACGACGCGCGGGCAGATGCAGATGTTCCTGACGCGGATGGGGCAACGGTCGAGGATGGTGGTGACAGGGGACACGACGCAGATCGACCTTCCCGACCCGCGCGAGAGCGGGCTGATCGACGCGGCGCGGCGTCTTCGGCGGGTGGCCGGGGTGGCGATGTGCGCGCTGGACACGAGCGACGTGGTGCGGCACGAACTGGTGCAGCGGATCATCGAGGCCTACGCGGACGAGAAGCCGCGGCGGCGCGCCGTCAAGGCCGAGGAGGTGGGCGATGCCTGATCTTCTCGCCTTCATCACGGGGCGAAGCGGCAAGGGGCGCGGCCCGTCGCGCAGCGGTCGGCACGGGGCGCCGACCGCCGGGGAGCGGTTCCGCGACTGGATTGTGCGGCCTGGCGTCGTGCCCTCGATCGGCGTGGTCATCGCGCTGGTGCTGATGTGCGCGGCGGTGATCGGGCTTTCGCGCGGGCGACTGCTGCCGGCGGAGGGGCGGATCGTGGATGAGTCGCGCACGGCGCGGGTGGCGTTCGACGTGGCCGATGAGGCGGCGACCGAGCGGGAGCGCGCGGCGCGGGCCCTGGTCATGCCTCGGGTCTACCAGGCGGACGTGCGGGCGTTCCGTGAACTCGAGGCTTCGATCCGCACGCTGCCCTCGGCGGCGGCGACGGCAACGGCGTTTGACGAGGTGGCCCCGGAGATCCGGTCGGCCTTCAGCCTCACGCCGGACCGCTTCGAGACCCTGCGCGCGATCGGGCAGAGCGAGGCGGAAGTCGAGGCCTGGGGGCGCCGCGCGGCGCGCCTGATGGACCTGATCGCGGATCATCCGATCCTGAGCCAGGAGGAGCTGCAACTGGCCCTGGCGGACCCTTCGCCGCGGATGGAGTTGAGGCTGGCGTCGGGGGGGCGGAACGTGCAGGAGAGCGCGGCGATCAGCGCGGCGGGGGACAACGCGGCGCTGCTGCGCGATCTCGTGATCCAGTCCGGGTTTGCCGGGTCGATCGGCGAAGCGGTGGCGCACCGCCTCGCGCACGAGCCGAGGCCGCTCTTCGTCTTCGACAAGGCCGAGACCGACGCGAGGCGTGCGGATGCGGCGGCGAGCGTATCGCCGGTGATGGTGCGATACCGGGAGGGCGAGGTCCTGGTTCGGCGCGGCGAATCGCTCGACGCGGAACGGGCCGAACTGCTCAGGCGCGAGGATCGGCAGTTCCGTGCGGCGGTGCCCGTCGTCGCGGAAGCGGCGCAGTGGGTCGGCATCTTCGGCGTGGCGCTGGTGGTGACGGCGGTGTTCGGCGTGTATGTGCGGCTGTTCTATCGGGAACTGGGGCGCACGCCCGCGCGGTTCTTCGGGCTGGCGGTGCTGATGGCCGGCGGCGCCGGGGCGGCGTGCTGGGCGACGATCGCGCAGCCGGGGTGGCTGTGGGCGACCTCGGTCGCCCCGGTGGTCTTCACGGCGATGATCGCGGTGGTCGCCTTCGAGCCGAGGCTGGGGCTGGCGATGGCGGCGGCGCAGTGCGCCGTCGTCGGGGCGGCGCTGTCGCTGCCTCTGGGGTACGTCGCGGTCATCCTGGCGGCGTCGGGGCTGTCGGCGTGGCGTCTGCGCGACGTGCGCAGCCGGAACGACGTGGTCCGGGCGGCGATCGTCGTGGGCGCGGGGCTGGCGCTCGCCGTCGTGGCGGTGAGCCTGCTGACCCGCCCGCTGGTCGCGCAGGGGTGGCCGTTGTGGAACGAAATCCTCGCCGATGCGCTGCGGGCGGGCCTTGCGGGGTTCCTCGCGGGCGCGTTGACGCTTGTCTTCCTCCCGACGGTCGAGCGGCTGTTCGATGTCACGACAGGGATGACGCTCAGCGAGTGGCGCGATCCGAAGCAGCCGCTGCTGCGGAAGTTGCAGTTGCAGGCGCCGGGGACATTCAGCCACTCGCACACGGTGGCGACGCTCGCCGAGGCCGCCGCCGAGGCCGTCGGCGCCAACGGGCTCCATGTCTACGTCGGCGCGCTCTACCACGACATCGGGAAGATGAACAAGCCCGACTACTTCGTCGAGAACCAGCCCCGCGGGTTCAACCGCCACAACAAACTCAGCCCCGCGATGAGCCTGCTGGTCATCGTCGGGCACGTGAAGGACGGGATCGAACTGGCGAAGGAGTACCGGCTGCCGCGGTCGCTCGTCGGGTACATCGAGTCGCACCACGGGACAACGCTCGTCGAGTACTTCTTCGAGCGGGCACGTCGGGAGGCGGAGGAGGGCGAGGACGATCCCGCGGCCTCGGGTCCGCCGGAGGAGATCGAGTACCGCTATCCCGGGCCGAAGCCCTGGACGAAGGAGCAGGCGATCCTGATGATCTGCGACGCGGTGGAGGGGGCGACGCGGTCGATGCCCGATCCGACGCCGGCGCGGATTCAGTCGCTCGTCGCAAGCCTCGCCCGCAAGCGGCTCATGGACGGGCAGTTCGACGAAAGCAGCCTGACGCTTGCGGAACTGCACAGGATCGAGGAGGCAGTGTCGCGGACGCTGGCGAGCATCTACCACGGCCGCGTCGCCTACCCCAGCAGCGAGAGCGATACGCGGACCACCGCGGGCGAAAGCAGAGCGGCAGGGCAGGCGGGGTGAACGTCCCCTTACCGGGCGCTACTCTTTCGCATGCAACCCGACGACGAGGTATGCCTGTGCTTCCATGTCTCGCTCCGGAAGATCCGCGCATACCTGGAGCGCGAGAAGCCACCGGCCGCGTCGATGATCAGCGACTGCCTCGGGGCGGGGACGGGATGCGGATGGTGCGTGCCGTTCCTGCGGCACCTCCACCGGACCAGCGTCGAGGGTCGGCTGCCGGACCTCAGCGTTTCCCCGGAGCAGTATGCGAACAGCCGCCTGACCTACCGTGCTGCAAAGGGCAGAGCCATCGGTCCCGATGATGTGAGCGGCTCGGAGTGAGGGCCATTGCCGGGGCGGTTGGAAGAAGTGCAATGAGAGCATGGGCGTCGATCCATTCGTAACCCCTTTGTGGACAAGGTGTTACGCGAATATCCGAACCCAGGACGATCGTCGGCGGGCGAAGAATCTGGGGTTTTCCCTTGTTTTTGATTCATTCTGAGGTAGATTCCAAGGTGCGGGTGGGAAGGCCCGCGTGGAAACTGGGTTTCGACCCGCTGGGAAGAGACCGCACAGAAGGAGATTGAGATGAAGAACACTGTCGCAGCCGCTCTCGGTGTCGTTGTGTTCGCGGGGATGGCATCGGCCCGTCCGATGTTCCACTATGAGTTCCCGCTTGACGGATTGCAGGAGGTGCCGCCTGTCGCGACGCCCGGCACCGGCATGGCGGTTGTGGATTACAACAGCGATACGAACTTCCTGTCCTGGTCGCTCACATTCTCCGGGCTGATCGGAACGACAACCGCCGCACACTTCCACGGGGCGGCGCTCCCGGGCGCGAGCGCGGGAGTCCGGATCGGCATCTCTATCCCCCTCGGCGTCACGTCCGGCGCAGCGGCGGGGTCGGCCATGGTTGGGTCGGAGGCCTTGGAGGGTGAACTCCTCGGCGGGCTGTGGTACCTCAACGTCCATACATCGTTCAGGCCGGGCGGGGAGATCCGCGGGCAGGTCGTTCCGACGCCGGGCGCCGCGGCGCTCCTCGGTGCGGCGGGGTTGCTCGGCATTCGTCGCCGCCGGGCCTGAGCGAATCCGGACATCACGCCGTCCGCGCACAAACAAGCCGCCGGTTGCGGATGCGACCGGCGGCTGTTTCATCAATGGGTTCGGTGAGATTCAGAGGCGGCGGTCTTTGCGGACCGCTTTGACTGTATCGTCGTGGCATGCCGGGGAAGTCGATCACCGGCGGCGGCGGGGCGCGGCGGCGAGGCCGACGACACTCCAGAGCGCGGCAACTCCCGGCGTCGGAATCAGGGTGATATTGCCCGTGTTCCCCGAGGTTCCCGGGAATGTCCCGTTGACCCGGACATGGAACCCCAGCCGATCCGTCGCGCCGATGTCGGTATTCGCGGGGAAGTTGAAAACGTGCGTGTTGCCCACCGAGATGCCCGCGTTGGGGTTCGACCGCCACCCCTGAATGCCGCCCGTGCCGCTGTTGGTGGAATCGTCGGAGAAGGCTCCCGATGCCGGCAAGCCAAGGAGCGGCGAGAAGTCCAGGTCGTCGGAGAGAAGGTAGAAGCCGATAATATCGGTGATGGAGTAGACGTTGCTTCCGATGGAGAAGGTCGCCCCGGCGCTCAGCGAGACCGTGTGGGTGAAACCGCCGTTGCTCGGCACGGCGGTGGCGTTCGTGATCGCATCGACGGCGGAAAAAGAGCTCCGCGTAGTCGCCAAAGCCGGGACGGCGGACCCCGCGACTGCCGCGACGGCGATCGCCCAGACCCTGACCGCGGATGCATTGTGCCTGTACATACGGCCTCCCTCCCGGCTCGGAAATCAATCCGAGCCGCTCATTTCCTCAAACTCACCACCGCGCCGGAACGAAACCGGAACAGATGGAACGTGTTCACTCCAACTCTAGGCCGCAAACCGACCTAGGGCAAACCCGAAGTCGAATTAAATATCGAGATCGTTGGAAAAACCAGCGGATTCCTGCCTAAATTAATCCTTACACGGACCAATTTGGGGGAATGCACGCCGCAATGAACGGCCGAGAACCGGACACCGGGCGTTCGGCCGCCTGCTATCGGACGTTTCCTGCGGGTTGAAGGGCGGCACGCCGGCGGCGGGCACCCCGATAAGGTCAAAGACCGAGGCGATCGGCGAGATACGCGGCGGCCTGGTCCACGGCAATCCGCGTCTGGCCGCCGGTATCGCGGTCGCGGACGGTGACGGTCTGGTCTTTGAGGGTATCGCCGTCGATCGTGAAGCAGAAGGGGCAGCCGGCTTCGTCCATGCGGGCGTAGCGCTTGCCGATGGATTGTTTCGGGTCGGTCTCGATGAGGCCCGTCCGGCCGAACTTCTTCATCAGGTCGGCGTGGAGTTTCTCCGCGACCTCGGGCATGCCGTCCTTGTTCACGAGTGGGAAGACGGCGGCCTTGATGGGGGCGATGCGCGGGTGAAACTTCATGAACTCGGGGCTGGGGCGGGAGGCATCCTTGGTGTAGGCCTCGCAGAGGAGGGCGAGGACGCCGCGGTCGAGGCCGGCGGCGGGCTCGATGCAGTGGGGGATGTAGCGCTCGCCCCGACGCGAGCCGTTGGGGAGGAGCTCGCCGCGGTCGGTGTCGAAGTAGTCGAGTTTGACGCCCGAGTGCGTCTGGTGCTGGGTGAGGTCGTAGCAGCCGCGGTGGGCGATGCCTTCGAGTTCACCGAAGTCCGGGGCGGTGAAAGGGAAGCGGTACTCGACGTCGCTCGTGCCCTGCGAGTAGTGGGAGAGTTCGTCCTTCTCGTGCTCGCGGAGGCGGAGGTTCTCGCCGGCGAGGCCCAGCGATTTCCACCAATCCATGCGGAAATCGCGCCAGAAGGCGTACCACTCGAGGGACTCGTCCGGATGGCAGAAGAACTCGAGTTCGGCCTGCTCGAACTCGCGGGAACGGTAGGTGAAGTTCCGCGGCGTGATCTCGTTGCGGAACGACTTGCCCGTGTTGCCGATGCCGAGCGGAAGTTTGACGCGGTTGGTATCGATGACGTTCTTGAACTGAACGAAGATGCCCTGGGCCGTCTCCGGTCTCAGATAGACCTTGTTCTCCTCGCTCTGGGTGACTCCGGAATACGACTCGAACATCAACTTGAACGGAGCGGGCGCGTCGAGTGCGCCACCGCAACGCGGACACGGCTCCTGCAATCCGGTTTGGTTCAACTGCTCGGTCGCCACATAGCGCACGAGTTCCTTCATGTCGGGCAGATTGTCCGGTTGATCGTTGATCCGGGCCACAAGCCATGAAAGCGTGACTTCGGGATTGCGAACGAGCGCGAGATTCGGGGCGGCATGCTTGCCCTTGCCCTTCGCCCATTTCAACAACGCTCCGGTGTCAAAGCGTCCGGTGTGCGTCTCAAACCCCTGGATCATCGAGTTGAGCCACTCGGACCACTGGGCCATCGTCTCCCAATACTGGTCCGCCCGCACAAAGTGCCCACATTTCGGGCACTTTCGCATCGGATCGGCGAAGCCCGCAAGGTGTCCGCTCGCCTCCCACACCTTCGGATGCTGAATGATGCACGTTTCCACCGGAACGCAGTTGATTTCGCGTCCGCCCGGCCCCCGTCGGCCCCAGCAAGGGACCATGATCATGTCCTCCCACCAGGCGTCGCGGAGGTTTCGCTTCATCTGCGTGCCCAGCGGGCCGTAGTCCCAGAAGCCGTTGATTCCGCCGTAGATTTCGGAGGCCTGGTAGATGAAGCCGCGGCGCTTGCAGAGCGACATGATGTCGTCCATGGACTTCCCCGCGGAAGGGGCCTGGGGGCTTGGGGCTTGGGGGGTTGGGTCGGACATTACGTGCGCGCTCCTGAGGGGCGGGCATCGTAGCGGGCGGAGCGCTGGAACCCCGACCGCGAGGGAGGGGGTTCAGGGCAATCGCAAGATCACTTCCGAGGACTTGGGCGGCTGGATTGGTACTCAGCCC
>CAZBDZ010000009.1:0-75162 GCA_964490785.1 uncultured Phycisphaeraceae bacterium
CGCGACGGGCAGGCTGGAAGACTGCCCCATCGGATGCGAGCGACCGGGGCAAGCACGCCCTTTCCAGGGCGTGGCGCGGGGGACATGGGCTGGGTCGCCTCGGCGACTCTCCGAAAAGCCCATGCCACATTCAAACTGCGACACTACCGTCGTCCGTTTCCATTTCGGCGCCAACCGTCCTCCGCACTGGCTGACAAGCAGCCAGTGGCACGCAAAGAGCGCCCCTGACCCCGCGACGGGCAGGCTGGAAGACTGCCCCATCGGATGCGAGCGACCGGGGCAAGCATGCACGTCTCAGGGCGTGGCGGTCGGCTCGGGGCGCTCGGGCGGCTGCCAGTTCTCGATCATCTCTTCGACTTCCGGCTCGGAGATAGGCTCGGCGGGATGCCCGGGCGGGCCGACAGGCTTGCGGTTCCGCGATTCGCCCACGAAGTCGCCGGGCGGGACGCGGGGGTCTCGCGGCTCCCAATCGACCTTGAGCGCGCCGAGGAGGGTGCCTGTGGCGAATGCGAGATCGACCTGCGAAACCTCGTAATCCGTCAGGGCGGTGATCTCGTTGGATTGCGCGTCGGCGAGGCGCGTCGCGGCGTCAAGGACGTCGGTGCTGGTGCGGGCGCCGACCTCGAACTGGTTCTGCTCGGCGCGGAGGGTTCGGGCGGCGAGGATGGTCGCCTGGCGGGCGGCGAGGATGCGCTGCCACGACGCGTCGATGCCGTCCACCGCGTTGGCGACTTCCTGGCGGATCGCAAGTTCCCGGGCCTCGCGCGTCGAGAGGCGCTGGAGGCGTCGGAGGATCGCCTGATGGACGCGTCCCTCGGCGGCCTCGTTTCCGAGCGGGATTTCGAGACTGGCGCCGACGGACCAATCCTCGTAGTTGTTGTCCTTGGCGAGTTCGATGGCGTCGCCGAGGCTGGCCCCCAGGCCGTTGATCGTGTAGGAGAAGTCGGTCGTGAACAGGGGCAGAGCCTGGTTTTTCTGGAAGTTGATGGTGCTGTAATCCTGGGCCAGGCGCAGTTCGAGTTCGAGCATCTCCATGCGGTTCGCGACGGCGGCGTCGGCGAACTCGACGACGTTGATCTCGAACTCGACGGGGCTGGGCTTGCTCGTGAGGTCGATCGCGACATTCGAGTTGATCCCCAGCCCGGCCTGGTTCATCACGCGCTTGAGTTCGCGCTGGAGGTTTTTCACGGCGTTGTCGGCGCGGATGATGCCGTCGAGGCGTTCCGCGACGCCTGATTGCGCTCGGATGACCTCGACCTCCGGGGCGACCTGGGCGCGGACGCGCCGCTGGGCCTGCTCCAACTGCGTCTTGGCCAGTTCGTACTGATCCTGGCGGACCTCGAGGAGGCGTTTCGCGGCGTAGAGTCGCCAATACGAGCGGTCCACCGCCGCGAGTTGACGGATGACCTCGAGTTTGGCGCGGGCCTCGGCGATCTGCGTCTCGAGGGACTGGATGCGGATCGAGTAGGTGCTCGATTCCCGGCCGGCGTTGCGGAGGAGCGGCTGGCTCAGCGAGAAGCGGAGGTCGGTCTCATAGGATTCGGGGACGGAGAAATCGGCGTCGGTCTGCTGGTAGTTGACGGGGATTTCGACCAGGGCCGTGCCGCCGGTGCGGAGGGGGATGCGCACTCCCGGGACGATGTTGAACTGCTCGGCGGCGTTGCCCTCGATGGTGCTCTGCGCCGGCTGGTCGATGTTGTTGTAGCGGAAGCGTGTGGTGAAGAGGGACTCGAACTTGGCCTCCTCGATGCTGAGGGCTTCGCGCTGGATGGTCGGGTCGATGAGGGCCACCTGCAGGTCGAGGTTGTTGGTGAGGGTCCAGGCCCTCGCCTGCTCGATGGACAGTTCGAAGCGTTCCATGCCGGCATAGGGATCCTCTGGCGGTTCGGCGGGCGCTTCGGGCTGGCCCTCGGGCTTGGGTTTGGCGTAGTTGTCGAGTTGGAGCGTGGCGACGGTGCGGAGGCGCTCGGTCGGCGTCTTCGGGCCGTAGTCGCTGTCGTGTGTTGCGAGCGGATTCGAGCAGGCGGCCAGGGTTCCCGCGACGAGGAGGAGAGTTGTCGCGCGCAAGCCGCGGTCCGTGCGGTGCGCCCCACGTGTGTCATTCATGCCTGAGTGCCTCGATGGGGTCAAGTCTGGCGGCCTTGATCGCGGGCCACATGCCGAAGATGATGCCCACCGCGGCGCTGAACCCGAAGGCCAGCGCGATGGCGGAGGGCGGGATTTCCGCGCCGGCGAGGGCGGAGAGGGCCTCGTTGCCCCTTCCCGCGGCCTGCATGCCGAGGACGGAGAGTTGCCCGAGGATGAGGCCGATGAGCCCGCCCATGAGGCAGAGGATCACGGCCTCGATGAGGAACTGAAGGAGGACGACGAGCGGGTTGGCCCCGAGCGCCTTGCGCAGGCCGATCTCTCGCGTGCGCTCGCTGACGGAGACGAGCATGATGTTCATGATGCCCACGCCTCCGACCAGGAGCGAGATGCCGACGAGGACGCTGGCCGCCGCCGTCAGCCCGGTCGCAATGCCGCGCATGTTGCGGAGGATGCTCTCGAAGATGAACATCTCAAAGGTGTCCTCCTCCTGCGGCTTGAGCATGCGGTGCTTGCGGAGGATGAAGCGGATCTCTTCCTGGACATCCTCGACCTCGCTGCCGGGCTTCATCTTAAGGGCGGCCTGGATCCAGAAGAAGGGCCCCTGGAGTTTGTAGACCTGGCGGAAGGGGACGAGGATTTCGGTCTGCGCGTCGTCCCCGCCGAACATCGGCCCCATCGACTTTGTTTCCATGACGCCGACGATGAGGAACCTGCGGTCGTTGAGGTTGATGTACTCCCCGACGCCGCCGTTGTCGAGATGGAGTTCGTCGATCGCGCGGTCGTTGACGATGCAGACGGGGAGTTCGTCGGTCGAGTCGCTGTCGGTGAGCGGTCGTCCGCGGAGGATGACGCGCTTGTCGATGTCCATGAACTGCGGCTCGATGCAGGTGACGCGCACGCCGCCCTGCTCGATCTCGCCGGAGCGGATGCGGGCGCCGCGGAGATTCGACGTAAGGGCGACCATCTCGACCGACTTCGCGTGCTTGCGGATGGCGTCGGCGTCGCTGATGGTGAGGCGGACGCGCTGCCAATCGCTGCGCGAATGGCGCTGGGATCGCGGGATCTGGCCCCAGAGTTCGATGCGGTTGGCGCCGAAGTCCTCGAACCCCTTGAGGACGAAGGTGTTGAGGGAGGTTACGGCGGCGATGACGGCGGTGATGGCCCACACGCCGATGATGATGCCGAGGGTGGTGAGGAATGCGCGCACCTTGTTCGCCGCCATCTGCTGGATGGCGGAGAGGACCGTCTGGACGAAGAGGCGGATGAGCATGCCCATGGGCTAGATCTCCAGGGGTCTCGGGCCGCCGGTGCCGTTCTCGCGGGTGGCATGGGCGGCGGTGGCGGCGAGATCGGCGACGCGGTCGAGGTAGGCGCGGTGGATGGGGTCGTTGAGCGTGGGCAAGTCGGTCATCACCTTCCCGTCTCGTAGCCGGATGATCCGGTCGGCGTGCCCGGCGACGTCCTCCTCGTGCGTGACGATGACGATGGTCTGGCCTTCGTTGTGCAGTTCCTTGAAGAGGCGGAGGATGTCCTCGCTCGTGGCGGAGTCGAGGTTTCCCGTCGGCTCGTCGGCGAGCACCATGCTCGGCTTGTTGACCAGGGCGCGGGCGATGGCGACGCGCTGCCGCTGCCCGCCTGACATCTGGTTGGGGCGGTGCGAGAGGCGGTCGCCCAGCCCGACGCGCTCCAGCGCTTCGCGGGCCATCCGCCTCGCTCCCCACCACCGCTTGCGGGAATAGAGCAGCGGGAGCATGACGTTCTTCAGCGCGGTCGCCCGGCTGAGAAGTTCAAACGACTGGAAGACAAAGCCGATCTCCTCGTTCCGCACGCGGGCGAGTTCGAAGCCGCCCATCAGGTGCGTCGGGCGCTGGTTGAGTTCGTAGGAGCCGCCGGTCGGGCGGTCGAGACATCCGAGGATGTTCATGAGCGTCGATTTGCCGGACCCCGAGGCGCCCATGATGGCGACGAACTCGTTCGTCTTGATCTCGATGGTTACGCCGTTGAGCGCATGAACGCGCTCGGTGCCCATGCGGTAGGTCTTGCGGAGATCGCGGACGTGGATCGACACGGGTTCGGCTCTTTCTGAGGCGGTTGGCGGATCACGAAGCGGCGGCGGACTTGGTCGCGCCGCCGGTCTCGCTCTTCTTCTTCTCGTCGCCCTTGGTCTGATCGGCGGGCTTCTCCTCCTTGGAGGCGCCGTCCTTCTCGGCGACGGCGGTTTCCTCCGCCTTCTTCTTGTCGCCTTTGGCCTTGTCGGTGTCCTTCTCGGTGCGGACCTTGGCGCCGTCGGCGAGGGTCTGAAGGGCGGAGAAGGGGCCGACGATCACGGGGGCGCCGTCTTCGATTCCCTCGCTGATGGCGGTGGAGTTGATGTTGGCGGCGATGGTCTTCACGGGGGTGTACACGACCTTGCCGTCCTTGTAGAGCATGACGAGGCGGGCGAAGGTCTTCTCGCGGTCGACGAGCGGGCTCTCCTCCCGCAGTTTCTGCGAGAGCGAATCGATGCGCTTGTCCAGCACCGCCTGGCTTGGCACCATCAGCACGTCGGCGATCGTCTCGATCTCGATATCCACGTTGGCGGTCGTGCCCGTGGAGAGGCGCTTCGTCTTGGGGTCGATCACGACCTCGGCCTCGAAGTAGTAGGTATTGTCGGCCTGCCAGCGGAGGCTGGTCATGCCGACCTTGCGCACGACGCCGTCAAACTGCTCGTCCGGGTACCCGTTGATGAAGATGCGGACCTTCTGCCCCGGCGAGACCCGCGGGGCGTCCGTCTCCGCAAGGCGGGCCTTGACAAGCATCTCGGAGGTGTCTTCGAGCACCATCAACTGCGTGCCGGTGTTCTGGACGGTGCCCAGGGCGGTCTCGCCGACCTGCGCGATCCGGCGGGTGATCAGGCCGGCGAAGGGGGCCTTGATCGTGCAGTAATCGACGTTGCGCTGGGCCCGATCGACCTCGGCCTTTGACGCATCGCCGCGGGCGCGGGCGGCCTCGACATTGGCCTTGACGGCCTCGAGGTTCTTCTGGGCGGCGTTGTAGGCGGATTGCGTGCGGTCCACCTCCGTGCGCGCGTTGTCGAGCGATTGCTGGCTCACGTCGCCGCTGGCGAAGAGCGACTGCTGCCTCTCGAACTCCGACATGGCGTTGTTGTAGTTCGCCCGGCTTCCCACAAGCCGCGCTTCTTCCGCCGCCAGGTTGGATTCGATCGACTTCAGGCTCGCCAGTTCGCCGGCGAATCGCGCCTTGGCGGCGTCGAGCGACGCCACCCATTCCAGGGAGTCGAGCGAGATCAGCAGGTCGCCCTCGTTGACCTTCTGGCCTTCATCGGCGTGGATGGAGTTGATCTTGGCGGAGACGCGGGCGGAGATGTTCGTCGTGGTCTTGGCGGCGACGGTCCCCGGCGCACTCACGGTGCGGACGAGCGAGCCGTGCATCGCGGGCTCGACGACGACGAGGGCGCCCATGGCGCGTTCGCGCTGGGCGTCCATCTGCTTCTTGATCATGGGAACGAGGAACGCCGCCCCCCCGCCGCAGACCAGCAGCAGGACGAGTCCGACGCCCGTGATCCACTTGATGATGTTCCAGTATTTCCGCACGGGAAGCCTCCACGCCGCGAGGGCCAAGAGCCCCCGTCAGGCGGCCCACAACTGCCCCGCCACGCATCGTTGCTCTGGCCGACACCACACCGCCGACCAATCCGACCTTTACCCCCTCCGACGCCAAACGGTTGCAATACTCCGCGGGGAAAACCCGATTTCCGCGGGCTTGGTTTCCCTCTCCGCTCAGGACTCCCCCCCGCACAATGAATGCTTGGGGAACGAGACCTTACCATTTCAAGAGCGTACGCCCCCCGGCTGTGCCGCGTTACCTCCCCACTCCTCCCTCATGCCCAGGCGAATCCTCCACGACCATTACTTCAAGAAGGCCAAGGACGAGGGCTACCTGGCGCGGTCGGCGTACAAACTCCGCCAGATCAACGACGCCAAACGGCTGATCCGCCGAGGGGACCGGGTGCTTGACCTCGGCTGCGCGCCGGGGGCCTGGCTCCAGGTGGCGTCGGAACTGGTCGGGCCAAACGGACGGGTCGCGGGGATCGACCTGAAGCCGGTGACCGCGGCCATGCCGACGAACGTGGCGCATCTGACCGGCGACATCGAGAAGGTCGCCCCGGAGGTCGTCCTGCGCATCGGCGGCCAGGACCCGGCGTTGTTTGACGTCGTGCTTTCCGACATGGCCCCGAACACCACGGGCCACGGCGACGACCTCGTCTCGGCACGGCTGTGCGAGCGAGTGCTGGGCCTCCTACCGTTCCTCCTCAAGCCGACGGGGCATCTCGCCATGAAGATCCTCGAGGGGGGAGAAACGCCGAGGGTTTTGAAGGAGGCCAAGCGTCTGTTCGTCAAGGCCGGGACGTTCAAGCCGGACGCGAGCCGGGACGTGTCCCGGGAGACCTATGTCGTCGGCCTCGGCTTCGCGGGGCCGGTTCCGCGACCGGTCCTTGCGGCGGGGGGCGAATAATACGAATCCCACAAGACTTCCGGGCGGGGGCATCCGCCTCTTCGCCCGCCACGGCGGGTCTTCGACTCGAAGACTCGCTCAAAAGCGGCTTCTCTGACGCCCGGAAACCATGTGGGATCCGTATAACCCGAGCGATTGGTCGAATCCCCGTGAGCATGTGCGGAATTCGGTTTCGATGGCGCATTGGACTTGAAGGGCCGCCCGATCAACGCGGTTTGGCGTCCCTGAGAGGAGACCCGCCATGCGACCCATCGTCCGTTTCCCGGTTATCACCCTGACCGCCCTTGTCGGGCTTAGCACCATCACGGCAGCGGGTAGTCTCGCCCCCCCTGCCGGCCCGGTCGCGCCGACGCACAAGACTCTGACAGAGGTTGAGCCGCGCACCGCCATCAACGCCACAAACACGCCCGGCGATCCATCCAGCGTTTTCAGGATCACCCAGCCGGGCTCCTACTACCTCACGGGCAATGTGGAGGTCGCCTTCATCGAGCACGGGATCAGCATCGACCTGAACACCGAAGGGCTGGTCACCATCGATCTCGCCGGGTTCTCCCTCATCGGCCGCGAGGGAACCCTGAACGGCATCGACGTGGACGGCCCGTTCCAGCCCCGGGTGATCGTCCGCAACGGCTTCGTCACCATGTTCGACGGCAACGGCGTTGACATGACCGGCAGCGAGAGCGCCACCATCGAGCATGTCGAGTGCTCCCGCAACTCAGGCAGGGGATTCGTTCTGGGCGTGGGAACGCTCAACCACTGCAAGGCCCAGTACAACTCGCTGGGCGGCTTCAAGACCGGCGCGACTTCGACCTTGAACCACTGCGAGGCGATCACCACGGGGCCCATCGGCTTCGAGACCGACACGGATTGCCGCCTGACCGAATGCACCGCCAAGGGATGCACCAACAACGGGTTTGATTGCGATTCCGACTGCGTGCTGACGAACTGCGTCGCAACCAACAACACCGGCTACGGCATCCTGACCTACCCGGGCTGCTCGTTCATCGGCTGCAACGCGTCCAACAACGGCGAGGCGGGGTTCTCCGCGAATCAGTCGGGGACATTCATCGGGTGCGTCGCACAGAACAACACGAAATGGGGGTTTTCGGCGGGGGGAACGTCGGCGTTTCAGTCATGCACCGCGATGGGCAATGGCTTCTACGGCTTCTCCGCGTCGTTCTCACAGATCGCCGAGTGTCTTGCCGTGGATAATGGGCTGGGGGGCTTCGGGCTCGGCGGGATCACCAACATCTCGAAATGTTCGGCTCTGCAAAACGGCGGGGACGGCATCTCGGGCGGGGGCGCGTGCGTCGTTGTCGAGTGTTCGGCCATGTACAACGACGGGCACGGGATCTCGCTGACGCTGGACGGGAACATCATCCGCGGCAACCAATGCACGGGCAACGGCCAGGGCGCCGCCCCCGGGGCGGGCATCCATACCAACGGCGTCGGCCACCGCATCGAGGACAATCTCTGCAAGTCCAACGATATCGGCATCGACGTCGCCGGCTCGAGAAACGTCATCGTCCGAAACGTCTGCGGAACCAACACGACGAACTGGGCGATCGCGGTGAACAACTCCTACGGCCCGATCATCGACCGCAGCGCCGCCGCGACCCCGGCGGTCAGTGGGAACTCCGCCGCCGCCGCCCTCGGCTCGACCGACGCCAGCGCCAACTTCACGAACTGAGCATGAAACAAAGGTCCGAGACCACACACCGGATGCCGATCGTGATGATTCATACGGATTATCCTTCATTCTCGCGCTGGGCGATCACGGGATTCGCTGCGCAAAGCCTTCGCTCATCCCGAGCGTGCGTGCGAATGAGCATTGATCCGTATTACTGCACAATGACCGTGTAGAAGCCCCAGTTTGTCCGGGTCACGCCGTCCACCGTCACGCGGACGCGCGTGTCGTAGGTGTGTTGCCCGGCGGCGGGTGCGATTGCACCGGTGAAGACGTTCTGGAGGCTGTGCAGTTTTTGATTGGCGCCCGTGCTGAGGGTCCTCGAGACGCCGCCGATATAGGCGTTGCCCTCCCAGACGTCCAACTGGAAGTTGAACGTGGCGCCGTAGAGAACAGAGTTATCGTCGGCGACCGTCGTCA
The DNA here is from genome assembly GCA_964490785.1 of uncultured Phycisphaeraceae bacterium. Lineage (GTDB taxonomy): Bacteria > Planctomycetota > Phycisphaerae > Phycisphaerales > UBA1924 > JAEUIV01. The sequence goes on from CAZBDZ010000009.1 coordinate 8,711, forward strand.
TCCCGAACCGAACGGTCTGGCCCGGGGCGATCCCCATGGCGCCGCCGTCAAAGGCGTCGGCCGTGGCGGTGATTCGCTCGAATGGCAGTGGATTGAAGCCGGTGCTGGTGGTGCCCGTGCCCGACCCGACCATGGGTGTGAACTGGGCGAAGGCGGGCGAGGCGGCCATCGCCGCCGCGGCGGCGACAAGCCTGAACAGATCTGATCGAGGGCGAGTGAACTGCAACATGGGGAGCTCCTTGAGAATGCGCCGGCCCCGGCCGTCGCGTGGCATCGAACGCCGCTGCCGCGGACGAGCGGGCGCCGGGCAATCAGGGGAGCGCCCTCCCTCCGACGCCTGAATCGACCTTCCCGGCGTTCGACACGAAATCGGAATGCAACCCGACGGCCCATCAAGCGACACGGGTGAGCCGAGAAGGGGACGTGTCGCCCTCGCCGCAACTGCGGGTCAAAAAAGGCCGAGGCCCACGGGTTTGCCCGTGGGCCTCGGTGGTGTCGAGCGTCGGCGGTAAGCCGAGTTCGGTGCCCTTCCCGAGCGCTGTGAACCGCTCGGGCGCGGCGGCCATTTCTCTTGCCGCGACGTTGCCGTCGCGGTCCAGCGGCCTACCCGCCTTCATTCCCGCCGGACCAGCGGTCCTCAGGGAGCATGGCCTGGAAAGGCCATGCCACTGAAGCGAAGGCTGCGTGGCCTTGCACGCGGTGGGGTTTGCCTTGCCTCGCCTGTCGCCAGGCGAGCGGTGCGCTCTTACCGCACCCTTTCACCCTTGCCTGAGCCGTGGCATGGGCTTGAAGGCCCATGCTCCCCAGTGGCATGGACATTCCTGTCCATGTCCTCCGACGGATGGGCTGGGTCGCCTCGGCGACTCTGCGAGAAGCCCATGCCACGGCCATCGGCGGTCTGCTCTCTGTTGCACTGTCCCGCGTCCGCGACCCGCGGACGGGTGGGTGTTGCCCACCACCGTTGTCCTGTCGTGCTCGGACTTTCCTCCCATGCGCCCGGCGTGCATCGCACGCCGATGCACGGGCGGCCGCCTACCGACGCCTCCATTCGGATTGTAGGCGCCCCCGCACGTCAGTTCCCCAGACCAATCCGGGCGATCGCATGATCCGTGCAGGTACTGGTCCTCGCTGTTCCCTCGTATCATTCCCTCATGCCCGCCCCCGCGGAAGGCATCCCGGCCATCGCATGGCTTCATCCCGAGCAGGCCGGCCTCGTCCGCGCCTTGGCCTCGCACGCCAAACTCAGCCTCCTCGGCGTCGGAATCACGGCCGACGCCCGCCGGCGCGCCGAACCATCTCCGTTCGGCGACTCGGCGGCGTTCACCGACCTGCGCCAGGCACTCGCCACGATGCCCATCCGAGTCGCCCTTCTCGCCGCGCCGCCGGAGGGCGCGGAGACCGATGAGAGCGAGCACGACCTGCTCCGTCTGGCGCGGTCAAGGGAACTGACGATCCTCACCCTCGAACCGATCCCCGGCTCGGTCGGGGCGGCCCGGCTTGCTGATCCCGCGCAATGGGTCCACTCCTTCCGATACCTCGGGCTGTTCCGCGCCGCCCCGGCGCTGGCGACGGCGAATGAACTGCTTCAGTCCTTCGGCACGCCGCGCACGCTGACCGTGTCGTTCCGCAGCGGGCGCGGACAGGGCTCGCTCGGCTCGCGGCTGTTCGACGCGATGCACACGGTGCATTCGATCCTCGGCGTGCCGGAGACGATCGACGCTTCGATCATCACTGCGGTGGCGGCGTCGGGGCTTCGGCTGGAGCCCGCGGTGTCGCTCCGGGCGCTGCACGGCGATCTCACGGCGAATCTGCGTTACGCCGGGGCGAAGTCCGCGGCGATCAGCCTGAGCGACCGTGCGGGGCGCTGGTTCCGCGGAGTGGCGGTGGTGGGCGAATCCGGGTGCATCCGCATGGACGAGAGCGGCGTGGAGCGCATCGACGCCGATGGACAGGTCGTCGAAAAGGCCGCGGGCACGCGTCGGCGCTCCCCGGCGAAGGGGACGGCGCTATTCGATGAGATCATCGACACGCCCGCGTTCGACGCGCTCGCCGACGCCGCGCGCCGGGCGTTGGACCCGCGCGCCCCGAAGCCGGAGCCTTTCGACCTCGAGGCCGTGCTCTCGATGTGCGAGGCCGCCATGCTCAGCGCCCGAACCTGCCAGGCGGAAAGCCCGGCAACGGTCGTACGGATGGCCTGAGGCGAATCCGCATGGCTTGCAATCGTATGGAATGAATCGTTGGTCCATCGCACGCACGCTCGGAATGAGCGGAGGGTCGCCGCAGCGAATCCCGTGATCGCCCAGCGCGATAATGAAAGCCGATCCGCATGCGACGACGATGCTGAGGCGATTCGTCGGGTCGAAGACCCGCCGCAGTGGACGAAGGGGAAACTCCTCGCGCCCGCGTTCGCCCCTGGGTTCACATCACCCCACCCATCGCGTTACATGCCACGCCTTTTTGCCCCGGCGAATGGCGGCGATCGTGCCGTGGAGAAGCATGCTCTCGTTCAGCCGATCGTCGATGCCGACGACCCGGCCGTTGACGGACACCGCGCCCGCCTGAAGGTGCTCGCGGGCCTCGCGTTTGCTCTTGCAGAGGGTGGTCGATGGCAGCAGGTCCACCAGCGCCAGTCCGCCGCCCGTCAACTCGGCGCGCCGGTGCTCGCTCGACGGCACGCTCGCGAAGACCTCGGTCAGCGTCGCCAGGGGCAACCCGGCGACGTCGCCGCTGAAGAGCGCCTGTGCCGCGGCCTCGGCGTCGCGCATGGCGCTTTCGCCGTGGAGCATCGCGGTCATGTGCCGGGCGAGGGCGCGATGGGCTTCGCGCTTGCCGGGGTCGGCGGCGTGGGAACGCTCCAACGCCTCGACCTCCTCGTGCGGCAGGATCGTGAAGAACCGGATCCACCGGCCCGCGTCCGCGTCCGAAGCATTCAGCCAGAACTGGTGGAAGGCGTAGGGGCTGGTGCGGTCGGGAGAAAGCCAGATCGCGCCGGACTCGGTTTTGCCGAACTTTCCGCCGTCGGATTTGGTGACAAGGGGGGCGGTGAGACCGAAGGATGCAGCCTCCCCTTGCTGGCGCGCGGGGTTCGTCGTTGAGGAGGACCCTCCCTCACGGTCGGGGTTCGTGGATTTTCGGATCAGGTCGATTCCCGCGACGATGTTGCCCCACTGGTCGCTGCCCGCGATCTGGGCCGTCACGCCCATCGTGCGGTAGAGGTGGAGGAAGTCGTAGGCCTGCAGGAGCATGTACGAGAATTCGGTGTAGGAGATGCCCTGTTCGCGGTTCTCAAGGCGCTCGCGGACGGAGTCGCGCTTGATCATCTCGTTGACGGAGAAGTGCTTCCCGATGTCGCGCAGGGCCTCGATGAATCCGAGATTTCCGAGCCAGTCGAGGTTGTTGGTGATCTTGGCGGCGTAGGGGCCGGTGAAGTCCAGCACGCGCGTGAAGATCTTCGTCTGGGCCTCGACGTTCGCGCGGACGCGCTCCTCCGTCATCAACTGGCGTTCGGCCGATTTGCCTGAGGGGTCGCCGATCAGCCCCGTTCCGCCGCCGACGACGACGACCGGCGCATGCCCCGCCCGCTGCCAATGACGGAGCATCAACATCGGGACGAGGTTCCCGATGGTGAGCGAATCGGAGGTCGGGTCAAAGCCGCAGTACGCTGACCGACGGCCCGACGCGAGGTGGGCGCGCAGCCCCGACTCATCCGTGCATTGGTGGTAGAGGCCGCGCCATTTGAGTTCGTCGATGAAATCCGGGGAGCCAGTCATTGAGGCGATCCTACCCTCCGCGTGGCACGGGCTTTCCAGCCCGCGGCTTCGCGCACGCATTGGAAAGGGCGCGGCACGGGCGCAAAGGAACACCCCGGCAGGGCTGTGCGACCATGCCGGGGTGCTCCAAAAGGGGGGCTTGTTGGGGATCGCGGATCAGGCGCGCCGGCGGAGGAAGCCGACCAGGCCCAGGACGCCCAGGGCGATCGTGCCCGGGGCCGGGGTTTCGCCATTGGCGATCATCTCGCCCGGATCGAAGTTGAAAGTCTCCGACGGGCGGCGGCCCGAGGCGACGCCGTCGTTGCCTTGGAACGGCGCGGGATTCGACGCGATGCGCTGCACGAGCGGGGCCTGCTCGCCCTGCTGAACGCCCTGCCCGGTCATCTCGCGCACGGCGGCGGAGGGGAACAGGGCCCCGGCGAGGGCCGGGTTGCTGGAGAAGGCGCCCGCCAGCGGCTGCGAATCCGTGATCATCATGCTGTCGTTCGATGCCTCGGCCTCAGGCTCCGCGGCCGCGGCGTCGTCGCTCAGCCGACTCAGCGTGCTCTCCTCGCGGAGCACCAAGCCGAGAGACTCGCGCATGTGGTCGATCGACTGAACCTCCGGCTCGTCGGTAAACGCGAGCAGGGGGGTCGCCGACTGCACGGTTTCGTTCTTTGTGCCCTCGAGGATTTTCGAGAGCGCGTCGCGCATCCGGACATCCGCCACGATGTCCCGCGATTCGCTCTCGCCGGCGGGGCGGGCGACCCTGGCCGCGAACTGCGGCCCGACGGGCGGGGTGATCGGGACCTCGGCGGTGCGGATCGCGTCCCGCGAGAACATCTTGGGAAGCGTGATCCCGAACCTCGAGAGTCCGGCAACCGCGAGCGCAGGAACAACCACGATACCAGCGATAACAACGGCACGGGCCTTGAACATAATGCTGACTCCTCCTCCTGCGGCCCGGTTGTGCTACCGGGTCGAGGCATGGATGAGAATACCACGATTTCGAGCCGATGCAAACGATTTTTTCCGGTACACGCAGGAATCGGGCAAATTCTGCCCCGGATTGCGCCCCGATGCCCGGCCCAATCCGCACCAAACCCTAACGATCCGCACCCGCGAGGGGCGAGCGCTTTCGCGACGCGGAAGCGAGCAGGCCACTCAGAATCACGCACAGACCCGCGGACGGCGCGGGCAGCGCGGTCTCGATCACGATGCGAGAGGCGGGGTCGATGACCAGGCGGCTCGATGCGCCCTCGTCCCCGCCGGCGTAAAGCGTGATCGCCGACTCGATGAGAAAGACGACCGGCGCGCCATGGCGAAGTTCCTCGTCGTCGCACAACACGGGCAAGGGCTGCGGGTCGCCGTGGGGCTTGATGAACGTGATCAGGCCGTCGCCGGGGAGGCTGTACTCGGTGCCTGAGACGATCGCCACGGGGCGGTAGGACATCGTGAGATTCCAGACGAGTTCGGCGTCGGGATCGGCGTCGCAATGCCCGGCCCCGCCCCGGAGCAGCAAGGCGAAGTCGGTGCGAAGCCCATCGAGCCGAACGGGGAACGCCGGCTCGGTTTCGTAGTGATACATGTTGGTCGTCGGCGGCGTCATCGACGGCATGATCGAGATGTCCGCATCGGCGAGCGTCGCCTGGTAGGGAATCTCAACATCGCCCAGCGGCGAGTCGATCAGGCGGCCGGCGATCTCAAGCGTGTGGGGAAACGTGTGAACGTCCGCCGAGGCGACGGAGGTCATGCCCGCCAGCGCGAGCCCGATAATCAACGGCATCTTCATGGATCGCTCTCTCCCTGGGCGTCATGCCCTGACACCCATGAATCTACGCAGAAAACGGGCGAGGGCAAGCGGATTCCGTGGGCCGAAAACCGGAAAGACATTCACCACAGAGACGCAGAGAGCACAGAGGAAGGCGGGAGGATGGGAAGAACGGCATGAGTGCCGAGGTGCTGGAGTTCCTTTAGGCGCTGGCCTGAGCAATCTGCGCGACGCGCTCGCCGAGCAGCGAAACCGGCACGCCGGCGGCGGGCTTGGTTCGGCGGTCGAGATCTTGAATGGTGCAGCGGGCCTCGTCGCCTTTGGATGAGGCGGACTCGATGATCGCGACCGTGCGGGCATTCGCCTGGACCGCCTCCTGCACGAGTTTGCCCACGTTCTTCGTCGCCTTGTACGAACGGCGGGCGTGGAGAGGCGGGACGGCGTAGCGATCGACAGACCAGGGTTTGCACTCGCCTTGCTTGTACTTCTCCGATTCCTCGCCGCGGCGGAGACGGGCGACCGTGGGCACGATGAGTTCCTCGCAGCCTGGGTTGGGCGAGGCGATGACGAAGACATCGGGACGATAGGGCATGGGGCGTGTGAGGGCTTCGAGCATGTCGCGGCCTTCGGGAATGAGTTTGCGGTCTTCGAGGAGGTTGCCGAGGACGGCGTCGCCCATGCCGAAGCCGCAGGCGGGGGTGGGCGGGCCGCCGAAGAGTTCGATGAGGTTGTCGTAGCGTCCGCCGCCGGCGACGGCACGTTCGCCCTCGGCGATGACCTCGAAGACGGTGCCGGTGTAGTAGGCGAGGCCGCGGACGATGTCGCTATTGAACTGAAACCACTCGAGAATGCCGGCGTCGCGCAAAGAACCCTTTAGCCACTCCATAAGTGAATCTGCCGTGTCGGATAGTTCATTGATTCTGCCCTGCGATCTATTATCAGGAACGGGAGCATCCCTGATCGTGCGAGTTGCGAAGTAGTCCGCTTGATTGGCAGTGAATCCCAGATCGAGTGCTTGTTGTCTTAGCTCGTCGGGCGGTGATTTATCGCGCTGGTCAAGTAATGCGAACGCATCATCAATCCTCTCCAACGGCACGCCAACAATATCCATCAATGCGGCCTGAAGCCTCTTGCGATTCGAAAACCAGCCTCGACATAGCTCATTCCCGATGCCACACATCCTCAGTGAGTCAACGAGCACTCCCATCACTTCCACATCTGCTTCATGCTCAGCTATTCCCCCAATAACATCGCAGTTCCACTGCCAAAACTCCCTCAACCTCCCCCGCTGCGGGCGTTCGGCCCGGAAGAAGTTGCTGACGCAGAACCACTTGGTGGGTTGGGGGAGTTGCTTCGCCCGCGCGGCGTACATGCGGGCGAGGGTGGGGGTGAACTCGGGGCGCAAACCAAAGGGGGGGCTGCGGGGGTCGAGCGGCGCTTCGGGCAACCCCGTCGCTGGCGCTCCGGGTTCCATGGCGCGCCGCGCATTTTCTGCTTTCCCACTGAACACGCCGAACATCTCGTTGAGGATGCCTTCGCCGGACTTGACCTTGTAGAGGTCGGCGGCTTCGAAGGTTGGGCCGTCGATCTCGTCGAACCCGTGGCGGAGGGCGGCGCGGCGCCAGGCGTCGGTGATGTACCGGCGGACGAGCATCTCGCGCGGATAAAAGTCGCGCGTGCCCGAGGGAGGGGCGATCTTCACGGGTTTCCGCGGGGCATCGGGCATGGGGGGTAGGGTAGCAGCGCCGTGCTCTACCACGGGACTCGCGGACTCGTCCCGAGCGTGGGGGAGAGGTGACGATCATCCCTGACGCTCGGGACGAGTCCGCGAGTCCCGTGGTGGCGCGGGCGTCACTGCTGCGAGGGCTTCCGGATGCGCCAGACTGCAGCCCCCTCTTTCTCCGAATGTTCGAGGATGTAGCGGAAGACGTTGAGTTGGTGCTCGCGATCCCGGATCGGCTTCGCCTCACGTCGCGCGGCCCAGACCTGACCTGGGATCGCGTCGCGGATGGCGTGCGAAGAATGTCGCTTCAGGCGGGCGACCGAGTTCTCGATATCGTTCGGGCTCAACTTCGCGAGGAGGTGAACGTGCGTCGCGCTCACGGCGGCACAGACGACGAGGAGTTCGATCTGTTTCGCTTTCGCAAGGAGAGCATCGAGTGTCCGTTGGCGCAACGCGGGCGCGAGGAGAACCGGATCCTTGTGCATGATGCGCTTCATGTACCGATGAAGACCCGCATGCTCGCCCTTCGGGGGCGGGCGTTTGTAATCGCCCGAAGAGTGGATCCGGTGGAAGCGATCGCGGAACCCGCGGGGATCGCCGTGGAGCCATGCGCCGTAGGTGCTCCACATGATGTGGAACCAGCGAGGGGGCATGGGGACACTCTCCCTCGGGGCTCGCCCGCGGAAACCACGGGACTCGAAGACTCGTCCCGAGCGTGCGCGGGAAGCAGGATCTCAACTGTCTTTCAGGCGCGCTACTGCTTCTTTCCGCCCTGGAGTTGGAGCGCCGCGATTGCGGTGGCTTTGTCGGGGGCGAAGTCGAAGACCTTGTCGAGGCCCGTGAGGAGCATGATGGACCATACACCGTCGGCGACGGAGCAGAGTTTCATGGTCTTGTGCGCCTCGATGAGGCGCCGGCGGATGCGGAGGATTTGGGCGATGTTCGACGAGTTGAGGTACGACACGCCGCCGAGGTTCAGGACCACGCAAGGCACCGTGTCCACGGGGCGCTCGGTCAACTGGTTGTAGAGTTCGTTGAGTTCCTCGGAGAGTTCCGGCTCGTCGGCGAGGTCGGCGATGACGATGTCGTTGGACCAGTCGCTGGGCATGGCAAGTCTCCAGACCGTCGGGGCGCCTGGGCCACCGACAGGATCACTCTACCAGAGATTCGCGGTTGGGCAGGGATTCCCCGGAATCTCGGGACGCCGAGGCTCAGCCCGCGAAGCCTCGGTTTCGACGGGCACGGGATCCAAGGCTTCGTCTCGGCTTCCTCAGCCTCGGCGTCCAAGGTCCGGGGGCGTGGTGAGGTCGGCCTCCTTTGAACCTCGGCTTCACGAGCCGGCATCCTCCGGCGGGGGCGCGGCCTCGTCCGTACTCTCGCCGGGCGGGACCACCGCCGCGGCCACGAGGCGGTCGCCCTCCTTGAGGTTGGCCAGACGCACACCCTGGGTATTCCGCCCGATGCGGGATATCTGGGCGACGGGGATGCGGACGAGCAGGCCGCCTTCGGACACGAGGACGACGCCCTCGCCCTCCTTGACCGCCTTCATGGCGACGACCTTGCCGTTGCGGCCCTCGGTGCGGATGTCGATTCGGCCCTTCCCGCCGCGGGACTGGGCGCGGTACTCCGTTTTGCCGCCCTCGCCCTCACCCGCGACGAGGTACTCGATCATGGCGGTGCGCTTGCCGTAGCCGTTCTCCGTCACGGTGAGGAGGTCCACCTCGGGATGGACGGACGAGAGCGGATCGTTCTCATCGCGCATCTCGACGCGGACGAGGTCGACGACCTCATCTCCCTCGACGAGTTCGATGCCCTTGACGCCCGCGGCCCCGCGGCCCATGGGGCGCGCGTCGCTCTCCATGAAGCGGATGGACATGCCCTGGGCCGTGCCGAGGAGGAGGTGGTCCGTGCCGCTGGTGTTCGTGACGCCGATGAGGCGGTCGCCCTCGTTCAGATCGACGGCGATGATGCCCGCCCGGCTGACGTTCTGATAGAGGCGGAGGCTGGTGCGCTTCACCTTGCCCTGTGCGGTCGCGAAGACGAGGTAGTCCTCGCTCTTCTCGAAATCCTTGATGGGCATGAACGCCACGGCCTTTTCGCCCATCGCGCCCTCGCTGCCGGGGCGGAGTTCGATCAGGTTCATGATGGATCGGCCGCGGGTGGTCCGCGCCATCTCGGGGATCTCGTAGACCTTGACCTTGAAGACGCGCCCGGTGTTCGTGAAGCACAGGAGGTCGTCGTGCGTGGAGGCGACGAAGACGTGCTCGATGAAGTCCTCTTCCTTGGCGTCCGAGGCCTTGATGCCGCGCCCGCCGCGGTTCTGCTCGCGGTAGGTGGTCATCGGCACGCGTTTGAGCCAGCCCTCGTGGCTGATGGTGACGGCGACGTCCTCCTGGCGGATGAGGGCCTCGATGTTGATGTCGGCGTCGGACTCCTCGATCCGGGTGAGGCGAGGCGTGGCGTAGCGGGTCTTCATCTCCACGCAGTCGGCGCGGATGATCGCCAGGACCTTCTTCCGGTCGGCGAGGATCGCTTCGAGGCCGGTGATCTCCTCGACAAGTTTCGCGTAGTCGGCGACGAGTTTCTCGATCTCGAGGCCGACCAACTGGATGAGGCGCATGGCGCCGATGGCCTCGGCCTGCACGCGGGTGAGGCGCATGCCGCCTGTCGCATCCGCGGCGCGGACCGCGTCCATGAGGCGTGCGGGAATCTTCGAGGCGTGCTTGTGGTCCGCGGCGATGCGGAGGGCCCGGGCCGCCAGTTTCTCGATCGCCTCTTCGCGCGTGCGCGACGAGCGAATCAGTTTGATCACCTCGTCGATGTCGCAGACGGCGTAGATCATGCCCTCCAGGACGTGGGCCTTCTTCTTGGCTTCCTGCAGGAGGTGCCGCGTGCGGCGCTCGATCACGTCCACCCGGTGATCGACGTAGCAGTCCAGCATCTCGCGCAGACTCAGCGTGCGCGGCTGGCGGTTCACCAGCGCGATGTTCATGATGCTGAGCGTGTCCTGCAGCGGCGTGAACTCGTACAACTGGTTCTCGATGACCGCCGGGTCGGCCCCGCGCCGCAGTTCGCAGACGACGCGGACCGGCGCCTCGCGCCCCGATTCGTTCCGCACGTCGGTGATGTCCTTGATCTTCTCCTCGTTCACCGCCTCGCCGATGGCGTTGACGACGGTGAGCAGGCCGAGTTGATAGGGGATGGTGTCGATGACGATCTGCTGGCGGTCGCGCGAGCCGGGGATTTCCTCGACGTGGACGGTGCCGCGGACGGTGAGGCGGCCGCGCCCGGTGGCGTAGCCCTCGACCACGCCGCGCTTGCCGCAGATGACGCCGCCGGTCGGGAAATCCGGGCCGGGGACGATGCCGATCAACTCATTCAGGGTGATTTCGGGGCGGTCGATGACGGCGACGATCGCGTCGAGGATCTCGCCCGGGTTGTGCGGGAGGAGGCTCGTCGCCATGCCGACGGCGATGCCGACGCCGCCGTTGACGAGCAGGTAGGGGAACTTGCCGGGCAGGACGGTCGGCTCCTGCAGGCGGTCGTCGTAGTTGGGCTGGAAATCGACCGTGTCGAGTTTGAGATCCTCGAGCATGTCGCTCGCGGCGTGGTGGAGCCTTGCCTCGGTGTACCGCATCGCGGCCGGAGGGTCGGGGTTGATCGAGCCGAAGTTCCCCTGCGGGTCCACGACGGGGACGCGCATCTTCCAATCCTGCGCCATTCCGGCGAGCGTGGGGTAGACGACCGATTCGCCGTGCGGGTGGTAGTTGCCCGAGGTGTCGCCGCAGATCTTCGCGCACTTGATGTGCTTCTTGCCGGGGCGGAGGTTGAGGTCGTTCATCGCGACGAGGATGCGGCGTTGCGAGGGCTTCAGGCCGTCGCGCACATCGGGCAGGGCACGATCCATGATCGTGCTCATCGCGTAGGTGAGGTAGGAATCCTTCAGTTCGTCCTCGATCTGGAGATCGACGACGTGGCCGATGTTCAGCGGCGCTTCGGGATTCTGCGGCGTGGTTGGAGGGGTTTCGTCGGGCATGTTTTCGGGTGCTTTTCCGGAGCGATCGAGAGGGTGAATCGTGCGGAGATTCTAGGCGAAATCTCGGGGTTTTGCACGCGGACAAGCCGCCGCTGAGGAGCCTTCGACGAAGTGGCGGTTCGCGCCACGCGGGTCGCCATCATCCGCGTCTTCACGGACTCAGACGCGGCTTCTCGCGGGGGTCTTCCGAGCGACGAAGCGGGTGGCGATCGGCGCGATCAGCACGATCCCCATCGCGGGCGCGAGCCAGATGTACCGTCGCTCGATGTACCCGAGCCACAGGCACGGGGCCGCGAGGAGGCAGGCGACGATCCAGAGTCGAACGCGCGCGGCGCGAGGCGCGGGGCGCTCGATCGAGACGATCCAGACAAACGCGGGGAACGCCAGCGCGTAGCACGAGATGAGGAGTTCGTACACGAGGCGCGTCGCCGATGTGCCGTGGTACGCCGGAACCCAAGGCAGCGCGGCGGACGCAAACATCAGCACGATCCCCGCCGTCATTGCCCCACCTCCCCACCTACCCCCTCTAGGTGGTATGGGCGTCCCGCCCGTCCCTACCTCTTCTACTGCCTTCCTCCCCCTCCATTCCCCCAACCCCCCCGGCCGCAGCTCGCGCAAGTGCGCCCCGATGGTGAAGGCCGCTTGTGCGCCGAAGTGCAGCGGCAGGTACAGGCTCCACATGTTGGCGAGCAGCCCGCCCGCGTAGAGGAGCGTGAACACCATGAGGACCGGGAACAGCACGCCGAAGGAGAGCGCGAACGCGGCCGCACCCGCAAGGCCCGGCGCCTCCTGCCGCACGCGATGGAATGTCAGGTCCAGGTGCGGGCACAGCCCGAAGCCCAGCACCAGCGTCGGGATGGCGAACCACAGGTCGCGCGCGGCCTGCGCGCCGGAATCCGCCGGCACGCGCAGCGTCGGCCCGGAGCGCCAGATCAGCACGAAGACCGCGATGCTGATCGCGTAGACGAGGATCGAGGGGATCGCCCACCGGCGGAGGCCCGACAGCGCGACGCCGACGAGCACGGCCGCCGCCGCGGCCGCGCCGCCGATCCATCCCTGCCCGACATCCGATCGCGCCGCGAGATCGGTAAGCAGCCACGCCAGCCACGAGACATGAAACAGAATCGTGACGACACTGAACGCGCGCAACGCGGCGAGATTGACCGCGACGAACCGTCGGCTCGATTCAGCGGAATGCACGAACCCGACCAAGGCCGCTCCGATCGCGTTCGGCACCAGAAACGCGCACCACCCCGGCCAACCCCAGTCCTCCGCCATGTAGACCGGGAACCACATCCCGATGCACCACGTCCACGACGAGGCGAGGAAGAGGGCGCGCCAGAGGATGCCGAGGCGGGCGGGCATCGGGGGATTGTCGCAGATTCGCGCATACCAGCCCGCCGCGCAAGCGGAGGCGTTGCGCCGGGCATGAATCGCCTCCTCTTGCGCGCGGGCTTGCCGAAGCCGGCAGTACCATGCCCCGCGATGGCCACCGTCTATGTCGAGACGAGCATCCCCAGTTACTACTTCGAGACCCGTCGAAGCCCGAAGGTGATCGCATGGCGCGAGGCGACGGTGCGGTGGTGGCGGCGATTCCGCCCGAACTATGCGTTGGTGACCTCCCGCGTGACGCTCGACGAGGTCGGCGAAGCGCCTCAACCCAAGCGGACCGAGATGCTCGGGCTCCTTCATGGCATTGACCTATTGGAGCGAACGCCGGAGACCATCTCGCTCGCGGCTTACTACGTCACGCATAAACTCGTTCCCTCCACGACACTCGCGGATGCACTTCACCTCGCCCACTGCAGCCAGCACGCGATCCCGTTCCTCCTGACCTGGAACTGTCGGCACCTCGCCAACGTCAACAAAATCCAACATCTCACGGTGCTCAATCGTCGGCTTGGCTTGCCGGTGCCTATGATCGTCACGCCTCTGACGCTCATGCCCGAGGAAGCCCCATGAGGAATCGCAAGGACATCCTGGAATACGATCCGGTCGTCGAGGAGGTCCGCCGGTGGCGTCGCAGCCTCCAAAGAAAGGCAGGCGGCACGCTTGAGGGACTTATTCGGCTGTTAGAGCAGCGCGAAGCCGAGGAGCGGGCCGCAAAGGAGCCGCGGGCGATGCGCCGGAAGACCGCTCGGAAGTTGTCCAAGCCGCCCGCCACCAAGCGCCGAAAGCGTGCCGCCTGACCGCCAGTTCACTTCGACTTCATGCGCCTTCCCCCGCGCGTTCCCGCTCGCGTTTCTCTTTCGCCTCGTGCTGCGTCTTCGGCGTGACATGGAAGATCGCCGTGCATTTCCCGACGCGCATGTCCCGCGCCGGCTTCTTTCGGCCGGGGACGGGCAGGCGCTGCTGGAGGATGTCGAGGTCGAGTTCGATGTTGAACTCCTCGTGCGTCTCGACGAGGGTCTTGAGGTTCTGCGCCGGGTTGATCTTGTAGATCGCCGGGCCGAAGCAGGGGCGGAGGAACCTGTAGCGCAGTTCCTTGCAGACGACGGTGTACTCGCCGCCGACCTCCGCGAAAAGGTACATGCCCCCGGCGATCTCGCTGTTGGCGAGCAGCGACGCCCCGGCCATCGCGTTGTACCAGTTGCGGTTGAAGCGCCGGAAAGGCAGCACCGCCGTGAACGTCTTCGCGTCCACGCGCTTCATCTGGATACCGCTCTTGAAGGCGTAGGGCAGCCAGATCAACGAGCACACGCGGTGCCAGAAGTTGTTCCGCGTGCTCAGCCGACTGATGAACGACTCCAGCCAGCCGACGAACCCCTGGCGGCGCTTGCGCACCGGAGCATGCGCCGGCTCACCGGCGACGAGGGCTTGCGACTGGGTTTCCTGGGCGGCGATGGACAATCAGGGCCTCTCCGGGGACGGTGATGATATCGGCCCCGCCGGCCCCGCGGATACCTCGCCTATCACAAGGTCCACCCATTCGCCCTTCGAGTAGTTGAAGCCCGTCACCCGGCGCAGGACAGCCATCGGCCGACCAAGGGCCGCCTCGACCGCCTCCACGCGGGCCGTCGGAACGACGAGCAGCCCGCCGGGGTTCTCCCCAGACCACGGCGCGACGTTCGCAAGTCGAAGCCGCCGACAACCCGCGTTCGTGAGGAACGTCAGGCTGTCTTCGTGATACCCGACGGCGGCGACCGGACGTACCTCGGCGGGGTCAATCGAGCGAACCGCCGCCACGACGCGCGAACTGACCCACAGTGCGTTCAGACGCGGGAGCACAATCCCGAAGACCGACGCCGACGCCACCACCGCCGCCGCCAATCCGAGCGTCTGCCCAAGGACCAGTCGCCCACGGAACACCGCGCGCGCGGCGGAGATCACCAGCCCCGCTCCCACGCCCGCCGAGGCGCCCATCGCCATCGTCAGCGGCCCGGGCGCAACCAGACCACCCAGCCGCGAAAGCACCGGCGGCACGCATCCGCCCAGCACCAGTCCGATCGCCGCCCAAAGGCCCACGCCGACCTTGGCCATCCGGCCGCGACCGCTGAACGGGCCGCCCACGCCGACGACGGCCCGGGCGCTCAGGAGCGCGAGCGCGGGGTACAGCGGCAGCGTGTAATGCGGCAACTTCGTCAGAATCAACTCAAACACGATCCACGAGGGAATCAGCCATGCCAACAGGAACACCTCCGCGGGCCGATCATCCCTGAAGCGACGCCACCAGGCTTTCGCCCTTGAATCGGGATCGCGGGCGCTGCGCCACGCCGAGGAAAGCCCGAAGGCGGTCAGCATGCTCCCAGGCCAGAACAGCGCCGGCAGAAGAACGAGGTGGTATCCCGGCGGCCCCCAATGTCCCTCCGCGGCGGACACGCTCCGGCCGAGCGTTTCATCGCGGAGGATCGTCAGGTACCGACTCCA
This sequence comes from uncultured Phycisphaeraceae bacterium, assembly GCA_964490785.1. GTDB lineage: Bacteria > Planctomycetota > Phycisphaerae > Phycisphaerales > UBA1924 > JAEUIV01. The sequence goes on from CAZBDZ010000009.1 coordinate 23,857, forward strand.
CCCCACTTCGCCCGCCACGAGAACAACCCAGGGCATCACAACGGTCGCCACCAGAACAAGCCCGAGAACCGGGCGAAGCGAGAGGAGCCAGCGCCATCGTCCCGTCGCGGCGGCGAGCGCGAGCGCGGTCAGGGCCACGATCATCGGCGTGATCGGCCCCTTCGACATGACGCCGAGGCCGACGAGCAACCAGAGGACAAGGGGTGCCACGGCCAGGGCAGCGAAGGCTCTGCGGAGCGCAGTCGGCCGCGGCGAGCAGCCCAGTGCGCACGCCACGGCCGACTCCGCTCGAAGACTCGCTTCGCCGGCCGTGGCACCCGGGAGATCCCGGTTCCAGCACCGCCAGAGCGCCCACATGGCCGCCGTCGTCGCCGTGAGAAGCAGTTGGTCCGCGCGCGCCTGTCGCGCATCCCACATCACCATGACCGAGCACCCCAGCATCGCCCCGGCCAGCCAGGCGACGACCGGCTCGCGCGGGTACATCGACCGCCCAACCCGCCAGGTGATGAGCGTCGAGGCCAGGGCGCACAGCAGCGAGGGCAACCGGAAAGGCCAGATGTCGCCGGTGAGAAGACCGATGGAGTTGCGCTCGTTCTTCGCGTCCGCCGATCGGAGCATCGCCGCGCTCGCCGCCTGAAGCCAGTAGATCACGGGCGGCTTGTTCAGCCGAGGAGTCTCTCCCACTCTCGGCACAAGCCACCCCTCGCGCGTCCCCGATTCCAGCATCTGCCGGCTCGCCTGGGCGAAGCGCGACTCGTCGCGGTCCACCGGCGGCAGGTCGCGCGCCCCGGGCCACAGGGCGAGCACGCACACGACGACAAGCAACACTCCGCCCCGCCAGCCGCAAAGCCACCGCCGGCGGGAGTCGGATGGCAACTCGGTCGGCATCGGCATCGCAATCGACTATAACCGTGCCCGGTTCAGCGGTGCTTCACGCCCACTCTGACAACTCCGCACGAGCCGGGCCGACGGCACGGGGCCGACTGCTCCTCGGCGCCGGCCTGATTGTCGCGGCCGCGGCCGTGCTGCCGTTCGACGGCGCGGTCTCTCAGTTCTTCACGCGGTTCCGGCCGGGGGGCGACCTCCGCCGGGAAATCGAACTGATCCAGCAGTTCGGCGGGCCGGTGAGCATCGCCCTGGCGACGCTACTGATCTGGCGCCTCGATGCACCCCGGCTGAAACGCATCGTCGAATGGATCCTGGCGGCGGGCATCGCATGGCTGACGGTGTTCGTGATGAAGATCTCCCTCGGGCGGCCCAGGCCGAAGTTCCTCGGCGAGCACCTCCACTTCCTGGGCCCTTGGAACACGCACATCGTGAAGGAGGGCGACCCGCCGAGGCATGCGTGGGAGATCAACGCGCCCGACGTCGCCGAAATATGGTCGATGCCGTCGAGCCACACGGCCCTGGCGGTGGTCGCGGCGGCGTGGCTCTCGCGTCAATACCCGCGGCTCACGCCAATCGTCGTGCCTTTGGCGTGCGTCGTCGGGGCCTGCCGAGTCCTGTTGAAGGCGCATTACGCGAGCGACGTCTTCGTCGGCGCAGCGATCGGCCTCCTCGCGACGGAAGTCTGCGTCACGTTATCGCGACGCCGAGATCGCTCGGCCCCGCCTGCGTGAGCCATTGCAGCAACGCACGGATGATCGCTTCATTCGCCTCGGGGAAGCGGTATCCCGACAACTCATCCGGATGAACCCAGCGGTGCTCCGCGACGTGAAGATTCCGGACCTCCGCCGAACCCGGCAACAGTCGGCAAAGCCGGGGATGCAGCCGGACTCGCCCGTGCGGGTAGGTGTGCTCAACGCTCGACAGGACGCCGACCACCTCCACGGCGATGCCGACTTCTTCCGCGAGTTCGCGCCGGACGCAAGCGTCGAATGGCTCGCCCGGCGCCGCTTTGCCACCCGGAAACTCCCAGAATCCGCCGTAGATGCCACCCTCCTTTCGGCGGGTGATCAGCACGGAGATTGAAGTCGCGACTCCGGGCGACGATGTTTGGCTTACAGTCGGGTCCGAACGAAAGACGATTCCGATGCCGACGTCGGTCGGAAAACACCCGCCGGCGGGGTCGTGTTTGTGCTCTAAATCCTTGTTTGACAAGACTTTATAAAAAATAACGATCCACGTTGAATCGGAGGTTGACCCCGCCTGACCCAAGCCTACGCTAGCCTGCCTCTGCCGGACCGTTTTGGAGTGTGGGGGCACGCAAGAAGGACATCTGAATCAGCGCGGCGCATAGCCGTGGCACGCCGTCGATCGAGAATCGGAGCTCTCGATCGACGGTTTTTTTCTGCGCCGATTCTGCGGCGATCTCCGTCGATCATCTCGCGATAACTCGTCAATGCGCCTTCGCCGAGGTCGGCGCGGGCTCTGCGATGTCGTTCTTCGCCTTGTAGTCGGAGATCGCGGTGCGGATGGCATCCTCGGCGAGGACCGAGCAGTGAATCTTGACGGGGGGGAGCGACAGTTCCTCGACGATGTCGGTGTTCTTGATGTTGAGGGCCTCGTCGACGGTCATGCCCTTGATCCACTCCGTGGCGAGCGATGACGAGGCGATCGCGGACCCGCAGCCGAAGCACTTGAACTTCGCGTCCTCGATCTTGCCGGTCGATTGGTCGACCTTGATCTGGATCTGCATGACGTCGCCGCACTCCGGCGCGCCGACGACGCCGACGCCGATGTCCTTGCGTTTCTTGACCTCGGCGGTGGTGCCGAAGTTGCCGACGTTGCGCGGGTGCTCGTAATGGTCAATGACTTTGGGGCCGTAGGCCATCTCGGGATTCTCCGTTCAGTTGTCAGGATTCAGCAGAATGCTGATGCTGCTTCCCGTCATTCCTTCGAGTTGCTGCTGCATGTCCTCCAGTGCTCGGTTGAGATCCAGTGCGTGATAGGGGATTCCACCCGCGTAATACACGGCGGGCACAATCCACAAGCCATAACTCTCCTCGACGTCCTGGGTGTCAAGCCTGATTCCGAACTTTGAGAGCAGATCGGCCCTCTCCTTGCTCACCTGCTTGACGGCTTCAATGACTTTCGCCTTCGTTGATTCCATGTTTCGTCCTTAGCGACGGATCGCCTCAACCAGTCTCACCAACTCCATCGAGTGCTTCACGGTTCGCTTCGCATCCTGATCGTCCACAGCCGCGCTCGGATTGTAGTCCGCATAGCCGCGCGTTCGCTGGAGGTCCTCCAAGTGCAGTCGCATGACCTCGTTCACGATCCCCGCGCGAGGCCGAACCTGTTGCAAACACGCCCGGAGAACCCCGGGAAGGCTCTTGTGCTTCCAGTTACCTTGTTCCGGCGGCCTCGGGCCATTCGGGATGCCAAACGCCAGCGCATGCACGGCTTGGTAGGCAGCGTAGTAGGCCCGATTCGCAGCCGACCGCGCGGAAGTCGGACTTTCGAGGAGGAGCCGGGCCGCCCTCAGTGAACCTTGAGCAAGGTCAATCCATCCCCGAGCATCATCCGTTGGGCTTGCCATCAGTGCGCCTGCCACTCCACGGTGTTCAGGTCGATCCCCTCCAGGTGCATGTCGTACAAAGGCGAGAGCGTCCGCAACTTCTTCACCGCCTCGATGATCTTCGTGATCGCGTAGTCCACCTGCTCCTCCGTCGTCCACTTTCCCATCGAGAGACGCAGCGACGAGTGCGCCAGGTCGTCGCCCACGCCCAGCGCCTTCAGCACGTACGACGGCTCAAGGCTCGCGCTCGTGCAGGCCGACCCGCTGGAACACGCGATCTCCTTGATCGCCATCATCAGTCCCTCGCCCTCCACGAAGCCGAAGGAGATGTTCAGGATGTGCGGCAGCCTGCGCTCCGCGTGCCCGTTCACCTGTGTAACGTCGAGCGCTTTCGTCAACTCGCGCTCCATTTTTTGCCGCAACTTCAGCAGCCGAGCCCCGTCCGCCTCCATCTCGTTCAGCGCGATCTCGCACGCCTTCCCGAAGCCGACGATCCCGGTCACGTTGTGCGTGCCCGAGCGGTAGCCGCGCTCCTGCCCGCCGCCCTCGATCTGGGCCACCAGCCGGACGCGCGGGTTCCGCCGCCGCACGTAGAGCGCCCCGACTCCCTTCGGCCCGTAGATCTTGTGCCCGCTCCACGTCAGCAGGTCGATCCCGTCGCGCTCCACGTTCGTCGGCATCTTCCCCACCCACTGCGTCGCGTCGGTGTGGAAGATCACGTTCCGACTCTTGCAGAGACTCCCGATCTCGGGCACTTCGTTGATCGTGCCGATCTCGTTGTTCGCCCACATGAGCGTCACGAGGATCGTGTCGTCGCGCATCGCCGACTTGACCGCCTCGGCCGTGATGACCCCGTCTCGCGGGGGTTCAAGGAAAGTGACGTCGAACCCCTCCTTCTGCAGCCGCTTGCACGGGTCGAGCACCGCCTTGTGCTCGTGGATGGCGGTGATGACGTGCCCGCGCTTCGCGGAGCCGGCCGGGTTCTTCTCGTACATCTCCGCCGCGCCCTTGATCGCGAGGTTGTTCCCCTCCGTCGAGCCGCTCGTGAAGATGATCTCCTTTTCGTTCGCGCCGATCAGCGCCGCCGCCTGCGCGCGGGCGCGGTCGATCCCCTCCTCCGCCTCCCAGCCGAACTTGTGGTTCCGCGACCCGGCGTTGCCGAACTTCTCCGTGAAAAACGGCAGCATCGCCTCAACCACCCGCGGGTCGCAGGGAGTCGTGGCGGCATGATCAAAATAGATGGGCAGTCTGAGCATGGGGTCATCCTCGGGAACCACGGTATCGTATTGAGAATCCAGATCAGAATGATTCTAGACTAGCGGCGGCACCCGATCCACATCGAGTGCGGGGTCGTTTTGTGAGCCGATCCCCCGGAACACTAGTCTGGCACGGGCGTGGCTGCATCTTTCTCCCAAACCGATCCGTCGGCCGAGGGCTCTGTCTCCGACTGTCTCCGGCTGCAGGGGGAGGGGGTACTGCGCATGTGGCATCAGACCCTGGTTTCGGCGGAATGGGTTGTTGAGGCAACCGCCCTGGCCGAACCCGGACCGGGTCGGCGTCATGGGCAGGCCGACCTACCCGACGGCGGGCGAGCCTTCGTCAAGGTCTACAACCCCAGATCAGGCCATTCCTTGATGCGACGGCTGCGCGCATCCCGCGCCGCCGCGGAAGGCCGGGGGTACACCGCCTTTGCCGAGGCCGGCATCGAAACCCCGCAACTCATCGCATGGGGCGAACTCCGGCGATGGGGGCTTTGGACCAAGGGGATCGTCATCACCCGGCTCATCGAAGGCCCAACCCTGGCCGAGCATCTCCGCGCCGGCGGATCAGCGGATTCGTTGATGCGGGCGGCCGAGTGCATGGCGACGATTCATCGGGCGGGCCTCGCCCACGGCGACCCGCGTTTGCGGAACTTCCTGCTCGACGCCGAGCGCATCGTCCCCTTCGACCTCTGCAGTTGGGGACGCCTGACGAACCGCTCCCGGCGGGACGACCTTGTGAAGTTCCTGGGCTCAACCCTGACGATCCTCGGCCCCGAAACGGCCCGTGCCGCGATGGAGCGGTATTCAACCGCCGCATCATGGCGCGACGCCGATCCCGCCGACATCCTGCGGCACGCCGACGCCTACGCCCAGAGGGAGCAAGTGCCTTGACCGAACCCCATGTCATCGGCGGCCGGGGGGCGCACGACGCCCTGCGACGCATCCTCGCGGCCCGTGCCCCGGCGAAGGTGCTGGATTGCCCCTGCGGGCAGGGCGTCCTCGCCGCCTACCTCCGCGATCTGAAATGGGACGTGCATTGCTCGGACATCGACGAAGGAAACCTGATCGTCCCCGGCCTGCCCTTCAAGCCCGCAAACCTCAACCGCGGCCTGCCCCACGCCGATGCGGAGTTCGACGCCGTCGTCTGCGCCAACGGCCTGCACCGTCTCTTCAACCCAGGCCGGGCCGTCGCCGAGTTCCACCGCGTCCTCAAGCCCGGCGGAACCCTGTACCTGAACCTGAACAACTACTCCGCCCTCGGCCGACGACTCCGCTTCCTCCTCTACGGCTCGCTCGACAACGCCCTCAACGCGGGCAAGTGCGAACAAACAACCGCGGACCCGGAGGCCAATGTCCGCGTGCCTCTTTTGTTGCCCGTCGCGGCCAACCTGCTGGAGAGCGCAGGCTTCGAGTTCCGCGGGGCCTGGGCGTCAGGGATGGACGCCTCGGGCGTATTGCTGTGGCCGATGGCAATCGTGATGCGCGCGGCGAGCCTGCTCGTGCAGGGAAAGAGCCGCCGGCGGAATCACCTCTGGCTCACGAACAACGCGGCCGCGCTTCCAGGCGGACGGTATGTCCTGATCGAAGCGGTCAAGACGAGCCCTTCGCGCAAGCGAAAGCAATGAGCCGCCCGCGTCCGACACGACGGCCCATGCGCCTTGCCCCTCGACTTTCAAGGGGGGCGAGTGCGGGGATTGGGGGGATAGCGGCGGTGCGCCCCTGCTTGCGCATGGGGCTCGTCGGGGGCTAGCCGCGCCCCTTTGTGTCGTCCAACCCCGGCGTTTCGGCGCCTGATTCCTTCATCATCTTCAGTTCGTCGCGGAGGATGGCGGCCAGTTCGTAGTTTTCGGCCTCGATCGCCTTGCGGAGCCGCTCGCGGAGTTCGTGCTTCTGGCTCGCGGGGAGTTTGGTCGAGAGTTCGTCGCGCATGCCGCGGAGGAGTTGGACCTCGCTCGACTCGTCGAAGTCCTGGGGGCGCCCGGATTCTTCGTAGTACTTCTTGATCTGTTCGAGGCCTTCATCGATCATGAAGAGCGCGGCCTTGGGCTCGTTGTCATTGACCATCTGGCTGGCGAGCGCCCGCATGCGCATCATGGTGATGTAGGGGCGGAACTGCTCGAGGACCGCGCGGTCCTCCTCGCTCTCGGCGAAGTTCCGGCAGAGGTCGAGGACGCGGAGGTTCCGGGCCGTGTCGCGCACCACGCCGTCGTAATCCCCGAGCACCAGCAGGCTGATGTAGCGGTGGTAATACTGCACCGCCTCCTCGCGCAGCAGGCGGCAATCCTCCTCGGACAGCACGGCGGCCTCGGCCTGATCGTCAGGATCGCCCTCGGACCCGGCCTGGGCCTCGTCGATGCGCGACTCGTGGTATTCGAGGAGGCTCTCGGCCCCGTGAGGCCTCAGGGCGTCGGGTCGGCCCGTCACCTCCATCTGGAGCACCCCCAGGTCCAGCCTCATCTGGATCTTGGGCTCCCCATCGTCGCCCTGAATCAGCCGGACGTTGATCTGCCCCGGCTCGTAGGGCCATTCCAAGAGGAGTTTGCTGAGGTCGATGCTCATCCGGCGTGCGGTCCGAGTGTAGCGTTCGGGCAACCTCGGTTGTTTCGGGGCGACATCCCGGCGATTTCCGGACCCGGAAGCCGGGGTCGTGTCGCAGTTTGAATGTGGCACGCCCTTTCCAGGGCGTGGCGCGGGGGACATGGGCTGGGTCGCCTCGGCGACTCTCCGAAAAGCCCATGCCACATTCAAACTGCGACACTACCGAAGCCGGGGTGGTCTCAAGGGGCGGCGTTCTCGGCCCGATTCTTGCTGGGTAGGGGTGTTTCACCAAGATTCGGTCAAAGCGTTGCAGTCTTCCGAGCCGTTGAATACCATCTCTGGTCCCGTTCGGTTGGAGGCTGGCGGGGCGGAGAGAGACCCCGCGATCAGGCCGAGCAGGCCCAGGATGTGCGCCGCATGTCGCGAGCGGAAATCGAAACTGATCTGCAGGTGTACCTGCGGCAGATCAACAACTTCCCGCTGCTTGCTCCTGAAGAGGAGAAGTCGCTGGGTTGGAACGTCATCAACGACAACTGCCCGGAGGCGCGGGAACGCCTCGTTCGCGCCAACCTCCGCCTCGTCGTCTCGATCGCCAAGCACTACACGAACCGCGGGCTGTCGCTCACGGACCTGATCGAGGAGGGGAACATCGGCCTCATCCGCGCCGTTGAGGGGTTCGACCCGGCGCAGGGAGCGCGGTTCTCGACCTACGCCTCGTGGTGGATCAAGCAGGCCATCAAGCGGGCCCTGATCAACGCCGTGCAGCCGATCCATGTCCCCGCGTACATGGTGGAACTCATCGCCAAGTGGAAGCAGGCGACCACGAAGTTCGAGGAGCGCCACGGCCGATCGCCGACCCTCGAGGAACTCTCGAAACTGATGGGGCTCTCCGTCAAGAAGGTCAGCATCATCAAGAGCGCGGGCAAGGCGTTCCAGAGCGCCAGCCAGATGCAGGTCGGCGCCGACGGCGAGGCCATCTCCTTCAGCGAGGTCATCATGGATCCGCGGGCCGTCAAACCCGATGAGAGGGTCCACCGCGACGAGGAACTCAGGCTGATCTACGAGATGCTCGAAGCCATCGACGAGCGCGAGGCCCAGGTCCTCCGCCTCCGTTTCGGCCTCGACGGCAAGGAGCCTCTGACCCTCAAGCAGATCGGGCATGAGATCGGCCTGACCCGCGAACGAGTCCGCCAGATCGAGCAGGATGCGCTCAAGAAACTGAACCAGCGCCTGGCGGACGACCTGCCGCGAGGCGCTCTCAAGGGCCTGATGAACGGCCTGAACGGGGCCGAGGAACCGGACGACGCCTCAGGCAAAAAGCGAGGCCGACCGCGCCGACCCTTCCCCGAAGCCAACGGCTCGCCCTCGGCGAACGGCGATGCGGGGCTGGCCCAAGCGGGGTGATCCGCTGGCAAGCCGAAGCGGTGGGCCTCTCACGACGCTCGGCGGAGGCATGATCTCGCGCCCAATGCGCCCCGGACCGCGTCCGCTGTCGGCTCTCAGCGCGGGCGGCGCTTGGTGCTCTTCTTCTTGCCCCTTCCCACTTGCGCTGCGGCCCGAGCCGCCGCGGCAGTCGCACGCCGAACCGCGCGGGTGATGCGGACGTGATCGCGGCCGAGGTCAATCGAGGGTGTCGTCTTCGGATTCGTCGGCATGTGCGTCTCGAAGGATGCGAGCCCAAGCGCTCTGAACGAGGATCATCTTAGGCGCAGCCTCCGCACGGTGTGCGATCAGGCGCGCAGGCCCGTGATCGGAGTTGTCATAGATCGCCCACGAATGGGCGAGAGGCAGATAAAGTCGGATCAGGTTCACCAGGCTTCGCGAGTATCGGCGGAGTACGACATCCTTCGGGACGTCGTGGCCTCCTGCTTGCACTCGGTTCCGAACGCGTCGAAGGGCGAGCGAAGCCGATCGCACCCAGACATACGCCACATGGAATCGGTAGCCGCGCGCTGTCAATCCGCGGATCCAGGGCGCGAACGACCGGCTGGCGAGCGTGGACTCGAACGAGAAAGACACCCCATCGTCCGCGAGGTCATGCAAGCGTTGCAGCATCAGTCGTCCAGCGGCGAACGAGGCGCGCTCCGGCGCGAACCCGGACAAGCCTTGTGCGATGATGTCCGCGTTGACGAAGTGCTCAATGCCGAGCGTGTCGGCGAGGACCGCGCGGGAAATGGTCGTCTTGCCCGCTCCGTTCGGGCCGCCGATGACGACGATGGAGGGGCGGTCAGGCATATCCGTTCACGACTCTGACGAGCCTCCGGTAGTTGAACATGCGTGATAGTCCATCCGGAGTGAAGTTTTTGCCGGACTTGTTGGCCTTCGGAACGGCTCCGAACTCGAGTTTGAACGCAATGAGCAAGTCTCGTTCAAGGCGCGGCCATGACTTGGTGCCGGGCTTGAGCGGGCATGTGACAAGACACACTTGAAGGCTCCGAACGCCCCACTCACCGAGAAAATCGATGGCTTTGTGCGCTATGCTCGACGCAACCCGGCGAACGCCCCGCTCGGTCGTTCCGATGTAGAGAATCCGCGACCGCTTGCGGCCGTACTTGAGCGCTCGCGGAGCGCAAATGAGGTAGACGAGCTTCTCGTGCTTGATCGCCCGGCGATCAATCGTCATGGCCGGCACTGACGAGGCGTTAATTGTGAGACGCTTGATGTGCTTCGTCGCCATCAACTCAGTCTAACCAGTCCTTCACCTTCAACCGCTCCGGCACGTACACCTCCGTCACATACGAGATGTCCTTGGTGATCAGCGACTCGACCTCCATCTTGAAGCCGTTCTTCAGCATCGCATCGATCTCGCGCTGCCACTCTTTCTTGTCCGTGAACCACGGGTACGCGGCGATTTGCTTGGCGCGGTTGATGTCGGTGTCGGTGAGGGCGATCTGGACGTCGTCGCTCAGGCCGCAGCGGTCGTAGTCGATCGCGCGGATGCCGAGGAACTTCGCGTCGGGGATGGCGAGGCGCTCGGACTCGAAGGCGAGGTTGATTGACCCCTGCTTCATCACGCTGTAGATGTAATGTCCCCACGGGTCGCAGTCGAGGAGGCAGTAGACGGGCAGTCTCAGTTCTTCGTGCAGTCGGCGGAGGAGGCGGCGCACGCCGCGGGGGGGCTGCCCGCCGCCTTCGGTCAGGATGCAGTTGTGCTTCTGCCAGAACTTGTCCTCGTTGAAGCGGGACCAGACGGTGTTCTTCTCGACGTGGAGGATGAACTTCGCGTCGCACTTCTTGAACTGGATGACGTCCGGCTCGCAGATGCTCGGAATGGCGTACCCGCCGGAGCCCATGCGTCGGCAGTCGATCTCGTCGCCGGAGTCCACGATGGTGATGTTGCCGACCATCGTTCCCGCTTTCTTGGCGAAGAGATGCAGTTCCTCGCGGAGCGAGCCGAGCGTTACTTCGAGGTCTTCGAGGATCGTGTCCGACTCGTCCTGGTCGGCGAAGGTTTTCTCTCTCGTGCCGGGGATGGTGTGGAGGGCCTTGTAGTACATGCCGCGGAGGCTGAGCGTCTTGCCGGCGTCGATGAGGGACTTGACGCCCGAGCCGAGGAGCATGGTCTGCATGAACTTCTTGGCCTGCCCGACGTTGAAGAGGTTGCGTTTCTGGGCGGCGTCGCCCATCTCGAGCGTGCGTCGCTTCTTGTTGAAGGTGGTGTTGGCGAGCGTGCGGGCGGGGACGTCCACCCACGGGTCGCGGTAGCCGAGCGACGACTTGGCGACGCCGTCCGCGAGCCCGACGAGGTGCTTCATCGTGCGCTCGTCGCGGGCTGCCACCGAGCGGGAGGTGCGGGAATCTGCGGTTCTCTTGGCCATTTCAGTTCACTCTGCGCTTGGAAAACCGGAACGGTACACACTCGGCCCATGCGACTGATGGACCGGCCCGGCTTGATGATCGGCGGAAACGCACGCCGGAGATGCAAAACCGGGCGGCAACGCCTCGCGCCGCACCCGTTTCCGTGCATCGGGCTACCGCCCACCCGCGAGCATCTGCCGCGGCAGCCCGGCCGGGATTCGCGGGCAGGTCAGGACAGGGGCGTAGACAATCGCGTACATCGCAAACGCAGCCGACCACGCGACGCCCGCTGCGGTCATGGCGGGCAGGTACACCGCCGGGATCAACGAGCCCGCGACGCGGATCACCGCCGCCGCAGCCACGAGGAGGTACATGACGACCTCGGCCCGGCCCGCCTGCACGGGTCGGCCTGAATGGCCCAACGCCGTGCGCGTGATCATCCCGATAATCAGCCCGCCCATCGAACCCACCGCCAGCGCATGGATGGCGGCGGACCGCGGCACCACGCCCATCGCGGCCAGACCCAGCAGCACGAGCCCGATCGGGATCCACGCATACGCCAGGTGCAACACCCAAAGCATCGGCCGCGACCGCGCCGCCAGCGGGTTCCACCCCAGAGCCTGCACGCCCACCACAAGGCCCGCCGCGATCGCCACCGCTCCGATCCACAGGCTCGGCAGCCTGAACACATCCGAAGCGAACGCCGCCGCCGCCAGCAGGAAGGCGCCGCGATGAAGCCACGCGGCCCGATACTGCCGCACGCCCGGGATGGCGTTGGCCGTGAATCCGGGCACGACGCGCCCGCCGACGATCATCTCGATCAGCACCACGAGCATCAGCCCGGCTTCGACGGCGGCCGCCGGCGCAATCCCCGCCCATCCGAGCATCGAGGCGTGAAACACGACGTTGGACGCGCCGAGCGTGAGCAGAACCACGACCAGCGGCATGCTGCACAGGCTTCGCGCACGGATGAACTTGCGCGCCAGCACCCCGGCGACCACCAGCAACAGCGCCGAGTCGATCACCGCCGCCACGGGGCCGTAGAAGAAGAACATCCCAACCCGCCCCGCGACCCACAGCGCAAACACGACCGCAAGCGACGCCCCCGCCGGGAGGGGCAGCCCCGTCCAGTTGCGTGCGGCGGTGAACAGGAACCCCACGATGATCGCCGCGGCGAAACCGAACACCATCTCGTGCATGTGCCAGATCAACGGGGGCAGCGACGGCGTGAAATGCCCCTGCGTCCACGCGACAAGCCACACGGGCACCGCGAGGGCCGTGAACACCGCGCCGCCCAAATAGAACGGGCGGAACGAATCCCGAAGAAACACGCCCCCCCCGCCGGCGTTCCCTGCCGCCGAGGCGGAACAGGTCGGCGCGCCGACAAACACGCCGCCGACCGGCTTGGCCGCGTGCAGCCCGGCGGATTTCTCCGAGCAGCAAGAGGATGAATGAGGACTGCCTGAACACTGATGCATGGATGTGCCCTGTCCGCTCACTTCACGATCCTTCGCCAAGGGTCCGCCGGTCCCGCTTCCTACCGCAGCACCGCCTGCGCCGCCGCCAGGCGGGCGATCGGCACGCGGAACGGGGAGCAGGAGACGTAGTCAAGCCCGGTGGTGTGGAAGAACCAGACGGATTTGGGGTCGCCGCCGTGCTCGCCGCAGATGCCGACCTTGAGTTTGGGGGTGGTGGCTTTTCCGTTCTGGGCGGCCATGGCGACGAGCCGACCGACGCCGTTCTGATCGATCGACTGGAAGGGATCCTGTTCGAGGATCTCTCGCTCGACATAGTGCGGCAGGAACGACGCGGAATCATCGCGCGAATAGCCGAAGGTCAGTTGCGTCAGGTCGTTGGTGCCGAAGGAGAAGAAGTCGGCCTCGCGGGCGATCTCGTGCGCGGTCATGGCGGCGCGGGGCACCTCGATCATGGTGCCGATGGGGATGTCGAGTTTGCCTTTGAAGCCCACCGCCTCCTTCACGCGGTCGATGACTTCCTGCGTCTGTTTGCGGAGGATCGCCAGTTCCTTCCGCGTGCCGACGAGGGGGTGCATGATCTCGGGCATGGCCTTGACGCCCATCTTGGCGCACTCGATGGCGGCCTCGACGATCGCGCGGACCTGCATGTCGAGGATCTCGGGGAATGTCACGCACAGCCGGCAGCCGCGGTGCCCGAGCATCGGGTTCATTTCGTGCAGTTGCGCGACGCGCTCCTGGATCTTCCCGATGGAGACGTTCAGCCGACGGGCCATCTCGTGCTGGCTGGTCTCGTCCTGCGGCAGGAACTCGTGCAGCGGCGGGTCGATCAGGCGGATCGTCACCGGCAGGCCGTCCATCGCGCGGAAGATGCCGATGAAATCGTCGCGCTGGAACGGCAGCAGTTTCTCCAGCGCCGCCTCGCGGTATTCGCGGGTTTCCGCGAGGATCATCTCGCGCATCGCCCAGATGCGCTCGGACTCGAAGAACATGTGCTCGGTCCGGCAGAGGCCGATGCCCACGGCCCCGAAATCGCGGGCCCGCTGGGCGTCCAGCGGTGTGTCGGCGTTCGTCCGCACGGCGAGCCTCTTGTACTTGTCGGACCACTTCATGATCGTCCCGAAATCGCCCGAAAGTGCCGGCTCGCGCGTCGCCACGCTGCCGGCAATGACCTCGCCCGTCGAGCCGTCGATCGAGAAGAGGTCGTCGCGGCCGAACGTCCGGCCGCTGACGGTGAAGGCGCCCGAATGCTCGTTGATCGAGACCGCGCCCGCGCCGGCGACACAGCACTTGCCCCAGCCTCGCGCGACCACGGCGGCGTGGCTCGTCATCCCGCCCGTGCTCGTGAGGATCCCCGCCGCGGAATGCATCCCCTCGACATCCTCGGGGCTCGTCTCGCGCCGGACAAGAATGACGCTCTCGCCGTTCTTCGCGCGCTCGACCGCCTCGGCCGCGGTGAAGGCGGGTCGTCCGACGGCCGCGCCGGGCGACGCGGGGAGACCCCTGGTCAGCACGTCAGCGTTCTTCTTTGCATCAGGATCGAAGGAGGGTAGCAGCAGTTGCGTCAGGTCGCCCGCGGGGATCTTCAGGAGCGCCTTCTTCTCGTCGATCAGGCGCTCCTTGACCATATCCACCGCGATCTTCACGGCGGCGAACCCGGTGCGCTTGCCGGTACGGGTCTGGAGCATGAACAGCCGCCCACGCTCGATCGTGAACTCGATGTCCTGCATCTCGCGGTAGTGCTTCTCCAGTTTGCTCTTGATCTTCAGCAACTGCTGATAAACCTTGTTGTTCCACTTGGGCATCTCATCGACGTGCAGCGGCGTGCGGATGCCGGCGACGACGTCCTCGCCCTGCGCGTTGATGAGGAACTCGCCGTAGAACTTGTTCTCGCCCGTGGACGGGTTGCGCGTGAACGCGACGCCCGTGCCCGAATCATCCCCCATGTTCCCGTAGACCATCGCCTGGACGTTGACGGCGGTGCCGTTCAGCCCAGTGATGTTCGCCAGCCGCCGGTACGCGATCGCGCGGTCGGCGTTCCAGGACTTGAAGACGGCCTCGATCGCAAGTTCGAGTTGCTTCATCGGGTTCTGCGGGAACTCGCTGCCCACGCGCTCGCGGTAGACGCCCTTGTAGGCATGGCAGAGCTCGACAAGCCCCTCGGCGGGAACGTCGGTGTCGCTCTGCGCCCCGTACTTCCGCTTGATCTCGTCGAAGGCGTGCTCGAAGCGCTCGTGCTCGACGCCCATCACGACGTCGCCGAACATGTTGATGAGTCGGCGGTAGGCGTCGTAGGCGAAGCGCTTGTTGCCGGTCGCCGCGGCGAGGCCCTCGACCGCGTCGTCCGTCAGCCCCAGGTTCAGCACCGTGTCCATCATGCCCGGCATCGAAACCGCCGCGCCGGAGCGGACGGAGACAAGCAGCGGGTTCTTCGTCGAGCCGAACTTCTTGCCCAGTTCTCGCTCCAGGACCCTCACTTTCCTGAGGACGTCGTCCATCAGCCCGCGGGGAAGACGCTTGCCCGAGTCGTAGTAGGCGGCGCAGGTGTCAGTCGTGATCGTGAACCCCGGCGGGACGGGCAGGCCGATGGAGGTCATGTCGGCGAGGTTGGCCCCCTTGCCGCCAAGGAGGTGTTTCATACTGGCCTTGCCCTCGGTGCGCGTCTGGCCGAAGTAGTAGACCATCTTGTGGAACTTCTTGGGGGACCTCGTTGACGCGGGCTTAGCCGCCCCTTTCCGCGCGGACTTTGAGGCGGGGCGGGCGGGCTTGGTGACGGGCTTGCGACTCTTCCTGACCATGGTGGCGGGCATGACCTTCCGTGCTCCTCGCCGCTTCCCGGAGGCGCGGCGCTAAAAATGCGAGTGAAACCGCTTACGCCCGGCCGCGATCCATCCGCGCGCCGAGGGGGGAAAGAGTGTATCCGAACCCCTCCGTGCCATGCCCTTTCCAGGGCATGCTCACCGTGCCATGCCCTTTCAAGGGCATGCTCCCCGTACCATGCCCTTCCCATGGCCGGTTGCCCCGGTCTCGCCGTCTTCGGCGAGGCCGGGCGTTGTGCCCAAGCCGCCCGCCGCGCTGGTCGGTGAACCAATCGGCTTCGCGGCATGGGCTGGAAAGCCCATGCCACGCCGCATCTATCATCCGCCCTCATGCCCGCCCCGGCCGCCATGTCCTGCCACGCTCGGCCGCTCGAGTGGACGTTCCGCCCGCCGGACCTGCTCGCGGCGTGGCCCCACGATCGTCCGCTCGCATGCCTCATCAGCGCCGGTACCACCCGCCGCGACCGCTGGTCGATCTTCGCCGAGCCAGTCGAAACGATCGCTGAATGCAGCGCGGCGACCGATCCCCTTTCCGTGCTGGAGGATGCGCTCGCACGCTCGGAGCGTGCGCCCGCCGATCACGACCCCGAGGCGCCGCCCTTCGTCGGCGGACTCGTCGGCTGGATCTCCTATGACCTCGGCCGGTTCCTTGAGCCAAGGGCGCAATCGCCGGCCAAGAAACACAGGGCACACGCCGATCGCGCGCAGCCGCTCTTCGAACTCCATCACTGCCCCGGCGCCTTCCTCCACGACGCGCTCACGGGACAATGGATGGCGGTCGGCGATCCAGCGGCGCTCCCCGCGCCGGCGGCGCTGTCCGCGAGTTCGCCGCGGCGCGGATGCCGCGTCGAACCGTTCACGTCCCGCACAGGACGCGAGCAATACGAGGCCGCCGTCGCCCGCGCGATCGAATACATCCGCGCCGGCGACATCTTCCAGGCGAACCTCGCGCACCGCCTCTCGGCACGGTTCCTCGGCCCGCGCCGCGACGCCGCCCGGGCGCTCCTGATCGGCGCCGGCGCACGCTACGGCGCGTACGTCGAATCGCCGCGATTCCACGAACAGCACGCCCGCGCCATCTGCTCGCTCAGCCCCGAACTCTTCCTCTCCTTCGATCCGATCACACGCCGGGTCGAAACGCGCCCGATCAAGGGCACGCGTGCCCACTCCCCCACCGCCTTGATCGAACTCGCCGAAAGCCCGAAGGACGCCGCGGAACTCGCCATGATCGTGGACCTCATGCGCAACGACCTCGGCCGCGTGTGCGAGTACGGCTCGATCCGCGTGGACGACCCGCGCTCGATCGAGACTCACGCCAATCCGGGGGGAAATCCACCACGGAGAACACAGAGGCGCACGGAGGGGGGGATTGGAATGGGATCGAAGATGGACCTGTCAGAGTTCCAACCTCAACGGCCCTCGGTGTCCTCCGTGGTTCAAAATGCGCTCGTCCACGGCGTGGCCACCGTCTCGGGCAGGCTCCGCCCCGGCCTGGGCGTATTCGACCTGCTCCGCGCCGCGTTCCCGCCTGGGTCGGTGACCGGAGCACCGAAGATCCGCGCCATGCAGATCATCGACGAACTCGAACCCGCGCGGCGCGGGGCGTATTGCGGGTGCATCGGCTTCGTATCCGATTCGGGGCATGCGTCGTGGAACGTCGCGATCCGCACCGCCGAGATCACCGGCGACGAGCGGGGCGGTCGCGTCGAGTACGCCGTGGGGGCGGGCATCGTCGCGGACAGCGATCCGGCGACGGAGTGGGAGGAGACGATCCACAAGGCGGGCGTGCTTGAGCGAGCGTTCCCGGGAAGTCTGAAAGCGACTTGAAGAGAGGCATGAAGGCAGAAGGCACCAAGGCACGGAGAATCTGATGACGAGCGCGCCGCGGAAGGCTGATGGAAACCGGACCACGCCGGCGGGCGGCGCACGGATACGGTCGGACATCGTGGATGTGTATGTATTCCGGCGCGGCTTGGAGGGAGTTGAGTTCCTGCAGTTGCTGCGGGCGTCGGAGCCGCTTAAGGGGACGTGGCATCCGATCATGGGGCACATGGAGGCGGAGGAGTCGGCGGCGCGGACCGCCGTGAGAGAGACACGCGAGGAGGTCGGGTTGGATGTCGTCGCGACGGGGATGTGGGCGCTGGAGCAGGTGCACCCCTACTACGTCGCGGCGATTGATTGCATCGTTCTCTCGCCGAGGTTCGCGGTCGAAGCCCCGGCGGGGTGGCAGCCGAGGCTCAACGGCGAGCACTCCGCGGCGCGGTGGGTGCGCGGGGCGGAGGAGTTCATGTGGCCGGGGCAGCGCGCGGCGGTGAATGAGATTCTCGCCGAGATCGGGGACGCGGGGCAGGCGCGGGACGCGATGCGTGTGCGGATGTAGTTCTCGTAGCGCCCGGTGCGATGCTCAGATAGCCACGGCGCCCTTCACCGGCGCGGCCCCGGTCTGCTCCACGGCGACATACTGCCGTGCCAGCCTCGGCGACAGCCGGCAGAGCATCTCGTGCGTGATCGTCCCCGCACGCTTCGCCAGCGTGGGCAGGTGATTCGGCGCGCCGCGATCCTTGCCGACGATCTCAACCGCGGCACCGATCCCCACCTGATCCTCCGGCAGGTCGGTCAGGTCCACCGTGATCTGGTCCATGCTCACGCGACCGACGAGCGGCGCGTATGCCTTCAGCCCGCCCTTCAGCGCGATGCCGACGTGCGCGGTGTTCGACAGCGCCAGCGGATACCCGTCGGCGTAACCCACCGGCACCAGCCCCAGCCGCGTCGCCCTCTCGGCGCGCCACGTCGAGCCATAGCCCACGGGCTTGCCCACCCCGATCCGCTTCACATGCACGATCTGGCTCACCCACCGCATGACGGGACGCAGGCGGGCGGCCTCGCCGGTGAACTCGAAATCCGCCGTGTCCGCGAACTCCTCGCCCGCGTAGCCGAGCAGCGCGAGCCCGACGCGCACCATCGACCGGTGAAACGCCGAGCCACGGAACGTGCCGAAGGTGTTCGCCTCGTGGACGACCACATCCTCCGGCAGCAGCCGGCGATGCTCCTCGATCCACGCGCTGAAGACCTCCCCCTGCCGGCGCGTCAGTTCGGTGCTCGAATCCGCGCTCGCAAGGTGATTGAACACGCCCGTCAGCATCAGCCTCGGCTGCGCCCGGATCGCCTTGAGCAATCGCGCCGCCTCCTCGGGCGACGCCCCGCCGCGGGACATCCCCGTGTCGATCTCCATCTGCACCGCGAGCCGAAGCCCAAGCCGCTCGGTGATCGTGACCGCGGCGTCGAGCGTCGGCTCGTCGTGGATCGTCAGGTGCAACTGCGCCCGCGCCGCGGCACGGTACAGCACGTCCGCCCGATCGAGATCGTGCAGCGGCATGAGCATCAGAATCGGCGCGGTGATGGCGGCGTCGACCAAGGCCCGCGCCTGCTCGGGCGAATAGACGGCGAGCATCTCCACCCCCGCGACCTGAAGACGCTTGCCGAGCCTCGCCGCGCCCAGCCCGTAGCCGTCCGCCTTCAGCACCGCGCAGATCGCGGGCTGTGTCGCCGGATTGCCCTTGCCCCCGCTCGCCGACCCTGCGATGCGGGTCGCCAACACCTGGCGGATCATCCGCACGTTGGCCGACACCGCCGGGAGGTCTACTTCGATGAAACTGCTGCTCGCCAAGCACCCGCTCCGCTCGTGGCACGGGCTTTCCAGCCCGTGCTGCCCGCCGACACGCCCTGAAAAGGGCGTGCCACCATTCCGTGGCACGGGCTTTTCGAAGAGTCGCCGTGGCGATCCAGCCCGTGCCGACACGCCTTGGAAAAGGCGTGCCACCTTAACTTGTATCGGCCGACCTGCTCACCTACGATTGAGGATAGTCAGGCCGCGAGGATCAGCGGCCAGTTGGCGGGTTTCCGACCCCCTGTGAGCGCGACCGCCCGGAAAATAGGGCGAGAACCGCGCTCCCCGCGCCCTTCAGAGGACGGCGAAAAGGTCGGTCGCGGTTCGGCGTTCGACCCGTGCGGTTCCGTGTCGCTCCTTCCGGTTCCGGGAAAAGCGACCCGATCGACCCCCCGCCAGTTCACCTCTCGGCAGTAAGCAGCACCCCGATGACGCAAGACAACCAGCCGCCCGCCCCAGACCATTCCCAACCCGTGTCCCAACCCCACGCCGAGGGCGCCCCGCCCGACGGGCAGCGGCGTCGTCGCCGTCGTCGTCGCCGCCGGGGCGCCGGAGGCGGAGGCCAGCCGAACCCCACGATCGAAGTCCAGGCAACCCAACCCGTCTCCGGCGATGGACCAGGACACCCCGTTCACCGATCGCCGTCAGACCCGGCCCATGACTCCGACACCTCTTCCTCAGGCCGGCACCGCGGTCGGCGGGGAGGTCGTCGCCGCCGTCGCAATCAAGGCGAGGGCGGACAGGTATCGCCCGGCCAGCAGCCTCAGCACCACCCGCTCAATCCGCCGCATCAGCCCCAGCGCCGCCATCCCGACGTGGAAGAGCCGGACCTCGATGAAAACCCCGTTCAACAGCGGCCGGCGCGTGTCAAACTCCCCCCCTCGAACGAACACTGGGAGGAGATCTTCGAGGGCAAGTCCTTCGCCGAACTCGGCCTGCGGAACAGCCTCCTGAAAGGCATCGAGGCCGCCGGTTTCACGAACCCGACGAAGATCCAGTCCGAACTCATTCCCCTCGTCCTCGCGGGCAAGGACGTCCTAGGCCAGTCGCGCACCGGCACGGGCAAGACCGCCGCCTTCGGCCTCCCCCTCTACAACAACGCCCAACGCGACCTCCCCTTCCAATCGCTGATCCTTGCCCCCACCCGCGAACTCGCCATCCAGATCGCCGCCGAACTCCAGGAACTCGGCAAGTTCACACCGATCCGCGTCTCCGCCGTCTTCGGCGGGCAGGCCGTTCATACTCAGGCGCGGCACCTCGAGAAAGGGCCGGAGATCATCGTCGCCACCCCCGGCCGACTCATGGACATGGTCGAGCGCGGGCACCTGCACCTCAACAACGTCAAGTTCGCCATTCTCGACGAAGTGGACCGCATGCTCGACATCGGCTTCCGCGACGACATCAAGAAGATCCTCGGCTCCATCAGGCACGCCCACCAGACCGTCTTCGTCTCCGCCACCATCTCGGGCGAGATCGAGAAACTCGCGCGGCAGTTCATGAAGGACCCGGAGAAACTGGTGACCACGGGCGGGTCGCTGACGGTCTCGCTCGTCGAGCAGCACTACATCGCCGTCGAGCCGTGGGACAAGCGCTCGATGCTCCGCTACGTCCTCACCCATGAGGAGCCGGACCTCACCGTCGTCTTCTGCCGCACCAAGCGCACCGTGGACGACCTCGCCCGCTACCTCTCCGACAAGGGCATCGACGCCCACGCGATCCACGGCGACATGTACCAGGGAAAACGCAACAGCGTCATGAAGCGCCTCCGCGAAGGGCAACTCGGCGTCCTCGTCGCCTCCGACCTCGCGGCCCGAGGCCTCGACGTCGACGGCATCTCGCACGTCGTGAACTACGACCTCCCCGAAGACCCGGAGGTCTACATCCACCGCATCGGGCGCACGGCCCGCGCCGGCCGCCGAGGCGTCGCGTGGTCGCTCGTGACCCCCGAGCAGGGCGACCTCCTCACCGCCATTGAGAAACTCGCCAACACCCACATCCCCGAGAGAAAGTACGAGGGCTTCAAGCCGGGGCCGCTGCCCAGCGACATTCGCGCACGGCGCGAACATGACCAGCAGCGCTTGGAGCAGAAACGGACAATCAACCGCGCCGCCCCGCCGACGCTCCCCGCGCCGGCCCCTTCGCAGAGCGGCAAGGTCAAGGTCGCCGTCGATCCGAGCAAGTTCCCCGGCGGGATCGTCCCGACGAAACTCCCCCCGCGAATGCTCGGAGGGCGCGTGAAAACCTCCCGCTCAATGAAGGCCGCCCCGGCCCCCGCGCCGCCGCCCCCAAATCCGTGAGCACCCCTGTGCCACTGGCGGCTCGCCCGCCAGTGCCGGGGACCGGTGGCGCACCTTTCCACAGCGAGCGCCACTCGCGTACGCACTGGCTGACAAGCAGCCAGTGGCACACGGCCAGTCTCGTCCCGTGCCACTGGCGGCTCGCCCGCCAGTGCCGGGGGCGGCTACTCCGTGGCGCCCCTCCCCCCTGCGGTATTGATCTCATCCAGCAGCGCCACCGCCCTTCTCAGGTGCGGGATCACGATCGACCCGCCCACGATCAGCCCGATGCCGAGAACCTCCCAGATCTCCGCGTCGGTCGCGCCGGCCTCTTTGCACCGGATGACGTGGTACGCGATGCAGTCGTCGCACCGCAGCACCAGCGACGCGGAAAGCCCCGCGATCTCCTTGGTCTTCTCGTCCAGCGCCCCCGGCTTGTACGCCTGCGTGTCGAGCGTGAAGAACCGGTTCACCACCAGGTCCTTCTGCTCGAGGATGCGCTTGTTCATCTTCTCCCGGAACTCACGGAACTCGCTCAGTCGC
This sequence comes from uncultured Phycisphaeraceae bacterium, assembly GCA_964490785.1. Lineage (GTDB taxonomy): Bacteria > Planctomycetota > Phycisphaerae > Phycisphaerales > UBA1924 > JAEUIV01. The sequence goes on from CAZBDZ010000009.1 coordinate 45,695, forward strand.
CCGCTCATCGCCCGCCTCCTCCGCTCAAGGCCCCGACCGCTTTCAGCCCGCGCTCCAGTTGCGCCCACCGCTGCTCGACCGACCCGGTGAACCCCACCGACAGCCTCACGAACCCCGGAGAAATGCCCGCCTTCTCCAGGTCGTCCGGGCCCAACTCGCTCGACGTGCTCGCCGCGGAGCACGACATCAGCGTATCGAAATACCCAAGGCTCACCGCCATGTATCCGAATCGCTCCTCATTCTGCAGGTGCTCCATCAGCCGCTCGGCCCGCGCCTGCGTCCCGAGGTCCACGCCGAGCAGGCCGCCCACCCCGAATCCCTCGTTGGAGATCCGCCGGAGCAGGAGATGGTCCGGATGCTCCTTCAGCCCCGGGTACACGACGCGCAGCCCCAGCCCCGCCAGCCGCTCCGCGAAGCAATGCGCCCGCCGGGAATGCTCCGCCATCCGCAACCCCAAGTGCGGCAGCCGCGTGCTGATCGAGAACGCCACATGCGGGTCCATCGTCGGCCCCAGCAGCATCAGCGACCCGGTGTGCAGGTCCATCAGGCTCGTGATGAACTCCGTCGAGCCAACGACCGCCCCCGCGATGATGTCGCTCGCTCCGTTCATGAACTTCGTCAGGCTGTGGACCACGACATCCGCCCCCAGCCGGATCGGAGACACAATCATCGGCGTAAACGTGTTGTCCACGACCAGACGCACGCCGCGCTCCCGCGCGATCGCCGCCAGCCGGGGGATATCCGCCACGCGCAGCGTCGGGTTGCTCATCGTCTCGACATAGATCACCCGCGTGCGCGGCGTGATCGCCCGCTCGATCGCCGCCAAGTCCCACACGTTCACGAACGATGTGGTGATCCCCGCCTTCACGGGCAGATAGTCATGGAGCAGCGCGAACGTCCCGCCGTAGACCGTGTTGCTCGCCACGACATGGTCGCCGTGCCCGCAGATCTGGAGGATCGCCCCGGAGATGGCGGCCATGCCGCTCGCCGTGCAATACCCCGCCTGCGCGCCTTCCAAGGCCGCGATCTCGCGCCCCAGCACGTACACCGTCGGGTTGAAATGCCTGCCGTACAGGTAGCAGCCGCCCTGCTCCGGCCCGAGGTGCCCGCGGAAGATCTCGGGCATCGTCCCCGCGTGCATCACCGTGAAGGTCGTGCTCGCCTCGATGGACATGTTCACGCCGCCGTGCTCCCCGAACTCATGGCGCATGTCGGCGAAGGACTCGGCAGGATCAAACCGGTTCATGAACGCCTCCCTTGAAATCGGACGTGTTTATCCGAAATCATACGCGCCGCGCCGCCGCGACGCCGCCGCGCGTACCCTACTCCGGAACCCGTGTATTCCGCCGCCGGTTCATGCGCGCATAGGTGTTCCCTCTCGCGGCGCCGGGGGATCTTCGGCGAGTCGCCGTTTGAAAGTGGCACGCCCTTTCCAGGGCGTGGCGCGGGGGACATGGGCTGGAAAGCCCATGCCACATTCAAACTGCGACACTCTCCGCCATGCGCGCCCCGCTTTCCGTCTGCCGCCCTTGCTATACTCGTTGCCCCGTCCCAAAGGACGGCCTAGGGCCCGTAGCTCAGTTGGCTAGAGCGCGCCCCTGATAAGGGCGAGGTCGAACGTTCGAATCGTTTCGGGCCCATTGCACGGGTACAGAACACTTGAACCCCACCGTTCGGCGTATGGTTGGATTTCGTCCTGAATTTGGGTAATCCCGACAGGACTGCGCCGCGGTTAACCCGGCGCGAATCGCGGATGAATCCCCGATTTCCCACGATCCGAGCGCTAATTCAGGGTTTTCACTGGATTCGGGTCATTTAGGGGTTACACTGAGAGTGCGCGGAAGGAACCCCTCCCCATCGGGAGGGCGGAGGTTCGAACGAAACGTCCCAAAACGTACCTAGGCCGGCGATTGGCGAGTCTGCTTCCCTGACTGTCATTGCGCCGGATAGGAAGGAGAGAAACAAGTGAGTAAGCGCTTCCTCATCGGTCTGGTCTGTGTCGCGGGTTCGGCGTCGTCGGCTCTCGCCTTGTCGAACGGCGACATCATCCTCACCAACTTCAACCTCGACGCCATCACCCTCATCTCGGATCCGGGTGGTGCGAACGCCATCAGCAACCTGATCACCTTCAACGACATCCCCAGCGGCGGCGGCGACAACCCCGTCCGCCTCGGCGACATCACTCTCGCGCCCAACGGCGACTACTACGTCTCCGACGGCTCAATCGTCACCGGCGACAACGACTGGGACACCTCGCGCATCATCAAGATCCAGGGGCTGCTCGGCGGCGCGCCCGTCGCGTCCAACTGGCACACCGGCGCGGGTGCCGGCGCCCTGATGAATCCCAACGGCATCCGCTACGACGAGAACTACGACGGCCTGTTCTGGGTCCAGACCCCCTTCCGCCGCACCGGCGTCGGGCAGATCGTCAACGACGGCATCTACGGCGCCCCGCTGGCCACGCCGGGCGACAACCTGTTCTTCCAGGAAGACACCACCGGCCCGCGCCCCTTCTATGAGGCCGGCAACTACCTCGAGCGCGAGCCGGGCCAGAACTCCTACCTCGTCACGTCGCTCAACGGCGGCGTCGGCGGCGGGGCCAGCGACGGCCGCGCCTCCACCCTCTGGCGCTTCACCCCGGATATCAGCAACCCGGCCAACAGCACCATGACCCTCGTCCACGACTTCACGGGCGGCGACGCCGCCAGCACCCAGGCACAAATCCGCGGCATCACCGCCGGCCCCAACGCGGGCGAGTACTTCATCACCAACACCAACACCGCCGGCGCCTTCGGACCCTTCGGCACGCCCGGCGTCTACCGCCTGCTCCTCGATGGGTCGGGCAACTTCCAGAGCCTCACCTTCATCACCGGGCAGGTGCTCGAACCCGAGGCCATCAAGTACAACCCCTTCCACAACAAACTCGTCGTCGGCTCCACCATCGACCAGAACAACGACGGCGTGCCCGACGGCGGCATCTTCCAGATGGACCTCGACGGCTCAAACGTCGAACTGCTCCTCGCCAACACCCACGCACGAGGCTTCTCGATCGTCCCGACACCCGGTGCGATCTCCCTCCTCGGCCTCGGCGGCCTCGCCATGCTCCGCCGCCGCCGCTGATTCGTCGTACACAACCCGAATGACCTCTCCGCGCCCCGCGAGCCTCTCGTGGGGCGCGTTTCTTTCCCACCCGCCCCGGCGATCAAGCCATTCGGAACGTCCGCGTTCCCGGATCATGCGAATGCCCCCGGAGCGTGGCGGGTGTACTTGCCGGGGGGGCGGGAATATGCCATCATTCCGCCCCCCCGCGTCCCGGCCGATGGTGGCAGGCCTTGGTGGTTTGCCGGCCTGGGAGCGAGGCGTTCACCCAGTGTCGTCGAGAGGGGTGTTGGTCCGGAGTTCCCGGCCGCATCGCTCGGCGCAGCAGGCGGGCGCGACCCAGATGGGCCGCGACCCTTGAAGGAGCAAGACGTGGCCCATTCGATTTCCGCCCAGAAGCGTGTCCGCCAGAACGAGCGCCGAGCCGCCCGCAACCGGTGGCGCGAGCGCGTGCTTCGGAACGCCCTGAAGGAGTTGGCCGACAAACTGGTGCACGGCTCGTACGCCGACTGCGCCGAGCCGTTCAAGAAGGCCTGCCAGGTTCTCGATGTCACGGCTCAGAACGGGGTGATCCACAAGAACACGGCGGCGCGGAAGAAGTCCCGCCTGGCGGCGCAGATGAAGGCCAAGAAAGCCGGAACCCACGCCGCCACGAAGCGGTGATCGCGTTCCGCGGCGCGGTCCGGTACTGTGGCAGCGATGGCAGAGGCCCGCCGGAGTTCGGGCAGGTTCGCGGGGCGTGCGGCGTCGTCGGACGCGGGGCGCGTTGACTATGCGTTCCTCTCGACGCGACCGCTGCACATGCTCGCCTTCCTGCTGCCTTTGGTGATCCTGTACGAGGTCGGCTCCGCCGTGTATTTCGCGCGCGATCAGGCGGGGGCGGCCCGGGTGATCCGCGCGGAGAGGCTGCTTTCGTCCTTCTTCGAGTTGTTCGGCGTAGGGGGCTTGTACCTGCCGGGGTTGCTGCTGGTGGTGGTGCTTCTGATCTGGCACCTGTTGCTGCGGGACCGGTGGCGCGTGCGGGCGGGGGTGCCGATGTGGATGACGGTGGAATCGGTCTTCTGGACGCTGCCTCTCCTGGTGATCGGGCAGATGGTGTTCCGGCTGTTTCAGGCCCCGCCGCAACTCGCGGGGATGGCTTTGGCGGGCGCGGAGGATGGCGGCCGGCTGGTCGTGCTGACGAAGCCCGCGCTGGCGACGATTGCGATCGGGGCGGGGCTGTACGAGGAACTGCTCTTCCGCCTGGTGGGGATCACGGCGATCCACGCGGTGGCGGCGGACCTGCTGAGGATCAAGGACGGGCCGGCGCGGGCCGTCGCGGTGTTCGTGAGCGCCGCGGCGTTCGCGTTCTACCACGACGTGATGCTGGCGTCGGGCGGGATCGATCCCGCGAGGCTGGCGATCTTCACGCTCGCGGGGTTGTACTTCGGAACGGTGTTCGTGCTGCGCGGGTTCGGGATCGTGGTGGCGGTGCATGCGCTCTACGACCTCGCGGTGCTGGTGCTGCTCGCGCGCGCGTGAGTACTTCTCCCGTGCCGTCGGGGCGAAGTCGCGCGGGGTTCCGCTAGAATCCCGGGCCACGTTGCCGAGACGGCAGGGATCGGAGATTCCGCGGTGCAGGGCGCGAGTTGCGGAGTTGTTTGGGTCGGGTTGCCCCGTGGACCGATGAAAGGACCAATGAACGATGCAAAGGAGAGGGTCATGAAGTTCGTGGTCGGCCCGCGTCCGCCGTTGGCGGGCAACTACCGCGCCCTCGACGAGGCGCGGGACGCGCACGCGCTCTATTTCGCGACGATGATGGCGCAGGATCCGCGGCTGGCGGGGTGCGTGCTTGATGTCGGGTCCGGCGCCAAGAGCCCGTCGGCGAAGCGGTTCGATGTGCCCTACGCGAAGATTGGGATCATGGACGGAGTGGACCCCCGGGCCGAGATCCACCAGAACACGCGGCTGAGAAACCGCTGGCAGGCGATGCTCGAGGATGCGCCGATCCCCGCGGAGTCATACGACGCGGCCGTGTCGGTCTTTGTGCTGGAGCATGTGTCCGATGCCGCTTCATTCTTGAAGGCGGTGCATCGTGTTCTGAAGCCCGGCGGGGTCTTCTACGGCCTCACGCCGCACGCTCACCATCCATTCCCGCTCGCCGTGCGGCTGATTCAGTGGCTCCGACTCAAGGGGCGGAGCGGAGTCGGGGATGCGCGGGTGAATGACTACCCGGCGTACTACCGGTGCAACTCGTTCGGCGCGATCCGGCGCGCGGCGGAAGCGGCAGGCTTCGCCTCGGGCGTCCTTCACTATCACCCCGCGATCAACTGGGACCTGTATTTCCCCGCCGGCCTGCGGTTCCTTCCTCACCTCTACGATTACTGCGTGGGCGTTCGATTCAGGCCGTTCTGGCAGCAGATCTTCCTGAAGTTGGAGAAGGCGCCGGGCTAGCGCGGTGTGTTCACAACTTTTGCGGGAATCATGGCGAGGCAGCCGCCGCTTCCTCGCTGACTCGTCAGTGGCGGCTCCTTCGGAGCGCGGACGACTGCCGGAAAGCGAATCAGGTCCTGGGTTCTTCGCCGTAATCGGAGAAGTCGCCGGCGTCGGACCAGTCGGAGTCGTCGGCATCTTCCGGAGTCGCGGGTGCCTGGGGGGCATCGGCATGAGTGTTGTCCCGGGCGACGTGCTCGGTCCACGCCCCCAAGGCGGCGGCGATCAGGAGGAATGAGACGGGCGAACTGACGCGCGACAGCATGTACCCCTCGAACATGGCGCCCGCGATGTACATGCCGTTGAGCCCGACAGCGAGGTCCGCGAGGCGCTTGTCGGTGGGGTCCTTGAGGGCGAAGCGGGCGCGGAAGACGGTGTACGACTTGTAGATCGAGACGAGGAGGAGTATCCCGACGAGCACGCCCATGAAGATGCCGAAGCCGGCGAGGGCGATGAGGATGCTGTTCTCGGAATAGGTCGCCCGTTCGGCGATGGAGGCCTTACCGAAGAGCGGAAACTCGAGAAACTCCTGCCAAAGCCCCTGCCACGCGCGAGACCGCGTGTCGTCGGTCGAGGTCAGTCGCTCGAGTTGCAGCGTTCCTGTCGATTTGAGGATGGACAGAGCGCCGGCAAGGACAAGTCCCGCGATGGGAAGCAACAGGATCGACCGCCCGAGGCGGGAATAGAAGACCGCCGTGAGTCCGATGATCGCCATCCCGACGCCGGTTCGCGACGCGGTCCAGAACAGGAGGGCGAGGTTCATCGCCGAGACGGCGGCCCAGATCGGGCGGTAGCGCGCCTTGAGGTCGTTGACCATCAGGAACGCGGTGGTCGTGAGGAAGAAAGCGAGGAGCACGGCGGCGTGCTGGGGGTTCGACAGCATGCCGTTGAATCGCGTGTATCCGCCGCCGAGGGTCAGGACCTTCCGGCGGATGACGAACTGAACAACACAGGCGGCGATCCAGAGGATCGAGACCACGCCGACCACGCGGAGGATCTTCATGGCGTCCTCTCGGTCGTGGATGATTGACGGAAGAATGATGACCGCGGGAACCAGCGTCAGGAACGCAAACGCCGCGGACTCGGCCGCCGAGGTCAACTCGCCGCCCGTGGCTCGGACAAAGGCGCCGTAGAACCCGATGGCGACGAGGAGGATGCCCTGCATGCCGACTCGCGACATCCGAACCTGGGAAAGATGAAAGACGACCCCCGCGAGGAGCAGCGCTCCGCATGCGGCGTAGATCTCGGATCGCCGCGCTTGGATGGGGATGAGCCAGGTCTGGACAGGGCGGCCCAACCAGTCGGTGGGCGCGCCGAGCGCCGACGCCATGAGCATCGCGCCGAAGACGAAGATCGCCGCCTTGAACCGGAAGACCACCAACGCCAGCCCGGCCAGGCCGACGACGACTGCACCAATGAGGGTTTGCGGGCTCAGCCCTTCAAGCACGGTCTAATGCACTCCTGCACCTACAGGTCCGGGCGACGCGACTGCCTGCGCGCCACCGCCGGACTGAATCTATCGGGCCAACGGCTCACTCGGTTCGCCGGATCGCGCGTTGTTTGGGGCTTGCTCGGGTCCGGAAGATGGTATTTCGATCTCGGCAACAAAGGGGCGGTGGTCGGACCTGAATCGCGGGCCGACGCGGATCGAAAGGACTCGGAGCGGCTCCGAGGTCCACACCTTGTCGATCGGCAGCGAAAGCCAAGGGGGCATGATCGAAGGCCAGGTGCCGCCGGTCGCCAAGGGGGTCCACGCCGTCAGGCCGCTGTCGCGGGCGAACCGACGGTGGAGCCTGCCCGTGGGGGTCGAGTTGAAGTCGCCGGCGATGAGGATCGGGATTCGCGTTTGAGCGTGCCAATCGCGCAGGAGCCTCGCGGCCAGACCGGCGGACTCGAGGGAGCGTGCCCACGTCTCGCGCGATCGCGGCGATGGAGGGTGAATCGCTGAGAGGAGGAACTGCGAGCCGCCTTCGGGGGCGACAAGCATGCTGCGCCGGGCGGCGAAACTGAACTTCGTTTCCTCCGAGTATTCGGCGAGCGGGTGGACCTCGGCGGGGAACCGGCTGAGGAGCATGATCGACCACATCAGGCCCTCGGTCGGCTCGATGAAGTAGGGGTAGTCGCGTTTGAGCCAGGGGTAGTCATCGAGCACGCCCCAGGGCGGCTCGATCAGGACGATGACGTCGGCCTTCTGGTCGCGGATCCATGTGAAGGCGTCGTTGTCGTGGCGCGAGAACTCCTCGCGGGCGTTGAACTCAACGATGCGGATGACGCGTCCCGTACCACCCCCGCCCCCCAGGGGGGCGCTTACGGAAGCGCGGGAGAGCAGCAGGGTTGAGGCGGCGGCGAGCAGGATGCTCACGGCAATCCGTCGTTGCCGGGTCGCCAGGAGAACAAGGCCGAGGAGGAGACAGGCGAAGCCTGCATGGGGCAGGAAGTGGGAGGCGAGGTCAAGCGCGTAAGGGCGGTTGGTCCAGAGGAGGAGGCCGACGAGGGACCAAGGCAGAATGCCGGCCCCGGTCATGAGCGCGCGCCCGGCGCGGTGCGGGCCGGCGGGGGCGGTCGCGGTGTTCGCGGTGTCGGCGGCTTCGTGTTTGATCGGCACGCCCCTAGACTATCCGCATGCGGCAGGTGTTCATTGTTGGCGCGTCGATCTGCGCGGCACTGGCCGTCGGGGCGATCCTGTGCGTCGCGGGTGATGTTCGTGGAGGGGGGGAGAAGCGTTCGAGTCGCCACTGGTGCGTCACCGGCTCGCATTCCAAGGCCGTCGATCTCGCGGGAACCGGAATCGCGGATGATGCCGTGATTTTCTATGAGCAGGAGTTCGGCATCATCCCCCGGTATTGGAAGGGGAAGATGGAGCATGGCGGCGTGCCGCAGGAGGCGGACCTGAATGCGCACATCGCCAAGGTCCGGCGCGACGTGGTCCGTGAGATTCCCAACCCGAACTGGTCCGGCTGCGCGATCATTGATCTTGAAGCGTGGGGGCCGCTGTGGGAGCCCGCCGCGGAGGAATACAAGCGTCAGTCGATCACGCTGGCGGCGAGGAATCACCCGACCCGATCGCGGTACGAGGTCGAGCGCTTGGCGAAGGCGAACTACGAGAGCGCCGCCCGCCGATTGATCCTGGCGACGATTCGGGAGTGCAAATCGCTCCGCCCGCGGGCGAAATGGGGGTTCTATTCCTGGCCTTATCCCGAGTGGGGCGCGGAGACGGGTCGGCTGGCGTGGCTGTGGAACGAGGTTACGGCGATGTACCCGGTGTGCTACGTCGTGTACAAGTCGGCGGAGGGCGGCCGGCACGAGGAGGGCTTCGCCCCGCCGGGGGAATACGAGGAACACTGCCGGAACCTTCTCGCGCTCCATCGGCGGCTGGCCGAGAGCAGGAAGCCGGTCTTGCCCATGGTCTGGGTGCGGTATCACGAGATCAACAAGGTGTTTGACGGGCAGTTTCTCGATCAGCGCGATCTCGAGCGGATGCTGCGCCTGCCCATCGAAGAAGGCGGCGACGGGCTTGTGTTCTGGGATCACATCGCCTCCGAGTCGATGGCGCGCGAGTACGGCGTATACATGAGGGATCGAGTCGCGCCGCTGCTTCGGCAGTAAGCGCGCGCGAAGCAGCCCGGCGGTCATCGGAGAGTCGCGCGCTGCATCCAGGCCCATTGGCGGGCGAGGCCGTCGTCAAATGACGTGGCAGGCCTGAAGCCGAGTTCGTGCTCGCTGCGGGCGAGGTCGGCGTAGGTGCGCTCAACATCGCCCGGGGGGATCGGTTTCCGTTCGATGACGGCCCGGCAATCGACGACGCGCTCGATGGCGGCGATCATGTCGTTGAGCGAAACGGGTCTGTGCCCGCCGAGGTTCCAGATGCGGTAGCCGTGCGCGGGAATCCGAGCATGGGCGGCGAGGACGCCCGCGACGATGTCGTCGATGAAGGTGTAGTCGCGGCTGGTGGCGCCGTCGCCGAAGACGGGGATAGGTTCGCCGCGGGCGATTCGGGCCATGAAGGTTGAGATGGCGAGGTCGGGGCGTTGGCGCGGGCCGAAGACGGTGAAAAAGCGCAGCATCGCGACGCGCATGCCGTGGACGTGGTGGTAGGTGTGCCCGATGAGTTCGCAGGCTTTCTTGGTGGCGGCGTAGGGGCTGATGGGCTGGTCCACGGGATCGGTCTCGGCGAAGGGGACCTTGGAGTTATTGCCGTAGACGGAGGAGGAGGAGGCGCAGACGAATCGGTTGCAACCGGCACGTCGGGCGGCGTCGAGGAGGATGGTCGTGCCGCGGACGTTGACATCGGCGTAGAGAACGGGCTGGGCGATGCTGGGGCGGACGCCGGCCCGGGCGGCGAGGTGGATCACGCCGGCGAAGTGCTCGCGCTCGAAGAGGGCGTTCATCGCGTCGGCGTCGCGGATGTCTTCCTCGACGAGCGAGAACGAGGCGCGAGCCGATTCGGCGGCGCGCATGATCGAGGCGATGTTGGCGCGCTTCAGCGTCGGGTCGTAGAAAGGATCGAAGTTGTCAAGCCCGACGACGCGCGCGCCCTCGCGGAGCAGGGCCTCGGCGACGTGCGACCCGATGAATCCCGCCGCTCCCGTGACCAGGATGCACTCGCCGCTGTCGCTCAATGGGGCCGCTCCGCGTTGTTAAACAAGCAGGGCGCCATTATTTCAACGGCGCCCCGCTGGAGGAGAGAGAGATCACTTTGAATATACACTGAATCGACGATGCGCGTTCGGTCCCCTTGAAAGATTCGGGGCGCAAAGGCTGCGGGAAGCGGTCGCACAAGGCGTTTCGCCGATGCGAGTAACCTAAACAGGGCATGCCTGCGGAAAGGCACGACCGGGGCGCAATCCCGCCGGAGGTGGGGCGCGGATGGGCGGAAATCGGCTGAATATCGGTGCATTTCAGGTGAGGGGCACGCCGAACCACAAAGCCGAGGCCGATACGCAGACGGCCCCGACGAGGAGCGTGAGCGGCCCACCGAAGCGGATGAAGTCGCTCCAGCGGTATCCGCCCGGGCCGGCGACCATGAGGTTGGTCTGGTAGCCCAATGGGGTGATGAACTCGGCGGAGGCGGCAATTGTGAGGCAAACGATCAGGGCCATCGGCGGGAGCCCTGCGTCGCCCGCGATGCGGATGGCGACGGGAAACATGAGCGCGGCGGCGGCGGTATTGCTCATCAGCATGGTGAACGCGAGCGTCAGGCCGTAGACCGCCGACATCACGCCGATCGGCCCGAGCGAGTCGCGCGAGGCGACGACCTGGGCGGCGAGAGTCTCGGCGAGGCCTGTCTTGTCCATCGCGCGGCCGAGTGCGACGGACGCGCCGATGACCAGGAGGACGGACCAGTCCACCCCTCGTCGTGCCTGGGCGGCGGTGCAGCAGCGCCCCGCGAGCATCAGCCCCGCACCGACGAGCGCGCCCGTGAGGGGATCGACGATCTCGGTGCTGAGCAAGAGAACAACGCCCGCGAGAACGGCGAGAGCGAAGGTCGCCCGCTCGTGGCGGGGCGGCGCGGCGTCGTCCAGTTCGCTCACGAGATGAAAGGCGGTGGAGTCGCGGTGCCGACGCGCAAAGCCGGGGCCGGTTTCGAGGAGGAGCGTATCGCCCGGCTCGATCACGATGTCGCCGATCTTCCCCGCGAGGCGGTGCCCGTGGCGATGCACGGCGACAACGACCGCGCCGTAGCGCGTGCGGATGCCGGCGTCGCGGATCGTCTGGCCGATGAGCGGCGACATGGGGGAGACCACGGCCTCGGCGAGCGTCATCGTCGGACGATCCGCCCCGGGCTGGCCCTCGTCGGTCGCGGGGACGAGGCCCCGGATCTTCTGCAGGTCCACGACGGACTCCAGCACGCCGACGAAGACGAGGGCGTCGCCCGCCTGCAGGCGTTCCTCCGGACCGACGGCGGTGATGGTTTCGGACGCGCGGTCGATGCGGCTGAGGAAGAGGTTGGGAAGGTGGCGAAGCCCGGCGCCTTCGACGGTCTGCCCGACGAGCGGGGAGCCGGCTTCGACACGCATGGCGGTCATATAGCGGCGCGCATCGGGGCCGGCGTCGAAGGCTTCGGCGCGCTTGGGGAGCAGCGTGCGGCCGAGGAGGAGCATGTACGCCGCCCCCGCGACCGCGACGCAGAGGCCAACGGGAGTGAGAGTGAACATCTCCATTTCAGGGACGATCGTGCCGGGATTCTGGCGGTTGTGCTGCTGGATGATGGCGGCGACGGTGAGGTTGGTGCTGGTGCCGATGAGGGTGCAGACCCCGCCGAGGATCGCAGCGAAGGAGAGGGGCATGAACAGGAGCGACGCCGAGATGCGCGCCCGCTTCGCCACGCCGTGAAGCACGGGCAGGAATGCGGCGACGAGCGTGGTGTTGTTCGTGAAGGCCGAGATGGGGGCGACGGACCCGATGAGCCGCGCCTGGGCGACGAGGGCGCTTCGCGGCCTTCCGAGGAGGCGGGCGCTGACGATCGACATCGCCCCCGTCTCCTTCAGGCCCACGGCGACGACATAGAGAAGGGCGATGGTCGCCACCCCCGGGTTGGCGAACCCCGCGACGGCGTCGGCGGGCGCGATCACGCCGCACACCAACAGCACCCCCACCGCACCGAGCAACGCGACATCCGCCGCCAGCCGCCCCGAGGCGAGGGCCCCGAGCATGACAAGCAGAGTTCCGGCGGTGAGCCAGGCGTGGAAGGACATGGGAGGATTATCGGCGAAAGCAACCGCTGCCGGCGCGATCAGAATCGGGACTCGTACTCGCGTGCAACTCGGGCAAGGGCCGCACCGTACTCCGCGCGAGTTTCTCGTTCATTCACCCACGCGAAACCGTGTGGAGGCGTGTTCGTCGCGGCGAACCTGGGCAACAGGAGTTCATCAAAGGCGGATGACGCCTCCTTGTCCAGGCGTCGCGCAGCCTCGTTCGCTTCTTGCGCGGGATGCCTATGTCGGCGCCCGTCCGTGGCGAACTTTCGCTTCCCCTCGAATGAGACGTAGGAGGCGGCGTGATTGATTCCTACAATCCCAATGCAGATCGGCTTCGTCGTCCTCGCACGAAAATGCTCGGCTTGACGCTTGAGATCGCTGATCACTCTGTCGACCTGCTTGATCATCGCCTTGGCCAGCACCTTGACTTCCACGCCGATTTCAATGGTGGCAAGCCGCCCGCGGGGAACCAGGGAATCGGGGACCACAACCACGTCGATTCCCGGGACCGCCTCACCGAGGGTCCCGTCGCCGCGCCTCCGGCGGCGCCCGACGGTCACATTTGCGGCGTTGACCGCGACGATGCCGGCATTGACGCGGTCCGCGAATCGGCGGGATCGATCCAATGCGAGGATATCCCCGAAAAAGTGCGAGGCGACATAGTCGCCCAGTGTCGACCGCCGATGGTTGTATCGCCGTCCATCAAAGAGGGAACGGAAAGCATCGAGAAGTCGGTATTCCACTCACGCGCTCCTCGCGACCGCGGCCGGCTTCGGGCTCCCGTGCGTCTCGAATTCGACACTGGCACGCAAAGACGTCTGGGCGAGCCGCTTGCGGATCAGGTCTACATATCTCGATTCAAGTTCAACAGCGATCGAGTGGCGACCGCTCTCGATTGCGGCGACGGTCGTGGTTCCGGTGCCGGCAAACGGGTCGAGGACGGTGTCGCCGGTGAAGCTGAACATCCGAACAAGACGCCGCGGGATTTCGATGGGATAGGGCGCGGGATGGTCCCGTCGCAGTTGCCCGGTCACGTCGCCCCAGATGGGGGTGAACCATCGAGCGTAATCGTCCGTGGAGATGCGGCTCAGTTTCTCCTGGGTCGGCGTGGGCGTTCGGTAGCCGCCCGGCTTGCGGAGAAACAGCACATGCTCGATATCGCTTTTCACAACACCATTCGGCAAGTTCGGTTTCCCGAGGAACCGGCGCGACGACGATGCCTCAAGCCGAATGTTCGAGACCTTCAGCCAGCGGATCGGAGTCAGGTTGTCGAATCCGATTCTCCGGCAGCGAACCTGAATATCCGCCGACAACGGCAGGACATGATGCCGGCCTGCCTGCTTTCGCGAGATACAGATATCGCCGACAACGCAAGCGACGCGCCCGCCGGGGACGAGAACCCGGAAGCATTCACCCCACACGCGATCCAACTCATCCAGGAACAACTCGTAAGACTGGATATTGCCGAGTTGTCGGGGACTGTCCGAATAGCGAACGAGGGCGCCATACGGCGGAGACGTCACAATCAAATGAATGCTCTCAGACGGGATGAACGAGAGGTCGCGCGAGTCTCCTTGACGGATGAGGTGCTTGGTGAGCATTGTGTGGGGCTCCAAGACTGACCGCATCTTACACCATTCCGGTGTCACGCCATTCCCACGGCCCGCATCGCCGCCAGCACTCGTCCGTGCAGCGCGGGGGTCGCCACCACGATGCCCTTGTTCGCTTCCAGCCCTTTGCCCTTGCTGAAGTCGAGTTCGCGCCCGTGGATGTCGGTCACGCCGCAGCCGGCTTCGATGGCGACGAGGGCGCCCGCGGCGTGGTCCCAGATGCGCTCGATGTAGCCGCTCTTCTTCGGCAGGCGCAGGTAGACATCGGCCTGCCCGCGAGCGACGATCGCGTACTTGCCCTGGCCGTCGAGGCGCAGCGGCTCCGCGAGTTCGCCGACGCGCTCCATGATGAGTTCGGCGGCGTCGTGGCTCGTGTGCCCGCTCTCGACGCTCTCGCACAGGCGCACCGGCTCGCCCTCGGCGGGCTCGGCCCGGCGGATGCGCAGGGGTTCGTCGTTCGCACGGTCCGCCGAGACCTCGCAGAGTCCCTCAGCGGCGACGGCGTAGTAGATCGTCCCGTGCGGATCGGGCTCGTCCAGCGGACGATTGAAATCCTTTGAGAGGTTGGGGCAACCCAGCACGCCGAGGACGGGCGAACCGTTCTCGATCCACGCGAGCGAGATGGCGTACTGCTCGCCCCGAAGGAAGCCCTTGGTCCCATCGATGGGATCGAGCGTCCAGAACCCGTGGGTCGAGTCCCCTTCCGGGGGGGGATCGCCCGCGCCGACGTCGATCGCGGCGAGGACGTCGTCCATGGTCGCGCCGGGCCAGACCTTGCGGACCTCGAACAGCACGGCGTCGGCAACGTCCCGACGACCCTCGGCGAGGTGCAGGCGCAAGGCCGCGGCGTTTTCCTCGGCGACAAGTCGGACGCTCGGCAGAGACTCCGCGAGCGTCCGCGCGATGACCGCCTGCGAGGCGAAGTCGGCGACGGTGACGGGGCTCCTGTCGTCCTTGGTCAGCGTTCGCAAGGCCGGCAGGTCCCGCTGAACCTCCCGGCACACAATGCACGCATGAAACACCGCCGAGCGGGCGGCTTCAAGTTTGAGCGGAAGGTCGGACACACGGACACTGTAGCGAGCGGAAGGATGGGAGGGGGAAGTGGACAGTGGACAAAGAGAGCAAGGAACCGCCTTCCTATTCACTTTCCACTGCCCTGCATCCCCGCCCGCCCGCCACGGCGAATCTTCGGTCTTCCGATTTCAACTTTCCGCTTTCCGCTTTTCCCCCCCGCCACCTGTCAGCCCACCGAACCGGCGGTCGCGCCCAGCATACGCGCGCACGGCCTCGCGCAGATGCTCCGCGCCGAAGTCGGGCCAGTAGGTCGGCGTGACCCACAGTTCCGCGTAACTGATCTGCCACAAAAGAAAGTTCGACACGCGCATCTCCCCCGCCGTGCGGATCAAGAGGTCGGGGTCCGGCAGCCCGGCCGTGTTCAGCCGGGACGAAAGCGTCGCCTCGTCGATGGACTCCGGGTCCAGCCGACCGTCGCGCGCGTCGCGGGCGATCGAGCGCACCGCGTCGATGATCTCGCCCCGCGACCCATAGTTCACCGCGAGGCACAGGGTCGCCCCCGTGCAGCGCGAGGTCGCCCGGATCGTCTCGTCGAGCGCGGCCAGGGCCTCCGGGGGTAGCCCCTCCCGCCGGCCGATCTGCACAAGGCGGATGTTCTCACTGACCAGGTGCTCGCGCTCGCCGCTCATGTAGGTGAAATACAGCCGCATGAGTTCGCCCACCTCGTCGGAGGGCCGCTTCCAGTTTTCGCTGGAGAAGGAGAAAAGCGTGATGAACTCGATCCCCAGTCGGCCCGCCTCGTCGATCGTCCGCCGCACCGCCGCCGCACCGTTCCGGTGCCCGAACACGCGCGGAAACCCGCGCGCCGACGCCCACCGGCCGTTCCCGTCCATGATGATGGCCACATGCCTCGGCACGCGACTCGGCGCAACCCCCGGCACCAGCCGCAGCGGGTCCGCCCGCGGATTCACCCGACGCATCCGCGCCACCGCCTCGCGCTCGCGCGGATCGGCGATCGCATCCAAAGGCGTAACCTCGGCGGCGGTGGAAGTGCTGGCCATGAGCCGCGAAAGCGTAGCGACCCGCGAGCACCGGCGAGCAAGGCCGAAAGAAGGAGCGGAAGGGGCCGTGAACAGTGGACAATGGACAGTGGACAGTAGAAGAAAGGCACAGGGTGCCGCCTTCATGTCCAATGTCCCCTGTCCACTGTCCACTGTCCACTGTTCGCCCCCCTCCTCATTTCCGCTTTCCGCTTTCCGTTTTCCGCTTTTCCTCCCCCCTCCCCATCGCCTCCGCCATCTCCGCTCCCATTGCCCGATACTCCGGCGTCATCATCACCGTCCCGTGGTTCGTGTTCGGCACGACCGTGATCCGGCCCGCGCCCGCCTTTCCGTTCATCGCGTAGCCGAGCGACTCCAGCCGACCCCTCAGCAACTCCACCGCCGCGTTGAGATTCCACTCGTCAATCCCCCCCACGATGATGCGCACCCGATCACGGAAGATCGGCCCAAGCCGGTCGGGGTTCCTCGCCACGAGGTCGGAGATGTCGTAGCGCCGGAAGGCGTCGAGCGCGTCCTTGTCGATCGCGCCGGTCTTCTCATCAAAGAGGCCGCGCGGCCCGCGCTCGCCGCGCGGGCCGAACACCGCCCACCATGAATCCCACTGCTGCCCGCTCGTATTGAACGGCCCCCGCGCGTCCTCCCACGCGTTCTCCTGCCGGATGGTCATCAGGGCCACGCCGCCCTGTTCGTTGCTGGCGATCTCCTTGCCCGCCGCGTCCACATAGAAACTGTCCTGTTCGTAGATGTTCACCTTCTGGAACGCGCGAAAGTCCACGGGGTCCGGCGAGCCCGCGAAGCAGTGCCCGAACGTCTCCGGATAGGTGATCGCCAGCCAGATGCTCGCCCATCCGCCGGACGAGTGCCCCGTGATGACGCGCGCCCCCGGCCGCGCGTCGATCGGGAACTTCTCTTCGAGCGCCGGGATGAGTTCGCTCACCAGCGCCCGCCCGCATGGGCCGTTGTTCTCCGAGTCGGCAAACAGCGTGTGCCCGTTGGGCGATTCCGGGTCGAGAACGATGATGAACGCGTGCTTGCGCAGTTCCCCGCCATAGGGGCTGAACGCCCCCATGCGGACGATCGCGTTCGCAAAGCGATGGTCGCCGCCGAACCCCGGGACGACGTAGACCGCGCCGTAAGTCTTCGCCGGGTCGAAGCCCTCCGGCCGAATCACCCCTGCGCGGAGCATCACGTCCTCCTTGCGGAAGTCCGAGAGCAAGGCGGAGCGAACCTCGAACCACACCCCCCCCGGCAACGCGGCCGGGGGCTCCGCCTCGACCACCTCCGTCAAGGGCAGGTCCACCGTGAACGCCTCGTCCGCTCTCTTCGTGACGGACACAACCTCCGAAAAGAGATTCCCCGGCTCGCGCCGCCAGTCGGAGTTCAGCGGGTTCACGTCAAGCACCGCCTGAGCGCGATAGGACCCCGCCGGCAGATCATCCACCGCGCACGGAAACCCCGCCACGCCGCGCCCCACGTCCATCGTCGCGCCGGGAGGCAGGCTCGCCACATCCACGCCGAAGATCGGCTGCGGGTCCTCGTAAAAAGGCCCGTCCCCCGGCTCGGCCCGAGGCGGCACCCGCGCCCCCTCGCGGATCAGAAACACGCACAGCCGCCCCCGCGCCGCCTCCGCGCGCACCCCGCCGTCAAACCACACCCGGAACGCCGGCGTCTCCCCGCGAGCCGGAACAACCAGGGACGCGAGCGCGAAGAGTGATATGAAAAGCCGTCGCATCATGTGTGCCCTTTCGTCCGGGAAACGCGGAACATTACGCGATGCCGAGGCGCGGAACAAAGAGGGGATGGAGGTGGGCGCCTATGATCCGGGCATGGCGACGATCAATGCATCCATCCTTGGTGGTGATTGGCGGGACCTGCTCGAGCGTCTGCGCAAAGGCGAGCCGTTGACGCTGACGCAGAACGGCGAGCCGGTTGTAACGTTGACCACGGTGGACGGGCGCAATGGGGTTCGGACGGCCGATCCCGCGCAGGTCGAGGCCGCGATGCGACTCGTAAGCGGCATCACGCCGAACCATACGGTGACGACGGACGAGGTCATCGCGTGGAGACATGAGGGGCACCGGTTTTGAGCCGCTGCGTGCTCGACGCGTCGGTCGTCCTTGCGTGGTCCTTCAAGACCGATGCAACCGGCCGCGCCGACCAGGTCATGTCGGAGGTCGCGCGCCACGGCGCTCTTGTGCCTGCCGTCTGGCCTCTCGAGGTCGCGAACGGCGTTCGGATCGCGGTTCGCCAAAGCGTCATCGAGCGCCCGCACGCTGAGGACTTGCTGCGGGCGATTCTCGCACTGCCGATCGGAGTCGAAGGCGTGAGTCCGACGCGAGCGTTGACAACGATCCATGCGCTGGCCCTGCAAACCGGCCTGACGGCTTACGATGCGTCCTACCTCGAACTGGCGCGCCGAATTGAGCTGCCGCTATGCACGTTGGACAGATATCTGGCAGCGGCTTGCAAGGCCCCCAACGTCGCGCTCGCGTGAGCATTGGCGGCGCTTCAATGCACCGCCATCACCCCGCTCTGCCGCGTCGCTTCGTACTTCGACGCGTCCCCGCCCTCGAACTTCGCGCCGGAGTCGTCCTGCTGGTACCAGGTGATCAGCCCCGGCACCAGCGTCCCCACCAGCCGCTCGTCCCGCGGCACGACGCGCACGGTGAACCCGCGACGCCCCGATCCCGCCGCCGCGAACTCGCCCTCGAACGTATGGGTCCCGTCCCCCGCGTGCTCCGCCAGCGGGTGCAACTCGACGCACGCCCCCGCGAGCATGTCGCCGAGGCTCGTCACCTCGCCGTGGTACAACTGCACCCGCACATCGCCAGGCTGCAGCCCGCCGAGCGACACCAGGGCCCGCACCCGCACCGGCGTGCGCACCGGGATCGACGTTGTAACATTGCTCTCGACCTTGCGGATCGCCACCTCGCCCCAGTGCTGCCGCAGACGGTTGATCTGCGCCGCCAGACCCCTCGCCCCCGCGAGGTCCTTGGCCGACAGCGTGCGCTCGATGCCGTGCGCCAGGAGATAGAACTGCTCCGTATAGTCCGCGACCATCCGGTTCGTCGAGAACCGCGGGGTGTACGCGCGGATCGAGCCCTTCATCCGCTGGATCCACTTCCTCGGCAGGCTGCTCTCGTCCCGGTGATAGAACTCGGGCAGAATCTGCCGCTCCAGCAGGTCGTACAGCGCGCGCGATTCGACCGCATCCTGCAGCGCGGGGTCGTCGTACGCCTCGCCCTTGCCGATGGAGAATCCGATGTTGGGGTCGTGCCCTTCGTCGTACCACCCGTCGAGGATGGACACGTTGATCACCCCGTTCATCGCCGCCTTCATCCCGCTCGTCCCCGACGCCTCCATCCCCCGCCTCGGCGTGTTCAGCCAGATGTCGCACCCCTGCACCAGCCGGCGCGCCACCTCGATGTCGTAGTCCTCCAGGAACACGATCCGGTTCAGGTGGTCGCTCTCCGACGCGAACTTGACCAGTTGCCGGATGAGGTCCTTCCCCGGCCCGTCGGCCGGGTGCGACTTGCCGGCGATGAGGAGTTGGAGCGGCCGCTCCTTGTTGTTGAACAACGCCCGCAGCCGCTCGGGATCGTGCATCAGCAGCGTCCCACGCTTATACGTCGCGAACCGCCTCGCAAACCCAATCGTGAAAATGTCCGGGTCCAGGGCGGCGGCGGCCTTCTCCACCTCGTCGTGCCCCAGCCCACGCGCGCGCATCTGCTTCCGGATCCGCTTCCGGCACCACGTGATCAACTTCTCCCGCTGCCGGCAGTGCGTCCGCCACAACTCCTCGTCCGGCACCTCGTCGATCGCGTTCCACGTCTCGAAGTCCGTCGGATCAAGTTGCCAATCCGGCCCGAGATACCGATCGAACAACTTCATCAGGTTCGGCGCCAGCCACGACCGCGCATGCACGCCGTTGGTGACATGCCCGATCGGAACCTCCGGCTCGGGCACCCCGGGCCAGATGTTCGACCACATCGATCGGCTCACCTGCCCGTGCAGCCGGCTCACGCCGTTGCAGTAGTTGCTCGTCCGCAACGCGAGCACCGCCATCGAGAACCACTCGCCGCGGTCGAAGACATTGCCGCGCCCCAGCGCCAGCAGCCCCTCCGCATCAAGGCCCAGCCGGTGGAGGTAGGGCGAGAAATACCGTTCGATGAGTTCGGGCGCGAAGCGGTCGATCCCCGCAGGCACCGGCGTGTGCGTCGTGAAGATGTTCCCCGCCGCCGTCGCCCGGTTCGCCTCGTCGAAAGAAACGTTGTACCGCTCACGCAGGTTGCTGACGCGCTCCAGCGCGAGGAACGCGGCGTGCCCCTCGTTGATGTGGAACACCGTGGGCGTCTCGCCGATCTTCTTCAGCGCCCGCACGCCGCCGATCCCGAGGACGATCTCCTGCTGGATCCGCGTGTCGATATCCCCGCCGTAGAGATTCCGCGTGATGTCGCGGTCCTCGCGCCGGTTCTCGGGGAAGTTCGTGTCGAGCAGATACAGCGGGATGCGCCCGACATGGCACCGCCAGACCCCGATCGTAACGCTCCGCCCGGGCAACTCGACGGCCACCCGGTATTGCTCCCCCGTCTCCGGATCGATCAGCCGGTGGATCGGCTGGTTGGGGAAGTCGATGTCGGGATACGTCTCCTGCTGCCATCCGTCGGCGTTCAGGTATTGATGGAAATACCCGCACCGGTACAGCAGCCCCACGCCGCAGAGAGGCGTTCCAAGTTCCGACGCCGACTTGAGGTGGTCCCCCGCGAGCAGCCCCAGGCCGCCCGAATAGATCTGGAAGCACTCCGTCAGCCCGAACTCCGCGGAGAAGTACGCGATGCGCAGCGGCTGGCCGACCTGCTCCGGCGTCGCCGACGTTTCGAGAAACTGCGCGTACTGCCTCTGGAACCACGAGTTCCGCGAAAGGTGCGCCTTGAACCGCGCGTGAACGTGGTTCAGCATGTGCAGGTACGACTGGTCGTCCGCCGCCCGGTCGAGCACACTCTGCCGAACAAGCCCCAGCATCTTCACGGGGTTGTGATACGTCTCCTGCCACAGGTCGCGGTCGAGCCGCTTGAAGAGTTCCACGGCTTCGGGGTGCCACGTCCACCAGAGGTTGTGCGCGATCTCAAGCAGAGGTCGGAGCGAAGGCGGAAGGTCGGGCACCACTCGGAACGAACGGATACGGGCTTGACCGGCGTGCAGCATGGTGGGCCTCGTTCTTTGGGCCGGCGATCGGCCGGCAGGGGAATCGTATTCTCGGACCTCCGGACGCGGAAAACCAGCGCCCGCAACGCCTTAGATCGTCCGGATCGGCAGGCCGGTCAATCCCCGGCCGCCTGAATCCCGGAATCCGACCCCTTCCGAGGCCGCCCGAGCACCCACCCGATCTCCTGGCGGCACAGGAACACCGCGATTCCGCCGAATCCCGCCGCGCCGGCCACGCAGTCAATACCGAGCCACATCGCATGCCGGCCATAGGAGACTTCGGGCGTCGCGGACTTCAGCATCGAAAGGGCCCACAGCAACCCCACCATCACCGCCGAGGCACAGGCCGATCGCGCAAGCGACGCCATCGTCGCCCCGTCGAAAAGCGCGATCCCGGGCGTCAGCCTGCGATGCCCCGCCGCCGCAAGAACACCAAGTTGCAAGGCCGCCGCGACCGACGACCCGAGCGCCAACCCCGACTCCTGCATCGGCCACATCAACCCCACGCTCAGCCCAAGACTGAGGACGACGGTGAAGATGGAGACGCGCGTCGGGAGCCGCGTGTCTCCCACGGCATAGAAGGCGCGCGTCAGAACGTGCGTGATGGAGTACGTGCCCACAAGGAGCGCATACATCCCGAGACACCGCGCGATGCGCGCCCCGCCTTCGGGCGACACTGCCCCACCCTGGTACACCACCGCTGAGAGGTCGCGCGCCACCCAGATCAGCCCCGCCGTCGCGGGCAGCCCGATGAACGCCGCCAGCCGGATCGAACGCCGAAGCGTCTCCGCAAAGGCCCGGGGCTCGTCCGCCAGTCGAGCCAATGCCGGGAACGCCGCCGTCGCCAGCGCGATCCCGAATACGCCAAGCGGAAACTGGTACAGGCGCTGCGCATTGGTCAGCGCGGCCCCGGCGGCCTCGTCGAGCGGATATGCCGCGCCGAAAAACGTCGGCCCCTGGTAAATGGGCCACGCGAGGATCACCCATGACTCGATGAACGTGGACACCTGCACCGCCCCCAGCCCCAGCGCGATCGGAGCCATCCGCCCGAGCATCCGCCGCGCCGGCACGATCGCGCCGTCGAACACCCGCGTCCAGCGCACCATGCCGCGCAGGTCGCGGAGACACCACGCCGACTGAAGAACCCCCGCCACCGTAACGCTCAAGGCGACGCACATCGCCGCCCGCTCGGGCGACAGCCCCAGAGCCCGCGACCCGAGAAGCGCCGCCGCGATCATGCAGAGATTCAGGATGATCGGCGCCCCGGCCTGCGCGGCGAACCGGCCGCGCGTCTGAAGCATCCCCCCCAGGATCGCCGTCAGGCACACCATCGGCATGAAGGGCAGCATCAGCATCAGAAACTGAATCGCCCGCCGACCCGTGTCGGAGATGGAAACCGTCAGCAGCGCCGCCGCGAGCCCCAGTTCGATGAGCACCGTCAGGAGCCCGAGCGCCGCCGCCAGTACCGCGCAGACCAGCGACGCGAACCGGTCCGCGAGGGCGGCGTCGTGCTTCGTCAACTGCGCATACTCGGGGATGAACGCCGCCGACAACGCCCCCTCCCCGAACAGCCGCCGGAACGTGTTGGGAAACTGAAACGCGATGCTCCACGCCGTGCCCAGCGCGGACACGCCGAGCAGCCGCGCCAAAAGCGCATCCCGCGCCAGCCCGAGAACACGGCTGATGAGCGTCAGCAGCGAGAAGACACGCGCGTTCCTGAAGACATGTTGGTCAGTCGATGTAGGCACTCTCAATCGGCGTCCGCGTGTAACCGGCGCATCCCCATTGACAAGGCAACAAGCCCGCGTGGCGGCTCTCGCTCATCGCGGAGCGGCGGCGAGTCTCTTGACGATCGTGCCGCCCTTGTGATTCTCGATGATCTTGAACGCGCCCGTATTCATCATGGCCTGCATGTAGCAATGATGCGCGCTCAGAACCATGTCCTGCATCTCCTGATCCCCTTCGAGCGGAATGACATTGAGGCCGAGCCTGACGCAATCCTCGAAATGCAACGGGCGCTCGTGCCGCTTGTTCTTCCGGTAATCGGATAACTCGGCGGCGATCCTGGTCGCCTCGACGGTCCCGCCCGTCTTCTCGAAGAACATGACATCGGTCAGTTGCTCCCGAACGATCGCGTCCGTCCACTCAATGGCGTTCTCGCATTGGCTCAGAAACGTCGGCCCGTATTGGCCGATGATCGCTTGCCAGACCGGAATCCTCGAAGGATCCTCGCGGCATTCAAGGCATGCCCGCTCGAACTCGAGCAGAACACCCGCCGCCGCGATCTCGCCGAACTGCGGGTCCACCGGGCCGAGCTGCGAATGCTTCCCAAGGACGATCTCCCGGCAGGCGCACGCGATCACCGTCCCCCCCGACATCGCGATCTGCGGAACCACGGCCCGCAGGTTCCGGCCGAACTTCTGACGCAGATAATGGACGATCGAAACAACCGCGGCGACGCTGCCCCCGGGTGTGTGCAACAGCAGATCGACGCCGAGCGCGCAATCAAGCCCGTGAACGGCATTCATGAAGCCGTTCAAATCTTCGTCGTTGATCTCCGTTCCCTGCAGGCCGGGCTTGGAAAGGAAACCCGAGTAGTAACTCAGGATGTTCCGCCCGGTTTTCTGATGGAGGGCCGTCAGGTACTCCCTCCGGATCGCATCAGACGCGCCCTTGGCCAGCCGCTGATGGTGTCTGACCAACTCCTCCTGGCGACGCAGAATCTCCTTCAGAGGGGGCATCCGCGTAATCTACCACGAACTGACCGACTCCATCGGTCGTGATGCTCGGAAGGCTCCTCAATCGACCGGAGCGATGGAGCAGCCGCACACGAGGCTCGTCTCGCGGTGCCGTGAATAACTCCGCGTACTGTCGTTCGCGGATGCTGTCGCCTGACTTCGATTGCGCTCGTTGCACGGGAGCCCTTTCGTTTCGGAACTCGGTAATCATTGCTTCCATACCCGGCCCGGGCAAGTCGGCGGGGCAAACGCATGATTCGGATGCCCCGGTCTCGCTGGATTTGCAGCGAGGCCGGGCGGGGTTGCAAGTGCGACCCGGCCCCGCCGCGGCGGGACCGGGGCACCGCACCATTTCGCCCGGCCTCGCCTCAGAAGGCGAGACCGGGGCAGCCGAATGGCGCGATTGCCCGCGTTCAACGGCCTTTGGGAATTCCGGCATTGACTCCTCGAACCCGCGCCACCACCAGCGCCCCCGCCGCCACCACGATCACCCCCGCCACGTTCGCCAGGAAGTCGTCCCACGCCGCCACGCGGTTGAGCGCCCTGAAGGCCTGCGTCCCTTCATCAAACCCGCTGTACGCCAGGCTCACCAGCCCCGCGATCACGATGTTCCGCACCGACCACACCCGCCCGAAGTACCCGCACCCGATGCATAGGGCCGTCCACAGCCCGAAGATCGTCATGTGCGCGATGATGTCCGGCCGGGCGATCGGGATCGGAATCTTCGCGTCAGGCCAGTGCGTCGCCAGAAAAACCGCAAGGACATAGAGCCAGAACGCCCCCACCATCCGGTCGCGACGGCGGGTCACCGCACAACCTCGGCCGCGGCTTGCGGAACCACCGCCACCGTCGCCGCCTCCGACTCAACCGGCGCCGACGACGCAACCCCCCGACGCGCCAGCAGCGCATCCCATTCGGCGATGAACGAATCAGCCAGCATCTCGTAATCCGTCGCCCCGGGGCAACCCGCCGCGTACTCGAAGATCGTCTGGCCGAACGACGGACACTCCGCCAGTTTGATGTTCCGCCGGATCGGCGGGCGATGCACGCGCGCCCCGCGCCACGGCACATCCTGCCCCGCCGAGTCCGCGAAGAACTTCGTGATGTCCGCGACGACCTCCTTCGCGTGCCGCGTCGTCTCCTCGTGCATGCACAGCACGACCCCCGAGACGCGCAGCCGCGGATTCACCCCCCGCCCAACGAGATGCACCGTCTCAAGAAGTTTCCCAAGCCCCTGGAGCGCGAGGAAGTGCGCCTGCATCGGCACCACGACCTCTCGCGCCGCCGCCAGCGCATTAAGCGTGAGCAGCCCGAGCGAAGGCGGGCAATCGATCAAGATGAACTCGAAACGCGATCGCAGAGGCTCGAGGGCACGCGTCAGCCGACCTTGGCGCTCCGGCGAATCCGCCAACTCCGACTCCGCGGCGGCAAGATCGGTCGCCGACGGAATGACCGAAAGCCCCTCTCGCCCCGCCCGCACCGCCCCCGCCGCCCCTGATGGTTCGAGCAGCACGTCATAGATGGACGACCCAATCTCATCCGGGTTCAGCCCGAGGTGCAGAGTGCTGTGCGCCTGCGGGTCGAGGTCGATGAGCAGCGTCGGCCGCCCGCGCCGCGCGATCCCCGCCGCGAGATTCACCGCCGTTGTCGTCTTGCCCACGCCGCCCTTCTGGTTCATCAGGGCGATGATCCTCGTGATGGGAAACACGGGCGGAGCCGGAACACACCCGTTCTCGGGCCGAGGTTTGCCCTTTTGCCTCCTTGCAGTGCTCATTCCGAGAACCAGTGTAGCGGGGTTACGGAATCTCCCGATTCGGGGGGGAAAACGGGCCGCGCAACCCATGACGGGGGCGGGCCGATCGACCCCGCGATTGTCCTCACCGACCCACGGGATCGCGCCGATCAACCCCACGCAGCCCCAACAATGAGGTGGATGAGTGAAGAACCGCAAAGACCTGTCGTCCCGCGAGGTCGATGATCTGCATCAGAACCTGCTCCGTCGGCTTGGCGATTCGTCGGTCCCGACCCTGCCCGAAGTCGCCGTGAGGGTGATCCAACTCGTAGGCAGCCCGAACTCGACGCTGAAGCAGTTCGTCGAAGTCGTCCAGACCGACCAGGCCCTCACCGGCCGCCTCCTGCGATCGGCCAACTCCGCCGCCTTCGCCCAGCGGCAGCCGGTCACCCAGTTGCAGCGTGCCATGATCCTCCTGGGCCTTGATCGGCTCAAGGCCATGGCCCTCGGCTTCCACCTCAGCCAGGCCGCGGCCAAGGACCACTCCGACTTCTCCTTCAGACGCCTCTGGACACAGTCGCTCTTCCGCGCCTGGGCGGCGTTCCGCCTCACCGAGTACTTCAACCGCACCATCACGGGCGAGGCCTTCATCGTCGGACTCATGCTCGACGCCGGCATCCCCATGATGCCGCAACTCCTCGGCCCGAAATACGCCAACGCCGTCAACCCCGCCGACACGCCCGCCAAGCAGTACCAGGCCGAACTCGCAAACTTCGAGTTCAGCCACCTCGACGTCATCGCCGCCCTCGCGAAGATGTGGCGTCTGCCCGCGACGCTCGCCAAGCCGATCGTCGCCCACCATTCGTCCCCCGACGCCATGAACCCCAACGACCCGGATTCCGTCCTCGCCGCCGTGGCGTACTTCGTCGGGACCCTCCAACTTGAGACCGTCGAGGACCAGGCGCCCACCGGCGCCGCCGCGGCGATCGCGCGCCGTCTCTTCGACCTCCCGCCCGAGGAAGTCCAGAAGGCCTACAAGAACGCCGCCGCGGACTT
The DNA here is from genome assembly GCA_964490785.1 of uncultured Phycisphaeraceae bacterium. Taxonomy (GTDB): domain Bacteria; phylum Planctomycetota; class Phycisphaerae; order Phycisphaerales; family UBA1924; genus JAEUIV01. The sequence continues at coordinate 72,380 of CAZBDZ010000009.1, forward strand.
CCGATCCTCGAAGGAGATGTTCACCCACGTCCTCGACGATTCCTTCTCCGTCGAGCAGATCCTCACCAACGCCAACAAGGACCTCATCGACGGCGTCGCCGATTCCGTCCCCGGCGTGAACCTCCCGGCGCTGCGATTCGAGTCCAACGGCCTGGTCCTCGAGTTCGAACGCGCCGCCGAGCATCGCGTCCGCGCCTACGTCGCCGACGCCGCAGGCATACGCCTCCTCTCCGAGGAAATCGACCCCGCCCAGCGCACCCCCGACCAGATCCGTGCCGCCCTCATGCTCGACGGCGCCTCGACGGAATTCATGGAAAACCTCTACCGCCAGATCAAACGTCTCGCCGCCTGAGTCGGGTGCGCCGATCCCCTACCCTTGCGGGTCATGGTGATCGACCGCGCCATCGTCCTCCGAGTCTGGGAGTTCTCCGAAACCTCCCAGACCGCGTCCCTCCTCTGCCGGGAGCACGGCCTGGTCCGCGGACTCGCCAAGGGCGCCCATCGAGAAAAGTCCAACTTCGGCGGCGGACTCGAACCCCTGACCCTCGGCGACATCGTCTACACCTCGAAACCCGCCCTCGAACTCGCCGCACTCACGGAATGGAACCTGCGCGAGATCTTCTGGGGCGCGCGACGCGCCCTCGCCGCCCACCGCGCCGGCCTGCACATGGCCGACCTAGCCTTCCACGCCATCCTCGACCACGACCCGCACCCCGCACTCTTCGACGCCCTCGCCTCGTCGCTGCGCGCCCTCAGCAATCCCGCCCGCGTTGATGACGCCCTCCTCTTCTTCCAATGGCGATTGCTCCGCGAGATCGGCTACCGCCCCCGCCTGGACGTGGACCCGGCCGACTCCGCCAAGACCCACCTGTTCCGCCCCGCGGCGGGAGGCTTCGCGCCCGACACCCAGACCGAAAGTGAGGCATGGCGCGTCCGCAGCGAAACCGTGCGCGTGCTCGTCAACCTGAGCCGGGACGAGACCCTCGACGGCCCGACCCGACCGCCCGAAGTCGTCCGCCGGGCCGCCCGCCTGCTCTCCGAGTACCTCCGGTACGTCCTCGCCCGCGACGTCCCCACGCGCGAACTCATCTTCGGCCGCCCCCAAGGCGCCACCGCCTGATTCCGATCCGACATGATTCCCAAGGCAATCGCTTGATCGTGGTTGCCCCGGTCTCGCAGGCCTTGCAGCGAGGCCGGGCGGGGTTGCCAGTCCATCCCGGCCTCGCCGCGGAAGGCAAGACCGGGGTACCCAATTGACAATCCGATTTCCCTGCATGCCCCGCCCGGGATCCTCCTCGGATTCGTTTGATTGTTAGAATCCCGCCCAATGGGCGGAACCGAGGCCAAAGCAAACCCGATGCGTGATTTCTTCGCCGGCCGGCGCGTCGCGGTCACCGGCGGCGCGGGGTTCATCGGCGGGCACCTCTGCGAGGCCCTCCTCCTCCTCGGCGCTCAGGTCAACGTCATCGACGACCTCTCGAACGCCGACGGCTTTCATGTCTCCGCCCTCGCCGAGTCCTACCCGAAGCAGTTGCGGTTCATCTACGGCTCGATCCTCGAACCTGGAGCGCTCGCCGAGACGCTGGAAGGGGCGCGGATCATCTTCCACCTCGCCGCGATGAACTCCGTTCCACGATCGATCGACGAGCCGGAGCGCGCCTTCGAGGTCAACGCCATCGGCACCGTCCGCGTCGCCGAAATGGCCCGCCGAGTGGGCGCCGACCGCCTCGTCTACGCCGCCTCGAGCAGCGCCTACGGCGACGAGCCCACCCAACCCAAGCGCGAGACCATGCTCCCCCAGCCGATCTCGCCCTACGCCGCCAGCAAACTCGCCGGAGAATCGGTCGTCCGCGCGTGGTCGCACTCCTACGGCCTGTCGGGGATCAGCCTCAGGCTCTTCAACGTCTTCGGCCCGCGACAGCCCGCCGGCGACGCCTATGCCGCCGTCGTCGGAGCCTTCATCACGAAACTCCTCGCCGGCGAGCGCCCCATGATCTTCGGCGACGGCTCGCAGACGCGCGACTTCACCCCCGTCGCCAACGTCGTCCAGGCCATGCTCGCCGCCGCCGCACTGAAGGATGATCCCGCCGGCCGGGTCGTCAACGTCGCCCTTGGCCGATCGACCAGCGTGCTCGAACTCCTGCACAAACTCGCGGCTCTCACGGGAAAGGAAGGCGTCGAGCCGATCTTCGAGCCGGCACGCCGGGGCGACGTTCCCCATTCGACCGCCGAAATCTCGCTGGCCAAAGCCATCTTCGGCTTTGAGCCGATGAAAGCACTGGACGAGGGGCTGGCCGACACCGTCGCGTGGTATTCGCGCTCGAAAGACCCCGCCGGGCAACCGGTGGCGGGCGGCGTCCTCGGCGGATAGGCTTTGGGAACGCTTGGGCGGTCGCATCCGCGACCTGCGGAAAGGAGCGTGGGCAGTGGCGGCGGACTTTGATCAGGCCGGATCGGCAAGCGGCGGAGAATCAGCCATGATCCGGTTCTTTCTCCCCGGACTGGTCGTGGGGCTTGTCCTCGGCTCAATGCTCGGCCTCTATGTCGGAACCCGCAGCGGGTCCGTGAAACTCCCCACCGTGGACCCAGGCAGCGGCCCCCCCGGGGGGGCTGCCACAAGCGCCGACCGCGCCCGCGAAGGCGAACCCCCCGCCGAGGAGCAACCAGCCCCCGAGCAGCCCAAGGACAGACCGTCCGAAGGCGCCCCGCCCACTCCTTGATCCCGCTCCCCTGTGCCACTGGCGGCTTGTCCGCCAGTGCCGAGCGCCGGAGTCGTCCATTTC
>CAZBDZ010000010.1:0-73702 GCA_964490785.1 uncultured Phycisphaeraceae bacterium
CCCCCGCGCCACGCCCTGGAAAGGGCGTGCCACATTCAAACTGCGACACGACCCGCCCCGCGCAGGATCCGGTTCGTTTTGTGCGACCCTGCTATAATCCGTATCCCGTTTTGTTCGGGGTTTGAAAGGTCTGTCCTGATGCTTGTGCTCTCGCAACTTCCGATGTTTGTGGTCGGCCTGTTGGTCGCCCTCTTTGTCGTGATCAGCGTGATGATGATGCTGATCGTGCTCATTCAGCGGCCACAGGGCGGCGGATTGAGCGAGGCGTTCGGGTCGGCGTCGGGCTCCGGGCACACGGCGTTCGGGGCGAAGACGGGCGATGCGCTGACCTTCGCGACAATCTTCGTTTTCGTGTTGTTCATCGGGTTCGCGGTGGGGTTGAACTACATCGTGAAGCCTCCGACGGCGGCGGTGGAGTCAGTACCCGAGGCCGCGCCGGCGGGAACGCCCGCGCCGGGCGGCGAGACGCCCCCTGCATCGCCATCAACGCCGGCGCCTGCCGGAACGGACCAACCCTCGTCGCAGCCCGCGTCGTCGCCGCAATCGGCCGAGCAGCCTGCGGAACCGGCGAAGCCTGCCGAAGAGCCCCCCGCGGCCCCGCCGAAGGAATAGGCTGGCTCGATGGCGGGCCGGGAGTAAGCCATTGATTCGAAGCATGACCGGTTACGGCGAAGCATCGGCGCACCAGGACGGCGTGCATTTTTTCCTCGAAGTCCGCTCGCTGAACGGGAAGTATTTCAAAGGCTCGATCCGCGTGCCCGAGGATCTCGAGGGGCTTGAGCCCGAAGTCGAAGCGGAACTCCGCCGGCGGCTGACGCGCGGCTCGATCACGGTGGTGGGGAAGACGAGCGATGCGTCGGCGTCGGCGGCGCACCAGATCAACCACGAGGCGCTCGAGACCTACATCGCGCAACTGCGCAAGACGAAGCAGATCGCCGACGGGTCGTGCACGATCGACATGGGGGCGTTGCTCGCGTTGCCGGGCGTGCTCCAGCCGCCCTCGGACGAGGAGGAGCGCTTTGCGAGGGCGCACAAGGTGTTCATGCGCCTGCTCGACAAGGCATGCACGGACCTCATCGAGATGCGCGAGCGTGAGGGCCGGCTGCTTGTCGCGGACCTGCTCCAGCATCACGACCTGATCGGGCGGTGCCTTTCGACGGTGGCGGAGCGGGCGCCGAGCGTGGTCGCGGAGTATCAGAAGCGACTGCTGGCGCGGATCGAGTCGCTGCTCCAGGATGCGCGCGTGAAGGTCGAGCCTGAGAACCTGATCCGCGAGGTCGCGGTGTACGCGGAGAAGAGCGATATTTCGGAGGAGATCGCTCGGCTGACGGGGCACCTGGCGCAGTTCAAGTCCCTGCTGGCCGATTCGGACGGGAGGCCGATCGGGCGGACGCTGGATTTTCTGACGCAGGAGATGCTCCGCGAGGCCAACACGATGGCGAGCAAATCGGGCGACGCCGTGATCTCGAAGAACATCGTCGAGATCAAGGGGGCGATCGACCGTATCAAGGAGCAGGTGCAGAACGTGGAATGAGGGCGGGTTGCCCCGGTCTCGCCGGCTTTGCAGCGAGGCCGGGCGGAGTGAATCAACCCGCGCTTTCCAGCCGCGGAGCGGCGCAAGCCGTTTGCCGCCGGCGCGAGCCGATGGGAACGGAGGTTTCGTTTCTATCTTCCAAGCCCGCAACGCGGGCGCCCGCGTTGCGGGCTTTGGCAAGAGGAGTTGCTTTGGCCATCACCACCGGCTCACGCCGGTGGCAAACAGCGGCCGCCCGCCTTGCCGGCTCCGACATCGCAGGGCGCGGCCCGCTTGTTTCAGCCGCTATTATTCGCGGCATGCCTCCCCCGGATCGGATGATCCCGCCGGACTCGCCGGAACTGCCCGATGCGCCCGAGCCGGCGGCGCGGACCGATCCGATGAGCGAGACGTCGATCGGGTCGCTCTCGCCCGGGTCGCCCGCCGAGGGAGATCATGCGCTGACGTATGACCGCTTCGAGATTGCCGAGGCGGTTACGGTTCTCTCGAACTACGATCTCGGGGTTGTTACGGCGGTGCAGGAGTATCGACGGGGATCGAGGCGCTCGCCCAAACTCCTGATCAAGAGCGAACACGGGCTTTTGATTCTGAAGCGTCTAGCGCCGGGGCGCGACGAGCCGGGACGGATCGCGTTTTCGCACGATGTGCAGCGCGTCCTCATCGCGGCCGGGTTTCCGCTGCCGAGGCTTGCGTCCACGCGGTCGCGGAGCACGCTCCTCACGATCGGCGGACGGTCCTACGAGTTGTTCGAGTGCCTCGGCGGCGAGGCGTATGACTTGTCGGCGGAGGCGACGATCGACGCCGGGGCGGCCTTGGCGCGGTTCCATTCCATTCTGGCGAAGCACCAGCCGACCGGGCAGCCGCCGACGGGGTCGTACCATCGGCTGACGGCGGTGCCCTCATACCTCGAGTTGATCCCGGAGCGCGTGGGGGATGAATCGTTGGTGCCCTTGGTCGCCGAACTTCAGCAGGCCTACGCCCGGGCCGCCGACAGGGCCGATGCCACGGGGCTGCCGGGGTGGCCACTCCAGATCATCCACGGCGACTGGCATCCGGGGAACCTGCTCTTCCGTGGTCAGCGCGTCGTCGGCGTTATCGATTACGACACGGCCCGCATGCAGCCGCGGATCGTGGATGTGGCGAACGGCGTGCTGCAGTTCAGCCTGACCCGAACAGGAGACGACCCTGAATCGTGGCCCGAGGCCCCGGACGAACCCCGGATGAAGCGGTTTGTACAAGGCTACGATTCGGCCGCGATGTCGGTCGTGAGCAAGGGTGAACTCGCGGCGTTGCCCTGGCTGATGATCGAGGCGATCATCGCCGAATCGACGATGCCGATCGTCGCGACAGGGCGGTTCGGGCGCATGGAGGCCGGGCCGTTTCTGAGGATGGTCGGGCGGAAGGTGCGTTGGATTCAGAACGAGCACGAACGGATCACGCGGCTGCTGGGTTGACCACGGAAGAAGGACCGATCCCGATGTCTCCGAGATTCCCGATTGCGACGACGCTGCTGGCGGCCTTGGCTTTGATCGGCGCGCCCGCGTCGGCGGATTCGTTCGAGGACCTGCTGGCGAGGCTCGACGCGGATGAACTGATCGTCCGGGAGAACGCGACGGACGAACTGCGCAGGCTCATGGGCGCCGACACGGACCCGCAGGCGATCGAGTCCGCGCACGCGCTCGAACGGGAATCGGCGGAGGCACTGCGGACCCGCGACCTGTCGCTTGAACAGAAACTGAGGCTGCTGGACGCGATGCGGGACCGTTTTTTCCGCACGCCTCGCGGGGCGATGGGGGTGCAGTTCGTGCAGATGCAGCCGAGGCCGATGGGGGTGGAGTTGGAGCGCGTGGTCGAGGGATTCCCGGCGGGGGATCAGGGGATTCTGAAGCGCGGGGATGTGATCACGTCGGTTGCGGGGATTTCGCTTGTCGGCGCGGAGTTCGCGCAGTTGCGCGGCAACGGGCTGAGCGCCGCGGCGGAGCGGCTGCGGTACATCGTCATTTCGCACGATCCGGGCGACACGGTCGAGATGACCGTCCTCCGTCCGCATGCCGTCGCGGGTGAAAGGCCGCTCAATCCGGCGCAGGCGGCGGCGGTTCCGGGCGGGGGCGACCTGATCACCGAGGGGCCGGGGAAGAACGCGGATGTGCTGACGGTGCGGGTGCCGCTGGGCTCATTCGAGCGCTTGCAGCAGGGGGCGATGCTTGATCCGCGGCTGCTGAACAGCGCGTGGAAGGAGCGCGTCGATCGGTTGGGCGTTCCGGAGGTATCGGTCCGCTCGCTCTCTTCGCAGGTATCGATGCGCGAGTGGACGACGCACCGGAAGATCGCGAAGCAGGATCCGCCGCGGAGGCTGGGCATCGCGGCGGATTTCGCGGGGGCGGCTGAGTTTCTTAACGCGGCGTATGCGCAGTCGAACTCGCCGCCGGAGGTGGAGGTCCGTCAGCCTCCGATTCCCGTGCAGGATCGTTTGCGTCGCGCGGCCCAGGTCAACGCGGCGAAGGCGCGGGACGCCGCGATCCGCAAGGCCCTCGAGCAACAGGCCCCGGCGGCGGTTCCCGCTGACGCCGAGACGGCCAGGAAACGCGTCGAGGGACTGAGGATGGTGATCGAGGGGCTCGGCAAGCAGCGCGACGAGGCGCTGGCTCGGGCGACGGACGCGACGCTGACGGAAGAGGAGCGCACGTCGGCGCGAACCGGGGCGGCCCGCCTGCAGTCTGCGATCGACGTCTTCAAGGTGGAACTGCAGCGCCACCTCGAGTCGCTGCCGGAGGAAACGCCCAAGGAGCCGTGAGGGCGGGCGCTTCCGCGTGGGATTCGGCAGCCGTCTTGCTTAGTCGGAATGGTCGGCCTGCACGAGCGCTCCTGCGGAGTGCGAGAGGAATCCTCTGGCCTGTTTCCGGGGGTGCACCCGCAGGGCCGGGCGACCCCCGGCTACCAACTTCCATCCATTCAGGCTGCATGAGGAGGCATTTCAACCGAGCAGGTTCGCATGAGTTCCGTGAAATCGGGAAGAGACCAGCGGTTCGTGCGTTCTCGGCGTTACCGTCCTCCATCCGCAAGCGATCGGAGGATCGCCGCCGCCGCCGCGACGCGGGTCGCCGGCGCGGGATCGGCGGACATCAGCGGTTCGAGCGCGGCGAGGTCCTGCGTGCGCCGTCCGCACCCGAGGACGAAGGCGCATTGCGCGCGGATCGCCGGGTCGGGGTCGGCGACATAGGTCTCGGCGACGTACATTCCGTCGGGATGTCCCATCTGGGCCAGTGCTCCGGCTGCCGCGAGGCGGACCTCCTTGGGCTGCAGGTACTGGCCCTGTCTCGGGTCGGTCGCCTTGGGGGCGTCCGGGACGGTCTGCTCGATGAGGTCCACGAGTTGAGCCGTGGCTTTTTGCTCGTGAAGCGTCCCGAGGATGTGCGCGGCGAGTGCGGCGGACTCGAATCCCTCGCGCGACGCCGGGTACAGCGCGGCACGGAGCGAATCGGTCGCGGCCGGCTCGCCGAGGCGTGCGAGGGCCTCGGCGATCTGCATCTGGAAGACCCTCTCGCGCTGGATGAGTTGCTCGTCCATCGACCCGCCGAAGCGGGCGCGGTTTCGGCTGTCGGCGTTGGCCGCCGCCGCCTTGAGCATCGGGATCGCCGAGCGGTTGCCCATCTCGCCGAGGATGCGCGCCGCCTCGGCCCGGATCATCGGGTCGTCGTGCCCGAGCATCTCACCGAGCGGCGAGGGGTCGATTTCTCGCCCGCAGGAAGCGAGCGCGAAAATCGCCGCCGCCCTCACCCGCGAGTCCGCGTCGGAAAGCAACGGCTCGACGAACGTCAGCGACTGCTTCAGCCTCAGTTTGCCGACCGTGTACGCGGCGACGAATCGCACGCCGCGGTTCTCGTCCGCCAGCCCTGCCCGCACGGCGTCCTCCACGCGCGCCGGGGCGGCGTGAAGACCCTCGATCGCGTTCGCCCGGATCAGCGGATCCTTGTCCACGCACGCCTGAACGAGGTGGTCGATCGCCTTCTCCCGGAGTTGCGAGCGCGCGACCTGTGTTGCGTAGGGGTTCGCGGGCTTCGGCGGCGACTTGTCGCCCGCGAGAGTCGGCGATGCCGACAGGGCCGCGGCGAGCGCCACGAGAATCGGCGTCCGGCTTTGGCAACGCAGAGGAAGCGGAGTTCTGGGTCTCACGGCTGGGCCTTTCCTTCCTTGATCGATCGGCGTGGAACCATCGCGCCGGCTGCGAGGGCCACCATCGCAAGCAGGCAGCCCCAGCGTACTACGCTCGCGGGCCAATGAATGATCGTCCGGGAGGCGGGGTCGAGATTGAAAGTCGTGCTCAGGACCCCCGCCGAACGCGGGGGGAGGGACGCCGAGACCCTGCCCCGGGCGTCGATCGCGGCCGAGATGCCGGTGTTGACCGCGCGGAGCATCGGAATCCCCAGTTCGAGCGACCGCCACTGGCACTGCCGCACCACATGCCGTCGCCCGGCGTCGTACCAAGCGAACCAGCCGTCGTTGGACAGGTTGATGAACAGGTCTATGGGTTCATTCCTGGGCCCCGCAAGGCGGCGCATCTGCCGCTGGTAGGTTGTCTCAAAGCAGATGGGGGCCGCGATTCGAACCGTCTCCGGCGTGCGCCCCGGCTCCGGCGACTCCATGGCCTGTCGGCGCTCGACCTCGAACGCAACGGCGGCGTTCCCCGGCTCAAGGTCAAACGTCAGGCCGCGGCCGCCGATCGCCAGAAGTCTGCGTTCGAGCCATTCCCACTTCGAGATGTAAGGCATGACCTCGCCGAAGGGCATGAGTTGCATCTTGTCATACCGAAGGTCTTCGACCATTCCGTTTCGGATGAGAAAGGCGCTGTTGTAGATGGCATCGTGGTCAATCTCGATTCTGCCGTCGGCGGGGGCGATCTTCAGGCCCTCCGCGGCCTGGGCTCCGATGAGCAGGGGGATGCCGATCTCCTTCTGGAGTTCGACAAGCGTGTCGTGGAAAACGGTGGTGGGGATGTTCCCGGCATACGCAAGCCCGGCGGCGCGTTCGGCGGCGAGGGCGGACGGGTTGAGCGCATAGCCGGGGAACATCGTCTCGGGCCAGACGATCAGGTCGGGGCGCGGATCGGAATCGGCGGCCTGCCGCGTGAGGTCGCAGAACAGGCGGAAATCGGCGAGACGCTCGTCGATCGTGCGGGAGAGGCGGTTGTCCTGCTGCACGTTGGTCTGGACCGCGGCGACGGTGAACGCCGAACCCGAGGGTCGCTCGGTGGACATCGCGCGCGGAAGTACGAGCGTGCACAGCAAGGCCAGATGCAGAACGAGGCCCGCCGAAGTCGCGAGCGGCGCCTCGGCCAGGGTCTTTGACCGGGGCGCGCCCTCCCGGAATAATCTCTCGGGAGCGAGGTTCGTCGCCAGCAGGACGACGATGAACGACACGGCATACACGCCGAGGTATGGAGCCGCTCCCGCGACCATGCGCGATATGAAGGCCTGGCCGAGGAGGTACTGCGCATACCCGTCCCAGACGATTTCTCCGCGGAGGATCTCGAGGGCGGTCCAGAGAATCGGGGCGGCGAGCGCCACGGGCACCCCAGGCCGGCGTGCGTGCAGGCGTGCGAGCAGCCAGACGAAGATCGCGGGGTACGCGGCGAGGTAGATCAGAAGGGGAAAGATGCCCGCCTCCGACATCGCCCAGACGTATTGGTGGTGAAACGCCCACATCGGCATTGAGGCCAGCGCCACGCCGAGAGACGTTCGTGCCGGTCGGTCGGCGCGCACGGCGGCGATGATCAGCGGGGCGACCGAGAAAACCGCGGCCACCCAGAGGTCTGCCGGCGGAAACGCGAGGCCGAACAGGAGCGCGTGAACCAGCCCGAGCGCGAGGCCCGCCAGGAGTGGATGCCGGCTCGAATCGAGCATGTGGCGGAGTGTAGTGGGGGGGAATCTGATGGGGTGATGGGGTGATGGGGTGATGGGGTGAGGATGTTCTCAAGCGTTCCGGGGTCAGGATTCCCTCTCAGCGGTCGCTCGGTCAACTTCGTATCCCGCGAAACCGGGCCGGAAACGGCTCACTTGCCAACCGTGCGCCTTTTGCCAAGATAGGGGCAGTTCCGAAGGCTCCCCGGCGCGGCCGGGATTTCCTTCCCCGCACCTTTTCTCCCAGACTGGAGCCGATCCGTGCAGGAGTACGAAGACCTCAAGCGACTGGTCCAGGAAGTGGAAGATGACCTGAAGAAGGCCGAGGGCGGCAACAAGGCCGCGCAGACCCGCGTTCGCAAGCAGATGCAGGACATCAAGAACGCGGCGCAGGCGATCCGTGAGAAGTGCCTCGAACTTCGCGACAAGCCGGACGCCTGAGCATCCCTGTGCCGGCCGGGCGAACCGATCCATGGCGACCGAACCGATCATCGACCTTTCCACCATTGACCTCGATGCCCGCGCCATGTCGCGTCAGGACATCGAGAAGATCAACGCGCACCGCGGCATCATGGCTCTTCTCGACGCCGTGGTCTGGGTGAGTCCCGACATGAGCCGGGGCGTCGCGGTGAAGCACGTCCGCCACGACGAGTTCTGGGCGGCGGGGCACATCCCAGGCCGACCGATCTTCCCCGGCGTCCTGATGATCGAGGCCGGCGCCCAACTCGCCAGCATCCTCTACTACAAGCGGATGAACACCCAGGCCTTCGCGGGCTTCACGCGGATCGAGGACGTGGCGTTCCGCGGGCTGGTCGTGCCGGGGGACGACTTCCATCTCCTCTGCCGCGACGTGAAGATCTCGCCCAAGCGATTCATCGTCGATATTCAGGGCGTCGTTCGCGGCTCGCTCGTCTTCGAGGGGCGCATCTCTGGCATGGTGTTCCCGAACCTCGGCCGCCTCGTGAATGGTCGGCTCATCGAGGAAGGAGTCGCCGCCCGCGCGGAGTAGCATCCCATCCCGGGACGCCGAGAGTCAGTTTCGTCGCGGAGGCTGGACATCACCGAGACTCACACTCCGCATCTTCGCGGTGGAACTGGATTCGTAAGCGCCGGCGGGAGGAGTGGCACACGCATGAAGCCTTATCCCCTCGTTCTCGCCCCGATCTTCAAGGAGAAAGTCTGGGGAGGCCGTCGCATGGAGCGCCTCGGGAAGCACCTCCCCGAGGGCAAGCTCATCGGCGAATCGTGGGAACTCGCCGACCTCGCATCGACCAGCGCCGACGGCGGCGGCGGCGAGGAGGCCGTCTCCGTCATCGCCCACGGCGAGATGCGCGGGCTCAGTCTGCGGGACGCGCGGCTTGCGCTCGGCCCCAACCTGATGGGCTCGCTTCGCACGATCAACGACGGGTTCCCGCTCCTCGTCAAGTTTCTCGACGCGCGCGAGAATCTTTCGGTGCAGGTGCATCCCAGCCCTGCCTACGCCGCGTCGCACCGGGGGGCGCACCTCAAGACCGAGTCCTGGTACGTCCTCGACGCCGAGCCGGGCGCGGTGATCTATAAGGGCGTGAAGCAGGGCGTCACGCGCGAGCAGTTCGAGGCCCATCTGCGCGCGGGCGATGCGGTCGTGAACGATCTCATCGCGGTGCCGGTGAAAGCAGGGGACTTCCATCATCTGCCCAGCGGCACATGCCACGCGCTGGGCGCGGGGGTGCTGGTCGCCGAGGTCCAGACGCCGAGCGATACGACGTACCGCGTCCATGACTGGGGGCGCAAGGGGCGGACGCTGCACATTGCGCCGGCGCTGGAGTGCATCCAGTTCGGCCCGCCGGCGCGGCTCGCGGCGGTGCGCAGCGACGGCTCGGCGCGATTCGCGCTTGTCGAGACCGATTTCTATTCCGTGGCCGAACTGCATCTCCTCGGCGGAACCGAGGCCGCGATCGAGAACGTCCCGCCTTTCCCGACCGGCGGGCCGATGGTGTGGATGTGTCTGAAGGGCGTTCTTCGGATCGAATCGGCGGACGACTCCTTCGGGCCCGTCGAAGTGAAAGCCGGAACTACGTTGCTGTTCCCCGCCGCCATGGGTCCCGCCACCGCCGTCGTGGCCCGCGACGCGACGGTGCTGGAGGCGCGTTTCCCGAGTGCCGACGCCCGGTGATGCCGACGCCCCCCGGGGGGGCGCATTCAATAGCCGTGGGTAGTTTCCCCCCCGACCCCGAAGGGGTCGCATCCAATAGCCGTGGGCAGAGCGAGGCTTTGCGAGCGCCGCCCACGGACACCGCACCAAGGACCCCTCTGGGCGACCCTGAAAGGGTCGAACGCGGGAATTCCGCATTGTCCGAGCCTTGCAGGCTTGGATGGGGCAGTTGGCCTGCATTCCGTTTGTGGCTTCCGCCATGGCGGGAATTCGACTTGGTGATTCGCCCTGTTCGCGTCGTTTGAATTCGAGTCCCTCGGCCTCGCACGGATTCGAACGGCGTTATCCCGTCTTGGATGCCCGCGTACTCGCTCAGGTCCAAATGTACCGCTCATCAAACTCGACGATGTACTTCCGGAGGAACGCCCTGAGTTCGTCCTGGAAGGCGACCTGTCGATGGTGTTCTTCCTGCTTCTCGAAGTACGCTCGGAGGGCGGGCACTTGCGATTCGCCGATGCTGAAGGCGGCGTAGCCGTCCTGCCAATGGAAGCCGTCCAGGGTGGGGTGCTCGTGCTTGATCCACTTGCTTGAGTCCTTCTTGATGTCCATCACCAGCGGTGCGAGCGCGATTGTTTTCGACAGGCTTACGAGGAGGTGGACATGATCCTGGACGCCTCCCGCTGCGAGGAGCGGGGAGGCGTGGTGCGCCGCGATGCCGCCGATGTAGCGGAAGATGTTGTCGCGGAAGTCGAGCGGGATCAGGGGGTCGCGGTTCTTCGTCGAGAAGATGATGTGGACGAGGATCGATGTCAGCGTCTGCGCCATGGCCGCAGCGTAGCGTAGCGGTTCGACCCTTCCAGGGTCGTCCGGAGGATTCACCGGGCCATAACCGTGGGCGGCGCTCGCAGAGCCTCGCTCTGCCCACGGCTATTGAGTTTCAGCCTTTCAGGCTGGAGTCGTGGCGTTTCGACAGCGGCGGCGCGAGGCTGAAAGTCTCACCCTCATTCACAAGGGCCTTGCCGATACGAGTACCGATTGGCGTCCGAACAGGAGAGCCTGAAAGGCTCAGATCCAATAGCCGTGGGCAGAGCGAGGCCGCGAGTCGGAGATTCGCCGCCGCGGTCGGCGGTCATGCGATGGCCGTTGCTTTCATGCGCGCATCGATGGGCCGCGACTTTCGGGTCCGGCGCATGGCTTCGGGCGTTCGGCCAGAGGCATCACGACGATCGCATTTTCCGGTGCGGGGCATACGTTGGCGCACACGCCGCAGCCGGTGCAGACCTCAGCGCGGATCGCGGGTTTGCCGGCGTGCAACTCGATCGAGCCGGGAACGGGGCATCGCTCGAAGCAGACCGAGCAGAACGATCCCGTGTGGGCGAGGCACGCCATGGTCTGAATCCATGCGACGCCCATCTTCCGCGGCAGGTCGGCGCGGAGGACTCCCGGCCTGCACGCCTTCACGCATGGAGCATCGTCGCACATCACGCACGCCGAGGTGTACGGGTCGATGATCGGAGTGCCGGCAGCGTCGCGGAATCGACCGGGGGCGATCACGATGGCGTTGACCGGGCACGCTGGTATGCAGTCGCCGCAGCGTGTGCAGTCGGCCAAGAAGGTCGGCTCATCGACGGCTCCGGGAGGCCTGTGGATCGGGAGAGCCATGCGGCGGGCGGGTGCGCTCCGGCTCCGCGGGGCCTCGTTCAAGGCGGCTCCGGTGAGCGCGCCGCGCAGGCGTCCGCGCAACAGGTCGCGACGGCTGAGAACAGGCTCCTCGGCCATGCGGTGATCCTATGGCTTCGGGCTGGACGACAGGCCGTCGGCGATGTCGGGCACGCCGAAGGTCGGTGAGAGTTGCTCGAACTCGGCGGCGGGCGCGTGGCACTGGGCGCAGTTGGTGCGTGAGAGATGGTCCGGTCGCCAGCCGTCGTATCCGTGCTCCCCGTGGCACGCGACGCAGTTTGTGCGCATGAAGATTGCGTGGGGCATGACGGGCGGGGCGCCGGCCCAGGCGCGGGTGCCGCCGTAGCCGCTGGGGCGCAGGCCCTCGAAGGTGTTGGAGGCGAGAGGCTGGCCGGCGGGCTGCGTTTCGCTCGCCTCGACGTGGCATTGCGTGCAACTGGTCAGAAGGGTGTGGGGGACCATCCGCGCGACTTTGTCGCCCGCGCGAAGCCCCTGGAGGTGGCACGCGCGGCAGGTCTGGACGTTCAGGTCGGCGGTCGGGTGCGGGATCACGGGCGGCGCGCCCTCGAACGCCCGCAGGGACGCACGCCGTTCCATCGATCGAACGCGCGCCGCGAACTTGTCGGCGACAATGACCGGGTTGGCGCGGCTCTCGGGGATGACCGCCGGGGCTGGGTTGTTCAAACGCCAAGGCAGGGCGGTGGCGGCGCGTTCGTCTGGGACGATCCGCGGCGGGGGGGGCACGGGCACGCCGGCGACCGAGGGCGGTTCGGTCCGTGCCGGCTGCGCCATCGCCGCGGCGACGCCGAGCAGGAGCAATCCGCCGCCGCGGATCATCTCGCGTCCAACTCTCCGTCTCATGCTTCCGAAGTTCACGGGAGGTCCTCCTAGGCCTTGCGCGCGATGGCGACGGCGCATTTCTTGTAGTCCGGCTGCTTGGAGTACGGGTCGTACTCGTCAAGAGTGACGAGGTTGATGAGTTTGCCCTCGTCGAAGAAGGGCACGAAGACCTCGCCCGGCTTCGGGTTGCCGCGCCCGCCGATCCACACCGGAAGATCGATCTCGCCCCGGCGGCTGCGGATCGTGACGATTGCGCTGTCGCTGATGCCCAATCGCGCGGCGTCGTCCTTGTGCATCTCGACGTAGGCCCTGGGCATGGCGCGGTGCAACTGCGGAATGCGGCGCGTCATCGTGCCCGTGTGCCAGTGCTCCAGCACGCGTCCCGTGCAGAGCCAGAAGGGGTAGTCATTGTCCGGCCTTTCGGGCGGGAACTCGTGCGGGCGGAACCAGATGAGGGCCTTGTCGTCCTTGGTGACGGAGTGATAGAACTGGAACTCCTTGCCCTTGGCGACGAAGGGGTCGTCGAACTCGCTGAAGCGCCAGCGGGTCTCGCGCCATGAGCCGTCGGGCTGCTGCACCACCGGCCAGCGCAGGCCTCGCGCCTTGACGTACTCCTGGTATGGGGCCAGGTTTTTGTGCTTCATCGTGGTGAAGGGCCGGTACTCCTCGAAGAGCCGTTCGTCGACGTTCACGTCGTAGTAGTGTTCCCATTCCCAGATGGGCACCTCCTGGCCCGAGGAGTCGGTGGTGCGGAAGATCCAGTTTCCGTCCTTGCCCTTCATGCCCTCCATGCCCAGATCGAGGAGCCGGCGCGAAACCGCGATGGTCTGCCAGCAATCGTCGCGTGCGTCGCCGGGAGGCGGGACCTGCCTGAACCACTGCTGCGTGCGGCGTTCGCTGTTGCCGTACATGCCGTTCTTCTCGACCCACAACGCGCTGGGGAGGATCAGGTCGGCGAGTTCGGTGGTGGCGGTCGGGTAGACGTCGGAGACGATCAGGAACTTGTCGGAGAGTCCCTTCTTCTTCCTGAAGTTGCGCTCGAGGTTCGGGATCGTCTGCCCGGGATTCGTGACCTGCACCCAGAGCGTGGTGATATCCCCGCCCTCGGCGGTCGGAGTGTTGAACCGTTTGAACATCTCGACGGTGTGATACCCGGGCTTGGGCGCGATGCGCCCCTCGGGGACGTTCCAGAGTTCCTCGGCCTGCTTGCGATGCTCGGCGTTCGCGACCAGTCGCCCGCCGGGGAGCAGGTGGCAGAGCGTGCCGCACTCGCGCACCGTGCCGCACGCCGAGGGCTGTCCCGTCAGGCTGGTCGCCGCGTCTCCTGGCTTCCCGAAGTGCCCGGAGAGCAGGTGGATGGCATGCACGAGGCAGTTGATCGCCGTGCCGCGCGTGTGCTGGTTCATGCCCATGCACCAGAGGCTGTTGATCCTGACATCGCGCCGGCCGAACAACTCGCCGAGCAGCCTGATCTTGTCCGCCGGCACGCCGGAGAGTTCCTCGACCTTCTCCGGCGTGTAGGGTTCGAGGGCCTTGGCGTATTCATCGAAGGTCATCGGCGCGCCCAGCATGTCGGGCGGCGTCTTTTCGTCGGGCTTGGGTCCGAGTTGGCGGAAGTTGCAGTGCTTCTCGACGAACGCCTTGTCGTAGGTCCCGTTCTTGACCAGCAGGTGGGCGATGCCGTTGGCGATGGCGAGGTCGCCGTGGGGATCGAAGAGCAGGACGTGATCGGCGTGATCGCTCGTGCGGGTGCGGCGCGTGGTCATGTCGATCAGGACGACCTTCTCGCCGCGCGTCCGCCGATCGATGAGGCGCGAGAAGAGCACGGGGTGCATCTCGGCCATGTTGTTGCCCCACAGGATGGCCACGTCGCACTTGTCCAGGTCGTCGTAGACGCCCGGCGGCTCGTCCACGCCGAAGGTCGAGAGGAAGCCCGTGACGGCGGACGACATGCACAGGCGCGGGTTCCCGTCGATGTGGTTGCTGCCGAGGCCGGCCTTCATGAACTTGTTCGCCGCGCAGCCCTCGCCGATAGTCCACTGACCCGATCCGTAGAACGCGAAGGTCTTGGGATCGGCCGCGATCCGCTTCGCGACGATGTCGATCGCCTCGTCCCACGAGATGGGGACGAGTTTCCCATCCTTGCGCAGCATCGGCGTGGTCAATCGGTCCTTGCCGTAGAGCGCAAGTCCCACGTGGTAACCCTTGACGCAGAGCAGGCCCTTGTTGACCTCGGCCTTCTGGTCGCCCTGGATGGCGACGACCCGGCCGTTCTCGGTGCCCACCATCACATGGCACCCGGTCCCGCAGAAGCGGCAGGGGGCCTTCTGCCAGCGCAGGGGTTGCCCCCCCGCCTCCTCGCCCAGAAGGGGGAGGCGGATCGCCTTGGGGGTTTCTCCACCGGCCGCGGTCGCGGCGGCGGAGGCTGCTGCGGCCATCGCCGCGGTTCGCATGAACTCACGACGGGTTGCGGTGGGCATCGCTGGGGTCTCCTGCTTGGGTTTTCGGATCATCGAGAGCAACAAACGCGACATCGACCCGGCGCACGCCGGCCGTCGCGGAGAGGGATTCGCACAGGTCGCGGTCCTCGCGAGGCCCGGGGGTCTCGGCGATCACCGCCAGGCACGCGCCGAAGCGTTCGCCGACGGTCAGCCGCGGATCCTGCGCAATCACCTTCAGGGCGGCCTCCGATTGGGCCGAATCGTCTGAGAGCGTGACCACGAGTCCACTCACCGCCATCGAACACCTCCGCGCGAGCCGCTTGCATTTCTGGAGTTAGAGATCATATATTCCCGAATCAGATCAAGCCAATCCGGACAGCGCCGTGGTTAAAACCGCTCCATCCCCCTTGTCCACCCGCTCGTCAACCGGCGACTTCGCCGCGGGATTCCTGCTGCCTATCGGCTTTCTGGCCCTCGCGGGTGTGCTTTTCGCGACCTCCGGCGGGCCGGAAATACCGATCGATCCGGCGGCGGCGGTGGACCCGGCGATGCTCATCGTGGGCCCAAGGCGGCAGGCCATGACCGACCCGCCGCAGATCATCGTCGAGGGACTTCCCGAAAACTGCAACGCTTGTCATCAAATTCTCGATTCTGAGAATAAGACAGGGGCCGCGCTCGCGTTCCACCACGATGTAATTCTCACCCACGGGATGAATAACCGCTGCCTCAACTGCCATGACTCGGCCAATCGGGAACTCCTCACGCTTCGGGATGGAACAACCATCCCCTATTCCAGGACTCCCCTGCTGTGCGCGCAGTGCCACGGCACGGTGTACCGCGACTGGGAGCGGGGCACGCACGGCAAGACGCTCGGCTCGTGGAGAACCGGAACCGACGAGCAGCGGCGGCTGACGTGCAACCAGTGCCACAATCCTCATTCACCACGCTATGACCCCTACCCTCCGCTCCCCGGCCCGCGGACGCTCCGGATGAACGCCGTCGCCGCGCAGGAGCACTTGCCCGCCGGCGAGGCTCGTGGGCCTCTCCAGAAGTGGCTCGCGCCGGGCGGCGAGGCGGCTCCGCACGCCGGGGACCCACGAACGGAGGGCGGTCGATGAAGGACGTTCGCATCTGGAGCGGCCCGTCAGCGCCCGCCCCCGGAATGGGCGACGAGGATCCGGCGCTCACCCGCCGGAGTTTTCTCCGTACCGGCGCGGCGGCGGCGGGAGGAGTGGCCGCCTTCGCCGCGGCCCTTAGCCCATTGCGCGAACTGGCCTCGACGGACGCGCCCGACCTCTCCGGCTTCCTGCGGAAGCACTACAAGGAACTCTCGCCCCAGGAGATGGAGGAGACGCTCGAGCGCATCCGGCGCAAGGTCGAGGATCGCTTCGGCGTGCGCCCCCACCTGCGCGACCTGAAACCCGCCGACGGCGTCGAGTTCGCGTATGCCCTCAATCTCTCCCGGTGCATCGGCTGCCGCAAGTGCGTCCACGCCTGCGTTGCCGAGAACAACCAGTCGCGAAGCCCGGAGATCCAGTACATCCGCGTCATCGAAATGCCGAGGGGCACGTTCGACGTCGAGCGCGGCGACCACCGCTACGACCGCCCCACGGTGCCGGACGCCGGCCACTTCTACCTTCCCGTTCAGTGCCACCAGTGCGCCAACCCGCCTTGCGTCAAGGTGTGCCCGGTCGAAGCGACGTGGCAGGAGCCCGACGGCGTCACGGTCATCGATTACGACTGGTGCATCGGCTGCCGGTACTGCGAAGCGGCGTGCCCCTACTGGGCCAGGCGATTCAACTTCGCCAAGCCGGGCCTGCCCAAGGATCAACTCAACCCGAACATGGGCTACCTGTCGAATCGGCCGCGCGAGAAGGGCGTCATGGAGAAGTGCCATTTCTGCCTCCACCGCACCCGCGCGGGGAAGATGCCGGCGTGCGCGGAGGTTTGCCCGACGGGTGCGCGGAAGTTCGGCAATCTGCTCGACCCGAAGTCCGAGGTGTCGGAGATTCTCAAGTCCAAGCGTGTGTTCGTGCTGAAGGAGGAAGTGGGCACGCTCCCGCGGTTCTTCTATTACTTTGACGAGCGCTACCCCAACTCGATCGATCCCGAAGCCGCCGGAATCGCGCAGCGGCTCAGGGCCGAGGAGGGCGAAGCGTACGGATGCCTGCCGGGCGCTTCCGGCGTCGCGGCAATGCCGGAGGCGTGGAAGGGAGCCAAGGCATGAGGACGTACCTCAGGTTCCTCTTTTGGTGTTTCCGCCTGAGTTTCGTGGGCGACGCCCGCTATTACACATGGATGTTCGTGCTTACGGTCTTCGTGCTGCTCGGGATCAACGCCTATTGCAAGCAACTCGTCCACGGGCTGGCCACGACCGGCATGACCGACCATGTTTCGTGGGGGTTCTACATCGCCAACTTCACGTTCCTGGTCGGCATGGCCGCCGCGGCGGTGATGCTCGTCATTCCCGTCTATGTCTACCGGAACCGCGAACTGCACGACCTGGTGATCTTCGGCGAGTTGTTCGCCGTCGCCGCCATCATTATGGCCATGCTCTTCGTCTTCGTGGACCTGGGGCGCCCGGACCGGTTCCACCACCTCCTGCTGCGCTTTAACTTCCCGACATCCATGCTGACATGGGACGTGCTTGTGCTGAACGGGTACCTGCTGCTGAACCTGCACATCTGCGGGTACCTGATCTATTGCGCGTACCGCAAGCGGCAGCCGGGCAAAATCTTCTATATCCCCTTCGTGTTCGTCGCCATTGCGTGGGCCATCAGCATCCACACGGTTACGGCGTTCCTGTACAGCGGGCTGGGGGGCCGACCGTTCTGGAACTCCGCCGTCGTCGCGCCGCGCTTCCTGGCCTCGGCTTTCGCCGCCGGGCCGGCGTTCCTCATCCTCTCCCTCTCGGTGCTCGCGAGGTTCACGACCTATCAGGTGCCTCCCAAGGCGTTCATGACGCTCCGGAACACCGTCACCATCGCCCTCTCGATCAACATGTTCCTGCTCGGGTCGGAGGCCTTCACGGAGTTCTACACCGATTCGGCCCATGGCGCCTCGGCCGAATACCTGTACCTCGGGCTGCACGGCCGGTCGGCTTTGGTCCCGTGGATCTGGACCGCGATCGGGCTCAACCTGGTGGCGATGGTGCTGCTCTTTCTCCCGATCAGCCGAAGGATGCCCGTGCTCCAGGCGACCTGCGTCATGCTCATCGTCGGCATCTGGATCGAGAAAGGGATGGGCATGATCGTGCCCGCGTTCGTGCCCTCCCCGCTGGGCGAGATCGTCGAGTATCTCCCGACGCTCAACGAGGCGCTTGTTACGCTCGGCATCTGGGCCGGCGGGCTGCTCATCTACACCATCCTTGTCCGGGTCACAATCCCCGTGCTGACCGGTCGGCTGACGCACGACCAGGCGTTCTCCGCCGCGACGGGTCCGAGGCGGGAGTTGGCCGCCGCTTCCGCGGAGGCGCATTTGTGAACACGGTTCCCACGGCCGAGGACGCCAGGCAGTCGCTCCGCGATCATGTGGTCGCCAAGGCGGCGGAAGCCAGGCTTCGCGGCGGCGGCCTGATCGGCCGCGCGGAGATCATGGGGCTGCTCGAAGACCGAACCGTCGTCCACTACCCGCTCGGCGTGCGGTTCGACGCCGGGCCGCTCCGACAGGGAGAGTTCGCCTGTCTCGAGAACCTCGGCGAGCATCCCGCCGACGGGTTCCGCTTGTTCGTCCACCCGAGATTCGAGGCGGACGACGACGCGATCCCCCTGCTCATCGCGTATTACATCCCGTCGGTGAACTACGGCGAGGTTGTGTCGCACGTCGAGGCCGAACTCTTCGGGGCCACGCTCCTGGGGATCGGCGTCGAGGAGTACTACCGGACCCTTTGCTCCCTCGCGGATTCGTGCGGCGCGGGCGACGCATGACCATCGCGAAGCGGCGCGAGTCTGGATGGAGCCCGGCTTCACCCTCTGTGTGCCCATGCAGCGCACGCCGAGTCGCGCGGCCGCGACGGATTGATCCACCGGCCCCGCAGAGATCAATCAGTCGCCGCTTGGCTCGCGCCCACTTCCGGGGGGGGCGTGCTTACGCCCTGAACGCGTCCGCCACTTTGTGCAGGGCGTCGCTGATCTGGCGGACTTGCAGGTCCGTGAGGTTGTGGTGGATCGGCACGCAGAAGAGCGTCCGCGCGAGGCGATCCGCCACGGGAGGGTGTCCCTTCACCATCCGCTCGAACGCGGGCTGGCGCGTCAGCGGACGCGGGTAGTGGATGGCGGTGCCGATTCCCTCGGCGTTCAGCGCCTTGCAGATTTCATCGCGCACCAGCCCCTCCCCCCCCGGGGGGGGGATGCGGAAGCGCGATTCATCGATCCGCACGGGGTAGAGGTGATACACCGCCTCGGCTCCCGGCGTGATCTTCGGCGCAAGCAGGCCCGGGATCGCGGCGATCGCGCGATCGAGCGCCGCCGCGTTCTTCCGGCGCCTGGCGGTGTAGTCAGGCAGGCGCTTGAACTGGCTGAGCCCGATCGCCGCTTCGAGATCGGTCATGCGGTAGTTGTAGCCCACGCGCCCGTGGACGTACTTCTGGGTCTCGCCGTGCGACCGGAGCGACTTCAGTTCCTTGAACAACTCCTCGTCGTTCGTGGAGACGAGGCCGCCCTCGCCGGTGGTCATGTTCTTCGTCGGGTAGAACGAATAGGTGACGGCGTCGCCGTACGCGCCGATGCCCTTGCCGCGGTAGGTGGCGAGGTGGGCCTGCGCCGCGTCGTAGATGAGCGCGAGGCCGTGCTTGGAAGCGAGGGATTCGCAGCCGTCCATGTCCACAGGGTTGCCGTAAAGGTGAGTGGCGGCGATGGCGGTGGTCTTGCTGGTGATCTTCGCGGCGGCGTCGCGCGGGTCGAAGTTGTAGGTCTCCGGGTCCGCATCGACGAAGACCGGGACGCCGCCGCGCGCGACGACCATGCTGACCGTCGCGATGTACGACCACGCGGGGACCAGCACCTCGTCCCCCGGCTCGAACAGCGGCTCGTAGACGAGTTGAAGGGCGCACGTGCCGTTGGCGCACGTGAGGGCGAACCTCGCGTCGGACGCCTTGGCGAAGGCCTCTTCCAGCGCGAGGCAGTTCTTCCCTTGGGCGAGCATCCCCGACCGCATCACGGCGACGGCGGCCTGGATGTCGTCCTCGGAGATCGTCACCGACACGATGGGCACGGCCGGGGACGCGACAGGCGTCCCGCCTTGCAGGGCGAGCGTCGAAGAACGCGAGGGAACAACGGCGGTGGTCATGGCATGTCTCGGCGAACCCGCGGGGGTGTAAGGCGGAATGCCCTCTCGGGCCACGGTTTCCAAGGCGCGGATGGTACCACACTCCCGGTCCATAAGGCAAAGCCCTGAGAATGGCTTATCAAGTGGGCAAACCGATGGTCCCCGGCGCGCTGTGCGGGGTCGATGGCCCGCCTTCGCGCATGCGGTAAGGTCAGGCATCGATGGAACGCTGGACGGATTCAGCCCTATGGACAGTTCTCGGCGCGCAGAGCATCGCCCTTGCGGTGGCCGGGGTGAGCCTTCTGCGGGGGGGACGGGGGCGACGGGTTCAAGCCGACGACGCGACGTGCTGGTTTCTCGGGGCGATTCTGGTCGGCTTGATCGCATGGGCGGGTCGGCTGGCGCTGTTGGACGGGCAGTTGCTGATGCTCGTCGGGTTGGCGATGGCGTGGGTGCGGTCGCTGCCGCCACGGGCAGCCGCCGGCCGGGACGCTCCCGGCGCATCGTGGATCGACCGTGCCGGGTTTTTCTTTCTGCTGGCGGCGACATTGGGCGTGGGGCTGATCGCGACGATTCATGTGGTGCTGCACCTTGCCGCCGCTGTTGGGTCGCTGCCGGGAGGATCGGCCCAGGCGACGGTCGAGGACGCGGTGTATGTCGTCGCCGACGCAGCAAGGAGCAAGCCCTACCTGAGCGGGCTGCACGGTCTCATGTCCGAGGCCCGCACGGCGGCTCTGACGGCTGTCGCCTTGCTGTGGATAAGTGTCTTACCCGATCGGCTTGGGAGGGCGGTCGGACGGGTTGCGGGTGGCGTTTTCATCGTCGCGGCGGGGGTCCCGTTTTTTCGATGATGGCAGGGCCGGATCGCCCTTGGCGCGGGCCTGTGGAAACTGGAAAATCCGCGCCCCGTCCCCCGGTCTCGCCGATAGGATTCAGGTCGTTGCCCCCGGGGGCGGTTCGAATCAGAGTGAATCCATGCCCGCGTTGCCCGTCGCACCTCACCGCCAGGTCCTCCCCGCGACGCGTGAGTCCGTCACGCACAAGTTCTCCATCGGGAACCACGAGGGATACCTCACCATCGGCTTCCACGAGGACGGGCGCGTCGGCGAGATTTTCCTCAAGATGTCCAAGGAAGGCTCGACGATCAGCGGCATGTGCCAGGCCTATTGCCGCGCGTTCAGCCTCGCGCTGCAGCATGGCCTGCCGCTGGAGGACGCCGTGGTCCGCTTCCGGGGCATGCGCTTCGAGCCGATGGGGACGACCAGCAACCCCGCCATCCCCGAATGCGCCAGCATCGTGGACTACGTGGCGCGGTTTCTGGAACTGCACTTCTGCGCGGAGCGTTGATTCACGGGCATCCCCCCCCGCCTCCCGGGGCGGCCCACGCCCCCAGCGTGGCTGTCAGGTCGTTGAAGTTCACCACGCCGTTGTAGTCGCTGTCGCCGGTGAAGGGGGCGATGCCGGACTCGCCCCAGTGGATGAGGATGGTGGTGATGTCGGCGAAGTCGATGATGTTGTCGGCGTTGGCGTCGCCGGGGCATCCGGGGCAGTCGGGCGTGGAGGCGACGAGGTCGCTCGATGCGGGGCTGCGGACGATCAGGCCGTCGGACGCGATCGCCTGGACGTAGTAGTTGATGGTCTTGCTGCAGCCGAACGCGGGGAGCGTCGCGGTGTACGACGTGGGGCCGCCGGTGAGCGGCACTTCGCTGTACGGGCCGGAGGTTCCCTCGCGCCACATGAGTTTTGCGGAGCCGGCCTGGAGCGTGTACTGGTTCTCCGTCGTGATGGTCGCGCCGAAGGAGACCGGCGCATCAAGAGGCAGCGACGCCGGCGTGCCGCTGAGCGTCAAGCGGAGGCGAATCTGGATGTGCTGGGCGAGCGTCACAATGCCCGCCCATGCTTCGGTCGCGGCGGGGATGATCTGGTCCGCCGGCAGCGTGAAGCCGTAGGTCCCCGTGTCGCGCAACTCGAAGGTCCACGCGAGCGCGCCGAGCGTTTGGAAGGACCAGTCCGGCGCGACGCCCGAGGCGACGTACAGCGTGGTTGACGCGGGCCCGCCGGTCCAGTTCGTGCCGTTCACGGGTTCAATGGCGGCGACCATCGCGTTGGTCAGCGACGTGAGTTCCGCCGACCGCGGCGGGGCGCTCGTCTGGTAGCCCCACGGGCCGAGGACGAGTTGCGAGTAGGTGTGCAAGTCGATGTGCGCCTTGACGTTGGGGAGCGCGAGGGCGTAGTTGCTGAGAGCCTCGGTCTCCGCCTCGGAGAACGCCGACGTTCCGCGGTAGGTATCGCTGCTCTGCGAAGTACTGGACCCGCCATTCAGCCCCCACCCGACGCTCCAGTTGCGGTTGAGGTCCACGCCGTAGGACCCGCCGGAGTTCAGCCGACGGTTCTTCCGCCAGAGGCGCGACCCGCCGCCGCCCTGCGACGTCGGGAATGTGTGGTTGTACCCGTCCGGGTTGGCCACGGGGATGATGCGGAAGTCCACGTTGTCGAGGAGGGCGGTGACCGTGGGATCGGTGCCGTAGTTGCGAGAGAGGCGGTCGGCGATCCACATGGCGGTCGAGGCCGCGGCCCATTCGCGGGCATGCTGCGTCGCCGTGATGAGGAAGACGGGCTTCACCGGCGCGCCCACCGGCGTCGGCGTCGTCAGGCGCAGACCGAAGATCGCGCGGCCCTGGATCGAGTCGCCGACGTAGTACTTCTCGATCAGATGTCCCGGCGGCAGCGGCCCCGAGTCGAGCGTGGCGAGCGTCTCCAGTTCAGCGTTGATCTCGCCGATCGTGCGGTAGGTGGCGAAGAAGCCCGGCCCGCGCTCGGCGTGGACCGCCTCGATCTGCCGCGTCTCCTCGTCGATGTTCGCCTGGATGTTCTCCGAGCGCACCACGAACGGAATCCCCGTGCCGCGGAGCGCCTCGACCGCCTCGGCGGTCATCACGAAGTCCACCGGCCCGGGTCCCGCCTGGCAGGCCAGCGTCTCGCCCAACTGCGACACCGCGAGCAACGCCTTGGGCGAGTCGATCTGGACGGTGATCCAGCGCATGCCCTCATAGGGACCGTCGGCCTGCGCGCCGCCGGAAAGAACTGCAAGTACCGCTCCCAGCCCGCACACGCCCAACAAGCGCCGGTGACCCATGAACATCCTCCATCCCCGAAACGTGATGCCCCAAGCATACGCCAAAAACCGCCTCAAAGTCGGCCCATTTTCGGGGATCTTACCCGCCCGCCGAAGTCCCACGCCGATTCTTTCACCCGCAGAATCGTGAACGCCTTTCCTGCGTTCACCAACCCCCCAGGCTCAGGGGGTCTCGCGGCTTTCGTGGGCAGGACCCGCTCCAGTCGGACCATCGCCTCGCGCACCGCGGAGCCGGTGATCGCGCGCGACGCCGTGATCAGAACGTCTCTCGCGATCGGCCGGTCGTCCATCGAGGAAGCGGGGAACCCCTCGCCGAACTCCTCGGCGAACGCGATGGCCAGCGCGTCCGCAGCGAGGCGAACGCCTGCGCCGCCCGGTGATTCGCCCTTGGCCTCATGGGCTGCCGCGCCGATCGCGGCGCGAAGGCGCGAGAGCGGGTCGCACAGCGCCTCCCGATAGCGGAGCAGGTCCGTGCCCGTCGCGCCGATGAGCATGGGCATCGTGAACGAGAACAGAGAGCCGCTTCCCGGCCTTGGTTTCCAGACCAGCCCGGCACTCTCGCCGCACATCAGGGCCGAATGGTCATCCGCGGCGAGGCGCTCCATCAGCGCCATGACCGGGAGGCATATGGCGGGATCGGCTCCGCCGCGCAAAAGATCGCGGCAGAGCACCTCAAGGAAGCGCCCCTCGTCCTCGCCGAGCGTTCGCGCCCCCGTCGCGGCGAGCAAAGGCGCGTCCCCTGCCGCCAACTCTGCCGCGATCTGATCCAGCGCCGCCGCAAGCCCGCCCCTCTGGGGGGCCACTTCCGGGGGGGCGCGGAAGACCCCGGCTCCCCACAAATCGCTCGCCCATCGCCATTGTTCCAGGAGCCGGAGGAACGCGGGCGCCCTCGCGGCGGCGTCGCGCGCCGCGTCCCGGCTCCCGCTGTCGAAGGGCCCGGGCCGGAGGGTCAGGACGCCCTCCTCTTCGTCGCCCAGCATCGCCGCCGATGCCGCGGCGGCGGAGGCTCCGCACATCTCGTATGGACTCAGAATCAGCCGCACTCAGCAAGGCCCTCAAAACTTCACGAGAATCACACACGAAACCCCCCGTTCTCCACTTGCCCGATCGCCCCGCGGAATTAGGATCAGCGTACACACCCGTTTCCCCCCCCGGCCCCCGTCGCAGGAGACCGCTCGTGGCCCGTCCCAACGTCCTCATCGTCGAAGACGAGAAAGACATCGCGGACCTCGTCTCTTTCCACGTGACACGCGAGGGCTGTGCCGCCCGCATCGCTCAGTCCGGGAGAATGGCGCTCGCCGAGGTCGCTCGCAGTCGGCCTGATCTCGTCATCCTCGACATCATGCTGCCTGATCTCGACGGCCTGGAGGTCTGCCGGAAACTCAAGCGCGATGGCGAGACCCGCGCCATTCCAATTCTCATGGTCTCCGCCAGGGGTGAGGAGGCGGACATTGTCGCGGGCCTCGAACTCGGCGCGGAGGATTATGTCACCAAGCCGTTCAGCCCGAAGGTGCTTCTCGCCCGGGTCAAGGCCGTGCTGCGCCGGCACGACCACGGCTCGTCGCCGCAACTCAGCATTGGTCGGGCCATCCGCATTGACCCTGCGCGGCACGAGGTCAGCATCGAGGGCAAGCCGATCGAACTGACACTGACGCAATACCGCCTCCTTCACTATCTCGCCCTGCGACCGGGATTCGTCCGCACGCGGGATCAGATCGTCTCCGCCGTTCGAGGCGAGGGCACGGTCCTTTCCAGCCGGGCGATCGACGTCCACGTCGCAGCCCTCCGTCAGCGTCTCGGCGAGCGCGGCGACATGATCGAAACGGTTCGCGGCGTGGGGTATCGCCTGACCGCGGACAAGGCCTGAGCGGGGCGCCGTTGGCCGGCCGCCACGACCGACTGCGCCGGCCGCGGCGTCCGCGCGCACGCCATGACACGTCCGCTATCGTTCTCTCGCATGATGCCCGGCGCGGCCCTTGCGCTCTGTGTCCTCCTGATCGGCGCCCTGTTCGTGTTGCTGGCGCTGTGGCGGCGGCGCGCGCGCGCGGCGTACGAGACGAACCGGACGCTTGCGGCCCGGCTCGCCGCGGCGGAGGGCTCGGCGGCCGCGGTCCGCGCGCAACTTCACGCGATTCTCGAGTCGATGGACTCCGCGGTCATTGTCCTGGACCGCGAGCAGCGCATCCTCAGCATGAACAGGGCGGCCGAGACGCTCCTCTCGGTATCCGACGCGGAATCCGGCGGGCGTCTTCTTCAGGAGGTCGCGCGGCAGCCTGAACTGAACCGTTATGTCGCCGATGCGCTTGCATCGAAGGCGGGCGACGATGAGTTCGACCTTGTCGGCCGGCCGCCACGGCAGGTCCGCGCGTCGCATCGCCTGCTGCACGGCGCCTCGGGACTCATCCTCGTGCTCTCGGACCTGACCAGCCTCCGCCGGCTCGAATCCGTCCGCTCCGATTTCGCCTCCAATGTCTCGCACGAACTCCGCACGCCCATCACGAACATCAAGGGCTACGTCGAAACCATGCTCGACCTCGGCTCGTCGGCCGACCCCGCCGAGGCGGAGAAGTTCCTCCGCATCATCCAGCGCAACGCGGACCGTCTCGGCTCGATCATCGATGACATGCTCATGCTCGCGCAACTCGAGCGGCCGGGGGCGCGCGACGCGATCTCGCTTGGGCCGTGCCCGATCGCGCGCGCGGTTGAATCGGTGATCGCGGCGCACGACGCGGCGGCCCGCGCCAAGAGCATCACGATCCGCCGCGAGACGCCCGAGGGTCTGGCCGCCGTCATGAATCAACCGCTCTTCGAGCAGGCGCTCGGCAACCTCCTCTCCAACGCCATCCGCTACAGTCCGGCGAACACGACGGTGACGATCCGCGCCGCGCTCGCCGACTCCGATTCGGGCACGTCCCGCGTCCTCATCGACGTCTCCGACCAAGGCCCGGGCATCGCGCCCGAACATCTCGATCGGATCTTCGAGCGCTTCTTCCGCGTCGACCGTGCCCGCAGCCGGGAACAAGGCGGGACGGGCCTCGGCCTGGCGATCGTCAAGCACATCATGAACGTCCACAGCGGCGCCGTCGAAGTCGAAAGCACCGAAGGCCGAGGCAGCCGATTCCGGCTGACCCTCCCGACCGCGGGCGCCAATGAACGGTGTTGAGACCGGTGGACCCGGAAGGTGGCATGGGCTTTCCAGCCCATGCCGAAGGCGCACGCCCTGGAAAGGGCGTGCCACTCGGTCTTAGCGCAATCTGAACACATCCCGGCTTCAATACCGGCGGTCTGATCCCTCCCGCACCTCTCAGGAGAAACCCGATGACGCTCCGCCTTGCCGCTGCTGTTGTCCTTGCCGTCGTTTCTGCCGCGCATGCGCGTCAGGCCCCTGCCGGTCTGGCGGGCACGATCAAGATTGACGGCTCATCCACCGTCTATCCCATCACCGAGGCCGTCGCCGAGGAGTTCAAAAAGACCACGCCGGGCGTGAACGTAACTGTCGGGGTCTCCGGCACCGGCGGCGGGTTCAAGCGCTTCTGCGCCGGCGAGACCGACATTTCCAACGCCTCCCGCCCCATCAAGCCCGAGGAGTCAGACAAGGCCGCCGCGAGCTCCGTCGAATACATCGAACTGCCCGTCGCTTACGACGGGCTCTCCATCGTCATCAACCCGAAGAACACATGGGTCGATCACCTCACGCTCGACGAGGTGAAGCGCATCTGGACCGACGGCTCGTCGGTCAGGACGTGGAAGGACATCCGTCCAGAATGGCCCGACAAGCCCGTCAAGATCTTCTCCCCTGGAACCGACTCCGGGACATTCGACTACTTCAAGGAGGTCGTCGTCGGATCCAAGGGCTCGATCCGCGGCGACATGTCCGTGTCCGAGGATGACAACGTCCTCGTCAAGGGAGTCGCGGGCGATGAGTTCGCCATCGGGTTCTTTGGCTGCGCGTACTACTTCGAGAACAAGGCGGCGCTCAGGATCGTCCCCATCGACGCCGGAAAGGGCCCCGTCGAACCGACGCACGAGACCATCGAGAAGGGCACCTACGCCCCATTCAGTCGGCCGCTGTTCATCTACGTCAATCGCAAGGCCGTCGAACGTCCCGAGGTCAAGGCCTTCCTCGGCTTCTATCTCCAGAAGGCGGGCAAACTTTCGGAGGAAGTCGGCTATGTCCGCCTCCCTGCCGAGATCTACAGCCGGGCCGCGAAAAACCTCGCCTCTCGCAAGACAGGAACGCAGTTCACCGGCCCCGAGGGCAAACCCGTCCACGGCCCGCTGAAGGACACGTACAAGTAGTCTCTTGCAGGCAGCCCAAGGGTCGGAGGACGCCAACCCCCCGACGTCCGCGACGAAGCCTCGGGTCGGTCTTGACGCAAGGATCATCCCCGCTCGATGACCGCTCTTCCCGCCAACTCCCCTCTCGCGTCGGTCGCCAGGACCCAGGGGCGGCCGCGTTCGCGCTCTCTGCGGCGGATGCGTGAGACCGTCATCACCGCCGCGCTCATCGCCGCAGGGCTGTTCTCCGTTCTCACCACCTTTGCGATCATCGGCGTTCTGCTGGAGGAGACGCGCCGCTTCTTCACCATGCCCGAGGTCTCTCTCCGCGAGTTCTTCCTCACCGCGACGTGGCAGCCCCTTCTCGGCGCGGAGAAGCACTTCGGCGTGTGGCCTCTCGTCTGCGGCACGATGCTCGTAACGGGGGTGTCCGCGGCGCTCTCGCTCCCGCTCGGCCTGATTACCGCGATCTACCTCAGCGAGTACGCCCCGCGACGCCTCCGCGCATGGCTCAAACCCGTCCTTGAAATCCTCGCGGGAATCCCCACGGTCGTCTACGGCTTCTTCGCCCTTACGCTCATCACGCCGGCGTTGCAGAGCATCGGCATCGCCGTTGATTCCTACAACGCCCTGAGCGCCGGCCTCGCCGTGGGGATCATGACGCTGCCCATCGTCTGCTCGCTGTCCGAGGATGCGCTCCAGGCCGTCCCGCGGAGTCTGCGCGAAGGCGCCTACGCCTGCGGCGGGACGCGGCTCGATGTCTCGCTCCGCGTCGTTCTCCCCGCCGCCCTTTCGGGCGTCATCGCCTCGTTCCTCCTCGCCATCGCCCGCGCCATCGGCGAGACCATGATCGTCGCCCTCGCCGCCGGCGGGCTTGCCCAACTCACGCTCGACCCGCGCGAACAGGTTCAGACTATGACCGGCTACATCGTCCAGATCTTCCTCGGCGACGCCTCCAGCGCCGGCGTCGAATACCGCTCGTCCTACGCCGTCGCGTTCCTCCTCTTCGCCATGACTCTTCTTGTAACCCTCGTCGGCCGCCACGTCATGAACCGTTTCCGCGAGGAGTACCACTGATGCCCGCCGCGGCGGCAATCTTTGGTCGCCCAAAGCCGGCGTGGCGGCGTGTACTCGCCGATCGCCTGTTCGTCGCCCTCTGCATCACCGCGGCGGCGGCCTGCGTCGTCATCCTGTTCGTCCTGTTGGGAGCCATCGTCCGCCAGGGCTGGAGCCGCCTCGACTGGGCCTTTCTCACAAACTACCCCTCGCGTCATGCCGCGGGGGCAGGCTTCAAGGCGGCACTCTGGGGATCGGTCTGGCTCTGCGCCGTCTGCGCCGCGCTCGCGCTTCCCATCGGCGTCGCCGCCGCCGTCCTGCTCGAGGAGTACCCGCCGAGAAACCGCTGGATGCGCCGCGCACATGCCTTCATCCAGGTCAACATCCAGAACCTCGCCGGCGTCCCGTCCATCGTCTACGGCATCATCGGCCTGACGGTGTTCGTGCGTTTCTTCGGCCTCTTCGGCAACCCGAATCAGTACGACCAGATGATCCGCGCCACGCTCGCCGACGGGTCGGTCATCACCGGCTCGCTCGTCGAAGACCGCGCCGCCTCGGCCGTCATCGACATCACCGGCGTCGAAGGCGCCGCTCGCGCCGAAGGAATGGACTGGCCCGCCGGCGTCGAGTTCAGCCTCGCCTCGATCGAGGGCGATGCCGCGCCGCTCCTCGGCGCGAACCCGGGCGATCGCGTCGCCATCGTCGTCGCGCGCGACCTGAACCTCCCCCTCGATCTCGGCTTCGCTCTCGAACCGATCGACGATTCCGATCCTCCGCCTCGGATCACGGTCCAAGGCGTCCTGCGGGCTCGCCGCGATGGTGTTCTCATCCTCGACCATCCAAAGGAAGGCCGGATCGAGATCCCCTCGACCGATGTCCGCCGCCGATCCATCGTTTCCGTCCGCGCCCACGAGATCACGCTCGCCTCAGGCCGGCGCCTCCGCGCGGATTCGATCTCTCCGACGCCCGACGCCGTCGCGCTCATCATCGGCGGGCAGCCGACGCGGATCGGACGCGGCGACATCGCCGAGTATCGCGCCCTCGGCCCGTTCGCCATCGGCCGAGAGGATTCCCTCTTCCACGCGCGGCTTCCCCTGGGCGGGAGCGTCATCGCCGGGGCGCTCACGCTGATGCTCGTCGTCCTCCCCGTCGTCATCATCTCGTCGCAGGAGGCGCTGCGCGCCGTCCCGCGCTCGCTCCGCGAGGGCGCGCTCGCGGCAGGGGCGACGCGGTGGCAGGTGGTCTCGCGCATGACGCTCCCCGCAGCGATGCCCGGCATCCTGACGGGCGCGATCCTCGCCATGAGCCGGGCGATCGGCGAGGCGGCCCCGCTCCTCGTCATCGGCGGCATCCTCTTCATCACCTTCACGCCGAGGAACATGATGAGCGACTTCGCCGCCATGCCCCTCCAGATCTATCAGTGGGCCAGCCGCCCGCAGACGGATTTCTACGCCGTCGCCGCCGCGGGGATCATCGTGCTTCTTGTCGTCCTCCTCCTCTTTAACGCCGCCGCTATCCTCCTTCGGCAGAGATTCCAGAGCCGCGCACGATGAACAAGCCCCCGCCAACGCTCCTCGCCGATTCCAAGGAGGACGCCGCACTCAGTCCTCTCGCGCATGTCGCGCGCCGCGGCATCGCCGCACTCCCAGACAGCACCGCCGTCGCACCGGTCGCGCTATCGGCCAAGGACTTCTCCGCGTGGTACGGCTCTTTCCAGGCGATCAAACGCGTCTCGCTCGACATCCGCGTCAACCGCGTCACCGCCCTCATCGGCCCCAGCGGCTGCGGCAAGAGCACCTTCCTCCGCTGGATCAACCGCATGAACGACCTCGTCCCCTCCGCCCGCGCGGAGGGGACGCTCAATCTCCACGGCATCGACCTCCTCGACAAGCGCCTTGATGTCGTCGATCTCCGCCGACGCGTCGGCATGGTCTTTCAGAAGCCCAACCCTTTCCCCAAGTCGGTTTACGACAACGTCGCCTTCGGCCCCCGGCTGCACCGGTCCTTCCGCCGCACCGAACTGGACGACCTTGTCGAGCAGTCCCTCCGCCATGCCGCCCTGTGGGACGAGGTCAAGGACCGCCTGCGCGATTCCGCCCTCGGCCTGTCCGGTGGGCAGCAGCAACGCCTGTGCATCGCCCGCGCCATCGCCGTCGGGCCGGAGATGCTCCTGATGGATGAGCCGTGCTCCGCCCTTGATCCCCAGGCGACCCTCCGCATCGAGGACCTCATCCGTCAACTCCGCGGCGAGTACACGATCGTGATCGTCACCCACAACATGCAGCAGGCCGCCCGCATCTCCGACGTCACCGCCTTCTTCTACGAGGGCAACCTGATCGAATCCGGCCGCACCATCGACCTCTTCACCAAGCCGGAAAAGAAGCAGACCGAGGACTACGTCACCGGCCGATTCGGGTAGTTCCTTCGCGCCGCCTTCCCTGAATCGGCGACCTATCCTGATCCGATATCCGTACACAGCCGAAGAATCACCGCATGGCCAGCCTCTCCGCCGAACTCCTGAACCTCCGCCGACTCCTGCTGACGATGTCCGCCGAGGTGGAGCAGCGCGTCAGGCAGGCGCTCGACGGGCTGCTCAAGCACGATCTCCGCTCCGCCGAGGCGGTGCGCGAGGGCGATGACCCGATCGATCAACTCGACGTCGACGTCGAGTCCGAGTGCGCCACGATCCTCGCTCTGCACCAGCCGGTCGCGAGCGACCTTCGCTACGTCATGGCCGCCCTGCGCATCAACGCGGATCTCGAAAAAATCGCCGACCTGGCGCGCGGCATCGCCAAGAAGGTCATCAAACTCGAGTATCTCATGCCGCTGGAACGCCCGCCGGTCCTGCGCGAAATGGCCTCGTCCGTCCGCGTCATGCTCGCCGACACGCTCCGCGCCCTCGCCGACGGCGACGCCGATCTCGCCCTGCGAGTCCGCGGTTCGGACAAGAACGTGGACCGCCAGTACAAGGACCTGATGACCTGGGCCGCCGAACAGATGGCGACCACCGCCTACGACCCGAAGGCCCTGCTCGATGTCATCGGCATCGTCCGCACACTGGAACGCATCGCCGATCTGTGCGCGAACATCGCCGAATCGGTCGTCTTCGCCGCCAGCGGGGCCATCGTCCGGCACCAGCCGGTGGAATCAGAGGCCCCGCCGAACGCAGGGCTGTAAGCAACCAGTAACGGGAAGGAAATCCGGGATTCGCGCTCCCGCATATTGAATTACTGTCGTTTCCCTAGGAAACGTCTCCGGATTATCCCTACCATGTTCCGGTAGGAAGTTGCCTGTTTTCTCGTACCGACACACCCCAGCCGTCGCTTGACTTCGTGGATGGAGCAACCGCATGGGCCAAGACGGGCCAACCCGCATCATGTGTGTGGACGACCACGCTTTTCTCATCGAAGGGCTGCGGTCCAAGGTGGCGTCGGAGCCCACGATGGAGTTCGTCGGGGCGATGCGGTCGCTTGAGGGCCTTGTCGGCGAAGTCCGTCGGCTGCTGCCTGATGTGCTGCTCGTGGATGTCGAGATGCCGGGACCGGACGTGTTCCTCGTCATGGGCGAACTCCGAAGGGCCTCGCCTCGCCTCCGCATCATCGTCCTCAGCGCCCATGTCCGCGACCGGTACATCGACAGCGCGGTGGCCGCCGGTGCTCGCGGCTATCTGTCGAAAGCCGAGGAACCCGGCGTCATCATCGAGGGCATTCGGCGGGTGATGCGCGGCGAGTTCGCGTTCAGCCCGGAGGTCATGCAGCGCGTGCGCCAGCATCGTCCCGTGAACAACACCGACGCCGGCGTGTCCCCCGCGTCGCGCCTCGGCCTGCTCACGCCGCGAGAGCACCAGATTCTGCGCATGATCGGCCAGGGCCGCTCCCGTGTGGAAATCGCCCAGGTGATCCACCGCAGTCCAAAAACCGTGGATGCCCACCGCGCCTCGATTATGGAGAAACTCGCGATCCACGACCGCGTCGAACTGGCCCGGTACGCGATTCGGGAGGGACTTGTGGAAGTTTAGGGGATGCCCCGTGCAACAGGGGTGCCCTGCGCTGGGACGGGCAGAAAAGTAGTGTCGCAGTTTGAATGTGGCATGGGCTTTTCGGAGAGTCGCCGAGGCGACCCAGCCCATGTCCCCCGCGCCACGCCCTGGAAAGGGCGTGCCACATTCAAACTGCGACACGACCGGCAGAAAGGTGTGGTATCAGGGCAATCGCATTATTGTGGCTGCCCCGGTCTCGCCGGCTTTGCGGCGAGGCCGGGCGGCGTTGCAAGTGCGACCCGGCCTTGCCGCAGACGGCAAGCCCGGGGCACCCTTTTGATAATGCGATTGCCCTGGGTGTGGTATTTTATTGACCGGTTTGGCCGGGTTTTGTCCGGCTATAGTTGCACACCCGCCCTCCGGTGCCACCATGACCTCGGTCCCCTCCCAACCTCCATCCCGAGTCGAAGAGGCGGGATTCCGTCCGGGAAGATCCGCGGCGGCGATGATCCTCGACGGCGCGGGTCCCGCCGACATCTCCAATGAGCCGGGGCGCCTCATCGTGGTCGAAGGGACAGACGGCGCGGGGCGGTCCACCCACCTCGCCCTCCTCCGCGAATGGCTCGAAACGCGCGGGTTCGGCGTGGCCCATTCCGAACTTACGCGGGGGCGGCTCGCCGGCGATGGCCTCCGCAGGGCCAAGCAGGGGCACACGCTCGGTCGGCTGACGATGGACCTGCTCTACGCCTGCGACCTCGCCGATCGCATCGAGAACGAGATCATCCCGGCGCTCCGCGCGGGCTTCGTCGTCCTGACCGACCGCTACATCTATTCGGTCATGGCCCGCTCGATCGTCCGGGGGACGGACCCCATGTGGGTCCGCGACGTCTACCGCTTCGCGCCGAAGCCGCACGCCGTGCTGTATCTGAAGGTCGAGGTTCCCCAACTCGCCCCGCGTGTTCTCTCGGCCGGCGGGTTCGATTACTGGGAGTCCGGCATGGACTTCCTGGGCGACAACGACGTCTACCGCTCCTTCGTCACCTATCAGACGAGGCTCCTCCGCGTCTTTGACGAACTCGCGCTCACCTACGACTTCGACGTCATCGACGCGACGCGCGACATCCATCCCGTTTTCAAGGACCTGACCGACCGCACGCTCAGAGTCGTCTCCGGCATGGAGGGGGTGCGTGCATGAAGAACGCCGACCTTCATGCCGAAATCAACGCCGTGCTTGCCGCGGACACGCCGACGCATGATGCGGCGCGGCTCATCCTCCGGCGGAGGATGGACGCCGTCGCCGACACCGTTGATCGGCTCCGCCGCGGCCTCAGGGAG
This sequence comes from uncultured Phycisphaeraceae bacterium, assembly GCA_964490785.1. Classification (GTDB taxonomy): domain Bacteria; phylum Planctomycetota; class Phycisphaerae; order Phycisphaerales; family UBA1924; genus JAEUIV01. The sequence continues at coordinate 33,576 of CAZBDZ010000010.1, forward strand.
GGACAGGTTGAGCCAGGGCACGTGCACCAGGTCCGCGTAAGCGTCCGCCGGGCCTCCGCGGCGATGCGCGCCTTCGCCGATCACTACGAGCCGGACAGGCTGCGGAGAATCCGTCGTCGTCTGCGGCGACTGCGCCGGGCCATCGGCGTGGCGCGGGCGTGCGACGTGGGCGTTGAACTTCTCGCCCATGACCGCAAAGCGGCGGACCTCGATTCCGGACGATGCCTCAAGTCGCTGGAGAGGGTCCTCAGGAAGCGTCGCAAACAGTCGATCCGGCGGGTCCGAGGAGTGATCGCGGCGCTGGCCGATCGGCGCATCCGCCGCTGGGGGCGCCGGCTTATTCGCCCCGACGCCGGCGCCGCGCCGACGCTCGCCCGTGCCGCGGAGTGTTCGCTGGGCGCGCTCCTTGCGGACGTGGTTCGTTGCGGAGAGGGCGACCTTCACCGCCCGGAGGCGCTCCACGAGATGCGCCTCGCCGCCAAGCGCCTGCGATACGCGACGGAAGTGTTCGGCCCATGCTTCGACCCCGCGAGGCTTGACGAGGCCGCCGGCGTGCTTGTGCGCATCCAGGACCGTCTCGGCGCGGCAAACGACCTTTGCGAGATCATCTCGCTGATCGACGAGCGCATCGACAAGGGCAAACGCGACGCCGACCGGCTTGCCGCCCTCCGCGACCTGTACGCCGCCCGGTTCGAGGAGACGCGGAACGAGTTCATCGCGTGGTGGCGCTCGACGGGGAGGCGGGAGTTGCGCCTGCCCTACGCCGGCATGACGCCGACCGGCGTGTCCGCGGCGATTCCGGAACTCGGCAGCGCCTTCGAGTCCAGCGAGCCCCCGTTTCCGCCGATAACTCCGGGCATCAGCGGGATCGAGGCGTGAACCGACACGAACAGAACGGCAACGGATCAATGTCTCCGCGACGCCTCGCCGCGATCGATGTCGGCACCAACAGCCTCCGCCTGATCGTCGCCGAGGCCTCGCCCGACGGGACCTACCGCGTTCTCGACGACGAAAAGGCGATCACGCGGCTCGGGCGCGGGCTCGCAAAAACCGGCCGGCTTCATCCGGACGCCATGGAGGAATCCGTCCGCGCCATCGCCCGCATGAAGGGCATCGCCGAGGGCTACGGCGTGGACTTGATCCGCGTCATCGGCACCGCCGCCGTGCGCGAATCCGCCAACGGCCCGCAGTTCTGCGATATGGTCCTCGAGCGGACGGGCCTCGCGCTCACTCCCATCTCCGCCGAGGAGGAGGCGCGCCTCGCGTTCCTCAGCGCCGCTCACGCCTTCGACCTTCGCAACGTTACCTGCGCCGTCGTGGACATCGGCGGCGGGAGCACCGAGATCGTCCTCGCGTCCAACGGCATCGTCGAGCAGGTGTACACGCTCCCGCTCGGCGCCGTGCGCCTCACCGAGATGTTCGCGGGCGTCGAATCGCCAGGGAACGAGAAGCCCTTCAAGGCCCTGCGCAGGCACATCCGCCGACGGCTCGGACGCGTCGTCGGCACCCCGCCCATCGTCCCCCAGTTCATCATCGGCACCGGCGGCACCTTCACGACCCTCGCCTCGGTCTCCATGCACCGCGCCGCGGGCTCGCGCGACACGGGCATGCTCCCCTTCGCCATGCGAGGCCACGAGATGCAGCGCTCCGAGATCCGCCACACCCTCGACTGGCTGCGGCAGGTGCCCGTGAAGAACCGGGCGCGAATCCCCGGCCTCAGCCCGGACCGCGCCGAGATCATCATCGCGGGACTCGCCGTCGTCGAAGGCGTCATCAGGCACCTCGAAGTCAACAACCTCCGCGTCCACGACCGCGGCATCCGCGACGGACTGCTCCTCACCATGCTGGGCGAACTCTTCCCCTCGGCCCAGAAGCGCAAGCCGGAACCGGTGGACCGCTTCCGCTCCGCACGCCACTTCGCCACGAACTGCCGATACGAGGAACGCCACTCGCTCCACGTCGCCGACCTCTCGCTCCAGATATTCGATCAGATGCTCGCCCAGCGCCCCGACCTCCTCGCCGACGCCGGCACGCCGCAGGCGCGCGAAATCCTTCACATCGCCGCCCTCCTTCACGACGTCGGCTACTTCATCAACTACTCGCGGCACCACAAGCACTCGTACCACCTGATCGTCCACAGCGACCTCGCCGGATTCACGCACCGCGAACTGGAGGTCATCGCCAACATCGCCCGCTACCACCGCCGCGCCGAGCCAAAGATGGCGCACCCGACCTTCGCCGCACTCACGGGCAAGGACCGAGACCTCGTCCGCCGACTCTCCGCGATTCTCCGCACGGCGGACGGCCTCGACCGCACGCATACCCAGGCCGTTCGCGCCGTGTCTCTCGCCATCGTCGGCGACGCCGCCGGATTCCGCCTGCATGCCGACGAGGAGCCCTTCGTCGACATGTGGGGCTCCGATCGCAAGGGGCGTCTCTTCGAGAAGGTCTTCGGCGTGCGCACCCGATTTGAATGGACCGGCCATTCCGGGGGGGGCGAGCCTACGCTTCCCTTCCAACCAAAGACGCCCGACACCATCCAGCAGTTGACCTAGGTGTACGACATGCCGACCGACCGCTTCACGCAATACGCCGACCACGGCGAACTCCCCGGAAAACTCTTCGTCGTCGAAGGGATCGACGGCTCGGGCAAGAGCACGCAACTCGACCTGCTCCGCAAGTGGCTCGTCTCCCAGGGATACTGCGTCTCGTTCAGCGAGTGGAACTCGTCCCCCCTCGTGCGCGACATCACGAAGTTCGGCAAGGCGAGCCGGCTTCTCAGCCCGCTCACGTTCAGCATGATCCACGCGGCGGACTTCGCCGACCGCATGGAACGGGCCATTCTCCCGCCACTCCGCGCCGGCGCGGTCGTCCTCGCCGACCGCTACATCTACACCGCCTTCGCCCGCGACATCGCCCGCGGCATGGACCCGGGCTACGTCCGCCGACTCTATCGCTTCGCCCCCCGGCCGACCGTCGCCTTCTACTTCCGCGTCCCGCTCGACGAGGCGCTCGACCGCATCCTCAGCGGGCGGCCCGAACTGAAGTACTACGAGGCGGGCATGGACCTCGGCCTCAGCCTCGATCCGTACAAGTCGTTCGAAATCTTCCAGGGCCGAATCCTCGGAAACTACGAGAGCATGGTCCCCGAGTTCGGCCTCGAAGTCATCGACGCCACGCAGCCCATCGCCAAGCAGCAGGCCCGTGTCCGCGAACTCGTCGAGCCGCACCTCACCAACGTCATTCAGATGCCCGTCATCCCCCACGCCGAGGTCCTCAGCAAGGAGCGCCTCAGCGGCCGATACCTCGAAGACGCCGAGGCGGAATTCCCCGAAGGCTGAGCCGGATCGCGGCTCCGTTCTTCGGCGCGGAGATCGGCGGCGCGGCCCACCTCATACACTGCCCCGGCGGCCCCGTGGCGGAACGGCAGACGCAGCGGACTTAAAATCCGCTGCCGCGAAAGCGGCGTGTGGGTTCGACTCCCACCGGGGCCACTTGCCGCAGCCGCGGCGTCGGGCAATCCCGACGATCGCCTCCGCATTTCAGCCACGCCCGGCTGAGAAACGCCGACCGGCTGAATTCATCGTGTGAAACCCTTTGCACCAGCCGTTGTTATGGGGTAGGCTTCTTTGCCCACGCGTGGCGGTCGGCGCGCCCCCACCCGGAGAGTTGATGCGGCGGATATCGCGGGATCATCGTGGTTGTCCTCGGCAATCCTCCGCGTCGCGGCGGCGGGCTTTCACTCTCGTCGAGGTACTTGTTTCCATCGCGGTTATAGCGGTTCTCGTCTCGCTCCTGCTCCCGGCCCTTGGAAAAGGCATGGCCCGCGCACGCGCCTTTCGCTGCCAGATGAACCTGCGCAGCGTCGCCTTCGACTTCGCCGTGTTCGCCGAACCAGGGACGCGGGGCGAACACGGGACCGATGAGGCGACCTACGGCCCCCGGCGATTCTCGCTCGAGACCTTCATCGAGAGCGAATACCGCGTTGATGAGTTCTGGCCCCGCGATGACTCCCGCACCATGATCACGCGCGCGGGCGACGCCGACCGGGACGCCATGCGATGCGCCGCTGTTCCGGGCGATCTGAACCTTCGCCGCGCGACGCCTTGCCGCGCAGGCGCCGTGGGGCCGCCGGGGAACATCTCGTTCGGCTTCAACTCGCGTCTGTTCCGCGTCGAATCGGTTGATCCGCGCGGCCGGCCTCGCGCGACCGAGGTTACGCTGACGCCCGACATTCTGTCCCACGGCCTGGTGCCGCTTGTTTGGGATGTCGATGGCGTCGCCGCCGCCGCGACTGACGGCGTTCCGCATTTCACCGCGCCCGCCCTCGACAGCCGCGGCCCTTACAGCAACAACCGCCAGTGGTGGCCGGGCCTGCGCCATGCGGGGCAGGGCAACTTTGCCCTGATCGACGGCAGCGTCCATGGCACGCCGACCCCGCTCGCCGGGAACGGCTGGCAGTGGGCCTACCAGCCCCATCCGTGAGCGCGTTGGGCCTCGTTCCCCGCGCAGCCGTAGGATGACCGCGGGATGTCCCTTCAGACGAGGTTTGCGGTCCTCTTCACGCTCCTCGCGGCCACGACCGCGATGATCCTCGCCACCGCGCTCTCCTTCGGGCGGTTCCTCGAGCGGGAGTTGGTCAAGCCCTTCGAGCGGATCACGTCCACGCTTCGCTGCATCGAGGAACTCGAAAAGGCGAGCAGTGATCTCACGTCGCTCATCGCCGCGGCGAGGGCGGATGACTCCGCGAGCCGCCCCGGGGAATCGGTTCGTTCCCACTACGCCCAGGCCGCTGATGCCGTGTTCATCGCGCACCAGCGTCTTGATGCCAATCCGAACTGGCGGTCCAGCGTGGGGGCGGGGGCCGCGGACGCGCTCGACGCTCGGCTCGCGGAGGCGCGTCGGCTTGCCGACGAATGGTCGGCCCGCGGCGACGCCGATGCCGCACGTCGCGCCGGGCAGGCGCAGCGCGAAGTGCATCTCCTGGTCGAGGCGATCGAACGCCGATTGGTCGGCGACGCGCCCACGGCCCTCGCCTACGGCGCCGACCTCAGCCGCATCCATCGGACGATGACGTTTTCCGGTATTTTTGCCGCGGCGCTCTTCGTCGTCTTGTGCGTGCTTCTGTTCCGCCGATGGGTGATCCATCCGATCCGCGCGCTCCGTCGGGCCGCGCTTTCGATCGGGCGCGGGGAGTTTCAGCACCGCATCCAGGCGCGATCGGACGACGAACTTGGGGTTCTCAGCCGGGAGGTTGACCGCATGGCCGGGCTTGTCGAGGCCATGCAGGCCGACGCCGTCGAAAAGGAGCGCCTTGTCGCCACGGGAGAGATGGTCCGCCGACTCGCGCACAACATCCGCAACCCGCTCGCCGCGATCCGCGGCCTTGCTGAACTCTCGAACAGGCGTGCCGCAGGCGACGAGGCCCTTCGCGCCAATCAAGCCCAGATCATCGAATCCATCGACCGCTTCAACAACTGGCTCTCCGATCTTCTCAGCGTCACCACGCCGAAGGGGATCAACCCGCTTCGGATGCCGGTCAGGGATTGGCTTGCCGGCGTCGTCGATTCCCACCGCCCCCTTGCGCAGATGCGCGGCGTGGAGTTGGTCTTCGATTTCCACGGCCCCGACGGCGCCGACTTCGATCCGCGCCACCTTGAGCACGCGGTTGTCGCCATTCTGACGAATGCCATCCAAGCCTCGCCGCAGGCCGCCGAGGTCCGGGTCTCGACGCATGTCGGAGACGGGTTATGGGACATCGATGTCTCTGACGCCGGCGGGGGCGTCTCCGTCGAACTCCGCGAAAAGGTGTTCAGGCCCTATTACACGACCAAGCGCGATGGGACTGGCATCGGCCTTGCAATAGCCCGGGAAGTGGCAAGGGGCCACGGCGGCGACGTCACCGTGCATGACGCTCCGGGAGGCGGCGCGGTGTTCCGCGTTCGGCTGCCGATCGGTTTCGTTCAGCCACGTCAGATGGTCGAAACGAGCCAAACGGCTGACAACAGCCCATAGCGGAGCAAGAGTTTCATGGCGTCAATCCTGATCGTCGAAGATGAGCCCGGGCTGCGATCTTCGATCAAACAGAGCCTCGAGATGGACGGGCACCGCTGCGACGCGGCGGATTGTCTCCGTGCTGCGTACGCCAACCTCGCTCGAACCGAATACGACGCCGTGATCACCGATCTGAATCTCGTCGGCGAATCGGGGATGGACCTCATCCGGAAAGTGCGGAGCGAGGGCTTTGAGGGGCTTGTGGTGGTTGTTACCGCCTACGGGACGGTTGAAACCGCTGTCGAGGCCGTGCGCTCGGGCGCGGACGAGTTCATCCAGAAGCCGATTCGTCTCGAGGAACTGAGCGTCGTGATCGCGCGGGGTCTCGAGAACCGTCGCGTGCGCGGGCAACTGGCGCTGCAGGAGCGTCTTAACCGCGTCGCGTCCGGCGCGACCGAGATTCTCGGCTCAAGTGAAGCGTGGAAGCGCACGCTTTCGCTGGCCTCGCGCTACGCCGGGTTGAAGGTCCCGGATCCCGGCAAGATCGGCGAACTCCCCACGATTCTCCTCCTTGGCGAGACGGGGAGCGGCAAGGGGGTGATCGCCCGGTACATCCACGAGAGCGATTCGTCCGGCGCCGGCTCGAAGCCGTTTGTCCATGTCAACTGCGCCGCGCTGCCCGCGAGCCTGATCGAGTCTGAACTCTTCGGGCATGAGAAGGGGGCGTTCACCGATGCCCGCGCGGCGCGCCCGGGTCTCTTCGAACTCGCCGAGGGGGGCACGATCTTCCTCGATGAAATCGGAGAACTTCCGGTCGAGATGCAGGCCAAACTGTTGACGGTGGTGGAGCGCGGGCAGTTCAGGCGGATCGGCGGATCGAAGGAGCGCGCGGTGCGGGCGCGCATCGTGGCGGCGACGAATCAGGACCTGGATGAGCGCGCCAAAGCGGGGACCTTCCGTGCCGATCTTCTCTTCCGGCTGAATGCGCTCACCGTGCGCATCGCACCGCTGCGCGAGAGAGGCGATGACGCGATCATCATCGCCCAGGCCGTGCTGAAACGTGCCGGCGAGCAGTCGCGCTCCGGCGCGCTCCGATTCTCTCCCGAGGCTGTCGAGGCGATCCGGGCGTGTTCCTGGCCGGGCAACGTCCGCGAGTTGATGAACGCCGTCCGCCGCGCCGCCATTCTCGCGGACGACGACGAGATCGGGCCTGAGCACCTCGGGTTGAGCGGCGAGGGCGTTCGTGCCGCGGGGTTCACGCACGAATCCGCGGGCGACTCGGCGGCGGGTCCCTTTGATTTCTCGCGCGGGCCCGTGACGTTCGACAGCGTCGAGCGGCAACTCATCATCGAGGCCGTCCGGCATGCGCGGGGCAACGTCTCGCTCGCCGCCAAACTCATCGGACTCAACCGCGGGGCGTTGCGGTATCGCATCGAACGCCTCGGCCTTGAGTCGCACATCAGGGAAGTGAGCAGCAGGTGAATCGCGGGGCGTTTCAGTTCGTTGTCTCCGCGGCGCTCGCCGCTCTCCTGACCGTGTCGCAAGCGGCCGATGCCGGCCCGGTCGTGATCGACGACGAACCAGACGATGCCGTGATTCGGCGCACCGATCCCGGGGCCGACGGGCCGCTCGGTCCCGGCGCGGTTCTTCCTGACATTTCGTCGATATCGCTGAACGGCCTGCCGGGAGCCTCGCAGCACATCCTGGAACTCGAGGTCGTCTTTGAGGGCCTCGTGAACCCGCCGGGGCCCCTTGGGCTGGGGCTTCTTCCGTTTGATCCCTTCCTCTTCGGACCCAGCCCGGTCTATGGATTCGTGGATATCGACGTCGATCACAACCGCGACACCGGCGGCGAACTCGGATCGGCCGCTCGACTCCGATATCTCGCCAACATCGCACGCTTCGGCGAAGTCCCGGAGAAGCCGGCCAACGCTCGCACCGCCTTTGACGGCGTCGATGTTGACTCCGACTTCAACACCGCGCCCCAGGTCGAGCGCAGCGGCGCCGACTTCGCGCTGGTGCTCTGCGGGTGCTTCGAGGTCGGCGTTGTCGAGACCTTCGGCGATGGCGACGGCGAGTTCAACGCCGGCGACACGTGGGTCGTCTCCGGGCGGTTCTTCCAGCGCGCGGGCGGATATGAAGAGGCGAGCGCCGCCTTTGGCGGATCGTTCTTCGGGTTGTACGATCCGGTCGTCACGCTCGGGTTCTCGCACGATCCGGCGGAGGACCGGACCACGCTGACACTCCTGTTTCCGCTGACCATGGCCGGCGCGGCCATGCTCGCGGGCGAAGCGCCGCAGCCCATCGATCTCGACGTGTCGAATCACTTCAGCATGGTCGAGGCCCTCGACGACATCATCGCGGGCGCCGAGGGCGGATTGGCCGGCCCGGTCCATGTGCTCACGTACCGATGGGCCGGCGAGAGTCCGATGGCGTTCCTGGATCCCGAGGACTGGCGCGCCACCGCTCTCGTGGGCACGTCCTATGCACTCAAGGATCCCGGGGGCGCGCTCTACGTCTGGACCGACGCGGTCGGGGACCACGAGCGCGCCGACTTCGACGCGAACGGCATGAGCGACCCGATGGACCTCGTCCTCTTCGACAATGCGCTCCTGTCGCGCGACGGCGGGCCGCGCGACGCGGACGGAATGGTGAACGGCTCGGTGGCGATCCCTTCCTTCGGTCCGAACTTCAGCGCCTATGACGTCGACGGCAACGGCGGCATCAACGCGCAGGACCGTGTGCTCGTCGTGCCTCCCGGCCCTCTCTTTGGCGACGCCAACGGCGATTGCGAAGTCGATTTCGCCGATATCACCTCGATCCTCACCAACTGGGGCGCGGCGTATCCCTGCTGCGGCGCTCCTTCGCCGGGCGATTCAAACCACAACGGCGCGGTCAACTTCACGGATATCACCGACACGCTGACCGCGTGGGGAGCGGAGTGCTCGTGACGGCGGTGGCGATCGCGAAGCGCCGCGTTCGCCGGATGGCCCGCCCATGTCATGGACGAAGAACAGAGGTTCATTTGTGCCGCTTTCCAGACGCTGCCGCGTCTGGCAACCATCGTTTGCCCGTTTCACGGGCGAAGAAGGCTCGGAGGCGGTGCTGGGGCTCCTCTGGATCGTCCAACAGGCGGGGCGCAAGCAGTGCGGCGCGTGCCGTTCGGCGTTCGCCGCCCGCACGGTTCCGTCGTGGATAGTCTTCACCAACTCGGCACGAAGCCCCAACTCTCCGCCACGCGTGGCGAACCATGCCCACCGACCGATGACGCGCAATGTCTCATTTCATCTGGTTACGCCGCCGCCCGGCCCGTCCGGTGCGGCGATTGCAGTCTTCCAGATCGAAGCCGCGAGTCCGGACGATCTGGAATCGGCGCTCCGCGATCTCGGCATCGCTCCCGTGGCCGTGGGCCGGGTTGCGCTGCGCCGACTCGCCGGGATCGACACAGGTCTTGTCGCGCGGTGGTCGCCGGGGTGCGTCCATCTGATGCCGCACGGCGGGCGCCTCATCATCGATCGCGTTCGCCGCCACCTCGCGCGGGTCATTTCTCAGCAGGAGGATCAGCCGTGTTCGCGGCCGATGGTGGGGCCGGAGGTCGCCGGCGGCGCTCGCGTCTTGGCGCGATGTCCAGAAGCGGCGGACCTGGTTGAAGCCTGCACCATCGATGCGCTCGCCCGGGCCGCCAGCCCGATGGCGCTCGATTCGCTGCTGAATCAGCGGGACCTTTGGCGTACGCCGGGCGTGCCGCGCATGGACGCCGAGGACGAGCGCATGCTGCAACGGCTGATTGACCCGGCGACGGTGGTGCTTCTTGGTCCGCCGAATGTCGGCAAGAGCACGCTCACGAATGCTCTCGCGCGTCGTGGCGTGTCCATCGTCGCCGACGAGCCGGGCACGACGCGCGACCATGTCGGCGTGATGCTCGATCTCGGCGGGCTTGTTGCTCGCTGGATCGACGCTCCGGGCATCCGGACGGAATCGACCGATCCGATCGAGCGCGACGCGGGGCGGATCGCGCTCGCCGCCGCCGAAGTTGCCGACCTGATACTCGTGTGCGAGGACGCCGCCGCCGCGGCCCCGCCCGAATGCCTGCGACTCGCGGCGTCGCGCCCGTCGCTTCGCGTTGGACTTCGTGCCGACCTCGGCGCGCCGGCGGAACACGCGGGGTTATCGGTATCGATCACCGCGGGCCATGCCGGTCGGAGCGTCGCGACGGGGCTCGAGGCGCTTGCCGGTGCCGTGCGGGATTCTCTGGTTCCCCGGCGGCTGCTTTCGAGCCGGGCTCGCTGGCGGTTTCACTCGGCACTGGCGGGCGAGTGAGTGTGGCATGGGCTTTCCAGCCCATGCCCCGGCGGGTGCTATACTTTTCGCCCCTATGGACGACAGGCAACAACAAATCCAGGTTGGCGCGGGGCTTCAGGAATCGCGGCTGAATACGGACCTGATCGCGTTCCTCGAGAAGTGGGGGACGTGGATTCTTACCGTGGTCCTCGTGGTCGTCGCCGGGTATGTCGGGTTGGCGAAGTGGCGTGAGTACAACGCGGCGCGGCACGACGATGCTTTCGATCAATACGCCGCGGCGAGGGGGTCGATGGCGGCGGACGGCGTGCTGATGGGGAGCCCCGACAACCTCCTCAAGATCGCGGCGGAACACTCGTCGCGCGGCGCGGTGGCTCACCTGGCCCGGCTGGACGCGGCGGAGATTTATCTCGGCGCGGCGCGGCGCGGGCTTGAACTTGGAGCCGACCTGGGCGCGCCAAAGCCGGAGGACGCGCTGACGCCGGAGCGAACCGCCGAGTTGCTCAAGAAGGCGGGGGAGATCTTCGAGCAGGTTCGCGCGGAGACCGCGATGGACAAGGCGGCATCGCTGCTCAATCTGCGCGCGCAATGGGGGCTGGCGTCGATCGCCGTGAGCAACGGGGATATCGACGGGGCGCGGAAGCGGTTCGCCGAGATCGAGTCTTTCGCGGCCAAGGCGGGGTTCGCCGAGCAGGTCGAGCAGGCCAAGGCCCGCGCGGCGACGCTGGATTCATTCGCGTCGGCCGCGGTGCTTATGAGCGACAAGGACCTGCCCGCGATCGCCGCGGCGGCGCCTGCGGGGACCACCTCGATGCCGATCAGGATCGAGAATCCCGACGGGCTTCAACTGGAGCGCATGCCTGAGGGGTTCGTGCCGCCCGGGGCTGAACTTGTCCAGCCGCCGACGCCGGCGCGCACGGCACCGGAGCAGCCGGGAGAGCCCTTTGTCATCCCGCCGCAGGAAGGGCAGCCGGGCACGCCCCCCGCGCCCAAGCCCGAGCAGCCCAAGCCGTGATGAGCGGGGGGTTTCACCGCGGGATTCGCTGCGCGGAGCCTTCGCTTTCAGTCCGAGCGTAAGCGCGTGAGCGTTGGTTTGGATCACCTATTCTTTGCGCATGCCAGATGAGGAGTTGATCCTGCCTGGGGGGAAAGTTGATCCGGACGCGGTGCGTCTGGCGATCGGCGATGGCGAGGCGACCGATGAAGGGGAAGCGGAAGGCCTTGCGCGGGTTACGTTTCGCCTGTCGCGCGATCTCGACAAGAGGCTGGACAAATACCTGACGGACCGCATCCCGTTCATGAGCCGGACGCAGTTGCAGAGGCTGATCGAGGAGGGGGGGGTGCTGGTGAACTCGCGTGCGGCGAAGGCGTCGCAGAAGTTGCGGATTCACGACGTGGTGGAGGTCGCGCTTCCTCCGCCGCCGGCGACGGAGATTCAGCCGGAGGACATCCCGCTCGATGTTCTCTTCGAGGATGAGCACCTGATCGTGGTGAACAAGCAGCCGGGGCTGATCGTGCATCCGGCGCGGTCGCATCTGAAGGGGACGCTGCTGAACGCGCTGGTGCATCACTTCAGGCAGGGGGGCGGGGCGCTGTCCGAGGTGGGGAAGGGCCACGCCAGGCCGGGGGTCGTTCATCGGCTGGATCGGTTCACTTCGGGGGTGATGGTCGTGGCGAAGGAAGACACGGCCCACTGGCGACTCGGGCGGCAGTTCGAGGAGCGCATGGTGGACAAGCGATACCTCGCGCTCGTCGAGGGCGATGTGGAGGCGGATGCGGACGTGATCGACGCGCCGCTGGGGGATTCGACCAGCAGGATCAAGGGGCGACGTGAGAAGCAGCAGGTTCGTTATGACGAGGGCGGCAAGCCGGCGGTTACAGTCTATCGCGTGCGCCGCCGGCTCGGGAGCGGGGCGGGCGCGCATTCGCTCGTGGAACTCGAACTGAAGACGGGGCGGACGCACCAGATCCGCGTCCACATGGCCCACATCGGGCATCCGCTCGTCGGCGACGACATGTACGGCGGGAAGCACGTGGAGTTCGACGGGATGCTGTTCGCGCGACAGGCGCTTCACGCGGCGACGCTGGGATTCCGGCATCCGATGATGAACCTGCCGATGTCGTTCACGGCTTCGGCGGCAAGAGATTTCGCGGCGTTGATCGGGTGGCTCGGCTCACAGGGGGCGGGGCCGATCCAGACACCGCCGGGGGCGACGGTGGATATCGAAGGCGTGCTTGGCCGCGGATGAACACGGATGTGGGGGATTGCGGGTGGCGATCGGGAGGCGGGAGGAGAGATCGGAGATACTGGATTTGGAATATGAGATATTAGATGTCAGATTTCAGATCTCAGATTCTAAATACCAGATTTCGGATTTCAGAGACCAGATTTCAGATTTCAGAAGTCAGAGTTCAGAGTCAGCTAGTTGTGGCGTCTTCGGCGGGTTGCGCGGAGGAGGGCGGCGGGGAGGATGATTGCTGCGGCGGGCGTGGGGATAATGACGTCGAGCCGGAAGACCTGGCCGGCGGTGGAGTCGACTTCGTCGAAGCCGTTGGCGATCTGGTCGGCGTTGAGGGAGATGAAGATGGGGCCGGTGTAGGCGTAGTTGGAGGGGATGTTGAAGTCGAGCGAGACGATGGTGCCCGTGCCGAAGGTTGAGCCGATGAGAACGTTGGACATCTCGAGGTCGGTGAGTCCGGGCGGATAGAGGCCGCCTTCGAGGGTTTCGGGGACGATGGGGGCTGGAAGGGAGGAGTGGTGCGGCTTGCTGTCGTCGAAGATGTCGCCGGTGCCGTAGGGCGGGGCCCATTGGTAGTCGGTGAGCACGAGGCCGGGCCGGGTGAATCGGACCTGGAAGATGGCGGAGGTCTGGGTGTCGGCGGCGTCGGAGGTGATGACGATGTCGAGCGTGAAGGATTGGCCGTGGGCGACGGTGCGCTGGTTCGCGCCGGCGGAAAGCGGCGTGAGGATGTAACTGCCGAACGCGGGCGCGGCAAGGGCGGCGGCGAACAAGAGCGCAATGGCGGGCCGGGACATCTTCTGACTCCTCCGGCGAGGGCGGTGTGCGGCCGCGATCGCCGATTCAAGTATAGCACAGGATAGGGGCAAAGGTCGGGTTTTTCAGGGCTTTTCAGGAGGAATGGCGGGGTCTCAGCGTGCTCGGGGGGCATGGGCTGGAAAGCCCATGCCACTCAGGGCTGATAGCGGGACAGGATGTATGCGAGGTCGGCGGCGTTGACGTCGCCGTCGCGGTTGTAGTCGGCGGGTGAGGTCGGGCCGGCGGGGCCCCAGGTGTTGAGGACGTTGATAATGTCGCCGAGGGTCGGGGCGGAATCTGGGTCGGCGGCCGCGAGGAGGGCGTTGAGGTTGGAATCGTCGGCGGAGGCGGTGAAGGTGAAGCCCTGGTCGGCGTAGGCGTTGACGACGGCCTCGACGGCGCGCGAGCCGAAGGGGAGGGGGAAGTTGAGTTCAACGGCGGTTCGGCCGGTGGCCAGGCTGTCGAAGAGCGCGGCGAGAAGCGCCTGCGTGTCGCCGGCGTCCTGATCGGCGGTGAAGTAGACCATCGCAGGCTCGGCGAAGGCGACGTCGGGGCGCGCGGTGAGGGCGACGGCGAGGTCGAGCGCGGCGGCGCCGGTCAGCCCGTCGGCGTTGACGCGATAGAGGCCTGCGGTATGGGCGTCAACGAGTTCGTAGTTCGCGTTCGCGCCGACGTGGGTCGAGATGACCTGATCGATCCAATCCGGCGGAACGTTGCCGTCGAAGCGGATGTAGAGCGTGGGAAGCGGAGCGAGGAGCGTGCCGTCGGGCGAGATGAGGAGCGGAGCGGATTCGATCCCCGCGTCGGCGAGGGAGCGCTCGAGGTCCGAGCGGGAATCAGAGGACGCGAGGCGCGCCGGGATGGCGGCGCTCCACCATCCATTGATCGGCCACTGCGCGACCCCCGCAGAGTCAATGGCGAAATCGGCGAGGACTGCGGCGAGGTCCTTATCGCCGGCGGAATCGAAGAGCGCGACGCCCGTGTCGGCGAAGCGGAGGGTGTGTTGCGTGCCCGCGAAGTCGTACTTGAGCACGCGGGCGGCGACGGGCGCGTTGGGGTCGGCGATGCCGGCGCCCGGCGCGGGGGCATCGGCGTGCGAGTCGGAGGTGTTGCCGACGGCGGCGGGGCCTGTTGAGCCGAGGGAGCGCGGATCGGCGTCCTCGGATGCGAGGCCGATCTGGCTGTCGGCGGCGCCCGGTGCGGAAGGGGTGTTCTCCGGGCCGCGGTAGAAGACGAGGCACGGCGGCGGGAGCGGGCGTGCGTCGTGGTTGCGGTTGGCGATGGCGATCTGCGCATCGGCCATTGAGATCACGCCGTCGAGGTTCAGGTCGCTGCGGACCTGGAGCGCGGAATCGGGGTTGATGGGCGACGCGGAGATGAGCGAGCCGATGCCGCCGACGTCGGTGTTGTTGACGCGTGCGTCGCCGCTGGCGTCGCCGGGGAGCGCGGCGACGTCGATGCGCTGCTCGTCTCCTGAAAGGAGATTCGAGGAGCGGTCCATCACGCCGACGAGTTGCATGCAGTAGCGCGCATTCGGCGGGAGCGGCGGGTCAAAGACGATGATGCCGACGGTGTCGCCGGCGTCCATGCTGACGATCTTGTTGATGCCCGTGAGGTCGGTGGGCGAGCCGTTGAGGTTCAGGCCGTCAACGGTGAAGTTGACGTTGTTGAAGGTTGCGGCGTTAAGCGGCTCGCTGAAGGTGTAGACGACCTTGGCGATGCCGGTGTTGCGCGGCTCGGAGGCGATCATGGCTCCCGTGAGTTCGATGCCGACCTCGCCGACGCCGGAGCCGTGGGCGTGGACGGAGCGCGCAGAGAGGACGGTCGGGGCCATGCTGTCGGGGTCGAATGCGGCGATGTACACGCCGTCGCCGCCGCGGTCGAAGATGTGGAGGTAGCGTTCGACGGGTGAGCCGGGGGCGAGGCGGTTGATCCGGCTGGTCTGCCAGGCGTTGTCGGGAAGGACGAGGAAGGTGCCGTCGGTTCGCCGGACTGAGGCGAGGCGGAGCGAGGCGTCGTAGGGGTCGTCGATGCGGATGTAGTTCCATCCGGGGCCGACCTCGGCGTTGATGGTTACTTCGAGCGGGCCTGGGCCGTTCGAGTGCGGCGGGTCGATGTCTGTGTCCACGGCGTCGATATTGCCCGTGGAGACGTGGAGGGTGTCCGGCAGGTCGCGCGGATCGGGGAAGTCGTTGGTGAGGAAGTCGGGGAGGGTGTCCGCGCCGGGGCGCGTGTCGCGCACGGCGTGGTTCAGGCCGAAGATGTCCACGCTCTCGATGAGCGAGAGGCGCGGGTCGCCGAGGCCTGTCTCGTGCTCGAAGGATGCGGAGTAACTGGTGAACTCGCCCTGGAGGGATGCGATCATGAGCCAGCGTGCGACGTTGGTCTCTTCGGGACCGATGTCGCCGAGGTTGACGGTGAGGGATGGGTTGATCTGCTCGGTGCCGACCTGTGTGCCGATGATCTCGAAGTCGATGAGCAGGCCGCGTTCGTTCTCGACGATTTCGGGCTGAGAGGAGGTGATGGTGAGGTTTCTTGCGACGCCCGCGCCGTTGTTCTTGACGATGAGGCCGAGGTTGAAGGGGATGGCGGGCTCGAGTTCGGGAGTGAAGGGGTCGTCCGAGTAGACGATGGTCTCGAGGAAGTACTTGAGTTGCAGGCTCGGATCGGGTTGGACCGTGATGCGGACGGGGAAGAGCGGGACGGTGGCGATCTGACCCTCGGCGGAATAGGAAAGGACGCCCGAGACGAAGTAGTCCGCGGCCTCGAGGGGTGCGGCCTCGTTGGTCGGGAGGATGGTCCAGTTGGAGTGGCCGGTGGAGTTGCCGGGGAGCGTGCCCATGCCGTCGACGCCCGTGAGCGAGCCGCCGAGTTCCGGCGGGAAGATTCCGAAGCGGCTGGTGCGGTCGACGCCTTCAGTATCGCGGATGAGGATGTCCACGCCGACGGCTTCGAGCGGGGTGGAGCCTTCGTTCTCGAGTTCGAGCGTGGCGCGGAAGGCGGTGCGCGTTACGGTGAGGGTCTGATCGAGTTGGATGCGGACGCGGGCGCAGACGCCCTCGCCGGCCTCGGTGGAGTGGGCGACGAGGACTTCGCGGGCGTATTCAAACGCTTCGCCGATGGTGTCGAACTGCTGGAGGATGACTTCCTCCTCGACGGTGGTCATGAAGTTCCACGCGGCCTCGATGAGGCGGTAGTCGATGAAATCGGGGTTCCATCCCTGCGGGAGGTCCGTGGCGGTGAGGATGCCTTGGGCGTGGTACTCCATCGAGCGGTTCCAGCGGGCGATGAATGCATCCACGTCAGCATCGTTGATGTAGGCCGGGCGCGTGGCGGCGAGGATGGCGGTGCGTTCGGCCTCGCTGAAGGATTGGCCGCCGGCGCTCTCGGGCTGGGCGAAGGGTTCCCATGCGGCGCGGAAGGCGTCGAAGTCGGCGATCGTGGCGCCGTCGAGGGACTCGATCCATTTCATGTCGCCATAGATCTCGGCGAAGACGAGCCAGTGCGAGAGGTAGGCGTAATAGAGTCGCTGGTAGTAGTTCGCCTCGGGGCCTCCCATGTCGGGGAGTTCGACGCCGCGGAGGCCGATGGCGCCTCCGATGATGTTGCCCGCGACGCCGATGAGGTCGCCCGGGCTGCACGGGAAGAAGCCTGCGACGGTCGGCCCCGCGGCCTGGCACAGGGCGCAATCGCGGAGGATCGAGCACAGGCAGGAGAGTTGACCCGCGACCGGGGTGAGGTTCACGGCGCAGTTGACGCCCGCGCCGATGCAACCGGCTGCGCTGGCGATGGTCTTGCCGGTGGTGCCGGATTTGAACTGAGCGCCGCAGCCTGCGAGTCCCGCGCCGCAGCCGAGGCCCGGGACGCATCCGAGTGCGGAGAAGGCGCACTTGATGGTGCAGGGGTCGCAGGCGACGTCCTGGCCGATGTCGGGGACGTTTTCAATGACGCCCTCGCCGCCGCCGCCGCCGCCGCCGCCCGAGGCTGAGCCCCATCCGCCGCCGCCGCCGCCGCCACCACCACCGCCTCCTCCTCCGCCGCCGGAGCAGTTGCCCGTGCTGGTGATGGTGGGGATCGGATAGGTGTACGTCTGATCGCCGCACTGGAGGTCATAGAGGCCGATTGAGACGGCGACGCCGCAGTCTCCGCGTTGGGCCCTCGCGGCTCGCGGCAGGACGAGGCAGGGAATCTGGACCGTCGCCTGGCCGGGGAGGTTGCCGAAGGCGTCCACGAGCGGGACGATCTCGAAGAGGTCGCACTCGCCCGGATCGAAGCGGAAGTTGTCGGCGGTGACGAGGCCGTGGTTCGTCGCGGTGTAGTTGATCTGCGTGGGGAGTTCGATGTCGGTGAGGTTGACGTAGGTCGGTTCGATGACGACGACCGGGGCCGGGACCTGCGTGGCGAAGGTGGCGTTGATGTGGATGGTGTAGACATCCTGGAAGTCGGTTGGTGTTACGGTCCAGGAGTAGTTGACGAGTTGCCGCGACAGGAAGGCCTCGACGGTGGTTACATCTCCGCCGCCGACGAGGATGGTGGTGCGGAACACGCCGTGGGCGTCGGCGCGGACTTCGAGGTCGTAGTACGCCTCTGTGAGGCCTTCGAAGAGCGCTTCGCCCGCGCCGTCGGTGATGCCGACGGCGACGACGTTGCTGGTTCCCTGTTCGCGCACAGTTACGGTGGCGCCGGAGACGCGCGGCGCTCCCTCGGCGTAGTAGGTGAACTCGTCGGTTGCCTGGACGAGAAGGTCGCCCACGCCGCTGGAGACGACGTTGAAGCGGAAGGGGCAGTTGACGCCCGTGGTCGGGGCCTGGACGCCGACGGCGCCGGCGAACTCCGCGAGTGAGGTGTCAGTGGGGGGGTTGAGGCGCAGGACGACCGACGCGCTCTCGCCTGGGCCGAGGGACGGCATCGGCGAGGGCGAGGCGAGCGACATCCATGAGAGCACCGGGAGATTGACGTTCATCTGGCCGGTGTGGCCCGTGCCCTCGTTGCGCACGTCGAACTGGACGAACTTGGTTTCGCCGCGAAGGATGTTGACGGCGAGCCGGCCGTTGGTCAGGCCGGTCTGCTGGAGGACGAGCGAAGGCTGCGCGGGGAGGACGCGGAGGTTCAGGTCGAAGTGGGCGAGCGCGCCCTGATCGCTGGTGATGTCGAGGCCGACGATGAATGGGGCGAGTTCGGTCGAGGCGAGAACCGAGTAGACGATCGGGATGGAGGCGTTCGGGCCTATGGAGTTCGGTCCGCCGGGGTTGACTTCTACGGTTACGGAGGCGTCGGCGGGAACGCCCGTCATCGAGACCATGATCCCGGTCTGCGCGAGGTTGCCGCCGTTGCGGATGGTGAACTGTCCATCCTTCGGGAGTCCCGGGTTCGCGGTTACGAAGGCGTTGGAGGGCTGCGGGATGAGCGACCAGAGGCTGAAGGTGTCGGTCGAGGGGAGGTTGACGGCGTGCTCAGGGCCCGCCGCGACGCCGTAGAGCCCGCCCTCGGTCGGGCCTGGGGTGAAGACGACTTCGTAGTCGCCGTTGGAGTCGGTCGTGTCGGCGAGGCGGCGCTCGAAGCCCGCGGTGTTCACGCGGACGAAGACCGGGACGTTGGGCGCGGGCGTGCGCGTGCCTTGGACGGAGGCGTTGCCGGAGACGGTTACAGCGGTGCCGGCGGGGGCGGATTCGAGCGAGGCGAGCGCGGTGGCGGTAAAGGTGGTTACGGTGAACGGCGAGGCGGTGGCGCGGGAGTTGTCGTTCTCGCCGCCGGCGATGCCCTCGTTGACGACGGAGTTGGCGTCGGTCTGGACGATGATGTAGTAATCGCCCGGCGCGGAGGGGTAGGAGAGCGTGCGCGTGAGCGAATACGAATCGCTCCCGGGAATAGCGGGGAGCGGCATGGCGCTCGCGAAGTCGTTGAGGCGGGGGTCCGCCGCGTCGAGGATGGCGTCGCTTGAGATGAAGATGCGGTCGGTCCAGAAGCCGGTCGCGTCGCCCGGGCCGAGGTTGCGGACGGTCCACGTGACCTGCATCGGCGCGCCGCTCAGGCCCGTGTCGGGGATCGAGACGGATTCGACGACGAGGTTCGGGCGGGGCGGCTGCGAGATCTGGATCGGCATGGGGCTGACGGCGAAGTTTGACGCCGCCGCAGAGTCTTCGATGATGCGGTCGCCGCGGTCTGTCTCGAAGATGATGTAGAACTGCCCTTCGAGATTGCTCGGGATGGGGAAGGAGATGTTGCGCATGTACGACGCGCCGGGGGCGAGGGTCGAAGTCTCGGCGGTCGTGCCGAGGAGCACGTCGTTGCCGGGGGCGGTGTCGGTGGAGAGATAGACGGCATCGATCCAGAACGGAATGGCAGGGGCGAGGCCGGAGTTTTCGGTACCGAACTGGACGTTGATGTTTGAGTCCGCGACGCCGGCGGACGGGCCGACGACGAGGAGGGCGTGCAGGTCCGGGCGCTGGATCGGGATGGCGGTGCTGGTCGCGGTGTTGTCGCCCGTCGCGCCTTCGAGAAGTGTGCGATCGACGTTCGCCTCGACGATGATGACGAAGGGGGCGTCGCCCAGTTCGGGGAGGGTGAAGTTGGCGTTGAGGACCGGCGAATGCTCGCCCGGATTGATCGTGCCGTTGAACGCGACGGCGGTCATGACGCGAGGCGACTGGCCAGGCGTTTGCGACTGCACGCGAATCTCGTTGAACCACGCGCCGGTCGCGGGGAGCGCGCCGACATTGTGCAGGCGGAAGGAGAGCGCGACAGTCTGCGAAACCTGACCCGCCGCCGGCACGACGAGATCGGTCACCTGGATGTTCGGCAGGTCGGGGAGCGAGAAGACGACGGGACCGATGGCGGCGACGTTGTTGTCTTCGTTGTTCTCGGTGATGCCGTTGAACCCGTCGGACTTGATGAGGATGAAGTAGGGGCCGGGCAGGGTCTGCTGATCGAGCGGGAGCGTCAGATCGAGCATCGCGGCGTAGGAGTCGCCTCCCGCGGCGAGGTTGGTCGCGGTGTTCGCCCGGCTGCCGAGGAGGCGGTCGTTCGTCGAGAGCGTGGCGTCGGTGGAAAGGAACGCGGCGTCGCTCCAGGGCGCGCCGGCGTCGGCGGTGCCGTTGTTCGTGGTCGTCCACGAGAGCGACATCGGCCCGCCGAACACGGCCGACGATGGGCCTGAGGCGTTCGACGCGACGAGATCAGGCGCCGGCGTCGCCGTCACGAGGATGGCGCTGCTTGCAAGAGTGTTGTTCGATTCCGATTGCTCGACGAGGTCGTCGCCGTGGTCCGCGCGGATGATGATGAAGGCGTTGGCGGTGCTGAACGAGACGGGCAGCGTTACATTCCGGCTGACGGTGTAGGACTCGTTCGGGTCGAGCGGGGCCTGGTTGGCGGGGCTGAGGCGGAGGAGCGTGTCCCCGCCGTCGTAGGCGCTGTTCGTCGAGAGGAAGATGGCGTCCTGCCAGTTGACGGCGGCGGGCTGGTTGCCGATGTTGGTGATGACGTACTGGACGGTGATGGTGTCGCCCGCGGTCGCGCTGCCCGGCACGAGGATCGAAGTTACTTCGAGGTCCGGGTTCGGCGGCGGGATGACGGTGATCGGGCCGAGGACGGCGGA
This sequence comes from uncultured Phycisphaeraceae bacterium, assembly GCA_964490785.1. Lineage (GTDB taxonomy): Bacteria > Planctomycetota > Phycisphaerae > Phycisphaerales > UBA1924 > JAEUIV01. Next base: position 54,501 of record CAZBDZ010000010.1, read on the forward strand.
GTTGTTCGCGTCCGCGCCGGCCTCGTTGACCTGATTCAACGCGTCGAGCGCGACGACGATGTAATAGTCGCCGGGCATCGAGGGGAGCGTGATGGAGGTCGACGGGTTGTAGAAGCCGCCGGCGAGCACGTCCTGCGCGCGCTGCACCGAGGCGGCGAGCGTGTCGCCGCCGGGGAGGTTGTCGGTGGAGATGAAGACCCTGTCAGTCCAGGGGGCGAAGGCGGTGGCCGAGCCGGTGTTTGTTCCGGTCCATGAGACGTTGATCATGGAGCCGGTGGTTCCGCCGCTGGGCGCGGCGAGGTTGGAGGGCACGAGGTCCGGCGCGCCGACGGTGATGGTGGCGAGCACGGCGACGTTGTTGTTCTCGTCCGATTCGGCGATCTGCCCGTTGACATCGACGCGTCCGAGGACGTTGTAGACGCCGGGCGTTACGGTCGGGATGTTGAGGGTCGCGGAGCGAGATGCGGCGTCGCCCGCCGCGAGGGGGCCGGTCGCGGTGATCGACATGCCGCCCGCGTCGTCGCCGTCGCCCCAGGTCGTATTCACGGAGAGGACGACGCGATCGGACCAGTTGCCGAGGGCGTTGCCCGTGCCGGCGTTGCGGTCGGTCCACTGGACAAAGACGGATTGCCCGACGGAGACGGATGACGGGGTTGCGCTGCCGTTCTCCGCGAGGAGGTCGGGCGCGGTGATGGCGACCGTGCCGAGGACGACAGTGTTGTTGCTCTCGTCGGTCTCCGCGACGGCGTCGGTGTAGTCGGAGCGTGCGATGACGTTCAGCGTGCCGGAGAGTTGGCTGTTCGGGACGGTGATGTCGAGGGTGCGCGAGTCCGTCGCGCCCGCGGCGAGCGGTCCGGACACGGTGGCGACCGCGCCGGCGACGTCATCGCCGTCGCCGTAGGTCGTGTTGGGAGAAAGGACGACGCGTTCGTACCACGGGCCGAGCGCCGGCTGCGTGCCGATGTTCCGCTCGGTCCACTGGATATTGATCGCCTGCCCCGGCGACGCGGTCGCGGGCACGACGGCGCCCGCGGACAGCGGCTCGAGGTCCGCCGCCTCGATGTTGATTGTGCCGATGACGGCGGTGTTGTTGCCTTCGTCGGACTCGATGAGGTTGCTCGAGGAATCGACGCGAACAATGACGTTGTACGCGCCGGCGACGCCTGTCGGGAGGATGATCTCGCCCTCGCCCTCGACGGGCGCGAACGCCATGTCTTCATCGGCGTTCTTCGAGGTCGCCTGATCCTCCGCGGGTCGCGCTCCGGAGACGTTGGCGGTGACGCGCAGGTTGTCGATGGCCCAGGATTCGTCGTCGCCCGCCTGCCAGCCCGAGCGCGCGAAGAACTCGATGGTCGCGGTCGAGGCGGTGTGCGGGATGGCGCGGAGCGCGGCGGCGGGGCCGAGGTCGTAGATGTCGTCCGGCCAGCCGCTGAAGCCGAGCCCGATGTTGTCGGCAACGGTGATCGCGCCGCCCGAGGGGCCGTTGGAGCCGCCCGCGACGGCGATGGTGTAGGCGTAGACCTCGATACCATCGACGCGGATGACGAAGGTATCCGGGCCGGCGCCGGACCCGACGCCGTCCCATGAATCAATCGCGGCAAGCAGGCAGGAGACCGAGAGCGATGAGTGCGGCGGGAGGCCGGTGAGCGTCAGCGTCGTCGGCGTCTGCGGATCGGGTCCCGCGGCGTTGCGCCAGAATCCCGCGCCGAAGCCGTAGGGTGAGAATCCCTGCGTGCCTTCGATGCCGCCCGCGCCGCCGATCTGAGGCGGGGCGCCGCTCTCGAAGTCCGAATAGAAGACGACCTGCGGCGTGATGTTGGTCGCGATCGAGAGCACCTCGTCGGCCGAGAGGGCTCGGTTGTAAATCTGGATTTCGTCGAGGTCGCCGGGGAAGTACTCGGCGTGGCCCCCAAACTGCCTCCCGAAACGGGTGTCGCTGCCGGCAGCCGTCGTTGAGATCGCGGACCCGTGCGACGCGGCGAGCACGCCGTCGATGTAGAGCCGCGACGTGTTCGCCGGCCCGTCCACGACGAGGGCGAAGTGGTGCCACTCGTTCGCCGCCGGGAATGGGACGCCGGTGCTGATCCAGGAGTCCGTGGCGCGGATGCCCGCGCCCGAGTCCTTGCCGATGTAGAAGCCCGGCCCACCGCTGGTTCCCTGCGAGATCATCTCGGCGAAGGAGCCTCCGAGCGACGTGATTCGTTCGAGCAGGGCGACGGTGTACGAGCCGGAGGTCGGGACGGCGTGCGACCCGATCTGGACGAAGCCTGTGGACCCGTCGAGCGTGAGCACGCCGTTGGCGACGGCGGCGCCGCCGTTGAGCGTGCCGTGGGCCGTGCCGATCGCGTCGTTGGCGTTGCCGGCGAAGGGGTAGTAGTGGACCAAGCCCGTGGGGCTGTTGATGGCGAGGGCGCGCATGGCCATCGCCCCCGGCGCGAGCGGCGCATCGGCGGCGATCTGCGTGGCGAGCACATCATCCGCGTCGCCGTAGGTGTCGTTCCGCGACAGGACGACGCGCTCGTTCCACGGCAGCGGGGCCTCGGCGTTGCCGTTGTTCATCGTCTTCCACTGCACGACGATCGGCTGCCCCGCGACGGCGGTGGGGGGGACGACGCGGCCGTCGGCGGCGACAAGAAGATCCGGCGTGCCGACGGAGACCTGGCCGAGGATGAGCGTGTTGTTGTTCTCGTTCGTCTCTGTTACTGAGCCGTTGATATCCGCGCGAACGATGACGTTGTACACGCCGTCGGCGCTGACCGGGATGGTGATGCCCCAGGTGCGCAGCGCCGCCTCGGCGGGCGCGAGCGGGCCGGAATGCGAGGCGTTGGTTACGGCGATGTCGTCGCCGTCGCCGATGGTCGTGTTGGGCGAAAGGACGAGGCGCGTGAACCAGCCTCCCGTCGCCGGCGCGCCGCCCGCGTTGAGTTCGGTCCACGAGACGTTGATCGTCGTACCCGCGAGCGCGGCCGAGGGCACCGAGACTGAATCAAGTGTGGGAACCAGGTCCGGGCCTGCGATTGCGAGGGCGCCCGCGGCCTGCCCGATGTTGTTCGTCTCGTCGGTTTCGGGGACGACATCCGTCGAATCGGTACGGACGAAGATCGTGTAGTCGCCGGGGGCCGTCGCCGCGGGAATCGTCGCGTTGACCGAGCGGGCGGCGGAAGCGCCTGTCGCGATCGGTCCGGCGACGGCCTGATCGGCGAGGACGAGGTCGTCCGCATTCCCGTAGGTCGCATCGGCGGACATGACCACGCGGTCGATCCACGAACCGACCGCCTCGCCCACGCCGGAGTTCGAGTCGCTCCAGTTGATGGTGATCTGCTGGCCGAGGAAGGCAGAGCCGGGCGCGCTGACCATCGTGGGGGCGAGGTCGGGGCGGTTGCCGGTGAAGGTGTCGATGTCGAAGCCGAAGTTGTCGTTCTCGTTGGTTTCGAGGATCGCGTTCGTCGTGTCGGTGCGGACGAGGAAGTAGAAGGTGCCGGTGGCTTCGGGGGGCACGGTGATGTTGCGTGATTGGACGATGGACTGTCCCGCGGGGATTGTCCCGGTGTAGGACGCCGACCCGAGCGCGATGTCGTTCCCGACGACGCGGTCGCTGGAGAGGAGGAACTCGTCGATCCATGTGCCGGTGGCCGGGCCGTTGCCGGAGTTCTGGATGGTCCACGAAACCTGGACCGTCTGTCCCACGCTGACGTTCGACGGAACGGAAATGCCTTCTTCGGGAACGCGCAGGTTGGGGAGGGACTGGATCGAGAAGGCGTCGGCATCGGCGGAGTAGTTGTTCGTCTCGCCGCCGGATGCTCCCTCGGGAATGTGGTTGTAGGGATCGGCGCGGACGACGATGTAGCGCGCCCCGGTCGCGCCCGGCGGCAGGGCGACGTTCCAACTGAGCACCTGCGACTCACCCGGGTCGAGGATTCCGTCGGCGATTCGCAGGTACGGCTCGGCGAGTTGCACGTCGTCGGCGTCGCCGGCGATTGTGTCGTCGGAGAGGTAGATGCGGAAATAGGTCCAATAGCAGCACGGGTTGAAGTCGGCGTAGCCCATCCCTTGGTTCGTGATGGTCCACTGGACGGGGATGGTCGAGCCGGGTTCGGCGATCAGCGGCACGACGATCGACGCCGGATCGATGACGAGGTCCGGGTTCAGGATGGGCGTGGCGTCGTCGACGGTGGTGTTGTTCGATTCGCCCGTCGGTCCCTCGCCGAGCGTGCCCGAAATGTCGGTGAAGACCACGAAGTACGCGGTGTCCGAGAGGTCCTGGGTGAAGGTGAACGCGTACGACTGCGTGTACGACGCCCCGGGAGCAAGGTCGGCGGCGCCGGCGGGCCTTGTCAGGTTGTTGATGTAGATGTCGCTCGTCGTCCCGACGTTGTCCGCCGAGACGCGGAGTTGGTCGATCCACGACTGCGACGCGGGGGCCGTCCCCTGGTTTTCGACGGTCCATGTCACGGTGACGGGCCGACCCCATTCGATGGTCGTCGGCGAGGTTGTGATCGAAGTAACGACAAGATCGGGGAAGGATGCCTGGATCTCCGTGGCGTCCGCGTCCACGGAGAAGTTGTTGCCTTCGCCCCCCGCGGAAGCCGCCTCGGGCATGTGGTCGTAGGGGTCGGCGCGGACGATGATGTAGCGCGTCCCGGTCGTGGTCTGGGGCAGCGCGACGTTCCACGTGAAGACCTGCGACTCGCCCGGATCGAGGATTCCGTCGGCGATCCGCAGGTACGGCTCGGCGAGTTGCACGTCGTCGGCGTCGCCGGCGATGGTGTCGTCGGAGAGGTAGATGCGGAAGTAGGTCCAGTAGCAGCACGGATTGAAATCGGCGTAGCCCAGGCCTTGGTTCGTCAGGGTCCATTGAACCGGAATGGTCGCGCCGGCGTTGGGCGTCGCGGGAACGATGATGTTCGCGGGATCGATGTAAAGATCCGGGTTCAGGATCGGCGTGGCGTCGCCGACGGTGGTGTTGTTCGCCTCGCCCGCCGAACCCTCGCCGAGGGTGCCGGAGATGTCGTTGAAGACCACGAAATACGCGGTGTCGGAAAGGAACTGGCCGAAGGTGAATGTGTACGACTGCGTGTACGACGCGCCGGGAGCCAGACCGGCCGCGCCGGCGGGCCTGGTCAGGTTGTTGATGTAGATATCGCCCGTGGTGCCCACGTTGTCCGCCGAGACGCGGAGTTGGTCGGTCCACGACTGCGTGGCGGGAGCGGTGCCCTGGTTCTCGACGGTCCAGGTCACGGTTACAGGCCGACCCCATTCGATGGTCGTCGGCGAAGATGTGATCGAGGTTACGACAAGATCGGGGTAGGACGCCTGGATGTCCATCGCTTCCGCGTCCATCGAGGCGTTGTTCGCCTCGCCCGCGGCTCCTTCGGGAATGTGGTCGTAGGGATCAGCGCGCACGATGATGTAGCGCGTCCCTGTCGTGCCCTGTGGCAATGCGACGTCCCACGTGAGCATCTGCGACTCGCCCGGATCGAGGATCCCGTCGGCGATGCGCAAGTACGGCTCAGCGAGTTGCACATCGTCTGCATCGCCGGCGATGGTGTCGTCGGAGAGGTAGATGCGGAAGTAGGTCCAGTAGCAGCAGGGGTTGAAGTCGGCGTAGCCCAGGCCTTGGTTCGTGATGGTCCATTGAACGGAGATGGTCGCGCCGGCATTGGGCGTCGCGGGAACGACGATCGACGCCGGGTCAATGAAGAGTTCCGGGTTCGCCAGCGGCGTGGCGTCGTCGACGGTGGTGTTGTTTGATTCGCCCGTCGGCCCCTCGCCGAGCGTGCCGTTGTAGTCGGTGGCGACGAAGAAATGAACGCTCTCCGAGAGGTTCGCCGTGAAAACGCCGAGGTTGACGGTCTGGGTGTAGGACGCGCCGGGGGCGAGGTTGGCGGCCCCCGCGGGGCGCGTGGGGTTCGAGAGGTAGGGATCGTTGCCGCTTGGGGTCGCGTCCTGCGAGACTCGGAGGTAATCGGTCCACGACTGCGTCGCGGGGGCCGTTCCCTGGTTCTCGACAGTCCACGAGACGGAGTACGGCCGGCCCCAGAGGAACGGCGAGGTGTTCACCGTGATGTCGGTGACCACCAGGTCCGGGAAGGACGCCTGGATATCCATGACATCCGCGTCCACGGTGAGGTTGTTCGCTTCGCCCGCGGTTCCCTCGGAGATGTGGTTGTAGGGATCGGCGCGGACGATGATGTAGCGCATGCCCGTCGTAGTCTGGGGCAGGGCGACATCCCATGAAAACAGGTGCGACTCACTCGGATCGAGGATTCCGTCGGGAATCCGCAGGTATGGCTCGGCCAGTTGCACGTCGTCGGCGTCGCCGCCGATCGTGTCATCGGAGAGGTAGATCCGGAAGTAGGTCCAGTAGCAGCACGGGTTGAAGTCGACCGCGATGCCGCCCTGGTTTCCCAAGGTCCATTGAACGGTGATCGTCGCGCCGGCGTTGGGCGTCGCGGGGGCGACGATGCTCACCGGAGCGATATAGAGGTCCGGGTACACCGCGGTGATCGAGATTGAGGCGTCGTCAATCGAAGCGTTGTTTGCTTCCGATGATTCGGCGACCGTGTTCGCGGCGTCGGTTTCGACGACGACATACGCCGTCCCGTACACGCCCTGCGGCAGGGCGACGTTGAAGTCGCGGGTGTACGACTCGCCGGGGTTGAGTGTGCCGGTGTAGTCGAAGGACTGAAGGAAGACATCGGACCCCACGGCGGCATCGGGGGAGATGAGGACCTTGTCGGTCCAGGTTCCGGTGGCGGCGGCGCTTCCATTGTTGGTGACGGTCCACGAAAGTGCGACAGTCGCCGCCTCGTTCGCGGTGGGTGGGGCGGTGATCGTAGTGACCGCGAGATCGGGTTCGGAGAGCACGGCATTCCCGAGACCGCTGTTCCAAAGCGCGGCGATCTCATCGTTCGTGAGACCGGAATCCCAGATCGCCACCTCGTCCATCAACCCTCGGACTGCAAAGCCCCTGCCGTCCTCCGCATTTCGTTTGCCGATCAGGAGTGGGTTGGGGCTCGCTGTAATGGCCTGGGTTGAGGTCAGCGTTCCTTGGACGGTGCCGTTGACCCACACAGTTGTGCTTGAGCCGATCCTCCGAACGACGATCTGCTGCCACGCGCCGCTTGACACGACACCGGATGGAGTGTTGATTGTGCCGAGGCCTGTTGTGTAGAACTGGATGAGGTTACTGCCACCAATCTTGCTGAGTGTCCAGCCGGGGCCGCTCTGGCCTGAAAACTTCTCAATAAGCGTCTGCTCGCCTTCAAGAGTGGTGAAGTTCACCCAGACCTGAATCGTGAAATCGCCCGAGCCGAAGTCAAAGACGCCGTCGCTGCCGGGACGGACGGCGTATTTGTTCACATCACCGGTCAGTTCAAGTGCCGGTCCGAAGAGCCCCGTCGCGAATCCGGGCGCGCCTTGCAGCGCAACGTTGCGCGAGTTGCCGCTTGCGTCGGCACCCGATCCATTGAAGTTCCAATAGCCCGTCAGCCCAGCATGGGCCGAAACCGTCGGCAACATGTTCAGGGCGAACGTGAGGACTGAAAGCACACGGCTCACGGCCCGGCTCGTGAATAAGCGGCACATATTCATGATGAACCTCATCCCTGATCGAAACCCGAACGGATTCCGAGGCAACTCCCATCTCCCTGGCCGACCGACTCCCAGCCAGCCTGTGCATACAACATAATGGACGATTGCCCGGATTGCCAGAAAAACGACGTGAATCGATGCAAATCCGCCGAATTCTGTTCAGGGTTTTCCACGAATCTCGTCGGCTTCGACGACTCCCGCGCGGCGTCAGGTCGCTGGCGTGGCGGGCGGCTGCCCGGGTCTTGACGACCGCGCACCGACTTCGACAGGGGTTCTCGGGTTGCCGAGCCAAGCCTGGCTCCCTTGGACAACCCCGCGAGGCGGATCCGCCCTTCTTTGATTTGTTCGAGCCTTCAACTTGCAGCCGACGACGAAGAGCAGCTCCGCCCCGGCCCAAGCGGCGACCCAGGTTCCGCCGCCGGTGCCGGAGCCGTAGTTATGGAGACCCGCGGCCATGAGGTAGTTCACGCCGTAGAACGTCCACACGATCGACGCGAACCCCAGCACCGCCGACGCCGCCAGGCCGAAATCCCCGAGCCAGCGGACGTATCGCGCGTGCAGGAAGGTGAAATAGACAAGGATGCTGATGAGCGCCCAGGTCTCCTTCGGATCCCAGCCCCAGAAACGACCCCATGAATCCGCGGCCCAGACGCCGCCAAGGATCGTCCCGGCGGTCAGGAGGACCAGGCCGAGTTGGATCGACCGATAGGTTTGCACGATCAGAGGATGCGACGGGCCGGCGTCGGCGTCGGAGGAGCTCTTCAGCAGGACCTCCTTGACCAGGTACACATGCCCCAGCAGCGACGCGAGGGCAAGCAGCCCGTAACTCGCCACGATCGTCAAGACGTGTACGACAAGCCAGAAGTTGCTCCGCAGCACGGCGGGGAGCGCGTTGGTCTGGCTCTCCAGGGGCACCAGGTTCGAGAAGAGCACCGAGAGTTCCGCGACGGCCAGGCCTCCCACGATGTACCAGCCCCTGCGGTTGACGATCTGCGCCAGGAGCGCGAAACCGATCGCCACAAGCCCCAGCCACAGCAGCGATTCATAGGTATTGCTCACGGGGACGCGGTCGAGGATGACTGTCCGCAACGCAAGGCCCCCCACGTGCTCGACGATGCCCCATATGGACGCGACGATCGCCAGCGCGACGAGGGCGCGCTTCCAGAAGAGGCGCGACAGGCCGAAGAACACCATCGCCAGTCCGTAGGCATACGCGGTCATCAGCCACGGCCTATGGCTGTTGTAGAAGAGTTCGGCCTTCAGCGCCCTCGCGGCTTTGGGCGCGAGTTGCCCCGCGTCGTGGATCGCGGAGACGAGCGCGGCGGCCGGCTCGTCGAGCGGCCGGCCGCCGGTGTACGCCTTCCCGAACGCGGTGAGCGCGTCGCGCACCTTCTCCGCCCCGGGCGAGGCCGAGTTCAGCCCGACCGTGAGGAATACCTCGCCCGCCGCGCCGGGCACGATGGCGAGAGGCTGGGCCGCGGCGAAGAACGCGATGCGTTCGATCGCCGCGCGCAGTTCGAGCGCCATCTTCTGCTCGCGCGTCGGCTGGGCGTTCTGGTCTTTCGCGCGGGCGGCCTCGAACTCCTCCAGCAGTTTCGCAAGGCCGGCACAGGATGAAACCTCCGTCGGTGCGAAGAACCGTTTCGCCGGGTCAAGCCCGGCCTTTGTCTTCAGAGGCACGTTCTCGATCCCGATCAGCGGCTTGTGCAACAGGGCGGGCGCGTTGAACAGGAGGTCGCAGAGCAACTCGATCGGCCGCCGACCGGCGTAGGCCTCCGGGCCGCGGGACGCCGACCACGTCTCCCGTCCCGTGAGTTGCGACGCCAGGCTATTGGCGTACGACTCCAGCGGCATGATCCGCCCGCCGTCCTGGATCGGGATCGACCCCAGGTGATCCATCCAACCCTGCGAGGACGGCTTCGCGATCGCGGCCGGGGGCACCATCATCGCGCACAACAGAACGAGGAGGAGACGCACCATGTGAAGGCTCCTTGCGAGCAAAGGGCGGCGGGATGCCCGGATGCCCCCTCCCCCGGCCGTAGAACGTGATGCAGATCCCGATGCACAGCGTCGTGCTCGAGAGATACGTCAGCGGAAGCCCCGGATCCCTCATGACGCTGAAGATCGAGATGTTCTTACCGACAAATCCGGATTGGTACACCTTCCATCCAGAATGAACAAGCGGATTGTTCATGGAAATGGTGGTTGTTACATCGGGCTGCCCCGGCGCGGCGACATGAACGGAGGATTCGTAGGCCATCGCCATCTCGGTGCCGGGGTAATCCGTCTTGCGGAACTCGTCGAGGCGGACGGTGAACGGCAGCGGCACCGTGCGCGGGCCGTAGCGCAGCATCGCGTTGCGCCCGGGGATGCCCGCCGGGATCATCGACTTCCATGCGAGAGGCGTCGGCGACGGGCCGCCCTCAGCCCCGACAACCAGCACCGGCCTGCGATTCTCCGCCGGCTCGGCGCGGACGAACGTTGAACGCTCGCGGGCCCGCGTGAACTCGCGCAGGATGATGATCCGCCGCCCGTCAAGGTCGAAGGACCACGGCAGCGATGCCGACGGCTCGAGCAGCACCCCCTCGCCGGTCTTCCTGATGTGCCCGCCGCGCAGCGACCCGATGGGGCCGAAGAGCACCAGCGTTTCCTCGGCGTGAACATGCTCGGCGTCGCCCCACGCGAGGCGAGCGCCGGACTTTGCCTCTCCCTCGATCGTCTTCGTAACGATCATGTCAGGGAAGTTGCGGAACGCGACGTGGCGCTCGATCGTTCCCCTGCCGTCGGTGATGACGACCTCGAGCGCGGGGTTTTCGATCTGGTCCGGCGCATCGGCGAGGCCTTCGGGCGTCACCTTGGCGCGCATGAACTCGCGGCGGGATGAGATGGTCCATCCCGGGATCACCTCGGCGCCGGCTTCGCCCACCGTGATTCGCCGGCCTGAGAAAAGGAAGGCGTAACGCGGCTCGCCGGCGGTTTCGGGCTTCGCCGGCGGCTCCCACGTCGAGTCCGGCCCAAGGAGCCGGATGACCAGATCATCAACCTTGGCCGCCCCGCCGACGCGCTCCTCGCCAATCCAGAAGCCCTTCGGCGACTTCGGGTCCAGGGAAATCTCCACTGCGCGGTACGGCTGCGGGCTGTCGTCCAGAATCTCGAACTCCTCCCGGCTGTTGGGCCACCACTCCGTCGCGAGGAACTTGAACCCGCCGACGGTGAGCCCGCCGGGCGACATGGGCGCGCGGGCGGCGCCGAGCAGGCGGAACTGCCCGTTGTCATGCTCGACCAACTCGACGATGTCCTCATCCATCTCGATCGACGAGCCTGACGACCCCTGCTCCAGCGTGATGCGCCCCTCGACGCGCCCGAACAGCGACCAGAACCCGCCCGCGATCAGCGCCACGAGGCTCGCATGCACCGTCATGAACCCGATGTGCCTCCGCTGCCACGGGTAGCGTGTCGCCACGGCGAAGACGAGGCTCATGCACACGAGGGCCATGAGCGCGATGAACCACCACGATCCGTACACGAGCGCGCGGGCCGCCCGGCCGCTCTGGGTCGATTCGATGTACGTGCCCGCGATGAGCGCGAGTGTGACAAGGACGAGGATCGGGATGGCGACCTGGATGCTGCCGAGCCAGAGGCAGGCCGCCCCGAACCGCGTGTGGTGCCAGGGATGGATCGGTTTCATGGTCGGCGCTCCGATTCGATCAACGGAAGTCGGACTGCAAAGGTCGTGCCGCGGCCCGGCTCGCTCTCGACATCGATGCGCCCGCCGTGCTCCTGCACGAGGCTGGCGCTGATCGACAGGCCCAGCCCGGTCCCCTGCCCGACGGGCTTCGTGGTGAAGAACGGGTCAAATACGAGCGGCAGTTGGTCCCCCTTGATGCCGCAGCCGTTGTCCGAGACGATGATCGAGCACGCGCCGTTGCGGCGCTCGGTGCGCACGCGGAGCCGCGCCTGCTCGACGCCGGCCATGGCGTCGAGGGCGTTTCGGTACAGGTTCGTCAGCACCTGCTCCATCGTGTGTCGATTCAGGCGGGCGAAGCCGGCGGAGTCCGGCAGGTCCGCCTCCAGCCGCACTTTCTTCATCCGCCGGTCGAGGCTGAGCATGTCGAGCGAGGCCTGCACCACCTCATTCACAGGCAGCACCTCGAAGTCGCCCTTGCCCGGATGGGCGAAGTGCGTGAGTTGATTGACCGTACGCTGGATGCGCTGGACCTGCTCGCGGAGCATGGCCGTCGCGTCGGGCCTGGGCGCGCCCGGATTCCGCTGCATCAACTGCAGCATGCTGTCCATGTTGGCGAGCGGGTTGGTGATTTCGTGCGCGACGCCCGCGGCGAGTTGGCCCATGGCGACCAGTTTCTCCTGCTGCACGAGCGTCTCCTGGTGCTGCTTCAGCCGGGCGAGCGTCGCGTGCAGCCGGCGCGACCGTCGGACGCGCTCGAGTTCGCGCCGGTACAGCCCGCGCGCGATGCGGCCGGCGAGATACACCGTCCCGACGATCGTCGTCGCCCAGCCGAGGAGCATCATCAACTCCGTCGCGGTCGTCGGCCATTGACCCGTCAGCCACAGGCCCGCTGCGAGCATCCCCGCGCTCGCGCCGGCGGCGATGTAGGCGTTCGGCCGAGGCTGAAGCAGGCTCGCGAAGACCATGTGCAGCACGAAAAGCCCCAGCACGCCGCTGGTCGCACCACCGGTCCAGAGCGCCAGCAGCGTCAGGAACACCAGGTCCGCGTAAAGTTGAATCGTGGCGAACGCCAGCACGGCGGGCCAGCGCGCATGGAGGCCGGGGCGGAGGCGATCGAGCGCGAACACCAGCGCGTTGAACGCGCCGACGCCGACGCCCAGCGCGAGGATGCTCACGCCCCGGGCCTCGAGCGCCGGCCAGCGCATCGCCGCCAGCCCGACGACGACGATCGCCGCCGACGCGATCCAGCGCAGCCTCATCAGCCACCGGAGTTCGGCGTAGAGCAGCGAAGTGCGGGCGTTGCGGCTTTCCTCGGTCATGGGCCTTGCTTCACGTCAGCCCCGGCGGGAAACGTCGGCTGTGAATCCTCGGGCGCGACGGAGCGCGAGAGGTCGATCATCTGCTCGCCCGGCATGTACTCGGTCAGCACGATCCGGCGCACCTCGCGCAGCGAGGCGATCGTGCGGGCCATCCGCCCCAGGTTCTGCCTCACCTCGTTCAGGTGCGTCGCCAGCGCGGGGTCGCCCTTGCTCGCGCGGTTCATCAGTTCGAGGCGAAGGTCGATGATACCGAGGACGTTGTTCAGTTCATGGTTCAGGGTGACGGCGAGGTGCCGGAGCGCCTGCACCTTGCGCTGCTCGTTGGCCGCGAGCCCGTCGGCGAGGCGGTTGTAGGCGTGGGCGAGTTCCGCGAACTCGTCGTTCCGCGCGACGGTTACGCGATGATCGAACCGCTCCTGCGCGAGGAGCCGGCTTCCCTCGAGAAGCCGGGAGACGGGTTCGAGAATCAGCCCCGCCGTCCGCATCAGCACGAACACGGAGACATTCACCATCACGAGGGCCGCGATCGTCAGCGCGATGATGAGCACCCGCAGGTGCTTGCTGATCGCGATCTGCTCGGCGGCGATCTGCCGGCGCGCGACCCGCGCCAGGCCCGCGATCTCGCCGCGCAGCGCCGTGGAGTCGCGGAGGATCGGCGAAGCGTCGGCGTTGTCGGGCAGCAGCGCGCGCACCCGGCCGACCGCCTCCGGCCCGCCGGCGCCCACGTCGCGGATCAGCGGGTGGGACGCGACGGTGTTCAGGATCGAATGCACGCGGGCCAGATCGGCCTCGATGCGCCCAGGGTCCGCCGCCTGCCCCCGCGCCGCCGCATCGCTCTGCGCCTCGACCGCCGCCGCCGCCATCGTCAGGTCGATCACGCCGTCGATCACCGCGGAGGCGTCCGCCTTCATAGCGTCGATCTTGGTCAACACGCCCTGCAGCAGCGTGATAGCGATCACCGCGCCGGCGACGAACCCGACCACCAGCAGCCCCAACCGGGCCAGAAGGGTCTTGCGGAGCATCACGGCATGTCCCCTTGCCCCCATGCGCGGCGGGCCTTTGATGAATGGTGCGCGATGCGAGCCATGATGATGCTCATTCTTCGGCGGCCGGCGCCGACGACGCCGCGTCCACCTGCTCGAGGTCCTTGGGGATTCTCAGTTCGTCGAGTTTGCGATAGAGGCTCGACACGCCGATGCCCAGATGCTTCGCCGACTCGGCCTTGTCGTACCGGTGCCGGCGCAGGCAATAGATGATGTGCTGGCGCTCGAACTGGCTGAGCGCGACCTTCAGGTCCTCGCCGCCGTCGTCCGCCGTGTCGGGCGCCGCGAAGGGGAAGTCCTCCGCGCCGACCTCCCGCCCCTCGGCGAAGATGACGGCCCGCTCGATCACGTTCTCCAGTTCGCGCACGTTCCCGCGCCATTCGTGGTTCAGCAGCGCCCGCATCGCCGCATTGGTTACGCCGAGCACGTTCTTGTTCATGTCGCGCGAGTACTTGTCGAGGAAGTGGTGGACGAGCAGCGGGATATCCTGCCGCCGCTGCCGCAAGGGGGGAAGGTGCAGACGAACCACGTCGAGCCGATAGAGCAGGTCCTCCCGGAACTTGCCCTCCTGGCACAACTGGTGCAGGTCCTGGTTCGACGCCGCGATGATCCGCAGATCGACGGGCCGGCCCCGCGTCTCGCCCACGGGCACCACCACCCGCTCCTCAAGGACGCGCAGCAGCGTGCTCTGCACGTTCATCGGCAGCGTCGAAATCTCGTCGAGGAACAAGGTCCCGCCGCTCGCCGCCTCGAAATACCCGATGCGGTCCTTGACCGCCCCCGTGAACGACCCGCGCTTGTGCCCGAACAACTCCGACTCGATCAGGTTCTCCGGGATCGCCCCGCAGTTGACGGCGACGAACGGCTTGTCCCGAGTCACCCCGTTGTAGTGGATCGCCCGCGCGAAAAGTTCCTTGCCCGTCCCCGATTCCCCGATGATGAGCACGCTGCTGCGAACGGTCGAGAGTTTTCGCGCCAGATCAAAGACGCGCGTGATCGCGGGCGATTCGCCGATGAGATTGTGGAACGTGCTCTGCGACGCGAGTTGCTCGGTGAGGACGCGCTGGTCCCGCCGCAACTCGCCGAACTCGAGCGCGCGCTGCACGCGCATGAGCACGTCGTCGAACTGCACGGGCTTGAGCAGGTAGTCCGTCGCCCCCGAACGCATCGCGGCGACGGCGCTCTCAACCGTCCCGAACGCCGTGATCACGATGATGGGAGTCTGCGACGCCAGTTTCTGCATGTGCTCGATGAGCGCCATGCCGTCCATCTCCGGCATGCGCATGTCGGTGATGACGAGGTCGAAGGGCTGCTGCACCGCCTGCTCGTAGGCCAATCGCCCGTTCGCCGCGGCGATGACGGCGTAGCCCGCCGATTCGAGCAACTCCGCCATCGACTGCCGGAGCATCGCCTCGTCTTCCGCGAGCAGAATGCTCTTCTTGATTGCCGGTTCGCCCATGAGTGGCTCCCTTTGTCGGTTCGCGCGCGATCAGGGCGCGGGCGTCTGAAGATACTTGTCCGGGATCGCCGCGCCGGGACGCTCGTAGTCCCAGAACACGTTCACGATCCACCAGCGGTCGCCGTCCTTCAGGAGTTGCATGCTGTTGATCCCGCGAACGTAGGGGCTGGCGTCGTTCCTCGTCCGGCGGGATTCGTAGGTGCTCCAGACGTGCGCGATGTAGCCGAAGGACTCGACACGCCGGGCGACTTCCTTGTCGAAGAAGCCTCCCTTCTCGAAGTACTTCCGGTTGGCTTCGACGAACTCGTCAGGGCTGAGGAAGAAGGCGCCGGAGGTCCCGTCGCCCGCGGCCCGCGCCGCGACGAGCCGCGAACCAGGGAGGAAGAGGGAGCGATACCGTTCCCATTGCCGGGGCTGGCCCGGCTCTCCCGAGGTCGCCTCGTAGAACGCCGCCATGATCGCGTCCATCGAGCCGACGTCCGCCGCGTCGGCCTTGGGCCAGTCGTCGGCGGGCTTCGGAATCGTCGGGTGGCCGCCCGGAGGATGCGTCGCGACCGGATTCGGCGACTCTTGCGCCAAAGCGGCGAAGGAAACCAAGGCGAGCAGGACGGCGGCGGTATGGGCCGGTTTCATGAAAATCGCTCCCTGCCCCCGGGGGCGGTTCATTCCTCGGCTGCAAAGTGCAAAGATCGTGCCCCCCTCGGAGGGCGGGGATTCCCGCAGGAGTCTAACGCGAGAAGCCCCCCGTTTCTCGGAATCGGGAAGACCCCGTCGGCCTCGCTTCCGGTCCTTGAGAATCCTTGGCGGATCAAACCCGCAACGCCCCCGCCACGCTTGGCATACTGCGTGCAACAGGTATCCGCCTCCACAGGGGTAATCCTGATTCCAGGATCCCCACGCAGGGCAATCGCTCATGCTTGCACGCCTCCGAGCCTGGACCTGGAAACGCTGGCTGATCCTCGGCCTGATCGTTGTCCCCATCTTCGGCGTGGGGAGTGTGGAACTCACCTCCCAGTCGTGGTTCTGCAACTCCTGCCACATCATGGGGCCGTATTACGACTCCTGGCGCCTCGGAACGCACAAGGACGTCGATTGCGTGCAGTGCCACATCTCGCCGGGCGTGACCAACTTCGTCGCCGCGAAACTCAACGGCTTGGGGCAGGTCGTCGACGACATCCTGCATCGCACATCAACGAAGCCCTCGGCGTCGGTGAGCGAACTCGCCTGCATGCGCTCCGGCTGCCACACCACCGACCAGATCCGCGAACGGGACAAGCAACGAGCCGAGACCCCGATCGACCCGGACGCTCCCGTCAGTTTCAAGTTCGTCCACGACAAGCACGTGAACCAGGAGTTCCGCGGCGTCGAGATCGCCTGCGGCACGTGCCACTCCCACGTCCAGGGAAACCTCCATTTCGAGGTCAACGCCGACGTCTGCATCACCTGCCACCTCATCCAGCGCGATCCCGCGGCGGCAAGCGGCGCGACGGTCCTCCGCATGGCCCTGCGCGAGACAAAGGTCCGCGCCGCGGACGCCGTGAACGCCGACGGCAACGATCACGCCCCGCCGGGAACGTGCGCGACGTGCCATGATCCGCCGGCGGCAGTGATCGAAGTGGGGGGGCTGAAGGTGGACCATGCCGAGTACCTCGCCTACGGCGCATCGTGCGAGTCGTGCCATCGCGGGACGACCGCGCCGCCCGAACCCATCGAAAACGGCCGATGCCTGCAATGCCACACCTTCGGCGTGGAAAAAGCGACCTCGGCGGAGGAAATGCACAAGGTCCACTCCGAAGGAAGGCACAAGGTCGAGTGCTTCTCCTGCCACGGGGCCGTGCGCCACGGCCCGACCACCCAGGTCGCCTCGCTCGAGCACCTCGACTGCCGGCAATGCCACATCGGGCAGCACGCCGTCCAGCGCGAAACCTATCTTTCAGATCCCGGCCCGATGCCCGCCCACGCCGCCGACGGCGCCATCAGCCCCATGTTCATGGCCCACGTCGATTGCACGGGCTGCCACGTGAAGGAACGCACGCTGCACGCCAAGCCCGGCAGTCCCGCCCGCGTCGCCGCCGCCTCGGCGGAAGCGTGCGACCACTGCCACAAGCCGGGCCTCGGCTCGCAGATGATCCCCCTCTGGCAGAAGACGACCCGCGCCCTGCACGACGAAATCGAGGCCATGCTCGCCGCCATCGACCGCGGGGAGGCCCCCGGCGTTCCACCCGACGCCGCGGAGAATGCCCGCAAAACGATCAACCTGATCCGAGTCGACGGCTCATGGGGCGTGCATAACCCGAAATACACGCAGCAACTGCTCGAGTCGGCACGCGATCAACTCCGCGCGAGCCCGCCGGAGGGCGCGCCGAAGTGATGCCGCGCCGGGCCGCCATCTTCATCGCCCTCGCGGCGTGGTGCGCGTCGGCGGCGGCGCAGGTGGACCCGCTCATCCCGCCGACCGCTCGCTCTCCCGACTGCACGACCTCCGGCTGCCATGCCTCGCAGATCGCCAAGCCCTTCCTCCACGGGCCGAACGCCCTTCCGGGGGGGGGCGCCTGCGATATGTGCCACGAATACCAGGACATCCCGGCCCACCGATTCACGCTCAAGCACGAAGGACGCGCGCTCTGCGACTTCTGCCACGTGGATAAATCGGGTCAGGAAGGCCCCATCGTGCATGACCCCGTCGCCAAGGGCCAGTGCGTCGCCTGCCACGATCCGCACGGGGCGGGCAACCGGAAGATGCTCAAAGGCGAGACCGGCCCCCAGTTATGCACCGAATGCCACAAGGACGCGATGACAGGGCGGCACCTGCACAAACCCGTCGGCGAGAACTGCACCACATGCCACACCCCGCACGCGGGTCAGCACGCACGCCTCCTGACGGCGGAGCCGAAGCAACTCTGCGTGTCGTGCCACGAGCAGGTCGGAAAGGAAGCCGCCGGCTCGAAATACCCCCACGAGCCGGCCTCGGATTGCCTTCAATGCCACGCGCCCCACGCCGCGAACGAGGCCCGGATCCTCAAGCAGCCCGCGAAGGACCTGTGCGTGTCATGCCACGCCGAGGTCGGCCGGCTCGCCGACTCGGCCGCGCATAAGCACGCCGCCGTCAGCGACGCCAAGGCCTGCCTGAACTGCCACACCGCCCACGGCAGCGAGCACGCCAAGCAACTCGCCGCCGATCCCGTCGCCTCGTGCCTCGCCTGCCACGCCAAGCCGGTTGTGACAAAGGGCCGCACGATCGCGGGCGTGCCCGAACTCGCCATCGACGCGAACCACCGCCACGGCCCCATCGTCAATGGCCGGTGCGTCGACTGCCACGACGTCCACGGCGGAGACAAGGAACGCCTGCTCGTGAAGCCCTACGCGACCGCCTTCTATCAGGAATTCCGCGAGGATTCCGTCGGCCTCTGCCTCTCGTGCCACGACGCCGCACTCATCGCGGCGGAAGAAGTCCGCGACGAGGGCACCGCCTTCCGTAACGGCGCGCGCAACCTGCATTTCGTGCACGTGATGAAGGGGGACCAGGGCCGCTCCTGCCGATCCTGCCACACCCCGCACGCCAGCCGCTTCGGCGAGTTGATCGCGGAGTCCGTGCCCTACGGCAAGTGGAACATGCCCATCAACTTCAAGCCGAGCACCACCGGCGGCTCCTGCGCCCCCGGTTGCCACAAGCCCGAGTCCTACGACCGCATCAACCCCATCGCACCGTCAAATAAAGACAGCGGATTACCTTAGTGTCCATCTCGAACACACTTCACCACCCGCTACGGCGGGTCATCCCCGTCTGCCACCCGCACAAGCCGATTGACCCCGGCTGCTTCACCATTCTCCTCCAAGCCCGCGAAGCGGGCGACCGCCGTTTGCCACCGGCGCAAGCCGGTGGGAAGCGGTTTCATTCCTCTCTCCCAAGCCCGCAACGCGGGCGGCCTCGTCGCGGGCTGGGGCAGAGGGTCATATCGGCGTTGACCACCGGCTGACGCCGGTGGCAAATAGCGGCCGCCCGCATTGCGGGCTGAGAGACCATTCTGCTCTGTTGAAATGCCCTGTCCTCAGCCTGAAAGGCTGGCATTCAATAGCCGGGGGCAGAGCGAGTCTTCGAG
>CAZBDZ010000011.1:0-25517 GCA_964490785.1 uncultured Phycisphaeraceae bacterium
CATGGTCGGTGGCACGGGGGCACCGACCATGCAGAGCCATGGTCGGTGGCACGGGAGCACCGACCATGCAGAGCCATGGTCGGTGGCACGGGGTCAGGCTGGGGCGCCGGCGCCGAGTTTTCGTTCGACGTAGTTGACGAGGACGGCGACGGTGAAGATGTTGCCGACGCGTGCGATTCTGGGATCCTTGGCGAAGTCGGTGAAGTCGATGTGCGGGAGTTTGCGTTGCATTTCGGCGAGGCCTTCGGGGGTGACCACGCCGTCGCGAACGTATTTGGGGTCCTGTGCGGCGCTGTCGGGGAAGAGTTCGCCCTGGGGGACCTTGAAGCCGAAGGCTTGTTCGAGTTTGAAGGTGATGTCGAGGAAGTCGATGGACTCCGCGCCGAGGTCTGAGGTGAGGCGTGCGTCCTGTGTGACTTCGTCGTCGTCCACGCCGAGGGCGTCCACCAGGACGTCCCGGACCTTGTTGAAGATTTCGTCGCGCGTCATTCGTGATCCCTGATGAGCCGGGGCCCGTTCGTGGGCGTCGGCGGCGGTTGGCGGCGATTGTACCAGTTGGGGGATGTTCGGGTGGCGGTCAGTTGAGGCGCGTGGGGCGCAGGGTGAATCGGCCGGAGACGGCGGTGGGGTGGTCCGAGGCGTTGGGACGGATGACGGTGGCGGTGCCGCGGAAATCGTGCTCGGCGGTGTCGTGCGATTTGAGAAGGGCGACTTCGACGCGGAGGGCGTCGCCTGGGCGGACGAACGAGCCGTATTTGAGGGCCTTGACCGAGCCGAGGACGTGTCGGCGTGCGTCGGGATCGCGTTGGACGAGGAGGCGGCGTGCGGCGTGGACCATGGCCTCGATCATGAAGACGCCGGGGAGGACGGGGAATGTGGGGAAGTGGTCCTGGAGGTACTCTTCGGAAGCGGAGACATTCTTCAGGGTGACGATGCGGTCCGCGGAGAGTTCGAGGACGGCATCGACGAAGTCGAAGTGCATGGGGGGGAGGATACTGCGCGGGGGGGGTGGAGTACCGAGTACGGAGTACCGAGTACGGAGTACCGAGTACCGAGTGCGGAGTACTGAATGCGGAGTGCTGAGAGCCGGTGTGATACGAATCCCGCAAGGCTTCCGGGCGGGGGCATCCGCCTCTTCGCCCGCCACGGCGGGTCTTCGACTCGAAGACTCGCTCAGAAGCGGCTTCTCTGACGGCCGGAAACCATGTGGGATCCGTATGATAATCAGGGAAGCGGGTGCCACGGCCGACTGCGCTCGAAGACTCGCTCCGCTGGCCGTGGCACCCGATTGACCATGCGATTGCCCTGGGGAACCCATTGTGGTTGTGGGTTGGGGGAGGAGGGATGACTACGATTCTCCTCGTGAAGGTCGAGTCGGCGAGCGTGGAATCGGGGCAAGGGGCTTCGCGGCGGTATTGCCGGGGGTGTCTGCATGATGTGTCGGGGATTCTGGCGGCGCGGTGCCCGGAGTGCGGGCTGGGGTTTGATCCGGCGGATCTGAGGACGACGCTGGACCGTCCGGTGCCGGCGTGGCGGCGTTCGCTGATCATGAAGCACGGGGTTCGTCTGGCGGTGGTGCTGCTGGTGGTGTCGGGGTGGATGTACAACGTTTTGCCGAGGCCTTATCGGTGGGACTGGCGGGTGTGGGTGTGGTTCGGGCGATTGACAGGCGAGGTGCGGTGGACGACGGCGGGGCAGGACTTCACGGTGGTTGCGTGGGTGAAGGGGCCGGTGCTGTGTTTCCGGGTGTCGTTGCCGGGGCAGGAGGCGCGGGAGCGTTACTGGTTCGGGAGGCAGACGTTGTGCGAGGGGAGGCGGCTGGACGATGGTCGTGTGTCGTGGCGGCTGGATGAGGTCGGGCGGCATCGGTACCGGCTGGTGGTGAACGAGGCGGGGGTTGATGGTCAGTTGCTGAGCGGGGCGTTCACGCGGTTGAAGGGTCCGGAGCGTTTTTTCGGGGTGCGTGTAACGAGGCCGAGGCGGATGTCGAGCGGCGGGGCGTTCGCGGTGGAGGGGGACGAGGCGGCGGTGTTCTCGGAGTTGGTGCGGCAGTTCGGGTTGCAGATCGTGCCGTTCCGGTTGTCGGCTGGGCAGACGTATGTGTGGTCGTGGGACGCGGAGGCGAGGAAGATGGTTACGGTTGACATCACGCCGGAGAATGCGGAGCGGTTTGTGGTGGATGACAGCGAGCCGGGGCGTGTGCTGATCCCGAAGGGGAGGTGAGGGAGCATTGGCGGACGAGCCGCCAAGTGGGACGGGGACTGAGGCTTCGTGTGCCAGAGGCTGCTTGCCAGCCAGTGCGACTGCCGGAGGCGTGCATTGGGTGATTGGACGCAACCGGTCCTCGCACTGGCGGACAAGCCGCCAGTGGCACAGGGATCGGGATGGTGTGCCACTGGCTGCTTGTCAGCCAGTGCGGGGGCGAGTTGGGTCGGCGTGCGAAACGGACGCCGAGGGTCGATCGCACTGGCGGGCGAGCCGCCAGTGGCACAGGGAACACTGGCGGCGCGGTGCGGTATCTTCGTGCTGATGCGGAAGGGAACTGAGACGGCGAGGCACGTGGAACCCGGGGCGCCGGAGATTGCGCGGCGGGGGCTGACGTATGCGGCGGCGGGGGTGGATATCGAGGAGGGGGACCGGTTTGTCGAGATGATCCAGAGGCACGTGCGGAAGACACATGGGCCGCGGGTGCTGCACAATCCGTGGGGGTTCGCGGGGCTGTTTCGGCTGGATTACAACGAGACGCTGTACAAGCGGAACTTCAAGGAGCCGGTGCTGCTGGCATGCACGGACGGCGTGGGGACGAAGATCCGTCTGGCGGTCGAGATGGACAAGTTCGACACGATCGGGATCGATCTGGTGGCGATGAACGTGAATGACCTGGTGGTGCAGGGGGGCGAGCCGCTGATTTTTCTGGATTACCTCGCGTGCGGGAAGTTGATTCCTGAGCGGCTGGAGCAGATCGTGCGGGGGATCGCGTTCGCGTGTCGGGAGGTGGGGGCGGCGCTGCTGGGGGGCGAGACGGCGGAGATGCCGGACGTGTATCGTGAGGATGACATCGATCTGGCGGGGTTCGCGGTGGGTGTTGTGGAGTTGAAGCGTGTTACGGATCCGGGGCGGGTGGAGCCTGGGGACGTGATCATCGGGCTGGAGTCCGACGGGGTGCATAGCAACGGGTATTCGCTGGTGCGGAAGATCGTGTCGCACGCGGGTCTGGATCTGCACAGGAAGTACAAGGAGTTGGACGCGAGGCGGCCGCTGGGGGAGGTTCTGCTGACGCCGACGCGGCTGTACGCGAAGCCGATCGTGCGGCTGCTGCATGCGTACACGGTGAAGAAGGTGATCACGGGGATGGCGCACATCACGGGTGGCGGGCTTGCGGACAACCTGGTGCGGGCGCTGCATGATGGGGTTGACGCGGTGGTGGACAAGCGTGCGTGGCGGCCGCACGCGGTGTTCCCGTTCCTGCAGGAGCACGGCGGTGTTGCGGACGAGGAGATGGCGCGGGTGTTCAACATGGGGATCGGGTACTGCCTGATCGTGAAGAAGGCGTTCGCGGCGAGCGTGAAGGCGCGGCTGAAGAGATTGGGGGAAAGGGCCGTGGTGATCGGGCGGATCGAGAGGGGGAAGGGGCGGGTGGTGATGAACGGCGCTTCGGGGTCATAGCGGGGCTGGAGTGTCGCCCGCGGGGGCGTGCGGCAGGTGGGCCGGTGCCGCGTTCGCGGGCGGTGCAATATGGCGGGCGGGTGGGGACATGGGAGAGGTGCATCGGTCCCGACGTTTCCGCGCGCGGAGGCCGCTGTTGTGTTCGGGCCCGCCGCGGTGGAGCGGCGGGCCCGTTTTGTTTTCTCCGGGATTCGTGGAAATAATGGCACGGCAGCATCCGCCACTTCCTCGCGGACTCGTCAGTGGCGGCTTCTTCGGAGCGCGGATTATTGCGGGGAAACGTATCCGCCAGTGGCACAGGAGAATCACCTGGGATCCTTGTCAGGCTGGAGATTCGGGCGGAGGCGGAATGAGGGTGGAAGCGCGCCCGAGAGGACTCGAACCTCTGACCTGCGGTTTAGGAAACCGCCGCTCTATCCAGGCTGAGCTACGGGCGCTTGGTGAGGCGAAGCATAGCGGTCGGGGGTGGCTACCGCGACCGTCGGCGGCGGGCCAGGAGGAGGGTGGCGAAGGCGGCGATGGATTGCGGCGCGGGGACGACGACGAGGGTAAGGCGGTCGGAGTTCCAGAGGGGTTCGAGGCGGAGGCCGTTGGGGAGGGTCATGCCGAGGTAGGCGTTGAATCGGCCTTCGTGGGCGGCGAAGAGCATGACGTCGAAGGCGTCGCCGAGGGCGGGGAGGAAACCCTGGACGAGGGAGATGTGGAGTTCGCCGAGGTTGGCGCCTCGGCCTGGCCCGTCGAGGTCGGCGAGTCCGGTGAGGCGGAGTTGGTCGTAGGAGTCGCCGGGGACGAGGCCGCCGAGGTCGATGCGGAGTTGTGCGTCGGGTGCGATGGCGAGGCTGCCGTTGATGTCGAGGGGTGCGGTTACATCGCCGGTGATGGCGCCGGGGGCCACGGTGCCGTTCCATGCGAGGTGTCCCGGCTCGGTGCCGCGGGGGTTGGTGGTGAAGGTGATGTTGCCCGTTCCTGCGAGCGTGGCGGAGGCGCCGAGCAAGAAGTTTCCGCCGAGGGTGAGGGCGCCGCCGCCGAGGACGAAGGCTCCGGATTCCTGGTTGAGGTTTCCGGCGACGCTCAGGCTGCTGGGGAGGGACGAGCCGCGGAGGGGTCCGGGGCCTGAGCCGGTTACGTTGAGAGTGCCCTTGACGGTGAGGTCTCCGGTGATGTTGAGCATGGCGCCGTTGGCGAGTGTGAGGCTGCTGCCGGTCTCGATGGTGTCGAGTTGCGAGAAGGCGTCGTTCATTCCCGGGGGCAAGGTGTTGTCCTGGAAGTGCGGGACTGGGTCCATGCCGTCGAAGAGTTGCGAGTCGAGGGTGATCTGGCTGGGGTTGCCGACGAGGCCGATGGTCTGCACGGCGAGTCCCGGAGCGCGGAGGATGCCTCGGACCTCGAACGAGCCGTCGGAGATGACGTTGCCGCCGAAGTTGACGAGTTGGTTTCCGCCGGTGTTGGGAATCTCGAAGATGGAGTCCGTGCCGATGGTGAGGCGGCCGTTCGGCGCGACGGTGAAGGACCCTGCGGTGTCGAAGGTGAACCCGCCGTCGATCTCGAAGAGGCCGTTGTCCGCGATGGTGTCGAGGTTCGTGAGGGCGTCGGCGCCGGCGGAGTCGCGGACGGGGGTCTCGGTATCGGGAGCGTTGATGATGAGTTCGGAGTCGATGGTGTCGATGCCCATTGGGCCGGCGTCGAAGCGGAGTTGGCCCGTGCCGCGGATTTCGAAGCGACCGCCGGTGAGGGTGCGTGCGGTGGTGTTGTCGTAGTTGTTGAGGGTGCTGCCCATCGGCACCTCGAAGGTCGAGCCGGGGTCGATGGAGACGGTTCCCTGGTTGTCGAAGTTACCTCCGGTGGTGAGGTCGCGCGACCCGAGGAGGGTGAGTTTGCCCGCGGCGGCGATGGTGTCGGTGTTGGCGAGGGCGTCGGAGGTGTCGGCGTTCTGGATGGAGGAGGCTGTGCCGTCGAGGGTGATGTCGGCGTCGATGGTGTCGATGCCCGTGCCTCCGGTGTCGAAGCGGAGGGTTCCCTTGACGGTGTAGATGCCGCCGGTGAGTGTTCCTGCGGAGAAGTTGGAGAGGGCAGCGCCGGAGGCGAGTTCGAGGGTCTTCGCGGCGTCGATGTCGAGCGTGCCGGAGTTGGTGAGGACGGCGGCGGGGCCGGAGAAGAGGAGCGTGCCCTCGGCGACGCGGATGGTGCCGTTGTTTGCGGTGGGGACTCCCGAGATGGTGAAGGCGCCTGGGTCGGTGGCGCGGACGATGAGGCCGTCGTTGACGATGCTCGGCGCGCCCATGGTCGTGGTGATGGAGTTGGCGTTGTTGAGCGTGAGCGTTCCCGCGGTCGTGACTTTGAAGATGGAGTTTCCGTTGAGGATGACGGTTCCCGGGCCGGAGACGTCGGTGTCGCCGCCGTGGTCGATGTCGGTGTCGCAGAATTCGTCGCCCGCGCCGGCGTAGTGGACGGTGCCGCGGGCCTGGACCTGGGCGACGTTCATGAAGCGGACGGTGGTGAAGGTGGAGACGGAACCCGTGGCGAGGGTGAGGACTCCCGCGCCGTCGCCCTGGATGATGTTGTTGTTCGAGGCGTTGAGGCCTGTGTTGAGGTCGAGGTTGAAGGCGTTGAGTCGGAGGGTGGCTTCGCCGAGCGGGCTGTCGATGGTGAGGTTGTTCAGGAGGACGTCGACGTCGAGGTCGGCGGTGTAGGTTGCGCCGGCGACGGTGATGAAGGCGTTGTACTCGGTCATTCCGGCGTTGTTGGGGACCTGGGCGATGTCCCAGTTGGCGGCGGTGTTCCAGAAGCCGTTGGCGGCGTTGAGCCATGCGGCGTCGATGGGGACGCCTGCGCGGGCTGGCGGGTGGACGGCCAGCGCGGAGCCGGCGACCAGCGCAAGCGCGGCGCAACGATTCGCGTATTCACACATCGCTCTCGCTCCTCGATTCGTGCGGGCGGGCTGCGTTCGGAGATGCGGCGGCGGGCCCGAGTTCCTCTCCGCTCAATCTACCACCGGTTTTCGGTGGATGTCAGGAAATCCTGTCAACTCAGATTGAATTCGGGCGGTTTCCGGGGTACGCGGCTAGGGCGAGGCGTTTTCGCGTTGCATCATGGCGGTGCAGGCCTCGATGGCGCGTGTTGCGTTGAGGTATTCGGCGTCTTTTTCGGACATGACGCCGTCGTTTCTGAGGGCTTCGAGGTGTGCGAGGCCTCGTTGGAATCCTTCGAGAGCCGAGCGGATGAGGGCGGGGCGGTCGGCGGGGACGACGGCACCCGCGTCGAGGCGGATGCGGTCGAGGAGGGCGCGTTTGCAAAGGGCCTGGGCGAGGTCCGCGCGGTGGATGTTCGTGGCGTCGGTGCGGAAGATCTCGTCGCGGATCGAGATGGAACGATCGAGCGCGGCGGCGGAATCGCTCCATTGCTTCAGGTCGATGAGGACGGTGCCGACCTTGTTGAGATAGAGGGCGACGTTGCGCTGGGCTTCGAGGTTTGATTCGTCGCTGCTCCAGAGGCTTTCGGCGGAGGCGAGGGCGCTCTTGAAGTCGGCGAGGGCTTCGCGAAGGAGGCGGTCCTGTTGCGCGGCGGCGCGGGCCTTGTCTTCGCCCTCGGAGAGATCAGCGGCGTCTTCCCAGGCGTAGGCGAGGAACATCTTTGCTTGGCCGGCGTTGTGGAGTGCGAGGGCGGCGTCGCGGCGGTAGGTGGCGCTGGCGGGGTGGCGGTTGGCGAGGGCGTCGAGGATGCTTCGGCCGGCGGTCGCGGCGTCGATGGAGCGTTGGTAGATCGGCATGGAGGATTTGACGACGGCGAGGGCTTCGTCGCGTTTGCCGGCCTTCTTCGGTGGTGCGGAGGCGGCGCGTCGTGCCTGGGCGGTGTCGAACTCTCCGGCGGCGCGCTGGGTGTGGGCGGCGCCGAGGCCGTTGGAGGCTTCGGGGTCGGTCGGCGTCTGCTCGACGCGGCGGGACCAGTAGTCGATGGCGTCGTCATAGGCTCGGCGGAAGGCGTCGATCGAGGGGTTGTCCTCGGCCGCGCCGCGTGCGGCGGCGCGGAGGGCGTCGGCGCGGTCCATGATGATCCACATGCGCTGGTCGCTGCAGCGGCGGAGGAGGTTGTTGTCGGCGGGGGCGATGCGTTTGATGGCGTCGTCCATGCGCGAGGCGGCGCGGTCGAGTTCGTCGGCGGCTTCGGCGTGTTTTTTCTGACGGCGGAGGGCTTCCGCGGTTCGCTTCATGCTCTGGGCGTGCTCGGCGATGAGTTGGGCGTTGTCGGGCTCGAGTTGGAGGGCCTGTTCGCGGAGCCGCTTTGCTTCGGCGAAGGAGCCGTCGGCGGAGAGGCTTCCGCCGACGTTGGGTCTGAAGAGGCCGGCCTGGATGTCGCCGACCTTTTCGTAGGCGTCGGCGAGTTCGCGGAGGAAGGCGGGGTCGTCGGCGGCCTGGTCCTTCACGCGGGCGAGGTATTCGAGGGCGCGTGTGAGGAGGCGCTCGCGGGCGCGGGTCGCGCCGCGGAGTGGGGCGATGTCGCGGTTGAACTCGAAGATGAAGGTCTGGGCCATCTCGCGGACGGCGCGGAGGTTGTCCTCGGCGTTGCGTCGCTGGCGGTTTTCCTCGTCGCGGGCGGCGACGGCGGCGGCGTGGCCGGCCTGGGCGTCGTCGCGTGCGGCGGAGGCTCGGCTGTAGAGGAACCCCGTAATGATCGACGATGCGGCCAGGAGGAGGATGAACCCCGCGGCGACGGCGACCGGGCCTTTGTGCCGACGAACGGTCTTGTGGAGGAGGTACCAGCCGCTGTCGCGCTTGGCTTCGATGGGCTCGCCGTTGAGGTAGCGGCGGACGTCGCGTGCGAGGTCGCCGGCGGATTGGTAGCGGCGTTCGCGGTCCTTGGCGAGTGTTTTGAGGACGATGGTCTCGACTTCATCGTTGATCTGGCGGCGGATGGTGCTGGGGCGGGCGGGCTCGGCGCGCATGATGTTGTCGAGGACGTCGCGCATGGCGCCGATGACGGTGTAGGGGAACCGTCCGCCGGTGATGAGTTGATAGAGGATCACGCCGAGGGAGTAGACGTCGGCGCGGATGTCGACGTTGGAGCCTGCGCCCGAGGCCTGCTCCGGGCTGGCCCAGGGGAGGGAGCCGATGAACTGTCCCGTCATGGTCATGAGGCGTGCTTCGGGGTCGTTGAGGACTTCGCCGGTGAGGATTTTGGCGAGGCCGAAGTCGAGGATGTGGGGTTCGCCGGCCTGGTCGATGCGGATGTTGGAGGGCTTGAGGTCGCGGTGGATGATTCCCTTGAGGTGGGCGGCGTTGACGGCGTCGCAGATTTTGGCGAAGAGGCGGAGCATCTCCTCGATGGTTCGGCCCGAGTCGGCCATGAACACGTCGAGCGGTTTGCCCGAGACGTAGTCCATGACAAAGAAGTAGGAGCCGTTGTCGGTCGTTCCGCGGTCGATGATGCCGACGATGTTGGGGTGGTCGAGTTGGGCGAGGATTTCGACCTCGCGCTCGAAGCGTGCGCGGTCGCGTGCGCCGGCGAAGGGGCCTTCGTGGAAGACCTTGATGGCGACCTTGCGTTTTGTGGCGCGCTGGATGGCCTGGTAGACGACGCCCTGTCCGCCGCGGTGGATTTCGCGGACGACGTCGAGCCCTGGGAAGGCCTGCGGGAGGCCGTCGTTCGGCGGGGCTTTGGAGGACTCGCCGCGGTGCTCGACCTGCTGGCGTGCCATGGCGATCAGCCCTTTTTCGCGGCTGCTCGGGGGCTTTGGTGATGGCGAATCCGAGCCGCTCACGGCGCGCATTGTCTCCTCGGGGTGGGGGATCCGTTGTCAAAGCGACGGCTTTGGGCCGGGGCTCACGAGGAATTGCTGAAAAACTGCGAAGACGACCCTAACACCTCCCGCAGGCGGTCGTGGGCCCTTGCGCGGAGCATGAAGATGGCGCCGGTGGATCGGCCCATGACGGCGGCGACCTCCTGGGCCGAGCGGCATTCGAGGTCGTAGAGGGTGATGACGCGGGAATAGTCGGCGGGCATTTTGGCGAGGGCGGCGTCGATGGCGGTCTTGACCTCCCCGCGTGCGGCGTGCTTGCTGGGTGTGGAGTTGGTGGCGCCGAGGACCTCGACGAGGGCGACGAAGGACTCCTCGCCCGGCGGGCCGTGGACGCGCTTGCGCGGGTCTGGGCGTTTGGCGCGTTCGAGGCTCTTGATGGCGTCGCGCATGTTGTTCTCGGCGATCTGGGCGAGCCAGGCGCGGAAGGCTCCGGGGCCGGCGGGCTGGAAGCGGTTGACCTGGAGGAAGGCCTCCATGTAGGAGACCTGCATGACGTCGTCGGCGTCGAGGACCGAGCGCCAGGCGATGCCGATCTTGGCTTCGAGGCGCTGGCGGACGATCGGTCCTTCCTGTTCGAGGAGTTCGGTGAGGGCTTCGGAGTCGCCGCGGATCGCCCGTGCCACGAGGTCGGATTCGGTCGCGCTCATGCAGGGCCCTTTCCTGACTTGGAGACCATCCTATGACCCTTATTCACCGCCGAGGCGCAGAGGACGCAGAGTCGGACTGTCTGGGTCTCATGGCGCTGCGTGCCGTGCGAGTCCGTTGGGGGGTGGCTCCTCCTGGTTCTGAGTTCGGCTCGCAATGGTATCCGCGGAGGCCTTACGTTTCGATGGTTTGCAATGTGAGGGGGATGGGAGTGGGAATCGCGTGATGAATGAACCGATTCGTCGCTCAGGATGTGGTCGGTGCCCCGACATCTCCAGGCAGGATCGGTTCTGTGCTCACGGTCCTGTTCAGCCCCGGCGAGTGCCGGGGTTTTTTGTGTCGGGCCTGTTCCGGCGTTGGGAGGCATGCTCGCGCCCGGGGCGAGCGGCATCGATTTTGTGCCGCTGATTCTCCGGTCGCCACAGCGACTGTTCCATCCGCGGGGATTCAGTGCGTGGGGCGTTCGCTCTCGGCGGGGGAAGCATTGATTCCGGAGGAACCGGAATCAGTGGCAAGTTGGGGAGTTGATGCCAGCCGCCCTCAGAATACGAGTTGAACTCGATTGTTTCCCTATTTTGTCGACGGCTGAGGGTAGTGGCGGCATCCCCGCCTGCATCGCTCATCATTCTGGCGTTCAGCACTATTGATCGGGACGAGGCGGCGATTGGGCTACGCTCTCAAGATGCTCCTTCCAAACGCCTAATAGCCAATGCAATTCCTGGCGACGACCCCAGAGCCGATCAAACGGGATGGTGCACACACCCGCCAACGTGACGGACTTCGGCGTTTGCGAAGTCTGGTCGCGATTCACCGGCGCGACTATTACGGCCAGGATCATGCCCCACACCATCGATTGCGGGAGCTGCACCCTCCCTTCGGCGACGCGAATAGTGTCTTCGGGAGCAAAGCAGACTGCGTCGTGAATCGCCGCGTCATGAATGATGCCGCATCGAACGACGTGATAGAGCACATCCTGCACGGAAGCGCAACCGTCGGCATCCGGCTCAAGCATCGGGTGCTCAACACCTAGAAAGAGATTCGAAATTGCGGGTCCGCCGAAGGCTAATCGAGTGATCAGCTCGAAGTTCTCTCCGATGAACCGCTTGTAGGAACTCCGTCCACTTATTCCGAACTCAGCTTTCGCAGTCGCGTCGATGGCCGGGCAAAGCTGAAGCAACGCGTCATCGATTCGCGCTGCTTCCATTTCCCTGACCGCCGATTCGATTCTTCGCCCCACAGACATGGTTTACAGATTCCCCCTCTTCCCCTGCTCAATCTCCAGCGCCTCGAAGAGGGCCTTGAAGTTGCCCTTGCCGAAGGACTGGCTGCCGCGGCGGCAGATGATCTCGAAGAAGAGCGTCGGCCGATCCTGCAGCGGCTTCGTGAACAACTGAAGCAGGTATCCCTCGTCGTCGGCGTCGACGAGGATGCCGAGTTGCTTGATGCGGTCGTGGTCTTCGCGGACGGCGGCGTGGCCGTGCTGTTTGAGCATGGTGTCGACGCGGTCCCAGACCTTGTCGTAGTAGGCGTCGGGGAGGATGAGGAAGTCCACCCCCCGGCTGCGGAGGGCGGCGATGGAGTGGAGTTCGTCGTCGGTGCGGAGGGCGAGGTGCTGGACTCCCGGGGTGTTGTCGTGCCAGTCGAGGTACTCCTGGACCTGGCTTTTCTTTTTTCCGGCGGCGGGCTCGTTGATGGGGATTTTGATGAGGTTGTTGCCGGAGGCCATGACCTTGGACATGAGGGCGGAGTAGTCCGTC
Source organism: uncultured Phycisphaeraceae bacterium (assembly GCA_964490785.1). Taxonomy (GTDB): domain Bacteria; phylum Planctomycetota; class Phycisphaerae; order Phycisphaerales; family UBA1924; genus JAEUIV01. Next base: position 11,863 of record CAZBDZ010000011.1, read on the forward strand.
GAGATGTCCTTGTCGTCGAAGTGCTTGAACATGGTGAACTCGAGGATGTCCTCGTAGAACTTCACCCATCGGTTCATCTGGCCCTCTTCGACGTTGCCGACGAGGTGATCGACGTACTTGAGGCCGCAGGGGTTCTTCTGGTTGTAGTCGTTGACGGAGATGCTCTGGCACTTTCGGAAGATGGGGCTGATGGTGGCGCCCTGCTTGACTTTGGTGAGTTCGTAGGCGCCGGTGCGTGAGACGAAGGAGTGGATGCAGCGGCCGAAGGTTTTGATGGAGGCCTTGGTGATCGAACCCTTGTCGTCGGAGTAGGTCTTGGGTTCGCCGGCGGGGGTGGCGCCGTTTTTGATGGCCTTCTCCCAGGCTTTTTCGGCGTCGAAGACGGTGAAGGCGACGTCCTTGACGCCGTCGCCGTAGAGGGCGACGTCTTTGGCGGCCTGGTGGTCCTTGGTAAGTCCGGTGGTGAGGAGGAAGCGGATGTTGCCCTGAGTGAGGAGGAAGTTCGCCTCGTCGCGCGATCCTGTGGTGAGGTCGGCGTATTGGTCGATGGTGAAGCCGAAGCAGTAGGCGTAGAAGAAGGCGGCTTGCTTGGCGTTGCCGACGTAGAAGCGGACATAGTCCACGTCGATGAGGGCGAGCGGGTCGTTGGCGGCGTAGGGCTTGAGCGCGGCGTGCGAGGCGGCGGCGGTGGTCATCTTCGGCTCCAGTCCTCCCGGTTGGGTAAACCCCTGATTATCGAGGCCTGGGGGGGCGTGGGCAACAGAATCTTCGCCAAAAGGGGGGAATCGGCGAATAAACGGCTTGATTTGGGGTCCTGAGGGGAAGAAACTCACGCGACCCGTTCGCCACGGACCGGCCGGGGAGGGGTGTCCCGAGGCGATGCGGGCATGGAGCCGACCGATGAGCCAGCAGACGAGGCGGACGGACAACGGCATGGCGACGGCCGGGAAGCGGACGATGCCGCGTCCCGCCAAGCGTGCCCGTGTGAAGTTCGACGCCATCGACCTTGCGATCCTCGGGCAGTTGCAGGAGGACAGCAAGATCACCAACGCGACGCTGGCGCAGCGCGTCGGGATCAGCCCGCCGAGCACGCTGGAGCGCGTGAAGAAGCTGGAGCAGCAGGGGATCATCCGCGGGTACGTGGCGCTGATCGACGCGGCGGCGGTGGACAAGAGCATCGTGGCGCTGGTGCATGTCACGCTGCGCGAGCACGGGGAGGACAAACTCAACATCTTCAAGAAGGCCGTGCGCGAGTTCGAGGAGGTGCAGTCCGCGTGGCACACGGCGGGGGAGGAGGACTTCATCCTCAAGGTTCTGGTGACGGACATGCAGCAGTACGAGGATTTCGTGGTGTACCGGCTGAGCGCGGTGCCGAACATCGGGCGGATCCGGACGAGTTTCTGCCTGAGCACGGTGAAGGAGGACACGAACGTGCCGCTGGACGCGGTGCGTGCCGGAGAGGGGGAGGAGTAGAGGACGCGAGTCAGGGGGTTTGTCGCACGCTTGCGCGGGCGCTTGGGGACCATTTCATACGGATCATCTTTCATCCTCGCGCTGGGCGACCACGGGATTCGCTGCGGCGGCCCTCCGCTCATCCTGAGCGTGCGCGCGATTGACCGACGATCCGCATTACTGCGGCGCGGGGGCGGGGGCGGCGGGGTCGGCTCGGGGGAAGAGGCCGTCGCCCTTGGTCACCTTGGTTCCGGGCTTCAACCCGCCCCAGGCGCAGAGGTCCGCGAGGGGGAGCGGGAAGCGGCCCGCGGCGTCGGGCGGTTCCTGGCCGAGGCGGCGGAGGACGTCGCTCATCTTTGACGGCATGGCGCAGGAGAGGAGGACAGCGGCGATACGGAGGGCCTCGGCGCAGTTGTAGAGGACGGCGGCGACCTCGTTCATCTTTGCGGGGTCCTTGGCCATGCGGAAGGGTTCGGTGGCGACGATGTAGCCGTCGACGCGCTTGGAGAGGAGCATGCCGGCGCCGAGGGCGGCGGCGAGGTCGAAGCGTGCCATGGCGTCGGTGGCGGCGTCGAGCGCGGCGTTGGCGAGTGCGGGCCAGTCGTGGCCGGCGTGGATGTGGCGGCCTGCGCCGTCGGGGACCGAGGCGGCGAAATACTTCTCGATCATGTTCAGCACGCGGCTGGCGGCGTTGCCGATGCCGTTGGCGAGGTCGGCGTTGTAAACCTCGACGAACTTCGGGTGAGAGAAGTCGGCGTCGGCGGCCTCGATCGGCCCCTGCGTGAGCATGAACCATCGCCAGGCGTCCACGCCGAAGGCGGCGCAATAGGCCTGAATTGTCTCCAGGTCGATGAAGTTCCCGAGGCTTTTGCTCATCTTTTTGCCGTCGCGGATCCAGAAGGAGTGGGCGTAGACGCAGCGCGGCGTTTCGAGGCCGAGGGCCATCAGGAGGGCGGGCCAGATGACGGCGTGGAACCAGAGGATTTCCTTGCCGATGGCGTGGACGTCGGCGGGCCAGAAGTCGGCGACCACGGGATTCGCGGACTCATCCCGAGCGTGGGCTGGGGAGGGGGCGAGGAGATTCAGGGCGGTGATGTAGTTGAAGAGGGCGTCGATCCATACGTAGGTGACGTGCTTGCGTGAAGTGTCGATGTCCGGGGGGAAGGGGATGCCCCAGGAGAAGGAGGTTCGGCTGACGGGGACATCCTGCAGGCCTTCCTTCATTCGGCCGAGGACTTCGTTGCGGCGGGCCTCGGGGCGGACGAAGCCGGGGTTCTTCTCGAAGAATTCCTCCAGCCGTTTCTGGAACGCGCTGAGGCGGAAGTAGTAGTTGTCTTCCTTGGCCTTGACGAGCGGCTGGCCGTTGAAGGCCTTGTAGTTCTTTTCGCGGGCCTGGTTCTCGGTGACGTATTCCTCCTGGCCCTCGTCGTACCAGCCCTCGAAGGTGCCGAGGTAGACGTCGCCCGATTCGATCAGGCGGCGCAGGGCCTCCTGGACCTGTCGCTCGTGGTCGGCGTCGGTGGTGCGGATGAAATAGTCGAACGTGCAGCCGAGGGATTGGAAGGCGGACTTGAAGTGCGCGGCGTTTTCGTCGGCGAGGGCCTTGGGCGAGAGGCCGCGCGCTGCGGCGCTCTTCTCGACCTTCTGCCCGTGCTCATCGGTGCCCGTGAGGAAGAAGACGTCGCGTCCCGCGGCGCGCATGAACCGCGCGGCGCAGTCGGCGAGGAGGGTGGTGTAGCACGAGCCGACGTGAGGGCGGTCGTTGACGTAGTAGATCGGGGTGGTGATGGAATAGGGGCGTTGCGGGCCGGGCATGAGGAGATTGTACGGGGACACCGTAGGAGCACCCGCTTTTTCAGTCGAAGCCCCGCTCAGGATCTGCTTCTGTCACATGGAGGAGTTCAGTGGAGTCGGCATCACACCCGCAGTTCTCCCGGGCCGATGGTTGCGATGGTGATCTCGCCGAGGTCCGCGCGGCGGGCGAGGTGGGCGTTGACCTGGTCGAGGGTTACGGCGTCGATGGTGTTTGTGAGTTCGTCGAGTGAGCGGGCGCGGCCGAGTTTCCACCAGTCTCGGGCGAGTGCGCCGGCCCGCGCGCTGCTGCTCTCGCCGCTCATCACGAGTTTGCTTTTCATGCCGATGACGGCGCGCTGGAACTCCTCGGGGGTGATGCGGCCCTCCGGCGCGCGGAGGCGGCGCAACTCCGCCGTCAAGACGTCGAGGCTCTGCTGGGCCTTGTCGGGGGTGGTGCCGACGTAGGCGACGGTGCGGCCGTATTTCGCGTCCGCGCCGTAACTGGCGTAGACGCTGTAGCACAGCGCCCGTTTTTCGCGGACCTCGGTGAAGAGGCGCCCGCTCATGCCGCCGGAGAGGACGGCGGTGGCGATGCGCTCCTCCCAGCATCCGGGTTCGCGTTCGGCGGGGCCGTCGTAGGCGATGGCGATGTGGACCTGGTTGGTCTGGTCCGTTTCGTGGTGGTAGCCGCGGGTCGTGGGGCGGCCCCATGCGATCTCGGTTGCCGTCCCTTCCCATCCCTTCAGGAGCGAGTTCAGTTGGGCGGCGGCGGCTTTTACATCAACATCGCCGGCGAGGGCCAGGATGCTGCCGCGAGGCTTCGCGCGGTCCAGCCAGGCGGGGCGCAACTCTTCGGCCTTCACTGCCGCGATTCCCTCCTGCGTGCCGAGCGGCGATCGGTTGATCGGAGGCGGGGAGTGCCAGGCTTTGAGGAGCGTCATCAGCCGCTCGCTGGGATCGTCCTTCAGGCTCTCGATCGCCTGGAGGCAGAGGTCGCGCGTCGGCTCGACGGCGTCGGGGTCCATGCGCGGTCGGCGGACCATGTCCACGATCAGCGGCAGGGCGTCTTTCAGGCGCGAGCCGAGCAACGTCGCGGAGATGCCCATGTGGAAGGTCTCGACGCCCGCGCCGCGGCCGGCGCCGAGGCGGTCGAATGCGTCGGCCTGCCGGCGCGAGTCGAGATCGCCCCCGCCGCGCTGGATCAGTTCGGCCCACATGGCGGAGATGCCGAGGCGGTCCGCCGGGTCGCGGGCCGTTCCCGCCGGCAGCAGCCACGTCAGGCCGCAGGATCGCACACCCTCGATTCGTTCGACGATCAGGGGCATGCCGCAGTCCAGGATTGTCGTTTCGATCGCGCCCATCGGCACCTCCGCGCCCCCCGGCGGTGCGCGGGGCGCGTCCTACTTTACAGGCAATGCGCGGGGTGCCACGGCCGATTGCACTCGAAGACTCGCCTTGTTGGCGGTGGGACACGGGGCGAAGGGCGCGCCGCCACGGCCGACTGCGCTCGAAGACTCGCTTCGCTGGCCGTGGCACCCGGGGGGGCCTCAATACTTCGGTTGTTCCGTCGCCTCGGGCACGTCGAAGGTGACGACCACGTCCATCGGCTGCCCGTTGCGGAGGACGGTGAGCGTCATGGCGTCGCCCCATTGCTTGGAGCGGATGGCGCGTTTCAGATCGGAGGGGTCGGCCTGGTCGCTGCCGTCGATGCGGGTGATGATGTCGTACTCGCGCAGGCCGGCGCGTTCGGCGGGGGAGTTGTTCACGATGTCGGTGATGACCGTGGTCTCTCGGCGGTCGATGTTCAGTTGGGTGGCGAGGGTGCGGCCCGGCTCATCGAGGTAGACGCCCATCCGAGGCCGGCGCGACGAGGAGTCGCTCCAGGACCAATCCTCACCGTGGCCGTCCACGACGACGATGCATCCGCCCGCGAGCGCCCCGAGGACCACTCCCGTGACGCATGCCGCCGTGATTTCGCCTTTGCTCAACATGGGAAGCCTTCTTCCGACGCCCAAGCCCCGGATCCCGGAAAGGGTACGCCAGACATTCCGGGTATCTGTTCCTACGGAATACGCCGCGGCCGGTTTCGCGCGTTACAAGGAATCCGCGGCGAGGTCGGAGAGTCGTCAGCGGCGGTTTCGGCTTCGCGGGTGCGCGTGGGGTGGTTGTTGGGTATTGTTGGGGTCTCGATGGGGGGAATTGGGAGGTCTCCCATGGGATTCGTGAACCTGACCGCGAACGAATGCCGGGTTCTTGGAACGCTTGTGGAGAAGGCCCACACCACGCCGGGGCAGTATCCCTTGACGCTCAACGGCTTGACCACCGGGTGCAACCAGAAGAACAACCGCGACCCTGTTACCTCGCTGACGGAGGATGAGGTGCTCGCGGCGCTGGAGGGGTTGCGCGGGAAGGAGCTGACGCGGGAGGTGATGCTCGCGGGGAGCCGGGTGCATAAATACCGGCATGTGGCGCGCGAGAAGTTGGAAGTTACGACGGGCGAGTTGGTGGTGCTGACGGAGTTGATGCTCCGCGGTCCTCAGGCGCCGGGGGAGTTGCGGAGCAACGCGGCGCGGATGATGCCGCCTGGGGACGGGGCGCTGGCGACACTGGAATCGACGGGGAACTTGCTGCAGGGTCTGTCGGGTCGTGCGGAGCCGATGGTGAAGCACTTGCCGAGGAGGCCGGGGGAGCGTGCGGAGCGGTGGGCACAGTTGCTGTGCGCGGAGTTGCATCCGCTGGAAGGGCCCGTGGCGGAGGCCGGCGAGGCGTCGCGCGGCGGCGGGGGCGGGTTGGAGGAGAGGGTGGCGCGGTTGGAGGTGGAGGTGGCGGAGTTGCGGGAGGCTGTGCGAAGGCTGGGGGGCGCGTAGGCGGTCTTGCATCAGAGTGGCTGATGCTCTGTTGGAAGGGTCGGACATCGCGCGAGTTGCACCCCTTCAGGGTGCGGACAGAGGACTGGATGCGGCCATATCGGGAGTGGCGGCCGCCGCGGCGGATCCTCGACTCGAAGCCTCGCTCTGCTCCCTGCTCTTGAATGTCAGCCTTTCAGCATTTCGATAGCGCAAGTGTGTAATACGGATTCGTGGAAACGATGGCGCGGCAGCATCCGCTACTTCCTCGCGGACTCGTCAGTGGCGGCTTCTTCGGAGCGCGGATTATTGCTGGAAAACGTACAAGAGCCTGTGTGAGAACCGGAGGATGCGGGCACCACAGGCAGCGCCGTCGGCCGGGGCGGTCGTCAGGCGGATTCGCGTTTCCGCCGCATGGCGAGCACGCCAGCGGAGACGAAGATCATCGCAGTTCCCGGGGTGGGCTTGAAGGGGTCCCACACGCCGTGGTTCAGGATCATGGCGGTGAGGGCCTTGTCGTCCTGGCGGATGCAGGTGCCGATCTCCGGGTTCATCAGGTCGCCCGGGTGGGCGGTCGGGTCCGTGTGTGTTCCGGCGGCCGGGTCAGTGAGTTTGGCGGTGGGGACTCCGCCAAGGTTGTAGTGGCGCATGCCCGCGTCGTCGACCGAAACGTGGTCCCTGAATTTGGTGTAGTTCACGGTGAAGCCGATGGCGTGGGCGATCTCGTGCTTGAGGACGCTCCAGAGGTCGTAGGAGTCTGGATCGGGCCATGTGCCGTCGGGCGGAAGATCGCGGCCTTCCCACCATGTGTATTTGGTGTTGATGCGGATCTGGGCCGAAATCGGCTTCGGCAGCCCCTGGGCGTTGGGGGCTTCGGTGAATCCGCTCGCGACGCCAAGAGGACCGGTCGATCTGGCCGCGGGGTCGCTCGGCCAGAGGAGTTCCGAGCCGCCGTCTTCGGCGACAGCCGTCGTGATCGGGCCGAACGAGAAGTCGATCCTCACCGTTCCGACCTTCGAGGAGAGTTTGTCCTCCCACCAATCGGCGGCGGCCTCGACCATTGCTCTGCGAGTCGGATCGACGCTGGTGTCGAAGTTCGGGCTGATGGTTACAGCCCGCGCCGCCTGGCCGCACATGGCGAACAGGCACAGACCGAAAGCCCCGATGGCGAACGATTTCACGGTATGCATGCTGAATCTCCCTTGCGGCCTCCTGTGCTCAGGTCGATCGGGCTCGATCGAACCGCCGCAACACCAACATACAGCAGATTGGAGCGGGTGCAAATAAAATGGCTGATTGCGGCTCGACTCGGGCGCAATTAAGCAGATTCCCTACCTGAAATGAGAGGCCTCGCGGCCGACCCGAGGCGGACCATCCGGCAGATTCGGAAGGCGTTAGCGGGGCGGAGGGCGGCATGAGTCCACCGGTCGGCAGGTGGCCGCGGGTACGGGACGGTGGAGGAAGAATGGGGGTGGCGCGGTCGAGCGGAGGGACCGTTCGGCGGTGGCACCCGAGGAAGGACGGGCATCGACTGGGCCACCGGTTACGGTTCCTCCGTAACCGGTGTTCCCCGGTGTCGTAGGCTTCGCGAAGACACCGATTACCGAGGAACCGTAATCGGTGGCACGGGAATCGCCTCTCGTGATCGGTGCCCCCCGCCGCGGATGTGCCCGGCCTTGTTGGCGTTGGCCAGGTGGCGGCAGTTCCACGTCAGCAGGAAATCCACGGCTCGCCGACATGCTTGCTCAGGGCAGCATGAATGCCACCCGATTCGGGAGTAGTTGGTCATTCGGGGGTAAGCAGGCCACCCGCCGCAGGGAATCAGAGCGTGAAACGATGGCAACCGCCAGCACGGCACTGATCCCGGAGGAGCTGAATCAGTGGCACGGCGCGGAATCAATGCCACTCGCCATGTCGGTATCTGTTTGGGCCAGGGGCCTGAAAATGGCTGAGGAGTTACGCATCCACAACCACAAGACACACGAATGGTAACTCGGCTGCGACAGTACGGTTGGGATCCTGATCTGGCGGAGAGAAGAATAAAGGAGTGAGAAATGGGGCGACCATTGTTGCGAATATCGGTTCAGTGGCTCGCAATCGTTCTGGCCTGTTTTCTGGTGTGCGACACGGCGCAGGCCCAGGGCAAGTGGAAGCTCATCTATCCCGGCACGAATTACTGCGGCCTCGGAAGCCGTGGCGGAGAACCGACTGGCGAGGTGGATCAGGCATGCCAGCAGCATGATGAGGCGTGGGACCGGATCGAAGCGGATCATCCCGGTATGCAGGCCAAGGATCGGCCTGATCTGACGGCGACATCCGATCAGGTATTCGTTCAACGACTGACGGAGATCCAGGCAACAGCGGCAACAAAGGCAGAGCGCAAGAAGGCTAAGAGGGTGCTGTCTATTTGGCGCGCTTATGACAAGTTTCGATCCAAACAGCAAGCCAAAATGGCCAAGGCTGAATTTCAGCTCTCGATGCTTGCTGCTGAGATTGCGTCCGCGCTCGGCGATTTGAGAGCGGCGGCTGCTCGCGCCGCAGCGCTCGCGCCCAATCCGGACGCGGCCGATGTCTTCCAGGCGGCGCTGGCTGACGTCTCTCGCGCAGTTGTACGTGTCGAACGACTCGTTGAAAAGATGTCAAACGCAATCGCTAAGCACGAGCGAGAGTTTGGCGATGGCGCTTTTGGCGAGTATGACGGTATCGCGAGCGCGGCTGCGGATGCAATCGCTACTGCGATTCGCGGGCTTGGCTAAGCCGCGTGCCACGATGCAGCAATCCTCAGTTAGACCGCGTCCTTCGGGACGTGGGAGGTGTAGAGGGAGCAGCACGGTCGAGCGGAGGAACCGCTCGGCCGTGGCACCCGAGAAAGGTCGGCCATCGACTGTGCCACCCGCCCACCCGTCGCGTAGTCCACGGCCTTGCGTGCCACCGACCGTTGTCCTCAACGGTCGGTGCGGGCGTGCCGAAGGACACCGACCGTGCAGAGCCACGGTCGGTGGCACGATTCATCGTTGGTCGGTACCACCCGCTGGCCCATATTGGTTCATTCGGACCACGAATCGCAATTCGACCATCCCGGATCCTCCTTTGTCAGTGTTCCTCGCGTTGCCATTCCTCTCTCATACGAAATCGCTGCCTGCGGGCATCGCGCCGAGATCGCGGTAGGCGATCGAACACGGTACAGAATGATTACGGTCTCGTCGGGCTGAAGCCTCGCTATCCGATATTCAAGGATTCGTCGGTCATCCGACAGGGTAAGAGCCTTCATACCGACGGGCACTAAGACGCCGTTCTCTGCGCGGACTTCTACCGATCCAACCGCTCGCGTTTCAAGCACAGTGGAGCGAGTTACGATTCGCACAGATGTATCTGTCGCGGGAGCATCACCGCGATTCGTAATTACTATGCGGTGATCAAGGTCCAGCAGGTCTTCATCCAGCTGGAAGGGACTCGATTTCCTACCACTGCCCCAATTGGCGTGTTGTTGCGAGAAGACAAGCCACGGTGAGACTGTGGCTGCTGCGGGTGGCAGTCCGAGTCGCGGTGCCGTCTTCGCCCACAGTTGTTGAGCGTATGGAGTCATTATTACAAGCAGCAATCCGGCGATGACAGCGATCAGGACCCCACGCACCAGCCCGTCACCCGCTGAGTGCCTTGTCCTTTGCTCTTCGTGGTTCATCTTGTTCTCCGCACGAAAGCGGGACGCTCCGCGCAGGCGGAGCGTCCCGTTGTTGTCACCCATCGGTTTGGGTCGGCCGCCGGGTGTTCGGCGGCTTCGGTGTGTGCATGTCAACTCCTCGCTGAGGGAGAAGAGAAGAAGTAGGGGGAGTAGGGACGGGCGGGACGCCCATACCACCTAGAAATGGTAGAAGGGCAAAGAGAAGAAAGAAAGGGGAGGCGGGCTGGAAGCCCGCCCCACCGGGATTAATAATCCATGTCATCCATCCCGCCCCCTGTGGGGACGGGCTTCTTCTTTTCCTTGATCTCGACGACAGCAGCATCCGTTGTCAGGAGGAGGCCGGCGATGCTGGCGGCGTTTTGGAGGGCGACGCGTTCGACCTTGGTCGGGACGATGACGCCCATTTTGACGAGGTCGCCGTAGTCGTGGGTGAGGGCGTTGTAGCCGAAGTTCGTTTCGGTGGAGTTTTCGACGGTGTGGGCGATGACGGAGCCGTCGAGGCCGCAGTTGGCGGCGATCTGCTTGACGGGTGCGGAGAGGGCGCGTTCGACGATTTCGACGCCGACGCGTTCGTCGCCGCTGAGTTTCTTTTTGAGGTTTTCGAGGGCCTTGCGGGCGCGGAGGACGGCGACGCCGCCGCCGGGGAGGATTCCCTCTTCGACGGCGGCGCGGCAGGCGTGGAGGGCGTCCTCGACGCGGGCCTTCTTCTCCTTCATCTCCACCTCGGTCGCGGCGCCGACGTTGACCTGGGCCACCCCGCCGGCCAGTTTCGCCAGCCGCTCCTGCAACTTCTCCTTGTCGTAGTCGCTGGTGGTGTTCTCGATCTGGTGCTTGAGTTGCTCGATGCGGGCCTTGATGTCCGCACTCTTGCCGGCGCCCTCGACGATGGTGGTGTTGTCCTTGTCCACGGTGATCTTTTTGGCGCGGCCGAGGTCGGAGAGGGCGACCTTTTCGAGGTCGATGCCCAGTTCCTCCATGATGGCCTTGCCGCCGGTGAGGGTGGCGATGTCCTGGAGCATTTCCTTTCGGCGGTCGCCGAAGCCGGGGGCCTTGACGGCGGCGATTTTGAGCACGCCGCGGAGTTTGTTCACGACGAGGGTGGCGAGGGCCTCACCCTCGATGTCCTCGGCGATGATGAGGACGGGCTTGCCGCTCTCGGCGATCTTGGTGAGGATCGGGAGGAGGTCCTTGGCGTTCGTGATCTTCTTCTCGTAGTTGAGGACGTAGGCGTCCTCGAGCACGACCTCCATCGTCGCGACGTTGGTCACGAAGTGCGGCGAGAGGTAGCCCTTGTCGAACTGCATGCCTTCGAGGAGTTCGACCTCGGTTTCGAGGCTCTTGCCCTCTTCGACGGTGATGACGCCGTCCTTGCCGACCTTGTCCATCGCCTCGGCGATGATTTTGCCGATCTGCTCGTCCTGGTTGGCGGAGCAGGTGCCGACCTGGGCGATCTCTTTGGAGTTGGCGATGGGCTTGCTCATCTTCTTGAGCGACTCGACGATGGTCGAGACGGCCTGGTCGATGCCGCGCTTCACGGCGTTGGCGTTGGCGCCGGCGGTGATGTTCTTGAGGCCCTCGGCAAAGATGGCCTCGGCGTAGATGGTGGCGGTGGTGGTGCCGTCGCCCGCGTCCTTGCTGGACTTGCTGGCGACTTCCTTGACCATCTGGGCGCCCATGTTCTCGTAGGCGTCGTCGAGTTCGATTTCCTTGGCGACGGTGACGCCGTCCTTGGTGACGGTGGGTGAGCCGAAGGACTTCTCGAGGATGACGACGCGGCCGGAGGGGCCGAGGGTTACTTTGACGGCCTGGGCGAGTTTCTGCACGCCGCGGAGGATTTTTTCGCGTGCGTCGGTGTCGAAGGCGATTTGTTTGGCTGCCATGGGGGTTCCTTTGAGTTGGATCGTGGGTCGTGGGTGGTTCGGGTTTTCCGCTTGAAAGGCTGGGATGAAGTCGCCGGGGGAAACGCGACGAGTCTTCGAGGAGCGCCGCCCCGGAACGCTTCTTTCTCTTCTTCTTCGGCATCCTGCAGGGATGCACCCGTTGTTCGTGCTTGCACCCTTGCAGGGTGCCGAGAGATTTTCCTCACTCTCTTACCGGGGGTTCCGCTCGAAGACTCGCTCACCCCCGGCTATTGACTTTCAGCCCTTCGGGCTGGCCGAGCCATTGACGCGCTCTTCACTCGTCGATGACGGCGAGGACGTCGCTCTCGCTCATGATGAGGAGGGTGTCCTTGTCGAGTTTGACCTCGGTGCCGGCGTAGGACGAGAAGAGGACCTTGTCGCCCTTCTTGACGGAGAGGGGGATGCGCTCGCCGGTTTCGGTGTTGAGCGCACCGGTGCCGACGGCCTGGACGGTGCCCATCTTGGGCTTCTCCTTCGCGCCTTCGGGGAGGTAGATGCCGGACTCGGTGCGGTCCTGGGCTTCGTCGCGCTTCACGAGGATTTTGTCGCCGAGGGGCTTCACTTTCGTCGCCATGTCTTTGGTGCTCCTTGAGAGTGTCCTGGGTTTGGGGTGAATGAAAGGCTCCGCTCACCCATGATGTCTTTGATTTCGCTCTTTGTTTTCCGCTTTCCGCGTTTGCTCAGCCCGGCCATCGGCCCTCGTAATAACGGCAGAGGATGCGTCGCATGACTTCGAGGGCGGTCTCGATATTCACCGGGCGTTCGATGACGGCGAAGGCGCCCGCGACGAGGGCGCTGGTCAGGGTGCGGGCATCCTCGCGCTGGGTCCGCGGCTGTTTGACGACGACAGTCGGAGGCGGGGTCGGCATCCGGCCGAGGAGTTCGAGCAGCCGCGGTCCGCCTTCGGGCACGCCGGGGGCGACTTCGTTGTCTTCGAGCGGAAGGGCAAGGTCCACCAGCGCGATATGGACCGAGGTGGTCTGAAGCAGGCGGGTGGCCTCGCGGCCGCTGCGGACGCGCCAACTGGCAACGCCCATCGGCTCGAGGAGGCGTGCGAGGGCGTCGGCCCAGGATTCATCACGCCAGGCCACCGGGCCCGCGGCGGAAAGGAGGAGATTCAGACGACCGCCGGCCCGGCCAGTGCATCCGGCGGGTGTTCGGGAGTCGGTGGGTGGGCGCGGAACCTCCATCATGCCCGGAGTGGTGCAACCGGCGCGCCGGAAAGGCTGGTCTCGATCCTTGGGTATTTCCGGCAAAACCGCGTTGAAACACGGCCGGGGGGCGCGGATCGTGGGCGGATGGGTTGATTGGGTGCCAGAGTGGCAGGCCGGGGTGCCGGAATCCGCGGGCCCCGAATCCGAGGCTTCGTCGCAGACTCCTCAGCCTCGGCGTCCACCCATTCAGCGAATACGCGCCTGCCACGCCATGGTCGGGTGCGCGGACGGTATCAGCCTGTGGCTAGTGGTCCGAGCCGACCTCCTTGGCGCGGGCGAGGGTGAGGAGGCGCGAGAGTTCGAGGAGGTCCTTCTTTGACATGTGCTCCAACTGCCGTCGGTGCAGGTTGCGGACCGGTTCGTCAAGGGTGGCGAGGAGGGCGAGGCCCTTGGCGAGGATCGAGACGAAGACAACCCGGCGGTCGTCCGTGCTGCGCTCGCGTTTCACGTAGCCGGCCTGTTCGAGGCGGTCGACGAGGCGAGTGATGTCGGGGACGCGGGTGACAAGGCGTTGGGCGACGGCGAGGCTTGGGAGGCGCGCGGACTCCCCGCGAAGAATTCGCAGAACGTTGTATTGGGCGTTGGAGAGGCCGTGGGCCTTGAAGAGGGCGTCGAACTCCGCGTCGAGGAATGAGGCGGTGCGGATGATGTTGAGATAGGCCTCCTGCTCGGGGATGTCGAAGGGCTTGCGCTTCCGGATTTCATGCTGGAGCGAGTGGGACACGCGACGAGTATACGCAGGAACGACCTTTGTTGTTGCAGGTTT
>CAZBDZ010000011.1:25617-70858 GCA_964490785.1 uncultured Phycisphaeraceae bacterium
CACGCCCTGGAAAGGGCGTGCCACGGTGCGGTAGCGGCGCGGCGGCAAAGGGGTTAGAGTTTGGGCGACGGGCGGATACCCGTTGCGGCCACGTCGGGCGAAGGCCCGGCGATTGGAGGTTCGCTGATGATCCCGAAACCCCCGCCAAGGGAAGGCGGCCTCGGCTTCTTGTTCATCCCGCCGTTCCGAGTGCAGGGGACGTCGATCGCGGGCGAGTCCACGTGCGTGCAGGTTCCCGAGTTGGACGTGTGCTTTGACATGGGGGTGTGCCCGCGGGCGGCGCTCTCAGCGAAGATCGCGGCGATCTCGCACGGGCACATGGACCACATCGGGGGTCTGGCGTACTACTGCTCGCAGCGGGTGTTCCAGGGGATGGGTCCGGGGACGATCCTGTGCCCCAAGGCGATCGGCCCCGCCATCAAGAAGATGATGGAAGGCTACGTCAGCCTTGAGGAACAGGTGACGCCCTACAACCTCGTGGAGATGGAGCAGGACCAGGTCTTCGAGATCAAGAACAACATTTTCATCCGCCTGTTCGAGGTCGAGCACACGTGCCCCAGCGCCGGGTACACGATCTACGAGCGGCGGAGCAAGTTGAAGCCCGAGTACTACGAGTTGCCGCAGGAGAAGTTGAGGGCGTTGAAGGAGAAGGGGGTCGACATCACGCGGATCCTGCACGTGCCGCTGGTATCGTACATCGGGGACACGTCGCCCGGCCCGTGGCTGATCCGCGAGGAGGTGCGCAAGAGCCAGATCGTAATCGCGGAGTGCACGTTCACCGAGGACGACCAGGTGGATCGCGCGCGCGTCGGCAAGCACCTGCACATGAAGGACATCGCCGAGTGGCTTCCGCTGCTGGAGTGCACCAAACTGGTGCTGGTGCATTTGTCAAGGCGCTCGCACGTGCTCGAAGCGCGGAAACAATTGTGGAAGCTTGTCAAGGGGCAGCACGCGGATCGGGTGGAGTTCCTCATGGACCATAAGGCGAACAAAATCCGCTACGAGCGGCAGGAGTTCGACGCGCAGCGCGCGGCGGGGCTGCCCGCGCAGCGTCCCGGTCGGCGGTGAAAAATTTTCGCGAAAGTTTTCCGCGCACAACGGTTGACAGGACCCCGATTCGGTCGTAGTTTCTGTTTCACGCAGCGCCCGCTTCTCTCTGGTGGGTGTCACGCCGAGCCGATCCGTTCAGGGCCACGCGCGGCGACAGAGAGACGGGAGGAATCGAAGCCCTTTTCACCGGCGCGCTCGCCGGAAGGTACGCATCATGGCGAAGCCGGATCATGTGGTCTGGCAGGATGTCTTGTTGTTTCTCCGCAAGAACCACCCGGCCATGTGCCGACAGTGGTTCGAGGAGATCGTTCCGCTGGGCATTCAGGGGGGCGCGTTCGTGGTTCGCGCCGATAGTGTGGTGCGGCAGCGATACCTCCATCGGCAGTGTGCCGAGCATTTCACCGAGGCGCTCCAGGCGGTTACGGGGCGGCTGCTGCCGATCCGCTTCCTCGGTCCGGATGACGAGGCGGCTCCGACGCCGCCTGTGGCGGAGGTGAAGCCCACGTCCCACGCGGCCCACCAGCATGGGGGATATCGCCCGAGCGCGCTGGTCATCAGCCCGGACTACACCTTCGAGAACTTCGTCGTCGGGCCGGAGAATCGTCTCGCGCACGCGGCGGCGATCTCGATTAGTGCGAACCCGGGCCGAACCTACAACCCGTTGTTTGTGTCGGGAGGCGTCGGCCTCGGCAAGACGCACCTCCTTCAGGCGATCTGTCTGCGGCTGCTGACGGGGACGCCGCTGCCGGTGATCTACTACGTCTCGTGCGAGGAGTTCGCGACGCAGTTCATGGAGGCGGTGCAGGCGGGGCAGATGGCGGATTTCCGTCATCGGTTCCGCGACGTGGATGTTTTGCTCATCGACGACATCCATTTCCTTGTGAAGCGCGAGCGGACGCAGGAGGAGTTCTTCCACACGTTCAACGCGCTGTACCAGGCAGGCAAGCAGATCATCCTGTCGTCGGACGCGGCGCCGACCGACATCCCCGATTTGGAGGATCGGCTCGTGAGCCGGTTCCAATCGGGGCTGGTGGTGCAGTTGCAGCCTCCGTGCTTCGACACGCGCATCCAGATCGTGAAGCAGAAGGCGCGGATCCGCGGGCTGGAGTTCCCGGATGACGTGGCGGCATACATCGCGGCGAAGGTGGCGACGAATATTCGGGAACTGGAAGGGGCGGTCGTGCGGGTGCATATGCAGCACGTGGCCGACGGGCAGGCGATCGACCTTGCGCTGGCGCGGGCGGCGCTGGAGAACGGGCCGGCGGCGGTGCGGCCGGAGGTAACGATCGCGAACATCATCGACGCCGTGGCGAACTACTACGGCGTGAAGTTGACGGATCTGCAGTCCAAGCGTCGGCAGAAGTCGATCGCCCACCCGAGGCAGGTGTGCATGTACCTGGCCCGGCGGCATACGCGATTCTCGCTGGACGAGATCGGCGGATACTTCGGGGGACGGGATCACACCACAGTGATGCACGCCGTGAAGACCATTCTGAAGCGGCGCGACGCCGACGACGAGTTTGGACGGGTTCTGAGTGCTCTGGAGGATCGTGTGCGAGCGCCCGGCCCGCTGCCTATGCCTTCAGCCCCCAAGCGGCGGGACCTTGACAACGGGTTCGGCCGGGGGACCGGCACTCTGGAGGAGCGCGCGAAGACGCCGACTCTGGCAGCCGGTGGGACACGGACGGTGGCGGGCCTCTCGTGAGCCGAGGCAATCCGGAATCCGAGGCTTCGCGGACTCAGCCTCGGCGTCCAGGGAAGGGGATAGAAGGGTCGGGGCTGCGCCGGAATGGTCTGTGGAGAACGTGGCCTTCGGTGAGGGTTGGCGTTGGCGGGATCTGGCCTTGGGGCATTGCTGATGGCGGATTCGGTCGGATACGGTCCCGATCCCAAGGTGTGCCGACGGCGAGGGCGGCAGGTTATCCACGGCGGATGTGGTGCGCAAGCCCTTGTGGATTGCGGAGTTGCGCTTGCGGTCCGGACTTATCCACATTGCGCTGGGCGGCATTAACTACGAAGAGGATGAAATTCTCTTCTCAATGCTTGAAGAAGAAGCGCAGGCGACAGATGCCGGGCTGGAGGGGATACAGGCGTGGGCACTGTTGTTTGCGGAGTGTGGACAACTACGACGGCTGGCCGCGGATGGGGTGGCGCGGCTGGCAGGTGGGGCAGAAGACGGTGGTTCGCTGGGCGATCGTTATGGCGCGCAGGAGTGAGGCGCATTGCGGGCAGGGTTGGGTGGCCCGGCCGTAGACCTGGTGGGCGAGTTGGAATGAACCCAGGGAACCGTCGGCGGTGCGGTAATCGCGGAGCGTGGAGCCGCGGGCGTCGACGGCGGTGCGGAGGATGTCGCGGATGGAGAGGAGAAGACGGATGCGCTCCGCGGTGGTCAGGCGCGACGCGGGGCGACCGGGGTGAAGATGTGCGCGGAAGAGTGCCTCGTCGGCGTAGATATTGCCGACACCGGCGAGGCACTGCTGGTCAAGGAGCGCCGCCTTGATCGCGCGACGCGAGCGCCAGAGGCGCAGGAGCGAGGGGTGATCGAGGGGCGGGGGATCGAGTGCATCGGGGCCGAGACGTGCCCAGGCGGTGTTGAGGGCGTCGTGGGAGAGGAAGGTGAAGAGCCGCCCGAAACGGCGCGGGTCGCGGAATAGCAAGGTGCCGACAGGCGAGCCGTCAGGATCCGACAGTCGCCAGCGGCAGTGGATGTGATCGGGGTCCTCTTGCACCCTCGCGCCGGGCGACCACGGGATTCGCTGCGGCGGCCCTGCGCTCATCCCGAGCATGCGCGCGATCGACCGATGTTTCGTATGTTCGGGCTGTTCCGGCTTCGCGCGCGCTGGGAGGAAGAGGAGTTGTCCCGTCATGCCGAGGTGGATGACGAGGGCGGCGTCCGGCGCGGCGAGGATGGCGAGTTGTTTCCCCTTGCGCTCGAGGGCGCGGACGACGCGGCCCTTGAGGAGCGCCAACGGGGTTGACGAGCCCTTGACGATGTCGCGGCGCGCGAGGGCGACGGCGGAAACGACACGGCCGAGGAGGTGCGGCGCGAGGGTGCGGCGGATGGTCTCGACTTCGGGGAGTTCGGGCATGGGGCGGGGCTTGCGTCGGGCTCAGGGGGCGGCGCCGCCGGGCGGGAGCGCCGGTGGATCGGGGCGGTTCAATCGCTTTCGTTGCTCCGATGCGAGCCGACGCTCGACCTTCTTCACATCCTCCGCAGGCGGGAGTTTCTCCGGGACGATGCCGCGCTCGCCGAGCAGTCGGCGGACGTCGCGGTTGTTGCTGACGTGTTCGGCCGTGATGCCCGTCTCGGAGTTCAGGCCGCGCTCCTTCACGTTGAAGTTGGTGATCTCGTTGGCGAAGTCCTTGGCCTTGATGGTGATCGTGGGCAGGAAGTCCGCGAGGGGCCTGCTCTCGGGCGCGCCGAGTTTCTTCTTCATGTCCCGCGTGGTCATGCCGCCGAAGAGCGCGGCGTCGCCCTTGCTCTTGATCCGCCCAAAGCTCGCCTCGTCGCGCACACGCTCGAAGATGATGCCCTGGAGTTCCTTCTCCGAGCGGGTGAGTTTTTTCCGTGCGCTCACGCGCTCGGCCTCGGCGAGCCGGCGCTCGATCAGTTCCTGCTTGCGGGTCTGGACCGCGAAGTAGGTCTGGGCGAAGGCGATCGGCTCCTTGGAGGGGTCGCCGTTCTGGGCGATCAGGTAGCAGGCGTAGCGGGTGAGTGCGTAATCATCGACTTCGCGCTGGGCGCCTTTGCCCGCCTCGATCATTTTGCGCGCGCGCGCAAAATGATCCGACGGCTCAAAACCAGCGGTTTTGCACGACTCCATCGCCCGCTGGATGACCGCCTCGAAGGAGCGCCAGTTGGCATAGCCGAGGAGCATCTGGAGGTCGCGGGCGAGCCAGCACTCGGCACCGGTCTCGGTGTGGACTTGAACAAGGGCCTCGAAGGATGAATGCAGCCGGATGATGGTGTCCCGGTCCATGTAGGGTATCCTAACAAAAGCAGGCCGCCTGTTTCAGCGGTGGAGATTGTGTAGAAGGCAGAGCCCTCACCCCCATCTCGCCTCGGCGCGTGTTCTACCTCATTCATGAACACGTGGGAGAGGAGCAGAAGAATCAGGCGCGCTTGCTCGTGGCGCCCTTCCAATCGTGAGCGAAGGCGATGGCGTTGTTGCGGATTTCCCCGAGAGAGAGGCGCATGCCGGGGCGGAGTGTAATGAGGTTGGGGCGCGGGGCACCGATTCCTTGAGGGAATCGGTGGCACGGGCAGGGCGATCTCATTATCGCTTCGATGTGCCTCACAGCCCGCCGAGCGGGCGTGGGTTCCTTGCCCCGGACGAAGTCCGGGGGTTCGGGAAGTCGCCGCCTCCGGAGCCCCGGATGGGGCGACGGCCGCACCGCAGTTCGCCGCGCAACGGCTTGCAACACGCCTCCTTCGCCCCGCTGGGGCTCTGCCCAAGTACCCGCGAACCCCGGACCCCCCGGACTTCGTCCGGGGCAAGGAACCGGCGCCCGCGTTGCGGGCTGAGTACCAATCCAGCCGCGGAGGGCCTCGGAAGTGATCTTGCGATCGCCCTGGCGGCACGGGGGACTCATGGGAACCCGCGGACGGGCCGACCCTATGATTGGGGCGGCGTGCTTCTCCGAGGGGGGGCATGCGACGCAGGACGCAAGGCGCAACCCAGAGGACTCCCGACATGCCCGACCCCTTGACGGAATCGCAGGTGATCAAGACGGTGGAGCCCGAGCAGGCGGTCGCGGAGGTGCGCGAGGCGTACCGGCGTCTGACGACGGAGGTGGCGCGGGTGATCGTGGGGCAGGACGCGGTGGTCGAGCAACTCTTGATGGCGATGTTCTGCCGGGGGCATGCGCTGGTGGTGGGGGTGCCGGGGCTGGCGAAGACGCTTCTGATCTCGACGATTGCGCGGTCGATCAGTCTGTCGTTCAGCCGGATCCAGTTCACGCCGGATTTGATGCCGAGCGATATCACGGGGACGGAGGTGATCGAGGAGGACAAGACGACCGGGGTGCGCGAGTTGCGTTTCGTGAAGGGGCCGGTGTTCGCCAACGTGATCCTGGCGGACGAGGTGAACCGCACGCCGCCCAAGACGCAGGCGGCGTTGCTCGAGGCGATGCAGGAGCACCAGGTGACGGTGGGCGGGGTGCAGCACAAGTTGCCGGCGCCGTTCTTCGTGCTGGCGACGCAGAACCCGATCGAGCAGGAGGGGACGTATCCGCTGCCCGAGGCGCAGTTGGACCGGTTCATGTTCAACATCAAGATCGGGTATCCGACGGAGGACGAGGAGGCCGAGATCATCCGGCGGACGACGTCGGGCGGAGAGATCAAGCCGCAGGCGACGTTGACGAGCGGGGACGTGCAGCGGGTGCAGGACCTTGTGCGTGAGGCGCCGGTGGCGGAGCATGTGATCCGGTACGCGCTGCGGTTGGTGCGGGCGACGCGGATCAAGGAAGGCCCCGGCCCCGGAGCGGCCCCCAAGCCGAAGATGGTTACGGATTACCTGTCGTGGGGGGCCGGTCCTCGGGCGAGTCAGTACCTGATCCTCGCGGCGAAGGCCAAGGCGATCCTGAGCGGGAGTTTCCATGTGACACCGGAGCACATCAAGGCGGTGGCGCACCCAGTTTTGCGGCACCGGATCATCACGAACTTCAACGCCGAGGCGGATAACGTGACGACGGACGACGTGATCGACGTGCTGCTGAGGGATATCCCGGTGGAGGGGACGGGGCCTGGGGAGAAGAAGATGGTGGAGAGTGTGATGGGATGAAGCATTTTGCCGCCAAAAAAGCAAATCATAATTGACATTTAGTCATGCAAAGCGTATGCTGCATGACGCATGTCGATTATTGGACCAGACAGGGTTGTTCGGCAACTGCACGGGTATAACCCGTGGTGGTCGGGGGTCGCGTGGGACGTTCCGGCGTTCGAGCGGCTTGCGGTTCAGAAGTGCCTCGATTGGCTTCTTGATCCGACCAGCCGCCGCGCCGTCATGTTGTCCGGGCTGCGGCGTGTCGGGAAGTCGACGGTTTTGCGTCAGGTGGCGAAGCGGTTGATCGGCCTGGGGCACAAGCCGCGGTCGATTCTTTATTTGAGCCTTGATGACAACATTCTCCGGATGGTCTCCATCCGCGAGATCCTCGGCATTTATCGCGCGACGGTGCATCCCGACCCGGAGCCCGCGATCCTGTTGCTGGACGAGGTTCATTACGCACGGGACTGGGATCTCGAGGTCAAGCACATCGTGGATCATCTGCCGCAGTACCGCGTACTGGCGACGGGGTCGGCGGCGGCGGAGCAGAGAGGACGTGTGGCGGACAGCGGCGTTGGACGATGGATGACGATTCCCATTCCGACGCTGTCGTTCTTTGAGTATCTTCGGCTGAGAGGCGAGGCGCCGAGGGATTTCGATGTGTCGCTGGGCATCTCGTCGTTCCTTCGCGCGGACGAATCAAGGCGAATGGCGGCGATCGTGGCGCTGCGACCGACCCTCCCGCCGTTTCGCCGCTATCTACTGGTTGGCGGGTTTCCCGAGACCGCCAGGAGGAACGATGTCGCTTCCAGCCAACAGTTGATCCGTGAGGACGTTGTGGACCGTGTGCTTAAGCGGGACATGACGGCGTTGTTCGGCGTGCGCAACGTGCCGGATATTGAGCGGCTATTCATCTATCTTTGCCTGCACACGGGGGGGACGCTTGTCGTGGCGAGAACCGCGGCCGCCCTCGGGTTGCCCCGGCAGACCGTGGACGGCTATCTCGACCTGCTCGTGCAGGCGAACCTCTTGTATCGGCTTGGGCCCTTTGAAACGGCTGGGAAGAAGGGACTCAAGCCGAAGCAGAAATACTACCTGGTGGACGCCGGGATTCGAAACGCGGTCCTGCTGAGCGGCGAGGATGTGCTGTCGAACCCCGACGAGATGGGCTACATCGTCGAGACCGCGGTGCTGAGGCACCTCTACGCGTTCTATTACAAGGATACGCCGCGCTTCTCCTACTGGCGCGACCCAAAGACGGATGATGAAGTTGACATTGTCGTGTCAAGCCCGCGATACACCATCCCGGTCGAGGTGAAATATCGGGCGCCCAGGTCTGATGCCGTGCCCGTCGGCCTTGCTCGCTTCATGCAGCAGACGCGCGCGCCATTCGGCGTTGTCGTTACTCAGGCGGAAGACGACCTCTCAACGCACGAAGGAGCGGCGGGCGTCATCCGGATGCCGGCGCATATGTTCACGTATCTCCTTGGATCATCCGAGCGGCGGTAGCCTCCGGCTTTTGCTTCACGTACCAATGCACCGCTGTTGAGCCGTAGATGTGGGTTTCGGGGCCGTGGGTGCCGGGGAGGGCGAGAGGGATGGGCACCTTGTCGAAGTGGTCTGGCTTGTCCTCGCGTTCGATGTGGTCCACGAAGGGCCAGGGGGTGCGGAGGATGGCGAAGCCCTTGTCGTCGAGGCAGTCGATGAGGCGGGCGAAGGCTGCGAGCGTGCGGGGGCGGGCGGCTGGGTCTTCGAGCATGGCGTAGGGCGGGTCGAACATGACGATATGGACGGGGCGCGGGCAGCGGGAGAGGGCGCCGGCGCCGAGGGCGTCGCCGTGGAAAGGCTCGGCGCGGTCGGCGCAGTTGCAGAGGTCGATGTTCTTTTTGAGGCAGGCGAAGGCGGTGCGGTCCTTCTCGATGAAGACGCAGCGTGCGGCCCCACGGCTGAGGGCTTCGAGGCCGAAGGAGCCTGTGCCGGCGAAGGCGTCGTAGAAGGTCTCGCCCTCGAAGTGGCCGACGAGCATGTTGAAGATGGCGGTGCGGACGCGATCGGGGAGCGGGCGCGTGATGTCCTCGCCCTCGGGCGTGAAGAGTCGCCGGCCGCGGAACTCGCCGCTGATGATGCGCATGGGGAGGAGGGTATCGACCGGCGCATCACCACGGGATTCGCTGCGCGGAGCCTCCGCTCATCCCGAGCGTGCGTGCGAATGAAAAAGCCCGATCGGGCGGATACTCCGATCGGGCGCAGAACGATGGGCTCAGGCTTTCAGAGTGCCTAACACAATGCAAGAAGTAGTTGTGGTAGGGACGGGCGGGACGCCCATACCACCGAGACCAGTAGGCATTGTGTTAGGCACTCTCAGGGAGTTACGGGCAGACGCTGAGCCAGTTTTCGAGGACCTTGGTGATATCGGCGAAGGTCACGACGCGGTCGCCGTTGGCGTCGCCGGGGCAGCAGCAGCGGGTTGTGCGGAAAGTCCAGTAGGGGCCGTAGGAGTACCCGCCCGCGCTCTTGGCGACGACGACCCACTCGTAGTCGGATTCGCAGGCGAGCGGGCCCGGGTCGCAGACGGGCTGGGTGGCGTCGTAGCAGATGGCGTGGAAGTACTCGTAGGGGAGCCGGCGGATGTAGACGTCGTAGGTGACGGGGCACTCCGCGTCCTCGCCGTAGAGTTGGAAGGCGAAGTTGCCGCCGGTGGATTCCCAGGGCGCGGTGCAGCCGCTTTGGGAGTGCTGGCCTGTTGCGCCGAAGGCGCCGTCAGTCGTCTCCCAATAGACGTTTTCGCTTGTGGCGCAGTCGTTGCTCATGTGGATGTTGATCCAGTTGCGGCCTTCGGGGACGTAGGCACCGGGGAGCGAGACGACATATTCATATTCGAGATAGCCGAAGGCGGACCGTCCGGTCGCGGCGCGAGAGACGAGGGCGGCGGGGGAGGTGTAGTAGGCGGTGCCGGGCGTGCCGCCCGCGTCGTTGTAGAACGACACTTCGCAGGTGCCGTCCCACGTGGAACCGCTCTCGAAGGTCCAGAAGCGGACGAAGTGGATGAAGGAATCCGAGGGGGCGTCGAAGTCATCGGCCTCGATGGCGATGGTCTGCTCCCAGCCGTTGGCGAGGTTTGGCGCGCCGGCGTCGAAGAGGAGGGCGCCCATGCCGCGTTCGGCTGCGACATCGAGCGGCTGGCTCTTCCCCTGGGCGGTCTTGGCGAGCGAGAGTTCGCTCACCGGCGGATTGAATCGTCCGCTGGCCATGGCTTCGGCGGGGGCACGGAACTCGCCGTCTTTCACGGCGTGGTACATGGCGGCCTTGAGGGCGAAGGCCTTGTCGGAGGTGGCGCGGCGTGCGGCGGAGACGGAGGGCGGCGGCGCCGAGGGGAACTCGCAGGTGAGTTCGATGGCGTCGAGGTCGAACTGTGCCGGGCCGGTGTAGGACTCGGGGACGTACTGAGAGAAGTGGAGGCGGAGGGCCTGGCCGGTGAGGCCGAGGGCGGCGAGGTCGACGGCGTGCGTTACATAGCCGGTATCGGAGTAGCCGCTGCCGTTCAGGAAGATGTCGAAGGAGTAGAGGGTGGCGAGGGGTGCGCCGCCGCCGGCGGGTTCGATGGAGACGCGGTAGTTGCGGGGGAGGGTCGATGGGATTCCGAGGCCGTCCCATTGGAAGCGGTCGCGCCACGTAAGGACGGCGGTGGGGACGGGTGGGATGAAGAAGTCCTGGTAGAGGTCGTAGGTGAGGCCCGCGGAGCCGTCGAAGCCGTTGTCGGCGAAGTATGAACCTTCAAAGGGATAGCCGTTGAGGAAATATCCGCCGCCTGACAGCACGGCCCAGGGGACGAGTTCACTTCCTTCCGGCGGGATGAAGGTGTTCGCCGTCCACCCGGAGAAGTTGCCGGCCTCGAAGCCGGGGTTCTGCGGGTTGGAGATGAAGCAGGGCGAGTTCCAGCGGAGGACGGTGTTGAAGGGGACATCGACCGAGCCGTTCTGTGGGAGCGGGTTGTTGGGCGTCGGCGGCGGGGGGCAGGTGGGCTTGCCGAAGAGTTGGAAGGCGAGGTGCCAGCCTTCGGTATTCCATGGATCGGCACAGAAGAAGGAGTACCGAGAAGTGTTCCCGGAGGCGATCGCGCCGGTTTCCCAGTAGACCTCATCCCTTGTGCCGCAGTCGGCGCTCATGTGGATGACGAGGTAGTAGGTTCCCGGCGTGAGGTCGGTGTTCGGCGGGAAGTAGAACACGTTTTCAAACTCGTCGTAGCCGGTCGGCGCATGCACCCGGCCTGTGGCGGCGCGCGCGAGTCCTGTCGCCCCGCCGTAGAGGTACGCGCCGGGCTGGCCGCCTCCATCCGTGCGGATTTCCCATTGGAACGAGCCGTCGAAGGCTCCGGCGGCCTCGATGGTCCAGAACCGCGCGGACGTGAGCGTCTGGTCGCTGAAGACCGTGAATTCCTCGGCTTCGAGGGCGATGGTCGCCTCTTGGCCATCCACCAGGTCCGGCGCGCCTTGATCCCAGATGAGGATTCCCGAGCGGTCGGCGGCGCCGGCGAACACCGGCTCGGCTTCGCCCGGGCCCTTGGGCATCGCCACGCTCGGCGCGGCAAGGGCGGTGGTTGCAAAGAAAGCCAGCGTCGCCGCGTATCCGGCGAGGCACGTACGAAGTTTCATGTGTCTGCTCCTTCTGTATCCCGATCCGCGCGCAAACCCAATGTTGCGCAGGGCCGGGTTCTCCCTATGTCCAAGAACAAGGTACACCAGAACGGGCGATAAGCAAGGCGAACAGCGGCGAAAGCGCCCAAGTTCACACGATTCGGGTGCGAAACAAGGAGTCATCCTCCCAACTGAAGGGCGAACGGGAATATGGGTACCAGATTGGTCGTGGCGGGACGGCGGTCAGAATCGAATGACAACCGCGCCGAACAGGCCGGCGAGGGCGGCGTCGAACTCGAACTCGTCGGCGCCGTCGCCCTCGACGAGGTCCATGTCGAGATGGCGGAAGCCGATCTCGAGGCCGAGGTTGTGGGTGATGAGCCAGGAGAAGGCGACGGTGATGTCCCAGGAGAAGGAGGAGTCCTCGCCGCTGGTGAAGGCGCCGGCGTCGCCCGAGACGTTGAGGCCGAAGCCGTAGGGGAGGTCGAGATTCACGCGCAGGCCGGCCATGGGCTCGAACCAGGTGTTGTCGGCGTCGGCGGCGCCGATGGTGGTGTCGAGGCTGTGGACGCGCACGCCGGCGAAGGGTGTGAACGTGAGCCGGACTTCGTTGGCTTCGTCGTTGATGGGCTGCCAGAGGTCGTAGCCCGCGGTGAGGTCGAAGCCGGCGAGGTCGATCTCTGCGGCGTCTTCGTCTACCGAGAAGCCATAGCCGCGGAGGAGGAACGACCATTTGTCGGCGAGGAGCGTCGCCCTTCCGGCGGGGGCGAGTTCGTTTTCGTCGGCGTCGAGCGTCTCGACATCGGTCGCGCCGCCGCCGGGCATTTTGATGTCGCCGCGGAGCGCGGGGGCCCACAGCATCGGCTCGAAGCGGATGGTGTGGTCGGCGAGGGCGTTGCCGGGGAAGGTCCGCGCGTCGGGTTGCGCGAAAGCCGGGGCGGCCAGGGAGAGTGCAACGATCAGGCCGATCGCACGAGGCTCGGGCGCGGTCGGTGAGCTTGTCTGGGGCCCCGGCCTGGCCGTCCGCGGCAAGGCCGGGCGACGGGCAGGAACCGCCCGGCCTCGCTGCAAAGCCAGCGAGACCGGGGCACCCATTTCATCCGATCTCAGGGAATGCGATTGCCCAGGGACGATGGTCATGCGGGGAGGGTACCGTGTCGGGCATGAACAGCGAAGGCGCGGCAGCGGAGGGCGGGGCGTTCGTGGAACTCGCGCCGCGGGTGCGCGTGCGACGGGAGGACCTGCGGATTTCGGCGGTGCGGTCGTCCGGGCCGGGGGGGCAGAACGTCAACAAGGTGAGCACGAAGGTCGAGTTGCGGGTGTGGCTGTCGGCGCTGGGGCTGGAGCCGGAGGCGCTGGGGCGGCTGCGGCAGATGGCGGGGCGGCGAGTTACAGACGAGGGGGAGTTGATCCTGACGGAGTCCGCCTCGCGGAGCCAGAGCGCGAACAGGGAGGAGGTGGTCGAACGCCTGCGGGCGATGGTCCGCGGCGCGCTGATCCGGCCGCGGAGGCGCGTGGCGACCAAGCCGACGAAGGGGAGTCAGCGGCGACGGATCGAGGGGAAGAAGAAGAAGGGGGAGACGAAGCGGATGAGGGGAAGGCCTCAGGAGGAGTGAGTGAAGCGGGGTGCAGCGGTCTGACTCGCGCGCCCCAAACCCGTCCATAACACAAACATCGAACAAAGGAAGTGATCCCAAGGCGGCTCGTTTGGACTGAAAACCAGAAAAACCGGCGAGCCGGGTTTGCTCCGGCGGGCGGGTGGGTTATTGTTGGGCAGGTAAAGCATTTTACTTGCGCTGGCGGGATGCGGCGTTGTGCGTGTTTCCGCGGCGGCGTAAAACGTTTTACTTGGAAGAGAGATTGAGACCGGAACTTGGCGACGAGTTGTGCTTGAGTCCGGCTGGTGCTGGCCCTTGAATCGAGTCCCCTTTTTCAGAGAGAGAGCCCCATGAAGAAGATGACGATGAGCCGCGCGGGCGCGGCGGTGGCGATGGTCGCGTGTGCGGGCGTCGCGGTGGCGCAGGTGACGGTGGACGGGAAGCGGAACGAGCCGGGCGGGAGCACGAACCCGTACGGCGCGCCGCTCGCGGTGCAGCGTTCGACGGTGATCTCGTTCGAGAACGCGCCGCGGGTGACGATGACGTTCCAATCCGACCAGTCCAACGTGGGCGGCAAGGGCGCCTACGAGATTCTCGGGACGGCGAGCGCGCCGGATGAGTCGGACCCGGCGTTGGTGGCGACGGGCGTCGAGTTCAGCATCAAACTCGCGGACATCGGGATGAATCCGATCCCGGCGTCGTTCAAGGTGGCGGGGTTCATCAACGGGAGCGGGCACGACTACGCGTCGAACCAGTTCATCGGCGGGTTCGTCGATGATCCGGGGAACCTCGGGGAGGTGCGGAACGTGAACCTCGCGGATCGCGCGGGGAACCAGTTCGTGACGATCAACACAGCGGTGCGTTCGGGGGTGGCCCCGACGATCGACGGGGTGCGGAGCGAGACGGACTACGTGGTGCTGCCGCATGTCACGCTGGGGACGGGCTTTGGGTCGTCGAACCACAACCCGGCGCTGCGGAACCGTGCGAACGGTTCGGAGATCACGGGGGTGTCGGCGTACATGTACAACAACGGGACGCCGGGCACGCCGGGAGACGACGTGCTGGTGTTCCATGTGGCGGGGAACCTCGAGACGAACTTCAACAAGTTGGAGATTTTCATCGACTTCAACCAGGCGCCGCTGAACTCCCAGGGGCAGAACATCCTGGTGAACACCAACCCCGACGTGTCGTTCAACGGGCTGAACCGGATGGGGACGAACACGGCGGAGTTTCCGAACTCGGCGGCGCCCCTCGTGCTCGGGCCGGGGCTGACGTTTGACGCGGGGTTCACGGCGGATCACTGGATCAGCATCACTTGCGGGGGCGGGGTGGCGCCGGCGGCGCCGAACGTGTACATCGATTCGGCGGTGCTGCCCGGCCTCGGCGGGGGTCCTGGGCTGTACGGCGGGTCGGGGCCGATCCTCGACGTGGCGGGGAGTCCGGTTACGGTGAACCTCGCGAGCACGGTGGTGCCGACGCCGACGGGGAGCATGACGGTGGACATGGACAACTCGAACTCTGACGCGATCGCGAACTCCGGCGGCGTGGGCGGTCGGGTGAATCTGCCCGGGTCGGGTTCGCAGGCGGATGTGTCGCCGCCGGCGGGGGTCGCGACGGGCTTTGAGTTCAAGATCAATCTCGAAGGGATCGGCTACCCGATCGGATCGGCGGGGACGATCGGGATCGCGGGGGCGATCATCGGGTTCAACTTCGACTACATGTCGAATCAGGCGATCGGCGGATTGACGTCCATGGCTGATCCTGATCCGAACAACCTCGGGTTCCCGGCGCAGAACGTGGACATGACGGCGTGGGACGGGAACCAGTTCGTCAGTGTGAGCGTGCCGGCGATGCTCTCGGCGGCGCCGGCGGGGGCGACGATCAACGGGACGCTGGATGCGGCGGAGGTCGCGGCGTATGGCGCGGCGCTGTGGGTGAACACGACGAACGCGTCGGCGTTCGGCGACAGCGTGCTGAGCGGGACGTTCACGCCCGGGCCGGACCGGTCGAACGGGTCGGAGATGGACGCGGTGTACTTCTACGTCGCGAACGATCCGACGGACATGAACAAGCCGAAGTTGTACGGGCTTGTCACCGGCAACATGCACGACTTCAACAAGTTGGTGCTCTTCTTCGACACCAAGGCGGGCGGGCAGAACGACATCCGCGGCGACAACGCGAACATCGACGGGAACCGGTTCAACACCGGCCTCGGCGGCACGGATGGGTTCCAGTTCGACGCGGGGTTCGAGGCGGACTACGCGATCTCCTACACCGCGGGCTTTGACACGAACCTGAACGTCGCGCGGCATTTCGCCGACGGGCTGCAACTCAACACCGACGGCGGCGGGTACGGCGGCCGCTTCGGCGGCGGCGACAAGACCGGCACGACGCCGCCGGTCACGGGGACGATCATCGCCCGCGAGGGGTTCGGGAACAACGACCTGCCCAGCGCGAATCCCCCCGGCGCGGTGCGGACGGTGAACGCGAACGGGTCGGAGTTGGCGGCGACGTATGCGCGGGTCGAGCCTGACGGGTCGGGCGGCGGGACGCTGTTCATGTTCTTCGCGGGCAACCTTGAGCCGAACCTCACCAACATCGAACTCTTCTTCGACACGATCCCCGGGACCGGTCAGAACACGCTGATCTATTCGGACCGCTCGCCGCAGGACCCGCTGTACACGGGCAACCCGGACGTGGATTTCGGCGCGTTGAATCGCATGGGCGGGCCGGTGCTTGACCAGAACATGATCGTGATCAACGAGGGGATGCGGTTCGATGCGGGGTTCGAGCCGGACTATTACTTCTCGTTCCGCGCGGATGCGTACGACCCGGTGCTGGAGCAGTCGCTGGTCTACGGCAACTGGGCGCGGCTGCGGACGTTGTCGGATCCTGTCGGGCCGATGCCTGCGGACTCGACGCGGTACCTGGGGAGCGTGCAGAACGACGTGTACGACTCGTTCGGGCCGGCGTTCCTGAACGGGGACATCCCCGAGGTGATCAGCGCGGCGGCGCTGGCGAACAACAACAACCTCGGCGTTCCCGGCGGGCGGCACTACTTCTGCGCCGGCACGGGCGGCAGCGACCCGGCGACGGTGCTGAGCGGGTTCGAGGTGGCGATCGATCTCGCGGACCTGGGATACGGGCCGAACATGGGGCAGACGCCGTTCGTCCCGGGCTCGTCGCCGCTGAACTTCATGGTGTTCCTGAACGGCCTGGGGCACGGGAAGGTGGCGAACCAGATGCTGCAGCACGGCTGCACGGACGATGTGGGCGAGCCGCGCGACGCGGACTTCCAGTCGATCGACGGGAACCAGTACGTCGGGTTCCCGACGCCGGTGGCGGCGCCTGCGGTGTGCGTGCCGCCGGTGCTGCTGGGCGACGCGAACGGCGACGGGGTGGTGAACTTCGCCGATATCACGTCGGTGCTGGTGAACTTCAACATGACGGGTCCGCCGTTCATCCCCGGCGATGCGAACGGCGACGGCGTGGTGAACTTCGCGGACATCACGTCGGCGCTGGTCAACTTCAACATGGTGGGCCTGACCTGCTGAGTCGGCGGGCGAATGCGTGAAAAGGGACAGGGAGGCCGAGGGGCCTCCCTGTTTTCTTCCGTGCCTGGCTCCCGCTCGCGCGGGGCGACCACGGGTTTCGCTGCGGCGACCCTCCGCTCATCCCGAGCGTGCGCGTTCTCCTCCGGCTGGAAGCGCCGGGTGGGTAAATTGGTTCCCGTGAATCTGCATGATCTATCGCTGACAGAAGCGCGGGACGCGATTGCGGATCGGCGGCTTGGGGCGGAGGAGTATTGCCGGGCGATGCTGGAGCGGATCGCGGGTTTGGATGCGGGGCTGGGGTGCTTCTTAGGTGTGTTCGCGGAGCGGGCGACGGCGCGGGCGCGGGAGGTGGATCGGCGGCACGGGCTGGGGGAGTATGTCGGGCCGCTGGCGGGGGTGGCGGTGGCGCTGAAGGACAACATCTGCCTGGACTTCGGGCGGACGACGTGCGCGTCGCGGATTCTGGAGAAGTACGAGTCGCCCTTCTCCGCGACGGCGGCGGCGCGGCTGGAGGCGGCGGGGGCCATCATCCTCGGAAAGACGAATCTCGACGAGTTCGCCATGGGGTCATCGACGGAGCACTCGGCGTTCAAGACGACGCGAAACCCGTGGGACCCGTCGCGCATTCCCGGCGGAACGTCCGGCGGTTCGGCGGCGGCGGTGGCGGCGCGGATGGTTCCCGCGGCGCTCGGGTCTGACACGGGCGGGTCGATCCGCCAGCCGGCGGCGCTGTGCGGGGTGGTGGGGCTGAAGCCGACGTATGGCGTGGTGTCGAGGTGGGGATTGGTGGCGCACGCGTCGAGCCTCGACCAGATCGGGCCGATCACGCGGAGCGTGCGCGATGCGGCGCTGATGCTGGAGGTGATCGGCGGGCGCGATCCGCTGGATTCGACCTGTGCGGATCGGGATGCGCCTGCGGTTCTGGCGGGGATTGATGAACCGATCGAGGGGCTGCGGCTGGGCGTGCCGAGGGAGGCGCGGTCGGCGGAGAATCATCCGGCGGTGGCCGCGGCGTTCGAGCGGGCGGTCGGCGCGTTCAGGGCGATGGGGGCGGAGATCGTGGAGGTTGAACTGCCGCACCTGAAGTACGGGATCGCGGCGTACTACCTGATCTCGACGGCGGAGGCGTCGAGCAACCTGGCGCGGTTCGACGGCGTGCGCTACGGGCGTCGGGCGGAACTGTCGAAGGAGGATGATCTGCTCGCGCTGTATGAGAAGTCGCGGGGGCAGGGGCTGGGCGAGGAGGTGCAAAGGCGGATCATGCTGGGGACGTACGCGCTGAGCGCGGGGTATTACGACGCGTACTACCTGACGGCGCTGAAGGCGCGGCGGCGGATACGGGAGGACTTTGATCGGGTGTTCGGGGAGTCAGGTGCGCCCGCCACGGCCGACTGCGTCCGCCACGGCGGATCTTCGACTCGAAGACTCGCTTCGCTGGCCGTGGCACCCGTTGATCTGATTCTCATGCCGACGACGGTGGGTCCGGCGTTCCGGTTCGGGGAGAGGACGGTTGATCCGTTGGCGATGTACCTGGAGGATGTGTACACGGTGACGGCGAATCTGGCCGGGGTGCCGGCGGTGAGCGTGCCGATGGGGTTCGCGGAGGAGGGCGGGAGGCGGCTGCCGGTGGGCTTGCAGATCATCGGTCCGATGTTCGGGGAGGAGAGATTGCTGCGTGCGGCGCGGATGTTCGAGCAGAGCGGGGCGTGCTCGGCAGGAAAGCACCCTATTCTTTCGCCATGAGCACCACCGAATATGTCCTCGGCACCGACGAGGCGGAGCATCAGCGGCTTGGTTTGCAGCATCGGCTGTGGTCGGACCTTGCGCATGAGACGTGGAAGCATGCGCGGGTTGGACCCGGGATGCGCGTGCTGGATGTCGGGAGCGGGCCGGGGTTCGCGGCGTTTGATCTGGCGCAGACTGTGGGGCCTTCGGGGCGCGTGGTGGCGGTGGATGAGTCGGCGGGGTTCATCGAGAAGGTGCGCGAGGGGGCGCGGGGGCGGGGGTTGACGAACATCGACGCGCACGTGCATGACGTGCAGCGGCTGGAGGGGTTGGGGCTGGAGGCAGGGTCGTTTGATGTGGTGTATGCGCGGTGGGTGATGTGCTTCGTGCCGGACCCGGCGGCGGTGGTGCGCGGGGTCGCCCGATTATTGAAAGCGGGCGGGCGCTTCTGCGTGAACGACTACTTCAACTACGAGAGCATGACGATCGCGCCGAAGGACGCGGCGTTCTCGAAGGGGATCGCGGCGGTGGGGGCGTCGTGGCGCGAGCGGGGCGGGGATCCTGATTTCGCGGGGCACCTGCCGAGGTTGTGCGCGGAGGCGGGGCTGCGCGTGGCGCGGCTGGAGGTGCATCAGCGGCTATGCCGGCCGGGGGACACGATGTGGGCGTGGCCGGATTCGTTCTGGCGGAACTACATGCCAAGGCTGGTGCAGGGTGGGCACCTGACGGCGGGGGAGGCGGAGGCGTTCATGGAGTCGTGGCGGCGCGTGTCGGCGGACCCGCACGCGTTCATGCTGCTGCCGGCGGTGTTCGAGATCATCGCGGAGCGGGGGTGAGCCGGTCGCGGAGCATGTTGAGCATGGCGCTGGCGACGGTGTCGGGGTCGCGCGTGGCGTCGATGACGGCGTAGTGCGCGGGATCGCGCCGGGCCTGGTCGAGGTACCCGGCTCGCACCTTGCGGTGGAACTCCGCCCCCTTTTGCTCCATGCGGTCGAGGAGAGGGTTGAGGCGCGATTGGGCGGTGCGCTCGTCGACGTCGAAGATGATGGTGAGGTGGGGCCAACAGGAGGCGTGGGGGGAGGGTGTCCGAGTCTTCGAAGACTCAGACTCGGCTTCTGGGGAACGGGTGGGTCGCGGGCCGCAGGCGGCTTCGCCTACGGCGTAGATTTCGGATTCGGGCAGGCCGCCGGCGGCGCCCTGGTAGGCGAGGGTGGAAGAGATGAAGCGGTCGGCGAGGACGAGTTCACCGCGGGCGAGGGCGGGGCGGATGGTCTGCTCGACGAGTTGTGCGCGGCTGGCCATGTAGAGGAGCATCTCGCAGCGGAGGGACATTTCCGCATGGATGGGGTCGAGGAGGATGTCGCGGATGCGCTCGCCGATGGCGGTGCCGCCCGGCTCGCGGACCTCGCAGACGGTGAGGCCCTGCGCGCGGCAGAGTTCGATGAGGCGGCGGAACTGAGTGGACTTGCCCGAGCCGTCGGGCCCTTCGAAGACGATGAATCGGCCGGCGAGGGCGCGGAGGAACAAGGTATCGGCGAGTCCGTTCGGCACGGGGCGGATTGTAGTGGCACGCCGATCCGCCCTGCACTTGGAGCAGTCCGGCTTGCTCAACGTATCGGTGTGTACAACGGGGGCTAGGCGCTCTTCGCTCGCAGGAAACCCTCCAAGAGCAGGCCCGCGCCGGAGGCTTGATACCTCACTTGATCAAGAAGCTCTCTCGGTTCGACGGGTACTCGCCACACAAACTCGCCCTTTGAGTCAAGCACACCAAGAGCGACGCTTTTGAACTCCATGGACGCGGGCCAGTGGTTCTCTGTAGGATCCGGGTTGTACGTTGTTTCGCTGTATTCGTGCAGCCCGATTGCTTTGCCCTCAACCGACGCCTGATAGGCGGTTCCGACCAGAACTCCATAGGGCGACCACTGGAGTTGTGCGGGCTGCCAGACCACTTTGCCGGCGCGAGTGTGCTCGGTGAGCCGGGCGACGAACTGGGTCCATTGCTCGATTTGACTAGACATGCTTGCTCCATAACGAATCGGCCTCGGACGCCTCAAGCGCAGTTTCCAGAGAGTAGATCAATCGGAGGATTGTAGCCGCGCGGTCGTAGCCGCGACTTGCGTCGCCCTCCTGGGTTGCATTCTGCAGTGCCTCAAGCAGTTTCTCAGCATCCCGCGCCTGAACGCCCTCGACTCGTTCGGCCAACTCCCGAACCAAACTCTCCATTCTCATCAACTCGACCCGAATCTTTGGCCAATCCTGTCTCTGAAGCGCGGAGCCAAGTCGTCCCTTCGAGTACTTGATTCGTTTCCGAAGACCGCGCACCACGACCAGCGAAGTCATGGACCGAGAGAGCCGTTGCACCGAAACAAGCGTGTACGCGGTGAGCAAGACCGAAACGACTGACAACCAACTCCCCAGGTCGCCAAGCAGGCTCCCAGTATGCCTCAAGAACGCGAGCGAAAGTGAAAGCAGGAAGGCGATTGCGCAGAGCAACGAAACGATCCAGATCCGGATCAAAGCCCCACCCTCCGCGTCCATGTCGGGCCGCTTGGCGTGTCGGTTACCACCACGTTCAGCGCGTCGAGTTCCTTGCGGATGCGGTCGGCTTCGGGCCAGTTTTTCGCGGCGCGGGCGGCGGCGCGGGCGGCGACGAGGGCGTCGATCGTTGCATCCTCCGAAGCCGATGCGCGAGCGAGGGTCGGTGCTTTCAGCGACAGCACGCCGAGGACTTGATCGAACTCCTGGAGCGCGGCGACGTCCGCGGGTGCGGGGTTGGGAGTGTTGTTGATGAATGTGTTGATGGCGGCGATGGCGCCGGCGA
Organism: uncultured Phycisphaeraceae bacterium; assembly: GCA_964490785.1. Lineage (GTDB taxonomy): Bacteria > Planctomycetota > Phycisphaerae > Phycisphaerales > UBA1924 > JAEUIV01. The sequence goes on from CAZBDZ010000011.1 coordinate 46,765, forward strand.
CATTGAGGTCGTCGTTCAGTGCGTCCGCGAAAACCTGGGCTGCCGCCGCACTGGCGGGCGAGCCGCCAGTGGCACAGGGCTGCGCAGCAAACCGCCGCCAGCGGTCGATGATGCGTTGCGAGTCCATCAGCCCCTGCTCAGTGAAGTTCGCGTTCGAGCGGTAGTGGGTCTTGATGAGTTCGAGGCGGATGGCGGCGGGCTCGAAGCCCTTGTCGAGCAGGTCGCGGAGGGTGTAGAAGTTGCCCTTGCTCTTGCTCATTTTCGCCCCTTCGACCATGAGGAAGCGCGTGTGGAACCAGTGGCGGGCGAAGAACGCCGAGCCGTGGGCGCAGCGGGATTGGGCGATCTCGCACTCGTGGTGGGGGAAGATGTTGTCCTCGCCGCCGGAGTGGAGGTCGATGACCGGGCCGAGGAGTTGCTCCGCCATGACGGAGCACTCGAGGTGCCAGCCGGGGTAGCCCTCTTTCAGTTTTGACGGTCGGCCGAGTTCTTTCGAGGGGTTCCAGCGCATGAGGTGGGTCGGGTCGGGCTTCCAGAGCATGAAGTCAGCGGGATGTTTCTTGATCTGCTGCGTCGAGCCCGAGACTCGTCCGCCCGCGCCGGAGCGGATCTTGCCGAGCGTATTGCCCGAGAGTTGCCCGTAGTCGGGGAAGGACTGGGTGTCGAAGTACGCGACGCCGTCGGGGGCGATGTAGGCGTGTCCTTTGGCGATGAGGGCCTCGACCATTTCAAGCATGGGACGGATGTAGCGTGTGGGGCGCGGCATGAGGCGCGGGTCGCCCCCGGAAGTCGGATCCGCGTCTTTCACGATCTTCAGGCCGAGCGTGCGGGCATCCTCGATGAAGGCGGCGGCGTAGAAGTCGGCGATGGCGTAGGGGTCGGCGGGATCGATGTTCGCGTCCGGGGGGAGTTTGCCCGCCTTCTTCTGTTCGAGGAGGCGCTTGCGGGCGACTTCCATGCGATCCTCGCCCCCGCCGTCGGCCGCATCGCCGCCGGCGTCGGGGTCGGTCATGTGGCCCACGTCGGTGATGTTCATCACCTGCGCGACGATGTAGCCGGAAGCGACGGGTTGCAAACCCGTCCCGCCGGAATCAGAAAGGCACAACGGCGACTCCAGCCACCTCCGAAGCAGGTCCGCGTTCAGGAACGAGCGGAAATTCCCGATGTGTGCGTAGTCGTAGACCGTCGGGCCGCAGGAGTAGAACGTGACGCGCGGCGGTCGGTTCTCGCGGCGCGCGGCGTCGGCGTCGAGGGGGACGAAGGGCTCGACGGCGTTGGTGAGCGTGTTGTAAAGCCGAAACGGCATCCCGTCAGTGTACGGCGGCCTCACGGCACGCAGGTCGCGCCCCAGTTGCGGAGGACGGCGGTGATATCGGCGAACTCGACGGCGCCGTTGCGGTCGGCGTCGCCGATCCGGGCGCACTGCGGGTTTCTCGGCGGCGCGAGATAGATGTCATCCAGGAACATCACCGAGGGCGTGTCATACGCCGCGAACCGAACCTCCGATGATGAGCCGGTGCTTGTCAGGACGAGCGTCAGCGGCACCCACGCCGGGTGCGCGGGCGGCAGCGGCGTGCCGTCGAAGACGAGGGTTCCTTCCCAGTAGACGCGGAGGCTGTCGGCGTCTCCGTTGTCGTTGAGCACCCAGAAGTTCAGGACGTATACATGCCCCGGGGCCGTCGGGACGACCTGGTAGATCTCGTCCGGAAGGCCCGCGGTGGCGCCGAAACGGACGGTGCTCGGGCCGCTGTGCCCGCCGGAGGCGGCGATGCCGAGGTCCGCGCCGACCGGCGCGGTCTGGATGTCCCATCCGAAAAGGCTGCTGATCTCGAACCCCGGGTTCACGATCAGGTTGTCTGGTTCGACCGATACGCCGTCGATGTGGACGTAGGCGGGCGCGTCGTGGGCGCGGATGCGCAGTTCCGCCGTCGCCGCCGCGGCGTACACCGGCAGACTGATCTGGGTCCACACCCCGACCGGGAGCGTGAGCGGCTGCGAGTCGAAGATCAATACACCGTTCCAGAGAATCTGCAGGCCGTCCTGGCCCACGCCGTCATTGAACACCCACATCGACACGGTGAACTGCACGCCCGCGGCGGTCGGGATGCTCTGCCAGATCTCGTCGGGAAGCCCGTTGGTCGCGCCGAAGCGCGCCGAGTATGTCCCCTCATACCCTCCGGCAACGACCGAGTAGTAAGAGCCGACCGGTGCGGCTTGCGTACTCCACCCGGTGAAACCGCCCGTCTCAAACCCGCCGTTGACGACGAGGTTCGCGGCGGCCGCGGGGGCGCACGCGACAATCAGCGCAAGGCACGCGATCAGGGCACGACAACACGTCATTGATCCTCTCCTCTCCGGCGTCTCTTTCCGCACGAATCGTAGGCGCGGGGAGGAGGTTGCGAGACGAGGCGGCGGCTCGGTTCGGGGCGATCGTGTTATCGGAGGCGACGCCAGCCGGGGTCCGGTTTCTCGTACGAATCCCCTTTCATTCTCGCGCTGGGCGACCACGGGATTCGCTGCGGCGACCCTCCGCTCATCCCGAGCGTGCGCGCGATTGACCGACGATCCGGATGACGCCGAGGCTAGGCGACGCGCGGCGCTGGTTCGTCGTGGGCGGCGGCTTCGGCCTCGGAATCCGGTTCGGCGGGCTCGCCCTGCTCGCGGGCGATCGCGTCGATGCGCACCTTGGTGATGCGCGTCGGCTCGGCGTGAAGGACGGTTACGCGAATCGAGTCGTCCTCGAAGGACTCGCCCGCGACGGGGATGTGGCCGAGCCGCGCGAGGACGAAACCGCCGACGGTGTCGTAGTCCTCGCCCTCCGGGATGCTGATGAGGAGCGGCTCGAGGGCCTCGTTTGCGTCCACGATGCGGGCGCGGGCGTCGATCTCGGCGCAGCGGTCGTCCTTGTTGGTGTCGATCAGGGGAAGGGTTTCGGCGTGGACTTCGTACTCGTCCTGGATGTCGCCGACGATCTGCTCGAGGATGTCCTCGAAGGTGACCAGCCCGGTCGTGCCGCCGTATTCGTCGAGGACGACGGCGAGGTGGACCTTGCGGGCGCGGAGTTCGCTGAGGAGTTCGGTGAGCGGCTTGGTCTCGGGGACCCAGACGGGTCGGCGGAGGATCGGCTTGAGGCGGAACGCCGCGGGATCGGCGCCGAGGCAGTGGATGAGGTCCTTGGCGTAGAGGATGCCCACGATGTGGTCGAGGTCGCCCTGGTAGACGGGGATGCGGCTGTGCCCGCGGTCCTCGATGAACTTCTTGATTTTGGCGAGGTCGTCGGTGAGTTCGAGCCCCTCGATCTCGGTGCGCGGGGTCATGATTTCCTCGACGGTGCGGTCCTTGAGGCCGACGATCGACTCGATCATGCCGCGCTCGTTCTCGTCGAGTTGTCCTTCGCGTTCTCCCTCGGCGACGGCGGAGATGATCTCCTCGTGGATCTCCTCCTCGCGGGTGAGGTTGTGGGCGCCGGCGAGGCGTTTCACGCCGGCGTCGATGAACGAGACGGCGCGGAGAGGCCAGGCGAGGACGTGGATGGCGCGGAGGAGCGCGGCGAAGGCGACGAGAAGGCGCTCGCCGGCGTGCTCGGCGACGCTCATGGGGAGAACGATGCTGAAGAAGTAGACGGTCACACAGGCCAGCACGCCGCCCTTGAAGAGCGCGGGGGCGTTGAGAATGGTCTCGGATGGCGTGTCCGCGGGCTGGACAATGTTGAAGTAGAGCACGGCGCTGACAGTGGTTACGACATTGCAGATCGAGCGGAGGAAGCCGATGGAGAGCACGTGCCCCGGGATGTCGGCGAGGATCGACTCGATCAGCGCCGTCCGCTCGCGCGTCTTCAACATCTCCTGCAGCCGCACGACGTTGTAGTCGCGCAGCGAATAATGCAGCGCCGAGAGGAGGGAGCCCAGCGGCGCGGAGATCAGGAGGATCATGAGCGCGGAGTTCACGATTTCTCCCCCTTCCGCGGCGCGGCGAAGACGGGGCCGATACCGAGCGCGGTCAGGATTTCATCCTCGCGGGCGTGCATGGCGGCCCAAGCGCGTTCGTCGTGATCGTCGTAGCCGAGGCAATGCAGCAGGCCGTGGATCATGTAGAGCAGCAGTTCGTTCTCGATCGGGGTCCCCCGCGCTTGGGCCTGGCGTTCGGCTTCGTCGAGGCAGACGAGAATGTCGGCGTCGAGGACGCGGGGGGAACCGGGGTCGGCGAGGTCGAAGGTGATGACATCGGTGCTGCCGGGGACGCCGAGGTGCTTGAGGTGCGCGGCGGCGACCTCGGAATCTCCCGCGATGCGGATGCGACCTTCGCCGGCGAGACGGAGCAGGCCTGCGGCATGGTTGATCTGTTGTTCCATGCCCGCGATCGAGGCCGAAGACAGCCGGGCGGTTGCGTCGGCGACGTGGATGCGGGCGGGCGACCCGGGCCTCGGCGATCCGGGGCGTCGGTCAAACTCAGCCGGGTCTTCGGCCGCCGGTGCGGGCGTTGGGGAAAGGGTGGTGGATCCGTCCATGGGCTATATGGCCAACAGGACAGATTCTAGGGGGGTTGACGGGCGGTCGTCGGGGGGAAGGAAAGGGTCTTGTTAGGGGTTTGTGGCCGCGTGCGGTTTCTTATGCGAGTGCGTCCTACTTGTCGCCTGTTGGGGCGGAAGTCAGGACGCGCACGGGGGTTGCGGTCTTGGGCGGTTGCTTGACCGTTTGGGTCATGGTTCGCGTGCCGTTGTTGGCGACGATCGGCGGCGGGTTGGTTGGCGTCTGGGGCTGGATGGACTGGATGAAGTTGCGGAGCATCATGCCGCCGCGGCCGGAAAAGAAGGAGTCGTAGCGGTCGCGGCGTTCGGCGTCGGCGATGTGGTCCCAGAAGATGGTGCCGTCCACTCCGAGCCTGAAGGGTTCGCGGAGCATGGTTTGGAAGTCGAGGTCGTTGACGAACTGGCCCTTGTAATGGCTGTTCATGTCGTGGTAGATGACCCAGATGAACGAGTAGACGGGCCGGTCCGGGGCGACGGCGCGGATCATGGTCATTTTGCTGTTCATCTGGCGGATGTAGTTGGAGACGCCTTTCTGGCCTGGGGCGGTGGCGGCGCCGTCGGGCACGCTATAGAAGCAGGCGTAGTTGGGGGGATAGAAGGCGTCGACGGCCTGGTAGAGCGGAAGGAGCCGGGTCGTGTCTTCGGCGGGGTAGGGATAGGGATAGCCGTAGAAGCCCCACTTGGCGCGGGGGCGTTCGGCTTTGCAGGCCTGCAGGGTGCGGAGCATGAAATCAAGGCCGGCGGCCTCGAACTCCTCCTTCGCGCGGGCCTGGCGCTGGGCGGCGGAGAGGTTCGGGAATCGCTGGCGCACCCAGTCGACCGAGAGGTCTTTCATGGGCTGATTGAGTTTCGCCCAGACGGGCTCCCAGCCCTCGAAGTCGAGGACGGCGCAACCATCCCAGTCGGCCTGGGGGATGGCGGCGGCGACGTCGCGGCGGAGTTTGGTGAGGTGGGCGTCCCAGTTGGCGCGCTGGGGGATGCTGCCATGCTCGGGGACCTGTCGTCCGGTTTCGGGGTCGATCCAGACGCGCGGATAGCGGCCGATGCTCTGCTCATAGAAAATGACGGCCCGGCCGCGTTGGATCGGCAGGCCCGAGAAGTTGACGTTCTGGCTCTCGGAGCCAGTCACGACCCAGTAGAAGGGGAAGTTGGTCTCCGTGCGACCGTTGGGAGGCGGAGTGGTGGTTTGGCCGCGAGCGATGAAGCCGCAGGCCGCGAGGGTTCCGAGCGCACACGCCGTCATCAGGGTTCGAATCGTCATCAGCAATCCTCCGCACAGGGGATAATGAGGAACGCTGCTCTCTTTCTCAGCGTCGGGGTGGGACATCGGGCGGTGCGGCGGGCGGGATGAACGCGAGGATTGAGAATTGCGGGCGGCCGCGGGCCGAGCGCGGGTGGGGCAAACCATGCGGGGTGCGCGGCGGGGAACACCGGGATATTCGCGGTTGGCGGTTGACAACGACGAGCCCTATTGCAGCCCGGCTCTTTCCCGGAGCCAGGCGGTTACGAGATCGAGGGCGACGGGGTTGATTGTCTCTTCGATCTGGGCGTATTCGTCGATGGCGCCCGTTTGCGCGGCCTGGAAAAGGTGGTTCAGGCCGGGGAGCATGCGGACGGTGGCGTCGGCGTTGCCCGCGGCTTTCAGGGCGGCCTCGATTTCCGGGAGGTTGTCCTTTGCGGGGACCTGAAGGTCGCGCTCGCCGATGATGGCGAGGACCGGGACGTTGACCTTTCGGAGCGCCTCGCGCGGGTCGAGCGCCAGAAACGAGAGCATCCAAGGCGAAGTGAGCCAGGCGTATTGCTGCTCGATCAACTGGGCCATGGTGGCGTCGTCGGGAACAGGGTTGCCCGCGGCTTTCGATTGAAGCGCGGCGAGTTCGGCGATCTTCGCCTTGACTTCTTCTCGCGGGGCGCTGTTGAGGACGGCGTTCATGGCGGCCGCGTGGGCGCTGTCGGCGGCGGCGAGCGCCTCTTCGTCCTTCGCGCCCGCGGCCCGGAGGAGCGCGTCGGATTGGAGTCGGAGGATGTCCTTGCCGGGGAGTCCCGTGCCGGCGAGCAGGACGATGAATCGGACATCACGGGAGCGCGAGGCGACGATGGGGGCGACGATGCCGCCCTCGCTGTGGCCGATGAGGCCGAGGCGCGCGGAGTCGATGCCGGGCTGGGCCTTGAGGAAGTCGATGGCGGCAAGGGTGTCGCTCGCGAAGTCGTCCGAGGTGGCGAGCGCGACGCTGCCCGTGGAGCCGCCCACGCCGCGGTCGTCGCAGCGGAGGACGGCGAAGCCGTGGCGCGAGAGGTGGTCGGCGAGGACGAGGAAGGGCTGATGGCCGAGGAGGGATTCGTTGCGGTCCTGCGGGCCGGAGCCGGTGAGGAGGATGAGGGCGGGGTGTGGGCCGGCGCCGTTGGGGACGGTGAGGGTGCCGGCGATCGTGATCGTCCCGTCGGCCGTTGCGAAGCGTGCATCGCGTTCTTCGTAGGGGAAGGGGGGCTTGGGCGTTTGCGGACGCTTCGGGCCGGCGCTCGCGACGTCCTCGGCGGTGATGCGGGTCATGGAGACGGGGAACTGCTGGCCGACCTGATGGAGTTGGCCTGAGGCGGTGTTGCCGTCGTCGGCAATGGTGAGGTCGAACTTGGCCCACGCGGCCTCGGGCGCGCCGGGAGGGGCGAGGGTGAATCTGAGGGAGGCGCCTTCGGTTGTGCTCTCTTTGAGGGGGAGGTCCTTTGCGCCCTGGAGGGGGATGCTGATGGTGCCGCCTTCGGGGCCCAGCGCGACAGTGAAATCCAGTTTCATCCCGGTGGGGAGTTCGATGACTCCCTTCCAGTGCTGAGCCTGGGCGGGGGGCGAGGGCTCGGCGCGGAGCGCGAGCGTCGTGAGAAGGATGGACAAGGCGACGAGCAGGCGGATGAGGCGCATGGGGTCGCTCCCTATTGAGGAGCGGCAGGGTATCGCGCCTGGGCGTCACAGGGATCGACGGTCAATCGCGCACACGCTCGGGATGAGCGGATGGTCGCCGCGGCGAATCCCGTGGTCGCCCAGCGCGCGAATGGGAGTTGATCCGCATTACTCGGGGTTCGTAACGGCAAGGCATTCTTCTCAAACGCCGTTGCCCGCGGCGGAGAGGCGGAGTTGTTCGGCGAAGATGCGGATGATCATGGTGGATCGGCCGCGGACGCCGAGTTTGCGATAGAGGCGTTCGAGGTGAGTGTGGACGGTGTGGGCCGAGATGCCGAGGGTGTCCGCGATGGCGGACTCCTTGAGGTCGTCAAAGACCGCCTGGACGATCTGGAGTTCACGGGGTGAGAAGCGGAGGGCGAGGCCGAGGGCGGTCCACTGGGGGACGCTCAGGATGTCGCGGCCGCCTTCGGGGATTCTGCGGAAGGCGCGGCGGAGTGGTTCGGCGGGCCCGACGTATGGAACGGCGAGGGCCAAACGGGGCTTCGGGGCCGCAAAGGGGGTGAGGTTGGTCGGGGCGGTGGACATCTCCAATGAGGCGGAGCGTCAGGTGCCGGCCCGACCGGCGCGGTTTCGGTGGATTTTTTTGAAATGATGTGGGGGGACAGGGAACAGTGGACAGCGAACAGTGAACAGTGGACATGGGGCAGGGGGTTGGGGGAGCGGCGCTGGGCGGCGGGCCGCCAGGGGACCGGGGATGGCACCCGGGGGGCTATTCATCGCCCTTGATCGAGGGGGATGGGGCCGGCGTGGTGGAAGCGGGAGTAGGCGTCGAGGGCGGCCTTGACCTGGAGATGGGCGAGGCGGTGCTGGCGGATGTAGCGGTGTGCGGCGAGCGCGAGCGTGCGGGCGGGGGCCGGCGTGGAAAGGACAGTTTCAAGGGCGCGGCGCCAGCCTTGCTCGCTGGGTTCTTCGACGAGGGTGGCGATGGCGGGGTCCGCGGACGCTTCGACGTGGCGGTCGGCGCGGGAGATGACGGGGAGGCCGGCGGCCATGGCTTCGAGGAGGAGGGTCGCGTGCTCGCCGCGGCAGTCGGCCTGAATGAAGGCGTCGGCGCGGAGGACGAGTTGGCGGCGGGATTCAAAGTCGGGGACGAGCGAGAGCCTGGAGTGGATTCGCAGGCCGTCGGCGAGTCGCCAGAGGCTTGGGTTGCGCTCCACGGCGCGGGAGTCGAGGAAGATCATTGGTTGCGGCCTCTCCGGGTCGGCGGGGAGGTGCGCGATGGCGGAGAGAAGAGCGGAGGTCGGCGCGGGCTCGCCGCCTGAGGCGAGGATCGCGATGGAGCGGATGGGGTGTTGGGCGTCGTCGATCGGGGGCGCGTGGACGCCCCATCGGCTGGTGAGGACGGGCCAGCGCCGGGCCACGCGTTCAACGGCGGAGCGCATGGCGTCGTCGGGGGCGAGCCAGAGGGCCGAGACCGGGGCGCGTGCGGTGCGGCGCTCGATGGTCGGAACGTCGGCGAGCGCCTGGCGGGAAAGGACTTCGAGGATGAGGTCGGCGCGGAGCGCTCCCGCGAGGGGCAGAGCCAGGGGCCAGGCGTGAACGCCCCAGACATGGACGGCGTCGATGATGCGTCCTTCATCGTCGGCGGCGAGGGTGTCGGTCTCGTCGAGGGCGCGGAGGATGTTGGGGAGTGGAGAAAGCAGGCCGACGCGCCACGGGGAGTCTGGATAGGTGATCGACGCGGCCAAGCCTGTCGTTGGTTCGTCGAGCGCACGCTCGGGGGCGAGACGGACGACGCGGCACCCCTCGTCCACGAGGCCGATCTCCAACCGACGGAGCATGGCATGCTCGCGCGTGGCGGTGGAGCGATCGGAGACGTGGAGGAGGCGCATGGGGGGAGGGGTGATGGGGTGATGGGGTGATGGGGTGATAGGGTGATAGGGTGATAGGGTGATAGGGTGATGGGGTGAGGAGTGGGGCTAGAGGTTCTGGGCTGCGGTGGGGATGGTGGGGGTGCGTGCTTTGATGGATTCGAGGGGTTCGGTGCGCCAACAGGCGACCCAGTGGGATGGTTCGATCTCGTGGAGGATGGAGTCGCCGGCGGGGCCGGCTGCGGGCCGGAGGTCGCTCGGGGGTTTGTGGGCGGGCCACCAGGGGCGGATGCCCTTGTCCGCGCCGGGGAGTTGCTCGAACTGCTTCGGATCATCGATGACTTCGGAGACGCTGACGAGTCGGCGAACGCGCTCGCGCATGCGCGGGATGCAGCGCAGGAGTCCGCGCGTGTAGGGATGCAGGGGGCGGGCGAAGAGGTCGTGGACGGCGGCGTACTCGACGACGCGGCCGGCGTACATGACGCAGGCGGCATCGGCATGTTGGGCGACAAGGGCGAGGTTGTGCGTGATGAGCATGATGCCCAGGGCGGTGCGGCGCTGCAGGTCGCGGAGGAGGGCGAGGACCTGGGCCTGGATGGTGGCATCGAGGGCGGTGGTGGGCTCGTCGGCGAGGAGGAGCCGCGGCTTGCAGGCGAGGGCCATGGCGATCATGACGCGCTGGCGCATTCCTCCTGAGAACTCGTGCGGGTAGGCGCGGAGGCGCTGAGCGGGGTTGGCGATGCCGACGTCGGCGAGGGCCTTGGCGGCGAGGTCGCGGGCTTCGCGGGAGTTGACGGCCTGATGAAGGAGGATGGCCTCGATGATCTGGTCGCCGATGGTATAGACGGGGTTAAGGCTCGTCATCGGCTCCTGGAAGATCATGGCGGCGACGCCGCCCCGGATCGTGCGAAGGTCGCGCTCAGGCATTCTGAGGACGTCGGCATGGCCTTGCGGGGTGTCGAGGATGATGCGGCCTCGGTCGTAGCGGGCGGGGGGCGTTTGGAGGAGGCGGAGGACGCTCATGGCGGTCACGGACTTTCCCGATCCGGATTCGCCGACGACGGCGAGGGTCTGGGCGGGGTGGACGGTGAGCGAGACGCCGTTGACGGCGAGGGCCCGCCCGCCCCGCGCAGTGTCGAAGGAGACGGCGAGGTCTTCGATGGTGAGGAGGGGTTGTTTGTGCGGCGTGGTCATCGTGCGCGGGGGTCGAGGTGATCGCGGAGGGCTTCGCCGATGATGTTGTAACTGAGCGCGGTGAGGAAGATGGCGGCGCCCGGGAAGAGGGCGAGCCACCAGCGGTATTCGCCGGCGTCGCTGGTGGCGGAGGCGAGGAGCGTGCCCCAGGAGGCGCGCCCCGGCGGGCCGAGGCCGAGGTAACTAAGGGTTGCTTCGAGGATCACCGCGGCGGCCATGGTGAAGGCGGCGTCGATGATCGCGGGCGAGAGGGCGTTGCGCAGGAGGTGGCGGAAGAGGATGCTGCGGCGCGGGAGCGCGAGGGCGCGGGCGGCGAGGGTGAAGTCGGCGTCGCGGAGGCGCATGAACTCGGCGCGCGTGAAGCGCGCCGCACCGGTCCAGGTGAAGCAGGCGATGATCGCGAGCGTGGCCTCGAGGCTCCGCGGCATGACGCCCGCGGCGAGGACCAGAACGAAGAGCAGCGGCACGCCCATCACGATCTCGACCATGCGCGAGAGAAGCAGGTCGATCCATCCGCCGAAATAACCCATGATCGCGCCGAGCGCGACGCCGAGGACCGCGGCGAAAAGCGCGGCGATGAGGCTCGCGGAGAGGGCGAGCCGGCAGCCGTGAATCAGGGTGCTGAGAACATCCTGCCCGTGGCGGTCGGTGCCGAGGAGGTGGACGCGGCCCGTGGCGTTGAGTTCCAGTTCGAGAGCCTTGCGGAGCGATTGCCTGTCGAACGCGGCAGAGGCGGCGAGGTTGGTGATCTCCCGGTGGATCCGATTCCGATCGTCCGCGCGGATCGGCAGTTGTTCCATGCGATCGAGAGTGCGTTGGACAGTGTCCTGGTCCAGGCGTTGGTCGTTTGGAAGATCGGCGACGATCTGGCGCGCGAGCGGTTCGTGCTCGGAGGCGCCGGGGGGGAGGAATGAAGCGTCGCGGTCGGCGGGCCGCTCGTTGGGCGAGAAGGGAATGAGCGTGCGGACGGCGCGGATTTCGCCGCGGGCTTCGCGTTCGGCGTCGTCGAAGGGCGTCAGCGTGTCGCGCCAGAGCGAGGTGAACAGCGGGTGCTCGGTGGCGACGACGGCCCCTGAAGCGTCGAGCGTGTGCAGGATGATCGGGCGGCTGCTCGCGATGAAGGGCGCGGCGATGGCGGTGAGAATGATGAGCGCGAGCCAGAGGCTCGCGGCGAGAAGAGGAGGTTGGGCTGCGATTCGAGTCATCTAAGAAGGGGAATGCTGGTGGCGGCTCCCGGCGCACGCTCGGGATGAGCGAAGGCTCGGCGCGGCGAATCCCGTGGTGTTTCGGCGCGCGGTCGATGGAGATGCTGCGTTTCGCGGCGTCATGCACGCCTCGCTCTCGGGTCGGCGGCGGCGTAGAGAAGGTCGGCGAAGAGGAGCGCGACGACGTTGACGATGGAGACGATGAGGACGACCGCCATGAGGACCTCGCGGTCGCGGAGGTCGATGGAATCGAGCATGAGGGTTCCCATGCCGGGGAGGTTGAAGACGCGCTCGACGATGAGCGAGCCGGAGAGCGTCGCGGGGAGGACGCCGGCGAGCATGGTGATCTGCGGAAGCAGGCTGTTGCGGGCGACGTGGCGCCAGAAGAGGTCGCGCTCGGGCAGGCCCTTGGCGCGGGCGGCGCGGACGTGGTCGGCGTGGATGTTCTCGAGGACGGCGGCGCGGGTCTGCCGGCTGAGGAACGCGAGCGAGCCGTAGGAGAGGCACGCGACGGGGAGGACGAGGTGTCGCACGCCGTCGATGATGGAGTCGATGAAGGGGAGGTCGCGTGCGTCGGGCGAATGGAGGCCCGACGTTGGGAACCAGCCGAGGCCGCCGCGGGCGAAGGCGCCCTGAAGGGCGACGGCGACGGCGATGACCGGCGCGGACCAGAGCGCGACGAGCGCGGCGCGGATGAGCGAATCAACCCACGTGCCGCGGCGGATCGCGGCGATCATGCCCGTCGGAACGGCGACGGCATAGACGACGCCGAGCGAGAGAATGTTGAGGAGGAGCGTCGCGGGAAGGGCTTCCGCGAGAAGCGAGGAGACGGGACGCGATCGGGCGAAGGAGGTGCCGAGGTCGGGCCAGTCGAGCGTGAGGCCTGTGTCATCGCGGCGGATGGGGCTGAGGCGTGCGAGCCATCGGCCGTATTGGAGGAGGAGCGGATCGTCCAGGCCGAAGCGCTGCCGAAAATAGGCGCGTTCGACGGCTTGGCGGTCGGCATCGCCCGAGTGAACGGCCGCGCCGCTCAGCCCGCCGGGGGAGAGGGCGATGAGCATGAAGACAAGGAAGGTGATCCCGAGGACTGTGGGGACGAGGAGGAGGATTCGCCTGATGAGGTAGGCGGTCATGCGTCATCTATCGAACCACGGCGGACACAGAGGAAACGGAGCGATGCAGAAGGAAAGAAGTGAAAGGGGGTTGCACTTCTCGCGGGGCAACGGACCTTAGAGTGCCTGACACAAGGCAAGACGCAGAAGCAGTGGAGACGGGTTGCAAAGCCGTCCCACCCAGACGGGTTGCAAACCCATCCCACCGGTAGGCGTTGTGTGAGGCACTCTTACTGCCTTTCCTTCGGGATGAACCACTCGCGGCGGTCGAGGCCGATGGGGTAGGGGTGGACGTTTTCGATGCGCGTGCTGACGAAGCGGGTCCATGGGACGTTGAGGAGGTAGGTGCAGGGCTGGTCCTGATGGACGATGCGGTGGATGCGCCGCCAGAGGTCGGCGCGGGCGGCGGTGTCGATGGTGCGGCGGGCCTCGTCGATGAGGTTGTCGAGTTCGGGATTGGCGTACTGGATCCAGTTGTCGCCGCCGTTGATCTGCGAGGAGTGAAGGGTCTGATAGGGATCGTACTCGGGGTCGGTCCAGGACCATTGGGTGGGGAGGGCGTCGTAGTCGTGCGCGGTGCGGATGACGGCGAGGGCCGCGGCATCGACGACGCGGGTGGCGACGCGGACGCCGAGGCGGGCGCACTGGTCGATGATGTAGGGGCCGACGCGTTCGCCGACGACGCTCCCGCGGACGTAGGTGAGTTCCCAGGTGAGCGGCTCGCCGCGCTCGTTCTCGACGGCGCCGTCGGCGTCGCGGTCAATCCAGCCGGCGGCGGTGAGGAGTTCGCGGGCGGCGCCGAGGTCGAAGGACCAAGGGGTGATCGAAGGGTCGGCCTGCCATTTCGGGAAGGGCCCCGTCGCGACTTCGCAGAGGCCGTGGTAGAAGTCGCGGTTGATGCGGTCGCGGTCGAGGGCGCGCGTCATGGCGAGCCGGACGCGCGGGTCGGCGAAGGGAGTGGGCTTGCCGTTGCGCTCGCCGCAGTTCCACGCGAGGATGGTGTACCCGGAGCGCATGTTGGTCCACGCGAGAGCGCGGCCCGCGGCGGCGAAGGCGGGGTCCGCGGTCATCGCGGCGTGCTGTTCGGGGGTGGAGCGCATGACATCGCCGCGACCTTCCTGAAACTCCTTCAGGCGCGTGGCGTTGTCAGGGATGAAGTGAAAGCGGAGGCGGTCGATGGGCGGGCGCAACTCCGGCGCGCCCCACCAGCGTTCGTTGCGGATGAGGATGACCTCTGAGCCCGGGGTCCATTGGTGTTCGGGGTCGAATGATTCGAGGCGGTAGGGGCCTGAGCCCATCAGGAGCGAGGTCGAGGCGTTGATCTGCTCCGGCGTGAAGCGGGCGTAGATATGGGCGGGGAGGATCGCGTTGCGGAGCGCGGCGCGGAGGTTGGCGGAGCGCGGCTCCTTAAAGGTGAACTCGACGGCTTTCTCGGAGATCGGTTCGACGCGGTCGATGGGGGTGAAATCGCTGCGGAACTGGCCGGCGTTGATCTCCTGGCGGAGGACGTAGTCCATGTAGGTGAAGCGCACGTCCTCGGCGGTAACGGGCCGGCCGTCGCTGTGGCGGGCCTCGTCGCGGATCTTCACACGGAGCCACCGGCCGGCGGGGTCGTACTGCCAGGCCTCAGCGAGCCAGGCGCGGAGTTCGAGCGTCGAGGGGTCAAGGGCCGCGAGCGATTCGCAGACGCATTCGTTGACGATCCGGAAGGTGAAGGCGTCGTTGGAGAGATACGGAGTGATGGAGGGTGTGCGGCCCTCGAAGAGTTCGGCAAGCGTGCCCCCTTCGGCGAAGGCCGGGTGCGTCCGCGGGTCGCTGGCGAAAGTCCATGGAGGCGGGATGGTGATGGGGACGCCGGGGCGGGCCCAGTCGGGGAATGCGGCAGGGGCCGTGGGGGCGGGCGCGCTCCGCAGGTCGTGAACGGTGCGCTCGAGATCGGCGAGTTGGCGCGTGCGTTCATCGACGGCGAGGCGGAGCGTCCGGACCTCGCGCCAGACGCGCTCCATCTGCACCATCGAGAGGGCGACGCCGACGGCGAGCGCGATCAGGAGGAGAAGAAAGACGAAGTCCTTGAGACCGAACCGGCTCTCCATCGGAGGCTACTCCGCGGCGCGGGGCGTCCGTGCCGGGAGAGAGCATATCCCAACCCGAGGCTTCGTCGAAGACTCCTCAGCCTCGGGGTAGTGTCGCAGTTTGAATGTGGCACGCCCTTTCCAGGGCGTGGTTCCGGGGACATGGGCTGGAAAGCCCATGCCACGTTGACGCTTCGGCGCTGCTAGCCTCGGCGTGCGGTGCGTGCGGGGTCGAGTCGTTCGCGGAGGGCCTCGCCCGCGAAGTTCAGGGAGATGAGGGTGAGGGCGAGCAGCACGCACGGGAAGACGATGAGCCACCAGCGCACGCGGACGGGGTTCAGTTCGACCAGCCCATCCGCGGCGAGGCTGCCCCAACTGGGGAGCGGGGGCCGAACACCGATGCCGAGGAAACTCAGGAAGGACTCCTGCAGAATGGCCTGGGGGACGGTGAGTGTGGCGTAGACAAGGATCGGTCCGACGAGGTTGGGAAGCAGGTGTCGGAGGAACTGCCGTGTCGGCGGGATGCCCAGGGCGCGGGCGGCCTCCATGAAGGGTCGGGCCTTGAGGCTCAGGACCTGGCCTCGGATCACGCGCGCCATGCTGAGCCACGACACGCCGCCGATCGCGGCGAGGAGGATGGCGATCTCGATGAGGGTGCGCGCGCCCTGGCCCAGGGCGCGCGACGAGGCGAAGCGGTCGATCAGCGCGTCGCCCGCGACGGCGAGGAGGACGACCAGCAGGATGTAAGGCAGGCCGAAGAGCACATCGACGATGCGCATCATCATCGCGTCGGTGCGTCCGCCGGCGAAGGCCGCGATCGAGCCGTAGAGCGTCCCGATGACGACGCTGACGGCGGCGGCGGCGAGGCCGATGGAGATGGAGATGCCGCCGCCGGTGAGGCAACGGATGAGGAGGTCGCGTCCGAGTTTGTCGGTGCCGAGGAGGTGGGCGGGGTTGTTGAGCGAAGCGGCGCGTTCGCGTTCGTCATCGCGCATCGGGGCCCAGGAAGGCGGGAGCAGGTGAGCGTTCAGGTCGCCGTGGGCATAGCGCGCGGGGAGCGGGCGGCCCGCATCGTCTCGGCCGGCGGAGGCGAGCATGAAGGGGAGGGACGCGAGGCACGCCACGATGATGACGCCGAGGAGAGCGATGCCGGCTCGACTGACGAGATTGAGGCGCGGGCGGGTCCGCGGAAGGGGTTCCCCTGAATTGACCGGGTCGGCGGTCGGCATCGGTGCGCAGGATACGCCGTCGAACTTCGACAGGGACGATCAGGGCTTCTCGTGGCGTCGCCGTGGCGATCCATCCCATCCCGCGCGGCACGTACTTCTGGGTCGCCACGGAAACTCCGCGAATGGGGCGTGCCCCAATCTCGTGGCGGCATCGCCCATTTTTCGGAGAACCTAAGAGAAGTGCTTGCTTCCCCGGCCGTGAGAGGTACGCTGAAAAGTTGTTCCCCGTTTCCCGGAGGTGCGACATGACAACGCGGAGCGGATCGGCTTGGATGGTTGCGTTCGCGGCGATGGTCGCGGCAGTGGCCAGTGCGAGGCAGCCGGCGAACGACTTGTGTGCGAACGCGACGGAGTTAGCGCTCGACGCGCCATGCCCGGAGTGCGTGCCCTTCGGCGGGTTCTGGTACACGATCGCGGGCAGCACGCAGACGGCGACCGTGGACGGCGAGGCGCCCGGCTGCGGCGGGGCGGGCAATGTCGCCCGCGGCGTGTGGTACCGCTTTGTCGGTCGGGGGAACCGCGTGCTGCTCTCGACCTCGCTCGCGACAGGGACGACCTTTGACACGCAGATCTCCGTGTACTGCGGCGACTCGTGCGGCGCGCTCGGCTGCGTCGCGTACAACGACGATACGAACGACACGGTCGCCGGATCGGAACTGGAGCTCTGCGCTGCGGCGGGGCGGACGTATTGGATCCTCATCGCCGGATACGGGAGCACCTCCGCGTCGGGGAACTTCGTCCTCCTGTTCGGCGAACTGCGGGATTCGATGGGCGACCCCATCCCGTGCTGCGACGCTTCGCCCTGCACGCCGCCCGAGGCGTACATCATTCCGCCGGGCGCGGTGCAGGAGATGGGGATGATCCCGGGTCCGACAGGGCCGGAGATCGTGCCGGAGGACTGTGCGACCGTGATCGATCCCCCGGACAATATCGCCGTGAATAACGGATGCAACCTTGCGCCGCCTCCCGGCTTCGTGCGGCAGTACGGGTTCATCACGGTTGGGCAGCCCATCTGGGGGCATCTGTGGTCGCGGAACCAGAGCCGCGACACCGATTGGTTCCTGCTCGAGGACCTCCCCATCGGAAACATTCTCGTCCACTATCAGTTCTTCGCCGAAGGGCCGGTCCGTCCGCGCTGGTATTACAACAGCGCGAATGTCGATTTCTTTGATTGCACTCCTGCGCTCGGATTCGTCGGTGGCGACCAACCCGGGCACATGATGATCGACGCCGTTCAGCCGTTGGATTCCACCGCCCGCAGCCGGACTGGGCAAATGCCCGGGGGCACCGTGGGGTTCCGGCTCTTCCACATGGCCAACGGAGCCGGCTATCCCTGCGGCACGAACACGCGTTACTGGTTCACTGTTCTCGAAGCCACGCCGGTTGCGCAATGCCCGGAGATCGTCGCGCCCCCAACCGCCGACGTCGAGGAGTTCGCCCCGACCTACGAGGGCTTTCAGTTCGGGGAGCCCTGCGGCGTGAACGCGCCCAACCAGCGCCTCGGATGCGGCGCGGATCCCATCAACGACAACGCCTTCATACGCATCCGACCCAATGTCCCCATGCTCGGAGCCGTCTACGGCGACACCAATGCGCAGGGCGGCTTGCGCGATCTCGACTACTACAAGTTCGACCTTGCGCAGCGCTCCATCATCAACCTGCGCATCGAATCACCCGGCCTGTTCAACGCCCTCATCACCGAGAACTCCTGCGACAACGACGCGATGGTCTACGCACTGGCCGCGACCCGCGGCACGTGCCTCGCCGAGACCATCGACGCCCCGGATCTCGTCGCCCTTGACGCCGGGACCTATATCCTGCTTGTCCACTCACGGGACCCCTTCGCGACGGCGGGAGCCTTCATCAACGTTGCGACGGCATGCACCGATCCAACGTCGAAGTACCTGATCTGGCTCGATGCCGAGCCGGTTCCGGCGTGCCCTGCATTATGCCCACAAGGCGCGCTGGTCGAGGTCGAGCCCTGCGTCGCGACCGAGCCGGCGATGTTCGACGCGTGCGCCGCGTCGCTGGATAACGACGGGTGCTCGCGAGCGCCGTTTTCAGCGCAGGCGATCGCGCCCGGCGATGCGGCGTGCGGGTCGCTGTACAGCGTGTACGTGCCGTCGAGCGGGGCGCAACCCGATGAGAGGGACCGGTTTGCGGTCGATCAGGACGACTGGACCTTTACGCTGCCGCGGCGGTCAGAGGTGCGGTTTGGGGCGGCGGCAGACGGCCCCGTGCGTGTTCGGCTCGTGAAGACGGGCCCCGATGGTTCGCTGTGCGAGGACGGCGCGGGGCAGGTCGTCGCGGAGATCGACGCGGGGCAGTGCATGCCCGGCGCGGAGCAGGTCGCGGAGGTTGGGCCGGGGACGTACGCGCTGAACGTCGCGCCCGGGTCGGTCGATGTCGGCCTGTCCTTCGGCGATTACGCGTGCGGAAAGGAGTTGCACTACGCCGTGTCGCTCGCGGTCGCGGAGGCGTGCTGCCTCGGAAACGCGGACCATGCGGAGCCGGGCATGGTGGACTTCGGCGACATCGCGTATGTTCTGGCGCACTATGGGGCCGTCGACGAATCGGGGCTGGGCCTCGGCGACGCGGATTGCGACGGGGCGGTGGGCTTCGTTGATGTTACGTATGTGCTGGCGAACTTCGGGAATGCGTGCGAGTGAGGTTTGGGCCGAGGCTTCGGCGGCGCGGCTTCGGTGGAGAGCGGATGGGACTCATTCGGATCGTCGGTCCAGCGCGCGCACGTTCGGGATGAGCGGAGGGTCGCCGCAGCGAATCCCGTGGTCGTCCAGGGCGAGAATGAAAGATGATCCGTATCACGCGGCCCTGAAGGGTCGGACGCGTTTCGCGATTTCGCGGCCGGCTTCATCCTCGGCGGCGTCGAGGTCGTAGCGCGCCTGCAGGTTCATCCACATCTCGGCCGAGGTGCCGAAGAAGCGTGCGAGGCGCAGGGCCGTGTCGCCGGTGAATGCTCGCGTTTCCTTCAAGAGGCGCACGGCCCGGTCCACGGGCATGCCCGTGCCCTTCGCCAGCGCGGTCGCGGTGATCCCCAGCGGCTTGCAGAACTCCTCGCGCAGGATCTCGCCGGGATGAACGGGGGAGTGTGGGGCGGTGCGGCGGCGGGGGGGCATGTTCGGATTCTCCGGTCAGTGGTAATCAACGATCTCCACGTCATGCGCTCCCGTGGCTTTCCAGGTAAACACGATCCGCCACTGATCATTGATGCGGATGCCGTGCTGCCCCTCGCGGTCGCCCTTGAGCGCTTCGAGGCGATTGCCAGGCGGAATGCGGAGGTCGTCCGGTGTCGTCGCTGCGTCGAGCATCAGGAGTTTGCGAAGGGCCACGCGCTGAATCCCCAGGTCGATCCGCCGGACCGGCTGCCTATTGAACAGCGCTTCGGTGTCGCGGTCGGCGAACGCGACGATCCTTCCACAGAGTATAACGCGGCGCGTTAGTCGAGTCAAGCACAGGCCGCAAACGCCAATCGTTCGGAACCAAGGTCGGTGGCATGAAGGCGGTACCCTCTCCCCGTGCTTCCGCATCCCTCCTTCCTCTTCACCGCCTTTGAGCCTTCGGGCGACGACCATGCCTCGGCGGTGATCCGCGAACTGCGCCGGCGACGGCCCGAGGCGCCGATCTATGCCTGGGGTGGGCCGAAGATGGAGCGGGCGGGGGCGACGGTGGTGCATCGGACGGGGGATGATGCGGTGGTCGGCATGCCGAAGTGGGGGGACGTGAAGCGGCACCTGCGGATGCGGCGGGAGATCGACCTGTGGCTGCGCGGGTCGCGGCCGACGGTCCATGTGCCGGTGGACTCGCCCGGGGCGAACTTCGAGATTGCCCGGCTGGCGAAGCGTTGCGGGAGCCGGGTGGTGCACCTGGTGGCGCCGCAGTTGTGGGCGTGGGGGCCTTGGCGAATCGGGAAACTCAAACGGCGGACGGATCATGTGCTGTGCCTGTTGCCTTTCGAGGAGGCGTGGTTCAACGTGCGGGGCGTGCCGGCGACGTTCGTCGGACATCCGCTGTTCGATGAGGTGCTGGACGAGGCGGCGCTCGATGCGGAAGCCTCGGCGTATCCGCGCGGGGAAATCCGCCTCGCCCTGCTGCCGGGCTCGCGAGCGGCGGAGTTGAGGCGGAACTTCCCGATCATGCTGGATGCGTTCCGCGAGTTGAGCCGAAGGCGCCCTTCGGGGGGTCTGGTCGGCATGATCGCGGCGACGACGGAGCAGGTGGCGGGGCAGTTGAAGGCGAGGGCGGAGGAGATGGGCGGCTGGCCGGAGAATCTGGGGATGGCCGTCGCGGCGACGGACCCGGTCGTGCGATGGTGTACCGCGGCGGTGGCGGTGTCGGGGACGGTGTCACTCCAGATCGCGCGGCAGCGGCGGCCGATGGTCATCCTGTACAAGACGAATGAACTCGCATGGAACTGGATCGGGCGGCACCTGATCACGACGCGGTTCATCTCCCTGCCGAACCTGATCGCGGGGCGCGAGGCGGTGACGGAACTCTTCCCCTACTTCAAGGGGTACGAACGCCTGGCCGAGGCGGTGGACGCGCTGGCCACCGACCCTGACGCGCAGGCGGCGCAGGTGCGGGCGATCGAGGAGATCTGCGGCCGCTTCGCGGGGCGGAGCGCGGCGACGGGCGCGGCGGATGTGATCGAGCGCGTCGCGGGGTGAGGAAAAGCGGAAAACGGAAAGCGGAAAAGAAGGCGGAGTCAGCGTTCGATGCGCCATGCGGCGACGGGAGCGCGGGCGGCGCGCCAGCGGTAGGGCGCGAAGAGGTCCATCTTGTGAACGCGGAAGCCCGCGTCGCCCGCTGCGGCGGCCCACTCGTCGGCCCGGTCTTCACGACCGATGAGGACCATGCCGCGGGTCAGGTTCGCCATGTGCAGGAGATCCGCGGGATTCTGAAGTTGCGGGAGGCGCGTGCTCGCGTAGAAGTCGAGGCTCGGCTCGTCGAGGCGCCAGGTGGCGAGCGGAAGGTCGTCGGCCGTGGCGAGAAGTTCCCGCACGAACTCGCGCGGCGAACGGTCGCCGGAGTAAATCGTGCGTCCGAGGCCGTACCACCAGGTTTGGACAAGCGCCGAGACGACAAGCAGGCCGACGACGGCGGTGCGGTGCCGCGTGTGGCCCGAGCGGCGCTCGGCGTCGCGCAGCGCGACCGCGAGCCACAGCCCGCCGAGCATCGCCACGCCCGGCCAGAGAGGCGTCAGGTAGCGTGCCACCCCCTTGCCCAGCGCGCTGAACGCGGCAAAGCCGGCGATGGTCCACGCGATCGGGATGCGTTGCCCGGGCGTCAGTGATGGCCTCGATCGCGCGATCCACACAAGACACGCCGCCGCCGCGAGCGCGATCGGCGCGATCCCGTAGAGCATGAACCCGAGGTTCTTCACGGGGCTGTCCACGACCAGGATGCGGAGATTGTCCTCCACTTCCGCGGCGGCGAGATTCGAGATCGTGTCCGCACCCACGCGCGCGGCGACGAGCCGCCCCCAGACCCACACCGCGATCAACGGCACGCAGAGCACCAGCGCGGGGTGCGTACGAGCGAATGCCGCGAACCATCGCCGGGCCGCCGGCGGCTGCGCGAGCCGCGCGAACAGGACCGTGCCGATTCCGCCGATCATTCCAAAGAGAACGGCGCCAACCAGGACGGTCATCGTGCCGACGCCTTCCGAGCCGAAGGCCAGTGTTCCGAAGACGAAAACACCGGCGCCGAAAGCCATAGCGAATCCGTTGCGCCGACCGGCGACGATCGTGGTCGGCTCGGCGTCGATCGCCCGGAGCATCATCGGCAGATACCCCGCCAGCGCAATGGGCAGCACGGCGGGCGGCCCCTTCGTCAGCGCGGCTCCGATCCCGGCCGCGGTGGCGAGCCCGACCCACATCCACGGCGTGTGTCTCTCGGCCTCCCACACGCGGCGCGCCCTGTCGATCGCCCACACCGCCGCGACCACGAAGGGCACGGTGAGCACATCGAGTTCGCCGATGCGCGAAGAGCGGAAGTAGAGGACGCCGCTCGCCAGGCCGAGGGCCGCGAGCCATGCGGCGTCGTCGCCGAGGCGGGCGTCAAGGCGGTCGCGGAGGATCGAGCGCGCGGCGAAGTAGGTGGTGAGCACGCCGAGGAGGCCCGCGATGGCGACGGTCAGGCGCACCTCCGACTCGTCGATGAACGGGGCCTCGCCGAGGGCGGCGCGGGCCTTGGCGACGAGAATCTGCGCCCAGTACATCATCGGCGGCTTCGCGATGTAAGGCTCGCCGAACCACCGCGGGACGATCCACTCGCCCGTCGCGTACATCTCACGTGCGACGGCGGCGCGGCGGGCCTCCTGCCAGTTCGTGAGGCCGTGGGTCGTGAGCCCGGCCGTGTAGGCGACGATGCAGAGCAAGAAGAGCCACGCGGCGTCGCGCCAGGGGTTGCGTCGGGCATGGATCAGACGATCACCACGGGGGGCACGGAGAGCCACGGAGGGAAACAAAGAGGTGGGAGAGGGCGTGCCAGGATACGATTCCTCCCATTATTATCTCTGTGTGCTCTGTGGTGAGTCTGTCTCACGCCTCGTCGAGGAGGTCCACGCTCTCGAACTTCTTGCCTTCGAGCATCTCGAGGCTCGCGCCGCCGCCGGTCGAGACGTGGCTGAGTTTGTCGGCGATGCCCATGTCTTCCGCCGCCGCCGCCGAGTCGCCCCCGCCGACGATGGACACCGCGCCGGCCCCTGTCGCCGCCGCGATCGCCTCGGCGACCTTGCGCGTCCCTGCCGCGAAGTTCGCCCACTCGAAGACCCCCATCGGCCCGTTCCAGACGATCGTCTTGGCGCTCCTGAGGACCGCGCCGTACTGCTCGCACGTCGCGGGACCGATGTCGAGCCCCATCAGCCCGTCGGGAATGTCGCCCGCCGCCTCCCGCGCCGGCGCCGTCTCCTCGAACTTCGCGGCGCACACATGATCGCTCGGCAGGTGGATCCTGCACCGGCCCTTGCTCGCCTCGTCGAGGATGCGCTTCGCGTCGGCGAGGCGGTCCTCCTCGACGCGGCTTGCGCCCACCTTCGTGCCCTGCGCCTTGAGGAACGTGTAGGCCATCGCGCCGCCGATCAAGACATGATCCGCCTTCGGCAGCAGGTTCGTGATCGCCGGGAGTTTGTCCGAGACCTTGGCCCCGCCGAGGACGACGGCGAAGGGTCGCTTCGGGTTCGCCAGCGCCTCGGCGAGATACTTGATCTCCTTCTCCACAAGGAAGCCGCAGACCTTGGGCTTTCCGCCCATCGCCTTGGCCGCGCCGACCATCGAGACATCCGGCCTGTGGCACGTGCCGAAGGCGTCGTTGCAGTAGATGTCGCCGAAGACCGCGAGGCGCGAGGCAAAGGTCGCGTCGCCCTTCTGCTCGCCCTTATGGAAGCGCAGGTTCTCGAGCAGGAGGCATTCGCCGTCGGCGAGGAGGTTGACCGCCGCCGTCGCCGCGCCGTCCACGCAGTCGTGGGACGGGAACCTGACCCCGCCGCGGACCTTGCCCGCGAGCAACTCCCCGAGGCGCGCCGCGCACGGCTCAAGCGAGAACGCCGGCTCGTAGCCCTCGCCCTTGGGCCGACCAAGGTGCGACATCAGGACCAGCCGTCCGCCGCGAGACAGGACGCTCACGATGGAAGGGAGGGCCATGCGGATACGGCGGTCATCGGTGATCTTCCCGTCTTTCAGGGGGACGTTGAAATCCACCCGCATCAGCACCCGCTTGCCCCGCACGTCGATCTGGTCGATTCGCTTCTTCGCCACGGCCGGCTCTCCCGTGGCATGGGCTTTCCAGCCCATGCCTCTTCCTTCTACTCTCTCTCGGTGGGACGGGTTTGCAACCCGTCTCCTCCGTTTCTTTCAGGGTGGGACGGGTTTGTAACCCGTCTCCTCCGTTTCTCTCAGGGTGGGACGGGTTTGCAACCCGTCTCCTCCGTTTCTCTCAGGGTGGGACGGGTTTGTAACCCGTCTCCTCC
>CAZBDZ010000012.1:0-66311 GCA_964490785.1 uncultured Phycisphaeraceae bacterium
GGGTTCGCGGGTACTTGGGCAGAGCCCCAGCGGGGCGAAGGAGGCGTGTTGCAAGGCGTTGCGCGGCGAACTGCGGTGCGGCCGTCGCCCCGTCCGGGGCTTCAGAGGCGGCGTCTGCTCACAACCCCGGACTTCGTCCGGGGCAAGGAACCCACGCCCGCTCCGCGGGCTGTGAGGCACATCGAAGCGATAATGCGATCGCCCTGGGTCTGCGATGGGATGGTCGCGGGCGTGAGGCGAGTGAAATACGGTTCTATTTTGTTAGGGTTTAGCGCATCAAAAAACCCCGTCGCATGGCGGCGGGGCTTTGGCGCGTTTGGATTCGAAAGGGTCTGATTAGGTCTCGGGGCCGCTTGGGGGCTCCCCGATGGGATCGATGTGGTTCGTGCGGGGTCGAATCTGGCGGACCCGGCTCCTGATGTTCTGCCGAGTGGTGTTCTTTGCCCTTCGGCTGGGCCTGGCGGCGAAGGACTCGCCTTCGCGGCCGACGATCTGGGATTGTCCACTGCCGGGGATCGCCTCGGTAGAGGTCGTCGCGGGCATCGCCGCGATGACCGCGAGCGGGACGATCGCGGCAACGATGAGGGAGTGGGGGTGTCTCATAACGAGAGGATACGTGAGGTTCGGGGGACCGGGTGCAGAAAACTGGGAAAGTCGCGGATTGAATTCCGCAGTTTGGGAGGCGGTGGGGGGGAAACGGGAGCCAGAGGCTCCCGGAAATGAGCGGCGGCGAGCCCTGCGCCGCCGTTCGGGTGGATCAGGCGGCGGGGCCTGCTTTTCGTTCCAACGCGCTTTCGATGCGATCGAGGCGGCGGGTGAGTCCTGTGATTTCGGTGTGGGCCTTGACGTTGACCTGGTAATCGAGGTCGGCGCGGACGCGGTCGCGTTCGGCCTGGCGGTTCTGGCTGACCATGACGAAGATGGAGAGGAAGATGGCTTCGAGGCTGACCACCATTGTCAGCAGGCCGAAGGGGAAGGGGTCGAAGCCGAGAGGTGCGGGGAGGAGGCCGGCCTGCGCGCCGAGGTTGATGCCGATCCACGCGCCGAACCAGGCGAGGTGAAAAAGCGTGAACCACTGCCCCGCGGCGACGGCGGCGATGGCGTCGCTGGCGTGCTGCCAGGGGGTGAGTTTCTGTGCGATCTCGACATTGGGGTTCTTGATGTGGCGGAGGGCCTCGGTGGCGGCGCGCTGACGGGCGCCCATGACGGCGAGGATGTCGAGGGCGGCGGAGGGAGTGCGGACGAGGAAGGCATGGAAGTCGTCGCGGTTGAGGGTGCAGACCTCAACGGGTTCGATGGCGCGGACGGTGGCGGTGCGCGGGCCGCCGTCGAGGAGGCTGATCTCGCCGAAGAGTTCGCCGGGGCCGAGGGTCGCGATGGGGACGTGCTCGCCGTCCTCGTTGGGGGCGGTGACGCCGACGCGGCCTGAGAGGATGAGGAAGAGGCTGTCGCCCTTGTCGCCGATCCAGAAGACGGTTGCGTTGGTCTCGAAGCGTCGGCGTTTCATCACGCCGACGAGGAGGCTGCGCTCGTGGTCGTCGAGGCGGCTGAAGAGGGGAATCTGGGAGAGGGTCGAACTCGCCTCGGCCAGTTCTGCCGCCGCGGCGGTGGTGGTGTCGGCCAAGGGTGATTCGCCCATGCGGGACAAGATACTCCCGCGAGGGTGGGGGCGGTCCCGGGGCACTCGCATGATCCCGATCTCGGGACGCCGAGGTCGGAGAGTCGCCGTGGATGTGGAAACGGTGGCACGAGGCCTATGATCCGTTGATGGACTCGAAGCCCGTCCCAACTTCGCCCGCGTGTTGCCCCGCTTTGCGCTTTGCCGATGTGGTTCGGGCGGATCCCGCACGGCTTGGTGGAACGCCTGTATTCCGCGGGACGCGAGTGCCGATCCAGAATCTGTTCGACTACCTTCAAGGTGGACATTCCGTCGATGTATTCCTGGATCACTTCCCCGGCGTGAGCCGCGAGCAGGTGCTGGTGGTCCTTGAACACGCCGCAGCCGACGTTCGCCGGGATGCCCAGGCCGCGTGAGGGTGCTGCTCGATCATTGCGTACCGGCACCCCTGAGGTCTCTACTCGGCGGACATGTGGTCCTCTCCGTGCGCGAGTGCGCCCTGGACGACATCGACAACGGAGCCCTCCTGAAGGCTGCTGCCCAAGCGGGGTTCGACGCGATCCTCACGCTCGACAAAGGGTTTGCGCACGAGCATGACCCGCGGACGTTGCCAATCAGCGTCGTGATCGTCCGAAGTCGCAGCAGCGACTTGAACATCCTGAAGGCGAAAACCCCGGCAATCCTCGCGGTGTTGCATAAACTGGAAGAGGAACGATCAAGGCACACAGGCGCTTTCAGAGTCCTTGTCGTCGAATAGAAGCGGTCGGTGTGCGCGGCGTAGACTTGCTCGCGTAATGCGCACTCCGTCCGAGGAAAGGCGGCCGCGCCTTATCGCAACGCTCGTGGGCCCTGAGGGGGGAAAAGCCGCCCATGCCAACCTCGGGACGGCGTGCGACCCTTGGGTGTCGATCACCGCATGCAGACGAGCACCTCACGTTCGCTGATTCTCTGCCGCACACCCACCATTTCAGATTCGCTCATCCCCACCCTCCGCCTTTGCACGGCCGCCTGCACATTGTCCGTCGGATCGGGCGGGACGATCGGCGCGTCGCTCCCGAGCCACACCAGGTCGGGCGGCTCGCGTCCCGCCGCCTTTGCGGCGTCGATCAGGTCGCGGAGCGGGAACGCGCGCTCCTCCCGATGCGGCGTGAAGCGGCGGATCGCCTCGATGTCGGTCAGCAGGTGGCAGGGCTGCATGCCGGCGATCACGCCGAGGCGGCCAAAGCGGGGAATGTCGGCTTCGTCGATGAACTGGGCGTGCTCGATGCGCTGGCCTGGTAATCGCGGGCGGACGCGGTCGAGGGCGTCGAGGACGGCGCGGACCGCGGCGTCGCCGATGGCGTGGGCCGCGATGGGGTAGCCCAGCGAATCCGCGAAGCGGACAGCCTCCTCGATCTCGCCCGGCGTCATCAGGGCCGTGCCGCGAGGGTGCCCCGGCATCGGGTCCCGGAAGTCGTGCAGCATCCACGCGGTGCGGCTGTTGAGCGTGCCGTCGGTGAAGATCTTCATGCCCGCGAGGCGCACGCGCCCGGACTCCCACTCGGCCCGAGAGCGGGCCATCGGCTCGAAATGCTCGCGCGTGGCGTAGAGGCGGACGGCGAGTTCGAGTTCGCCCGCGAGGTCGAGGTCGTGAAGGACGCGCGCGAGCGCCGGGCGCGCGAGCATGTCGTGGACCTCGACAATGCCGTGGCGGCGCAGGTCGGCCTGCGCCGCGAGGACGAAGGCGCGAATGTCGGCGAGGGTCGGGGCGGGCATGCGCTCGCGGACCAGCATGCACGCGGCTTCGAGCATGAGGCCGGTGAGCCGACCGCGGTCGCGTTCGATGATGCCGCCGGGCGGGTCGGGGATGTGGCTGTCGATGCCCAGCGCCAGGAGCGCGCCCCGGCCGCAGACCAGGGCGTGGTGGTCGAAAGAGAGCACGACCGCGGGTACGCCGGCGACAGCGTGGTCGATCTCGTCGGCGGTGGGCCAGCGCGGGTCGGTCCAGGCCGCGGCGCGGGCGCCGACCGCCTTGATCCACCCGCCGGTGGCGCGCCGGCCGGAGGCGGCGGCCTGAGCGAGGCGATCAAGGCAGCCCTCGCGCGAGCGGCAATCGTCGAGGCGGACGCAGGAGAGTTCTTCCCCGTGCTCGGCGAGGTGGAGGTGGGCGTCGCGGATGCCGGCGATCATTCATTCACCACGGAGTCGAGCATCGATTCGAGCGCCCGCCGCGCCGCGGCGGCGTCCCGCGGCACATCGTCGAACGGCACGCGGACGACGCCGAAGCGCGCACGGATGTGCATGCCGCGCGGATCGATGCCGACGCAGACAGGCGCAGGGACGGCGACGCCGGCGTAGCGTCGGCAGAGCGCGGCAAGGCGCGGCTTGTCGGCGTTGAGGAGCCGGCAGAGGCCGGGTTCTTCGGCGGCGAGAGGATTGGCGAGCGCGAAGGCCTCGCCATCGAAGATCCACGGGCCGTGGCGGGCGCTGTCCACGCAGAAACAACCCCAGCGGACGTGCTCCGCCTCGCCGTGGTACGCGAGCCAGCGGTCGGTGGCGGCGCACTCATCGCACTCCTCGGCGGAGATGAGCAGTTGGAGGGCGTCGTCGCCTTCCTCGGGCACGTCGAAGACCAGTTCGACGGCGTGAAAGACCGCGACGGGGAGCGAGGCGACGATGCGGCCGTCCTTCGGATCGATGACGTACTTGATGGAGGCGGCCTGCTCGTCGAAGCGGAGGCGGCCTTCGAGATTGGCGGTGAAGACGACAAGGGCGTGCTCGAGCGCCTGCGCGTCGGCGTCTGAAGGCTCAAGCGGGTTCATGCGGGGATTGTAAGAGGGCGGGCGCGGGCTGCGGGAACCGATCGGCGGCGTCCTCAGCAACCCCCGTGGATCTCGTAGGGCAGCCCGTCGAATCCGGGCCTTCCGGCGATCGTGCCGCCGGTGGTGATCACGGCCGGGAAGATCGCGGCGTGGCGCTGGGCATCCCCCTCAAGGGGGAACCACGGCCGTCCCGCGGGCACGACGATGAACAGGCCTCGCTCATCGCCGAGCGCGGTGAAATCATCCGAGCGCCGGCCCAGGTACGGCGAGACGCCGAGCATCGCCTTTGACTGATCGACCACGGCGGCGACGCTCGTTGCGACCAGCCCGATCTCGCTCACGTCGCCGATGCACTCCGGGCCGAACGGCTTCAAGGCCGCGTTGGGCAGTGTGTGTCTTGCGATGAACTCGACGATGTTGCCGGACGGATCGAGGAAGTAGAAGGCATGCGCGTTCCACGCCTCAAAGTGGTGGATCTCGCGTCCGTCGGCCCGCGCGATGACGGGGACGCGATTCCTTGTCCATTCGAGCGCCTGCTCCAGGCGATTCTCAGGGATGTTGAACGCGAAGTGATAGAAGGGCGGATTGTTCGGCTCGTCGATCACCATCGGCTCCTCGAATGTGAGCGTGGTGTGCCCCGCGCGGACCGAGAAGGACATCGCTTCCTCTCGTTCAATGGGCAGGCCGAGCACATCGCGATAAAAGCGGCGCTGCGCATCGATCCGTGTGGCCTGAAGCCGCAGGCCGAGCAGGGGCAGCGGCGCGGGAGTGGTCACGTCGTTCATCGTGCTTTGCCCCCGGGCGCGGGTCAGAAACGGCGCATGCGCGGCGAGAATGGCCGCCCCCGCGGCGCGATGGAGAAACGAGCGGCGGGATTCCTGGGTTCCGGGGTTCATGGGAACATTCTATGTGGCGGCCCGCTCGCGGTTGCAGGGCCGCGCCTGAAAAGCGGGCGCGGGGGGGTCGGACCGTCAACGACGGTTCGGTATCTTGGTCCCATGCTCCAGAAGCGATTCAATACCCCCGCCGAGGCGATCGCGGCGGCGAAATCCAAGGGGTTCGTCAAGGACGGCGCGACGGTCATGGTCGGCGGGTTCGGGCTGTGCGGCATCCCGGAGGGGCTGATCCTTGCGCTGCGCGACACCGGCGTGAAGGCATTGACGTGTATCTCGAATAACGCGGGCGTCGACGACTGGGGGCTGGGGCTGCTGCTCCAGACGAAGCAGATCAGGAAAATGGTCAGCAGTTACGTGGGGGAGAACGCGGAGTTCGAGCGGCAATACCTGTCAGGGGAACTCGAGGTGGAGTTCAACCCGCAGGGGACGCTCGCGGAGCGGATCCGCGCGGGGGGGGCGGGCATCCCGGCGTTCTACACGGCGACGGGGGTCGGCACGATCGTCGCGGACAAGAAGCCGGTGCGGACGATGGCGTTCAAGGGGCGCGAGCGCGAGTACGTGATGGAGACGGGGCTGTGGGCGGACCTGGCGCTGGTGAAGGCGTGGCGGGCGGATACGTTCGGGAACCTGCAGTACCGCAAGACGGCCCGGAACTTCAACCCGGAAATGGCGACAGCGGCGTCGTTCGTGATCGCGGAAGTGGAGGAGGTCGTTGAGAAGGGGGTGATCGAGCCGGACCAGGTGCATACGCCGGGGAACTACGTTGATGCGATCGTGGTCACCAAGCCGGTGAAACGGATCGAGCAGAGGACGGTGCGGGCGTAGGGGGGTGGTCGCCGACGATCCACGATCACGGCAGAAGTCCCGTGAGAAACAGCATGGTGAGGCCGGCGAGGATGCAGGAGATGATGCTCAGACCGATCGAAACGACGGCGGGGCGTCTGATCCGCAGGTGCCAGCGGAGCGCGGCCCACCAGAAGAGCGGGGGCCAGAGCATGGCGGCGATCCAGATGGCCTGCGAGGCGTATTTCTGCGCATAGTAGGCAAAGGTGCTGAGCGGCCTGACCGCGTTGTAGGGGAGGATCTCGTAGAGGATTCGTTCAACCACGCCGAAGGCTGAATAGCCCACGCTCGGGATCGCGGCGATCCAAAACACGGCGAGCGCCCCGCATACGCCGTAGAGCGCCACACGCACCGCATGCCGGGAGCGGATTCCATGCCGCGATGCCGTGGTTCGGATTAGCGGAATCAGCGCCGCCGTGAGCGCGACCCAGAGAAGGGCGAAGGGGGCCGCTTCCACGAGGCCCGCGGCCAGGGGGCGAGGGAGATACTCAGTCGAGAATGGCTTTAGAAACTGGAGCGCGAGGTCCAGGGGGGTTGCGGAATACACCGGCGAGGAAGATATCCAGTTGAAGAGGATGTTCGCGCCCACTTCGAGACTTCTGGCCGTCGCGCAGGTGAGATGGAGCAGGAGCAGCGCAAGGGCGTTCATGGCGATGAGGCGCGGCCAGCGGATCGTGCGCTGCATGTCGATCGCGTGCCAGAAGCGCCATGGCAGGACGAGGCGCGCAAGCGTGGCGAAGAACGCGCGGGCATTCATGCGGTCCGCATGCTCGAAGGACCAGGGCGGGGCGTTCAAGGCGGCGTTCAGGATGCGGGCCCAATCGACATCGAGGCCGCATTCAGGGCATCGGCCTTGCAGGGGGCATTGGGTGCTCCAGGTATCGACCTCGCCCGAGAGGTCGTAGCCGCAGCGCGGGCACTCGCATCGACGCGGGGGCGTTCCCGGAATCTCAACATCCAAGACCAGCGTCTGCGTCTGCATGTGGTGCGTTCAGGGTGGGGGTGGATCGACCGTGATGCGCGCGGCGTGCGGTGTTCGGTAGTGTCGCAGTTTGAATGTGGCATGGGCTTTCCAGCCCATGTCCCCCGCGCCACGCCCTGGAAAGGGCGTGCCACATTCAAACTGCGACACCACCCGGTGTTCGATACGCAGGATTGTGCAGCGTACCCTCATTCCCCGGCATGTTTGGATTTCATTTGGTGCCGGGCCGATTTATTCGGGTCACGACGCTTGAGATAGGTCTGCGATCTGCAACAATCCGTGGAATGCCCGGTTCACCCGGGCAGTTGATTCGGTGGGCGATGGTCGCCCATTGTTTGGCTGAAGACCCATTGCTCACCTGAAACACCCTCGGAGGTTGATGATGAATCGTCGTGCTCTTGGCTCCGTGTTGTTCTCCGGCCTGATCGCGCTTGCCGGCGTTACCGCGCTCGGCGCGGGCGGCTACATGACCATCACCGGGAAATCGATCTGCAGCGTGATCCACGCCGGCGGCGGGGGATCAGGGTGCGGGGGCAGCGGCACCGCCGTGACGCCCGCGTCGGCGCAGGAAGGCGGCGAGAAGAAGGGCTGCTGCCCGCTGGGCAAGGCGAAGGCCGTCGCGGCGAAGTCTGGCGCCTGCTCGGGCGAGGGCAAGGTCGCCGACGCGTCGAGCGACTGCAGCAAGAAGTGTTCGGGCGGCAAGGTCGCGTCCTCGCGTCGCGGCTTCTTCATGATGGGCGGCGGGGCGCCCGTGGCGATGCCCGCGATGTTCTACAACAACAAGGCCGGGTTCTGCACGACGAATCTCAAGGATGCGTCGTCGTGCGATCAGCCCTGCCCCGGCGAGGGCAAGGGCGAGCCCGCGGCGCACGAGGGTTCGGGCTGCTCCTCCAAGGAAGCCGAGAAGGCCGCGGAGGCCCAGAACTCGGGCAAGCCCGTGGCATCGCGCGAGTAGAGTTGAGATGGTCGCCCGCGCCACGCCCGAGGTGGCGGCGGGTGTGGACGACTTCCATGCCACGACGCCCCGGCCTGCGCGGGGCGTCGGTTGTTTTTCGGGGATCGGGTCTTGCGAATCAGCGGGGGAGCCGGGCGGAATGAGTGTTCGAGGGGGTGAACACGGGATCGTGTGCAGCCGGGGCGCGGGGTCGGACGAAGAAGATGGCATGAATACGCTTCGCGTGATTCGCGCAATCGGGACGGTTTTGGCGGCCTGCCTCTCCGCGGGATGCGCTTCGGCGCCGGTGCCGGACGTTTCGGCGCGATGGGTTCCCTCCGCGGCGGCGAAGTTCGTCACACTCGGGCGTTCGGCGTCCTACGCCCTCGTCCACCGCGAAGGCCAGGATCTCCTGATCGCGGAAGACCCGATTGTCGCCGGCGATGGCGGGACGATGACCGGACGGCTCACGTGGATCGCGGGGGTGCCGCCGGTGGCGAAACTCGAGAGCCCGATCGAGGTCCGGGACGCTTGGCTGATCGAGCAGATTCCGGACGGGCAGGCGCACGCGACGCCGGCGCACGGCACGGTCGTGATCCATCAGCGTTCCGCCGATGCGATTCTGGCGACGCTGCATCTCCGGGCGCCGACGGCTCCGCCCACGGCCGGTCAGGTGGTTCAGAGGACGATCGACCTCGACCGCCGGATCGAGTTTGCCCGGCACGAACCCCTCCTGCCGCAGTACCGCGAGATGGGGCCGAGACAGGGGGTCGCGAAGAAGTAGGGGGCGGCGGGAAGAGCCGCGTCTTCGCCCGTTACGGCGGGTCCTCGACTCGCGGAACGGCTCAAAAGGGGCTTCTTCCGGGTCGCGGGAGATTGCGTGGAAGTCGGCATAACCACCCTTGCCCGCCCGATGGCCGGGCCTGACAGGGGTCAATCGGCAAGCGGGGTTCAATGAGGGTGGGTATAAGCCGATAATGCAAGTGGGCTGGAGAGGTCGGGCGTGCGGTGCGGCGGGGGCGCGCATGGACCGCGTCCGGCGCGGGCGGAGAGGGTGAGGAGTTGGTTCGACGCGCGGCGTGCGCGCGGCGCGTATCGTCCTCGTGTTGTCCCGGGAGCCTTGCCATGGACCACTATGACCTTTGCGTGATTGGAAGCGGGCCCGCGGGGCAGAAGGCCGCGGTGCAGGCGGCCAAACTTGGGAAGCGTGTGTGCATCGTCGAGAAGGCGCAGGTGCTGGGCGGGGCGGCGATCAACACGGGGACGATCCCGAGCAAGTCGCTGCGCGAGGCGATCCTCCACCTGACCGGGTTCAAGGGACGGGCGTTCCTGGGCGAGACGCACACGGTGAAGCAGAAGATCACGATCGAGGACCTCATCTCGTGGTGCAACACGGTGATCAAGGCGGAGATCGACGTGATCCGGGGGCACCTCTTGCGGAACGACATCGAGATCATCAACGGGCACGGCGCGTTCCAGAGCAAGGACTGGGCGGTGGCGGTCAACGGGTCGGACGTCCGGGCGATCAACGCGGATCATTTCCTGATCGCGACGGGGACGAGGCCGGCCGCGCCGGGGGACATTCCGTTCGACGGCGTGCGGGTCGTGGACGCCGACGGGCTGCTGCGGTTGCCGTACCTCCCCCGGACGCTGCTTGTGGTGGGGGGCGGAGTGATCGGCACCGAGTATGCGTCGATGATGCAGGCGCTGGGGGTGAAGGTGATCCTGATCGAGGGCAAGCCTCGGCTGCTTGATTTCCTGGATCACGAGGTCTCCGAGGCGTTGCAGTATCACCTGAGGCAGACGGGCATGACGCTGCGCCTCGGAGAGAAGGTCACGAAAGTCGAGTTGGTGGACGCGCCAGCGGGGGCGGCGGCGCGCGAGGGCAAACTCGTGCAGGCGACGATGGAGTCGGGCAAGTCGCTGAGGGGCGAATGCCTGCTCTATTGCATCGGTCGGCAGGGGAACACCGAGGGCCTGGAACTCGAGAAGGTGGGGCTGGCCGCGGACGATCGGGGGCGGATCAAGGTGAACGCGGCGTACCAGACGGAGGTGCCGAACATCTACGCGGCGGGGGATGTGATCGGGTTCCCGGCGCTGGCGTCGACGTCGATGGAGCAGGGTCGGCTGGCGGCGTGCCACATGTTCGGGAAGAAGGTGGAGTCGGTGCCGGAACTCTTCCCCTACGGGATCTACGCGATCCCCGAGATTTCGATGGTCGGGTGGACGGAGGAGCGGCTGACGCAGGAGGGAATTCCTTTCGAGACCGGGGTGGCCAACTACCGCGAGATCGCGCGCGGGCAGTTGCTGGGGGACACCGTCGGCATGCTGAAACTCCTGATCCACCAGGAGACGCGCGGGATCCTCGGCGTGCATTGCATCGGGAACGGCGCGACGGAGATCGTCCACATCGGGCAGGCGGTGATGAGTTTCAAGGGGTCGGTCGATTACTTCATCAACACGGTGTTCAACTATCCGACCCTGGCCGAGTGCTACAAGGTCGCGGCGCTGAACGGGGCGAACAAGTTGGCGCATGTGTGAGGCGGATCGTCGGTCAATCGCGCGCACGCTCGGGATGAGCGGAGGGTCGCCGCAGCGAATCCCGTGGTCGTCCAGCGCGAGAATGAAAGATGATCCGTGCCTGTCCATGGCGCCGGGTGGCACGGGGTCAGGGTCGGCAGAGGCGGATGGCGAGGTCGATGGCGGCGGCCATCGAGCCGGGGTCGGCCTTGTTGTGTCCGGCGATGTCGAAGGCCGTGCCGTGGTCGGGGCTTGTGCGGATGATGGGAAGCCCGGCGGAGTAGTTCACGGCTCTGTCAAAGGCGAGGAGTTTCACGGGGATGAGGCCCTGGTCGTGGTACATGGCGACGACGATGTCGAAGTCGCCCCTGACGGCGGCGTTGAAGATGGTGTCGGCAGGGTGGGGGCCCGAGGCGTCGATGCCGCGGGCGGCGGCGTCGCGGATGGCCGGGGCGATGACGCGCGATTCCTCGCCGCCGAGGAGACCGGCCTCGCCGGCGTGCGGGTTCATGCCGCAGACCGCGACGCGCGGCCGAGGGACACCGAGGCCGACGCAAGCGTCGTGCGCGAGCGCGATGGTCTCCGCGAGGGACTCCTTCGTGAGTTTCGCGGGGACTTCGGCGAGGGGGATGTGCGCAGTGGCGAGCATGACGCGGAGGCTCGGCGCGACGAACATCATGCGCACGCGCGGCGCGCGGCACCTGGCGGCGAGCAGGTCGGTGTGGCCTGGGAACTCGGCGTGGCCGGCCAATGCCCAGGATTCCTTGCTGATCGGCGCGGTGGCGACGGCGTCGGGCCGGCGCGGGTCGCCGGGGACGCGCAGGGAGTCCGCGATGGCATGCTCGACGAACGCAAACGACGCGGCACCGGCGCAGGCCTCGGGGCGATGAGGCAATCCGGGCCGAACGGATGGACCGTGATCGAGAAGGAGCGCATACCCGCACTGGGCGGGGGGAAGCCAGGCGGAATCGAAGGGGGCTTCGGTCCAGAAGGGTTCGATGTCGGCGGCCTGCGCGGCGGCTTGCATCGGGTGTGATTCGCCGTAGATCACGAAGCGGGCGCGCCGGGCGTTGTTCGCCAAGGCTTTGACGATCACTTCCGGGCCGATCCCCAGTGGATCTCCCATCGTGACCGCGATCAATGGACAGAAGGGCGGCACGGGGGTCATTGTCCGAGGGCGCGGAGGAGGATGGTGGCGTAACTGCCGCGGGGGAGGTCGAAGGCGACGGTGCGCTTGTGGCGGTTGGGGCGGTCGTCGAGGTCGTCGGGTTCGGGGTCGCTTGCGAGGTAGCGGTCGGCGCGGATAAAGAGGGGGCGCATGGCCTCGCCGAAGTAGGGGCGGCGGAGGCCGGGAATCTTCAGTTGATCGAGAGAGACGCCCTCTTCCCTCAGGGCGTCGCGTGCGGCGTTTGCCCACGGGTCGGCGAGGGCTGTGCCGGAGGCGAGGAGGGGGACTTCGAGTTTCCTCACGTCGTCCTTGACGGCGGAGGCGGGAACGAAGACCAGTTCGCCGTAGGTGTCCTCGCTGCGGAGAGGCTTGGCGCCGTCGGGGTAGCCGCGGACGAGGTCGAGCATCACGCGGCGGGCGGTTTCGTTCCAGAGGTAGGACTGGTAGGCCTCGACGACCATGCTCTGGAGGAAGTAGGGGAGTTCCGCGAAGGCGTCGCGCGGCTCCTTTCCGGTGGCGAGGGCCTCGATCGCCTTGCGCTCCGGGCAGCGCGGGAGTTGCTGCGCCAGTTCCTTCCACTTCCCCCACTTCTCGGCGCAGAGGCGAGTGAACTGGCGCGTCTTGCCGGAGTCCTTCCGCGCGGGGGTGCCGATGGTGAGACGGATGGCGCCCTCGAAGTCCCCCTTGATGAGCGACTTGGCGACCCAGCCCTGACCGTGGCGGGCCGAGCCGAAGCGCTGGTCGCCGAAGTAGTTGGTGATGAGGAGGGAGGAGCCGGATCGGCCCCGGGTCGGACGAAGGGTTCCTGTGCCACTGGCGGCTTGTCCGCCAGTGCCGCCCGACGGAAGGGTCAAGAGGTGCGCCCGCCGATCCATCTCATCGCACGCCTCACGCGAGAGCGAGCGCACGACGAGGGTGAACCCATTGCCGTCGATCGAATCCGAGGCGACTTCCATGGGCGACCATGCGACGAGGCGGGCCGACCAGCCGCGGCCGGCGACTTCGCGAGGGAGAGTGGCGGCCCGCTCGGCGCGCGGCACGGGAAGCGAGACATTCTGGATCGTGTGCGCGTGCTTGTCCTTCAGCCCGGCATAGCCCACGTCGGCGTGGCGGCCGCCCGCTTCACGCGCGAGCCCCTGGATGGCGTCGGGCGTGGTCATCGAGGTCTTCGTGAGTTCGTACACGGCGTGGGTGGCGCCGGCGCCCCATGACGCGGTGAAGGCCCCGCGGAACGCCGGGTTGAGGCGCTCGACGACGAGGAAGTCCTCGGGTTTCTTGCGGATGGTCATGGGGGCCTACAGGATAGTGCCCCGCGCCGACTCGCCCCGGCGGCTATTGCTTCTCGTTCGCGTGGATCGTGATCTGCCGGAGGAACTCGGCCTCGGCCTCCTTGTAGCGGTCGAAGGAGGCGTCGATCTCCTTCGCGGCGCCGGCGGCGCGGGCGGCGTCGTCCGGGGAGGCAGGGCCCGTGGAAATCACCTGAAGCGTCTCGGCAGCGGAGCGCAGGTCGCTGACGGCATCGGCGTAGGTGCGGGCGGAGTCGTAGAGGAGCTCGAAGTCGAGTTCGCGCTTGTCGGGACGGTAGAGCAGACGCCACGGCGATCGGCGGACTTCGCCCATCATCGACGTGAGTTGATCCGACGCGAGGCGGAAGTTCGCCATCGAACGGCGGATGTTGGGGGTCTGCTCTTCGAGCAGGTTCTTCGCGTCGGCGAAGGCCTGGTCCGCGTTCCTGAGGGCCGAGCGGCCGTCGTCGAGGAAACCGGCGGCCTTGTCGGTGAGTTCGCTGTTGAGGCGGGCCATGAACTTCTCGCCTTCGGCCCCGATGTCGCGGAAGGAGGCGATGCCCTCGCGCACGTTCGTTCGATTCTCTTCGAGGTAGTCCTTGGCGAGGGCGACGATCTCTTTGAGTCTCTCGAGGCGCTCCTGGATGCTCTCGGCGATGCTCGGGCCCTTGGCCATCATGTCGTCGGTGTTCTTCGTGATCGAGTCGAGGCGGGCCGACCACGTGGGCCATTTCTCGCGCGCGTCGGCGGCGAGGACGCGGGCGTCGTCCATGAACTTGTTGATCTTCTCCGAGGCCTCGTTGACGTTCTTGATGATGTTCTGAACCTGCTGCTTCTGGTCCTCGCCGTAGCCGGCCTGGGCGAGCATGGTCGGGGGCGAGATTCGGCCTTCGATGGCTTCGTCGGGGCGTATGGGATCGCCAGCGCCCGTGGAGCGGAAGTTGATGGTCCCGCTCCCCCCGAGGAGGGGTGAGACCAGGAAGGCGACGGTGCCCTTCTTCAGTTTGATGCGCCGGTCGATGCCGATGTAGACATCGACGGCGGTGGCGGTCCCGGTGGGGTCGACTTCGAACTCCAGGCGGTCCACGACGCCGACGGGCTGGCCGCCGACGAGCACGCGGGAGCCTTGTTCGAGTCCCGTCGCGCCGTCGCCGACGTGGAAGCGGACGCGGTATTGGTGCTTTCCGAGCCTGTCCTTGAGCCCGCCCAAGAGGATCAGGACGATCGCCGCGGCGATGATGCTGACGAGGACGAGTCCGCCCGCGAGGATGTTGTTCCGGCCGCCACGCATTCGATGGTCTCCCACTCTACATGATCCCCTCGGCGCGCGTCGAAACGACCGCGGGGGTCTGGAGGATCTCCTCAACCGGCCCGCCGAGGAGGTCCTCGGCGTAGTTCGTCGCGGCCCGGCGTTTCGTGATCGGTCCCTCGTGATCGCCGCGAAGGAACTGGCGGATGAGTTGCTGCTCCTCGGGCAGATTCAGAGCGTCCTCCCGCGGGACTTTGCGGAGGGCGTCGAAGGCCTCGCGCGTGTCGACGCGGAGCATGCGTCCCTTGTCGAGCATCGCCATGCGGTCGGCGATGGTGAAGGCGCTGTCCATCTCGTGGGTGACGACGACGCTGGTGACGTGGAGTTTCTTGGTGAGGTCGAGGATCAGTTGATCGATCTCGGCGCTGGTCACCGGGTCGAGGCCGGCGGAGGGCTCGTCGTAGAAGAGGATGCGCGGATCGAGCGAGAGAGCGCGGGCGAGGCCGGCGCGTTTCTTCATCCCGCCCGAGATCTGGGCGGGGTATTTGTTCGCGTGCTCGCGCAGGCCCACGAGTTCGAGCTTGATCTTGACCTGGATCTCGATGATCTCCGGCGCGAGGTCGGTGTGCTCGAGGAGGGGGAGGGCGACATTCTCGGCGATGGTCATGCTGTTGAAGAGGGCGCCGGACTGGAAGAGGATGCCGAACTTCCTGCGGACCTGGTTGAGCCCGGCTTCGTCGAGGCGCGAGATGTCCCGGCCGAACATCTCAATGGAGCCCTCGTCGGGCTGGAAGGTCCCGATCATGTGGCGGAGGAGGGTGGACTTCCCGCAGCCCGAGCCGCCCATGACGACCATGGTCTCGCCCGGGAAGACGTCGAGGGTGATGCCGTCGAGGACGGTCTTGCCGTCGAATCGCTTGACGAGGCTGCGGATTCGGATGATGGGGTCGGGCATCCTCGCCGCATGCTATCAGCGCGTGGATGGTGCCGGAACCGTCCGACTCGATAGAATCCGGGCGGATGACCAGCACGCCGCCGAGACCGACCTGCTTGTCGATGATCGTGTGCGACGACATCTACCGCGATCGGGACACCGGCAAGCAGATCATCGTCGGGACATTCAACACGATCAACCTGCCCTCGCTGCCCGCGACTCATCCCAGGCTCGTAGTTCTGTTCACGTTGACCGATGCCAACGGGGATTACGATCTGGCGCTGAAGATCGAGCACGAGAGGACAGGGCAGCGGGTCATCGAAATCAAGGGGCCGTTGCGTGTGAACGACCCGCTCGCGATCTGCGATTTCAATGTCGTGCTGACCGGGGTGACCTTCCGTGATGCCGGGAAGCACTGGATCATTCTGGAGAGCGCCGGCGAGGTGCTGATGCAGCGGCCTATCATTGTCCGCGTATCGTCGGAGGCGTCCCATGAACCAACTCCAGACTCTTGATTGGTCCTCGAAGCCCGTGTCGGCCACGTCGGCGGTGAGCCGAGTGTGGGTGGTGGAATGCGGGGGCGTCTACATCCCGGCGGACCTGCTCGATGCCGAGATCGATCGGCTCACGCCTTCGAACGCCGAGTTGGTCGAGTGGGCGAAACGGATACAGGGCGCAGGGCCGCAATCCTGGAAGGACGAGCAGGACGATCCCTTCCGTGCGAACGGTTAGACTGCACTCTCCGTGGCTGCCGGAATCCAACTTCGTCAGGGGTCCATTGTCTGGGTCGAGGTTGACGACGGTCGGGGCAACCGAAAGACGCGGCCGGTCGTCGTGGTCACGGCGACACGCGAGATCGTTCTGGACGCGGAGATCGTTGGTCTCGCCGTAACAACCACGTTGGCGGTTCCAGTCGCGGCCCCGGCCGTGTCGCTGCCCTGGGCGCCGACCGGGCATCCAGCCACGCGGCTCCGCAAGCCCTCGGTCGTCATGTGCAACTGGCCTTGGCGCTTTCGTCCGAGTGAGGTCGCTTCCATCGCCGGGTATGTCCCGGGATCGACTTTGCGCGCCATCCTTGAAACTCGGAATCACGTCGAAGAATCCGGACGGCAGGCCGAATAAAGACTGCGATCTCCCGGATGCAAGGCGTCATCCCTCGGCCCTCACCCCCCGGGCCCAGAGCAGGCGCAGCGCGTTGGCGACGACGAAGAGCGTGCCGCCCTCGTGGGCGATCACGCCGACGGACATGGGCACCTTCAGCCCGATACGCGAGCCGACGAGGGTCGCCAGCCCCATCAGCACGATGACGGCCATCGCGGCGAGGAGGTTGAACTTCAGGATGCCGCGCGTTCGCCGGGCAAGCCCGATCGCCCAGGGGACACAGGTGAGGTCGTCGTTGAGCAGGACGATGTCGGAGGATTCGAGGGCGGCGTCGGAGCCGATGGAGCCGATGGCGACGGCGACGTCGGCGGCGGCGAGGGCCGGGGCGTCGTTCACGCCGTCGCCGATGAACGCGACGGCGGGGAATTGCGCGCGATCCCGCCTGCGCTCCTCCTTCAACTCGCGGAGGAGGCGCACCTTGTCCTCGGGCAGGAGTTCGGCGTGCCAGCGGTCGATGCCGACTCGCTCGGCGATGTGCCGCGCGGTCAGCGCGTTGTCGCCGGTCAGCATGACGACGGGCTGGACGCCGAGCGCGTGCAGGTTCCGGACCGCCGCCGCCGCCCCGGGGCGCACCTCGTCGGCGATCTCGAAGACGGCTGCGGCGCCGTGATCGCCCCCCGCGGCGACGACGGCGGCCATCCGCCCGTTGGTCTGAATCGCTTCGACACGCTGGCGCGTCGCGCCGCGGAGGCATTGAGGGATGACCTCCTCGACGAACTCGTACGTGCCGACGGCCACCGGGTCGCCGGCGAGTTGGCCCCAGACGCCTTGTCCCGCGGTGTGTCGCATGTCTTCGAGTTGGCTTGCGGCGATTCGCCGGGCCGCGGCCCCGTCCCGGATCGCCTTGGCGATCGGATGCGTCGAATCGGCCTCGAGGCCCGCGGCCACGGCCAGCAAACGGTCCGCGTTGGACCAGCCGATGGGCACGACGCCGATCAGGCTCGCGCGCCCGAACGTGAGAGTCCCCGTCTTGTCGATGCACGCCGCCCCGACGCGCGAGAGGCGCTCGATCGATTGCCCGCCTTTGAAGAGGACGCCGGCCCGCGCCCCGCGGGCGATCGACGTCAGCGTCGCCGTCGGCGTCGCGATGATGACGGCGCAGGGCGAGAGCACGATGAGGAACGTGATGGCCGTGTACGCCGCCCCCGACCACGGCTCGCCGAAAGCCGTGCCCCAGATCAGGAGGATCAGCACGCTCAGGCCCAAAACGGTCCAGGCATACGGCGGGCCGAGGCGGTCGATCAGCCTCTGCATCGGCTCCCGCTGCTCGCGGGCTTCCATGACAAGATCGAGCACGCGCTGCAGGCTCGACTCCGCCGCCGATCGCAGGACCTCGGCCTCGATCGTGTTGTCGATGTTGACCGTCCCGGCGTATATCGGGTCGCCGGTGTCCACCGTGCGCGGGAGGCTCTCGCCCGTCAGCGTCGATTGGTCGAGGGCGCTTCGGCCCGTTTCGACCCGCGCATCGGCGGGCACGCGGTCGCCCGGGCGGACCTTGATGCGGTCGCCGGGGACGAGCGCTTCGGGGGCGACTTCGATCCACTCGTCGTCGCGTCGCACGATGGCCTCGGTCGGCATCAGGTGATGCAGCGCCTCGACCTCGCGCCGCGCGCGTTCGAGCGCCAGGTCTTCGAGTGCGCCCGAGAGCGTGAAGAGGAACAAGAGGAGCGACCCCTCGGCCGGCTGCCCGATGCCCGCCGCCAGCCCCGCGCCGACCACCATGAGGACGTCGACGTCTACCGTCAAAGTCTTGAGCGCGTCCACCGCCGCACGCGCGCCGTAGACCATCCCGATCCCCAGGCTGATCCAGACGAGCGCCCGCGCGGCGGTGAAGCCCATCCATGAATCAACGACCACCCCCACAATCAGGAGGACGCCGGCCGCGATCGACAGGCGCAACTGGGTTCCGGGCGACCAGATGGACCACCCGGCGGCGCCCGCCGAGGGTTGATGAGTCTGCCGACTGGGGGCGTTGATGGCGGATTCGGTCGCCGTCTGCATGGCGAGACAGCGTAGTGTCGGCGCGGGGGCCGAATCGAGAGAGAACAAGTCTCATGTGGCGGGAGTGTCCGCGACCTCGCCCGCCACGGCCGACTTCGGTGGGGTCGCCGCGGCACCGCGCCGCTCCGCTGGCCGTGGCACGCGGGCCCCGGAAAAACCGGTTGATTCGTCCACAATTTCCTTACTAGCCGCGGGCCGGGTTCGGAGATAGACTTCTTGCGGTGATCTGATCCGCACCAATCCCGGAGCATGCAAGCCATGACACAGTTTCTGCGGAGCGTTTCGT
Source organism: uncultured Phycisphaeraceae bacterium (assembly GCA_964490785.1). GTDB lineage: Bacteria > Planctomycetota > Phycisphaerae > Phycisphaerales > UBA1924 > JAEUIV01. The sequence goes on from CAZBDZ010000012.1 coordinate 18,680, forward strand.
TCGTGTTCGTCGTTGTGATGGCGGTGCTGGCCGCGCCTTCGGCCGTCTTGGCCCAGTCGCAGCCGGTTTCGGTGACGGATCAACGGAACACGGCCAAGACCATCAACACGATCAACCGCACGGCGGCGATCGCCGAGACGGGGTTCTCGCGGCTGGGGGCGAATGTGGAGTTGCTCCTGGTCCGTCTGGACGATTCCGGCGCGGACGACACGCGGCTGACGTCGGTCTCCGACTTCTATCAGCACTCCGCGACGGCAACCCGGTATCGCACCGTCGCCCGCATCAACCGCGACGCCAACAAGCAGTTGCTGCGTCTCCGGGCTAAACTTAACTCAGACTCGCTGATCGAGGAACTGGAGGAGGCGCGCGATCAGGCCATCACACAGGTGATCGCCGCGGAAGGCGAGACCATTGAGACCATCCAGGCGGCGCTCGACGGCCTTGTGGCGCCCTGACGCCGGCGCGCCTGCCGGACGACCGGTGAATCTCGGCAGTCATCGTGGGGCATTGACGATCGGAGCCTTGGATGTCGCTGACCCGCCCCCGTTTCCTGCCCGCCGTTCTTGTTGCTCTTGTTCTTGCGCTTTGGCCCTCGGCGACGGCCGCCGGCGACCCACCGCCTCGCCGCCCCACCGCGCCCGAGATCCTCGAACAGGCGCTCACGAAGTTTGATGAGTCCGTCGCCAAGGCGGAGGACCGCATCGATACGCTGGCCGAGCGCGGCGAGTTCCGCATCGAGCGCGCCATCGACAAGGGGGCATCGGAGGCGTCGATCCGGAAGATCGCATCAAAGGCCAAGGCTGGTTTCTCAGGGCAAGCCCGCAAGGCGCTTGCGCAGATCAATCGCGACTTGGCGAGCGCCATGATCCGCATGCGCACCGCCGACGAATACACGCCTGAACTCGAGGACGACCTTCGCTTCGCGCGTGAAGAGGCCATCGCCGAACTTGAGGACACGGTCGATGCGGCGGCCGAACGGATCGACGAGGCAATCGGGGACGGCGGGGAATAGACGGGACTCGTGCCGCGGACCTTCGCGCACGCGCCATGCGGGAATCCGTGGCACGGGGGCAGGGCAATCGCATGATCAATCGGGTGCCCCGGTCTTGCCGTCCGCGGCAAGGCCGGGACGCACTTGCAACCCGGCCCGGCCTCGCTGCAAAGCCATCGAGACCGGGGCACCCAACATAATGCGATTGCCCTGGGCACGGGGGATGACCCGCGAACTGGTGATGCCCGCTGCATTACAATCGACCCTTCCCGTCGCGGCGGCCGCGGCGGGGTTCGACTGATCTTCTCACGCGAGACTCACTGTGGCAGACAAGCACTACGACCTGATCGTCATCGGCGGCGGACCGGCCGGGTATGTCGGCGCGATCCGAGCCGCGCAACTCGGGCTCAAGACGGCATGCGTCGAGCGTTCCAGCCTCGGCGGGGTGTGCCTGAACTGGGGGTGCATCCCGACCAAGGCGCTGCTGGCCAACGCCGAGGTGTACGAAAAAGTGGGGCACGACGCGGAGGCGTGGGGCCTGAAGATCGACGGGCTGAGGGTGGACTGGACGAAGGTCATCGCGCGGTCGCGCGGCACGGCGGACAAGCTGTCGAAGGGGATCGCGTTCCTCTTCAAGAAGAACAAGATCGACCACATCGTGGGGCACGCGAAGATCGCGGGCGGGCGGAAGGGCGCCTCGCCGTGCCGGGTGGACATCCATGAATGCACGGTGAAGGACACCTTCACGCCCGCGCCCGCGGACATTGGCGCGAAGCGGGAGACGATCACGGCGACGAGCGTGCTGATCGCGACCGGTTCGGTGGCGCGGGAGTTGCCCTTCGCGAAGTTTGACGGCGACATCATCATGGGCGCCCGCGAGGCGATGAACACGCCGACGCAGCCGAAGAGCCTCATCGTGATCGGCGCGGGCGCGATCGGGATGGAGTTCGCCTACTTCTATCACACCTACGGCACGAAGGTGACGGTCGTGGAGATGATGCCGCGGATCCTGCCTGTGGAGGACGACGACATCTCCGCGGCGCTGCAGAAAATCTACACCAAGGCGGGCATGACCATCCTGACCGGAACGACGACCACGGCGGTCGAGAAGACCGCGAGCGGCGTCAAGGTGGCGGTCGCGCCGTTCGTGAACGGCAAAGCGGACGAGTCGAAAAAGCAGGTGCTCGAGGCGGAGAAGTGCCTCGTGGCGATCGGGGTCAAAGGGCGCTTCGACGGGTTGTTCGATCCGTCGCTCGGCCTTGAAACCGTGAAGGACCACATCAAGACGGACTACAAGCCGGGTGAGTCCGGCGACCCCGCGCTGACCTACGCGACGAATGTGCCGGGGCTGTACGCGGTGGGCGATGTCATCGGCCCGCCGTGGCTCGCGCACGTCGCGTCCGAAGAGGCGGTCGTGTGCGTCGAGCGCATCGCGGCGGCGAAGCAGCCCGGCAAGCACCACGAGCCCTACCCGATCCACTACGGCGTGATCCCCGGCTGCACGTATTGCCACCCGCAGGTGGGGAGCGTGGGGGCCACCGAGCGGGCGCTGATCGAGCAGGGCAAGGTGAAGGGGAAGGACTACGCCGTGGGCGTGTACAACCTCCAGGCGCACGGCAAGGCGATCGCGGCGGGGGCGGCGGTGGGGTTGGTGAAGATCCTCCGGGGCCTGCCGCGAGGGGAAATCCTTGGGGCGCACATCCTCAGCGACCAGGCGACCGAGTTGATCGGCGAGTTGACGCTGGCCCGCCGGCTGGAGGCGACCACCGAGGAGATCAACGCCACCATCCACGCGCACCCGACGATGCACGAAGCCGTGCACGAGGCGAGCCTGGCGAGCGAGGGAAGGCTGATTCACGGATAACGTGATTCGTGCGGTTGCTGACGCTGCGTGGGTCGTCGTTCCATAGTCTTGGAGGGGACTGGCATTCGCCTTCGGGTGAAGGCGCGGGATGCGGGAGATGTGGATCGGCGGCGAAGACACCGCGAATAGTCGGTGCTCCGCCCCGCCGGGATAGACTTGGTGCAGCATGACGACCTCACGCGCGGCCAAGTCGATCGAGATTGTGGAGCCGATCGGGCTCCGGGTGCTGATCCGCAAGGATGAGGACAAGAAGACGACCAAGGCGGGGCTGCACCTGCCGGACAAGGTGGAGATTCCGACGATCACGGGGCGGATCGTGTCGATCTCGGCCCAGGTGGCGGAGGACAAGAACTACCCGATCAAGCAGTACGATCGGGTGCTGTTTCACCCGAAGCAGGCGGTGCCGGTGGACTTCGAGGGGGACAACCGGCTGTTTGTCGTGCCGGTGGAGGACATCGTGGCGGTGTTCCGTCGTGAGCCGGAGTGATTCACTGCGCAGGCGCGGAGGCCGCGGAGAACAGGAAAGACGGTTGGCACCGATGACACAGATGGGCACAGATTCGGTTCATTGGGATCAAGTGGTTTCATTCCTTTTCCCTGTGCGTCTGTCTTCATCTGTGCCCATCTGCGTCATCTGTGGCCACTGCCTTCCTCCGTGCCCTCCGTGTCTCCGTGGTGAAGACCCATGAGCGTGGAGGAGTTCATCGAGATGTTGCGGCGGCCGCTGGGGGAGATGCCGCGCGAGTTGGAGATGATGCCGCTGCCGGGGCCGTTTGATGTGAAGATTCGCCCGCCGGGGTCGAAGAGCCTGACGAACCGGGCGCTGCTGCTCGCGGCGCTGGCGGAGGGGGAGAGCGTCATCACCGGGGCGCTGATCGACGCCGACGATGCGCGGGTGATGATCGACGCGCTCCGGCAACTCGGCGCGGGGATCGAGGTCGTGGATCCCGCACGCTGGAACCCCGACCGCAAGGGTGGGGGGGCGCCGTCGGGCGCGGAGCGCGCGAGCCCCGTGGCTGGCGCTCCGGGTTCCATGGCGCAGGTGGAACTCCATGTGAAGGGCACCGGCGGGCGCCTGCGCGGGAACTGCACGCTGAACCTGAAGAACGCGGGCACGGCGACGCGGTTCCTCACGGCGGCGGCGTGCCTGGCGGACGGGCCGGTCGAGATCGACGGCAACGAGCGGATGCGCCAGAGGCCGATCGGGGAACTGGTGGCGATGCTGCGGCAGTTGGGGGTGCGGGTGGAGGAGTTGGGCGTGCCGGGGTGCGTGCCGGTAAAGGTGTGGCCGATTCCGTCATCGACACCGCAGCATGTGTTGAAGATCGGACAAACCGCGTCGAGCCAGTTCGTTTCCGCGATCTTGATGATCGGGCAACTTCTGCCGAGGGGCTTGCTGGTCGAGTTTGAGGGGCGACCGACGAGCGAGTCCTACATCGAAATGACGCTCGCGCTGATGGATGAATGGCCTGGCGGATCGGGGGATGCAAGTGTGGAGGGGGAGCTTCCGTTCGCGCACCTGCATCGTGGCCGGTACTTTGGGAACACCTACTCCGTCGAGCCCGACGCCAGCGGCGCGACGTATTGGTGGGGCGCGGAAGCGATTGTGGCGGGGTCTCGCTGTGCCGTGCCGATCGACCCGAGTACGAGCGTGCAGGCCGACAGCCGGTTCGGTGATGCGCTCCGGCATCGCGGTGGCCATGTCGATCTGACGCTCATGCCCGACGCCGCGATGACGCTCGCCGTGGTCGCGTGCTTCGCGTCCCCCGGGGGAACGACGACCATTACCGGCCTGCGGACGCTGCGCGTGAAGGAGACCGACCGGCTGGAGGCGATTCGCACGGAACTGACGAAGGTCGGGGCCCGCGTCGAGGTCTTTCAGACGCCGACGATGAGCGAGTCCGCGAGCGAATCCTCGGGTCCACCCGACGAGGGTCTCCGCATCACTCCGCCCCCCGGCGGCATCGATTGCTCGCCCGGCGTGCCGCGCGTCGTGTTCGAGACTTACGACGATCACCGGATGGCGATGTCGCTGGCGCTGATCGGGCTGCGCCGGCCGAATGTCGTGATCCGCGATCCGCAGTGCGTGGCGAAGACGTACCCGACCTTCTGGCGGCACCTGTCGTTGCTCTATCAAAGCGCGATCGAGGGTGCGCGGCGGCTATCGAGCGAAGGGGATTGAGCGCAGCGGAAGACGGAGGAGTACGGAGAAAACGGAACTTCAACGGGTGCCCCGGTCTCGCCGTCTGCGGCGAGGCCGGGAGGCTTTGAATCGCGGACCGGCCCGGAAGCGCTTCCGCCAGCGCTTGCAACTCACTCCCGGCCTTGGCGAAGACGCCAAGACCGGGGCACCCGGCACCCGACACGCCCTGGAAAGGGCGTGCCACGGCGCGTGCGGCTCATTGGTTTCCATACCATACCCTGCAACCGCGGCGGGGTTGAGATGGGAGAATCTGCATGAAGCGCACCTCGATCATCGTTCTTGCGGCCTTGTGTCTCGCGTCGCCCGCGTCGGCGATCGACGATGCGCACAAGCACAAGGCGAAGGAGGTCCTCGCGAAATCGATCGCGTGGCTGCGCGCGCAGCAGGACCCTTCCGGCGGGTGGGCCGTGCCCCCGGCGGAAAGCGGGCAGCCGGCGTACCCGGCGATCACCGGGCTGGTCGTCAACGGGCTCATCATGGAGGAGTCGATCGACGAAGGCGATCCGGCGGTGGCGAAGGGGGTCGCGTTCATGCTGAAACACCGCCAGCCGGACGGGGGCATTTACGACCGGATGCTGCCGTCGTACAACACGGCGATCTGCGTGAGCGCGCTGGCGCGCGTGAAGACGCCCGAAGCGGCGGAGGCGATCGGGCCGGCGATCGAGTTCCTGCGCTCGCTTCAATGGTCCGAGTCGGCGGCGGACGTGCCGAGCGAGACGGCGCGGGTCGGGACGAATCATCCCTTCTACGGCGGGGTCGGGTACGGGCGGCACGGGCGGCCTGACAACTCAAACCTCGGGTTCTTCGTGCAGGCTCTGTACGACGCGGGGCTGTCGTCCGAGGACCCGGCGTTTACGCGGGCCCTTGTCTTCCTCCGCCGGACGCAGATGGACGACCGTGTGAACGACGCCTCCTACGCGAAAGGCTCCCGGCAGGGGGGCTTCATCTACGCCACCTCGGAGAACAAGGACCAGGTCGGCGTCGGGCAGTCGTTCGCCGGGACGATCGAGGAGACTCTCGACGACGGCACGCGCGTCAGCCGGCTCCGCGCCTACGGCTCGATGACCTACGCGGGGTTCAAGAGCCTGATCTACGCGAACCTCGCCCGCGACGACATGCGCATCAAGATCGCCTACGACTGGATCAGGCGGAACTACACCGTCGAGGAGAACCCCGGCACCGGGACCGACGGCCTCTATTACTACTTCCTCACGATGGCGCGGGCGCTCGACGCCTGGGGACCGCCGACGATCGAGATCGAATCGTCCTCGGCGGGTGGATCGGACTTGCTCCCCAAGACGACCTCGCGCGACTGGCAGAACGACCTCGTGGACCGTCTCGCGGGCCTGCAGACCGAGGACGGATCGTTCAAGAGCGTCGATGACCGGTGGATGGAGAACAACCCGGTGCTCATTACGGCGTATGCGCTGCTGGCGCTCGAGCACGTCCTGGAATAGCGGCGACGGCTACGCGTGCGCCCCGGCGGTCGCTCCCGCGCCGACGGGTGCTCGACCGACGGAGTAGTAGGCGAAGCCGGCGCGTTCCATCTGTTCGAGTTTATAGAGATTCCGGCCGTCGAAGATGACGGAGGAGGCCATGATGGCCTTGAGTTTGGCGAAGTCGGGCTGCTTGTATTCGTCCCAATCGGTGGAGATGACGAGGGCGTGGGCGCCGCGGCAGGTTTCGTAGAGGCCGTCGGAGATCTGGAACTGCCCGGGGTTTTCCTTCTCGACGTTTTCGGCGGCGACGGGGTCGAAGGCGCGGACGGTGGCGCCCTTCTGCCGGGCCCACTTCATCATGTCCACGGCGGGGGCTTCGCGGATGTCGTCGGTGTTGGGCTTGAAGGCCATGCCCCAGAAGGCGATGGTCTTGCCGGAGAGGCCGCCTTCGCGCGCGAAGTGCCTCTCGATCTTGTCGAAGAATCGCTTGCGCTGGCGCTGGTTAACGTCGTGAACGGCCTGCGAGAGTTGGGTGGGGATGTCGCGCTGCCGGCCCATCATGATGCAGGCGAGCGTGTCCTTGGGGAAGCACGAGCCGCCGTAGCCCAAGCCGGGGTAGAGGAACTGATTGCCGATGCGCTTGTCGGCGCACATGCCCTCGCGGACGCGGGCGATGTCGGCGCCGTAGGCCTCGCAGAGGTTGGCCATCTCGTTGATGAAGGAGATCTTGGTGGCGAGGAAGTTGTTCGAGGCGTACTTCACCATCTCCGCGGAGAGCACGTCCATGACGTAGATCGGGTGGCCCTGGCGGACGAAGGGCTCGTAGAGTTCGCGCATGAGCATGCCGGTGCGTTCATCGTCCACGCCGACGACGACGCGGTCGGGCTTCATGAAGTCATTGATGGCGGCGCCTTCCTTGAGGAACTCGGGGTTGTCGGCGACGGAGAAGGGGAGGTTGCCGACGACCTTCTTGATGCGTTCGCGGACGGCGTGGGTGGTGCCGACGGGCACGGTGGATTTCACGACGACGACCTTGGGCTCCTGTCCGGGGCCGAGGGCCTTGATGACCCTTCCGATGTCGTCGGCGGCGGCCCAGACATACTTCATGTCGGTGTCGCCGTTGGCGCCGGTGGGGGTGCCGACGCAGATAAAGACCATCTCCGCGTCGCGGTAGGCCTTGGCGGCGTCGGTAGTGAAGGTGAGGCGGGCGGCCTCGACATTCTTCTCCATCATCTCGGTGAGGCCCGGCTCGTAGATGGGGCAGCCGCCCTTGTTCAGGACGTCGATCTTCCGCTGATCAACGTCGTAGCACACGACGTCATTGCCCGTGTTGGCGAAGCAGACGCCCGTGACAAGCCCGACGTATCCGGTTCCGACCATTGTGAGACGCATGGCGACTCCACCTTCCTTCTTTCACCACAGAGGACACAGAGAGCACAGAGGAGAGACAGGGTTCAACGGACCATGCGCTTGATGCCGCTGGTCAGTAGACCCACGTTGAAGTTGATCAGCAGACCGACCCGCTTGTCGGCGAGTTTCAGGTAAGTGAGCAGCTGCGCTTCGTGAAGCGGCAGCAGTTTCTCGACGGCCTTGAGCTCCAAAACGACCGAATCCTGCACCAGAATGTCGATTCGGAACCCAACATCCACGCGGTGTCCCTTGAAGACCACCGGAAGATCGACCTGCCGCGCGAAAGGGATCGATGAGAGCACGAACTGATGACACAGGCAGGCTTCGTACGCCGATTCGAGGAGCCCCGGCCCGAGCGCGCGATGCACCTCGATGGCGCAGCCGATGATCCGCTCGGTGAGTTCCTCGTGCATCCATCCCAGTCCCTTCTCTGTGTCCTCTGTGTCCTCTGTGGTGAATCTCAATAGTTCGGCGTGGGCGCCCGGTAGTGGCTCAGGTCGATCGACCGGAACCACTCGATCGTCTTTCTCAGCCCCTCGCGCAGGGGCACCTTCGGCTCCCAGTTCAGTCGCGTGCGCGCGAGGCTGATGTCCGGCTGGCGCTGCTTGGGGTCGTCGGCGGGCAATGGCTTGGCGACCAGGCGCGACTTCGAGCCGGTCATTTCGAGCGTGAGTTCGGCGAGTTGCCTGATCGTGAACTCGCCGGGATTCCCGATGTTCACCGGCCCGATGAACTCGTCCGGCCCGTTCATCATGCGGATGATCCCTTCGACAAGATCGTCGCGGTAGCAGAACGATCGCGTCTGGGAGCCGTCGCCGAAGATCGTGATATCTTCGCCCATGATCGCCTGGCGGATGAAGTTGCTGACGACCCGGCCGTCGTAGGGGTGCATCCGCGGGCCGTAGGTGTTGAAGATGCGGACGATGCGGATGTTGACCTTGTTCGAGCGGTGGTAGTCCATGAACAGGGTCTCGGCGGCGCGCTTGCCCTCGTCGTAGCAGGCGCGCGGCCCCAGCGTGTTCACGGAGCCCTTGTACGACTCCGGCTGCGGGTGGACTTCCGGATCGCCGTAGATCTCGCTCGTCGAGGCCTGGAGCACCTTGGCCTTGCAGCGCTTGGCCATGCCCAGCACGTTGATCGCGCCGAGCACGCTGGTCTTCATCGTCTTGATGGGGTTGTACTGGTAGTGCCCCGGCGCGGCGGGGCAGGCGAAGTTGTAGATCTCGTCCACCTCGAGCCAATAGGGCAAGGTGATGTCGTGCCGCACCAACTCGAAGTTGCGCTTCCCGAGCAGATGTTCGACGTTGGATTTCTGGCTGGTGAAGAAGTTGTCGAGGCAGATGACATCATGCCCCTCGCTGACGAGGCGCTCACAGAGGTGGGAGCCGAGGAACCCGGCCCCGCCGGTAACGAGGATGCGTTTGACCTGCGACAAGGGATGATCCTGACAAAGACCCAACCAGCCCCGGCGTGAAGGGGCAGGATTGTATCGACGAACGAGGGGGCGGTGTTCGGGTGAAGCGGCGGCTTTCGGGGTTACTTCGCCGAACCGGGCGCGCGGATGTTCAGGGCCTGCATGGCCAGGCCGCGGAACCGCGCCGGGACCATGGTCAGGGCCTCGGCGAGGCTCCTGGGCATGACGATCCGGATCGCGGCGCCATAGAGCGCGACGAATGCCGTCCCCGCGATGAAGAACTCCGCGATGGGATTTCCGAAGGAAAGCGACTTCGCGGCAAGGTAGGCGACGGGCGCGGTGGCAAGGGCGATGGCCCAAGCGCCGGCGCAGGCGCCGGCGACGGTGCGGCGCGATACGCCGAGGCGCTTCATCGTGTGGGCGGTGATGGCGATCCTCGTGAAGACCATCGAGAGGGCCGTCGCAGCGGAGATCATGAGAGGCGAGCCGTCGAGGAGGGCCGCGGCGCCCGCGGCGGCGACGATGATCAGCCCCTCGGCGAGGGAGCCGACGGCCCAGTCGACGAAGCGGCCGGCGCTGGTCAGGACCGAGTAGGTCAGGCCTTGCGTTGGTACGAGAGGTGAAAGGGCGCCGAAGATGATGACGGGGATCACGGCGTCGCGCCATTTCCCGCCGAGGATGATCGTCTCGATCGGGCCGAAGGTGAGGCCAAGCCCCAGCGTGAGCGGCGCGGCAAAGAGCATGAGGACGCGGAGGGTGCGGACGGCGGCGCCGCGGAATCGTTCGGGCTGATCGTTGATATGCACGAGGACCGGGGCCAGGACCATCACGAGGTTCATGGTGATGAGGGCGCAGATCTGCTGGGTCAGTTGGTAGGCGAAGAAGTAGACGCCGACGGTGCTCGCGGCGACAAAGAAGGCGACGACCGAGTACGAGCCCATGTTGAAGATCACGCCGCCGAGCGTGCCGAGGAGGAGCCATTTGACCTCGCGGAGGATGGTGGGCCAGAGCGCGAGCCTGGGCCGGCCGAGCCATGCCCGGTCTCGCGTGGCGGCCTGGCTCCAGACCCAGTCCACAAGCGCCATGACGAGGATAGGGAGGACGAAGGACTGTGCTCCCGCGCCGACGAAGGCGAAGAGGACCAGGCTGACGTATCGGGCGAGCGATGAGGCGAAGAGGAGAGCGCTGAGTTGCCGGAACTGAAGGTCGAGGCGCATCTTGACCTTCAAGATGGCGCCCGGCGTGCCGAGGGGGAACGAAAGGGCGATGGTGTAGAGGAGCGCGGGGAACTCCGGGTGCAGGTAGGCCGACTCGGAGCCCTCCGGGGCCGACCAGAGGGAGAGGATCATCCCGAGCGCGACGAGGACGCTGGCGCAGACGAGGTTGACGGCAAGGGCGAGCCAGAAGACCGGTGCGGCGAGCCCGCCGTACTCGCGCACGCCGTAGCGGATGAGGTACCCCGTGACGCCCGCGTCGCGGAAGGCGAGGACGAATCCCGCGAGGCTGATGGAGGCGGCGTAGAGGCCGAAGTCGGTCTGCGTCAGGAGGCGCGCCAGGACGAGTTGCGAGAGGACCATGGCGACCTTGACGAGCAGCGAGGCGATCGTCATCCAGGTCATGCCGGAACGGGCGGCGGCGCCGATCCGGGCGCCGTCCTCCGATGGGGTCTGCGGCGGGTCGGCGGTGGATGGTGCGGTCGTCGTCATTGTCGATGGCGGGCGCGACTCGCCGCGGCGAGTCGTCGCTGCGACCTCGGGGTCCGAGAGGGCATTCGCAAGGGTAGTATCGTCATTGTCGCGCGAGTTGTTCAAACTTGGACCTGCCGCGTGCCGAGTGAAGTCTCATGCCCGACCGACCGCGAGCGTTCATCACGGGAATCACAGGCCAGGACGGGAGTTACCTCGCCGACCTGCTCCTCGCCGGGGGATACGAAGTCCACGGGATCATCCGCCGGGGACGCGACCGTTGGGAGTATCTTCAGCGCGCTAGCTGGCTGCTTGACGCCTGGAACGGAACACGGGTAATGTGCATGAAAATGGAGGTTGAGCATGAAGCACTCCTCACTGGTGCTGGCGTTTGCGGTTGCGCTTTTCTTCTCGCCGCCGGCTCGCGCTATTCAATGGGGAACCGAGCCGACCGACGCCCGCTTTCAGGCCGTCTGCGGGCTGGCGCCGCGCGACCGAGAGTTCAACGAGCTCTGGTATCCGGAGGGCTCTGGAACGCTCGTTCAATGGGTCGATTCTTTGGGCGCGACGAAGATCGGAATCGCCGCCGCACGCCACTTCATCGACGCCAACAAGGATCCTGCTTCGGGCCAATGCGTTGTCGCTGTCGATGACTGGTTTGCATATTTCGAGGGATGCGTCGCGCCACCGCCGGGAGGCACATGCGCGAGCGCCTGCACAGAAGAGGGCACATTCCGAGTGCGGGTCCTGTGCTGGACGCTCGCGGCGGGCGCATTCGATGCGTCGGATGGCGTCGTGGTCGGCACCATCGAACCCGCCGACATGCCATGCCTGAGCCACATCGCGCCGATCAAAGTCGCATCACCGATCGAACTTGACCTCTGCCGGGGTGATTCGATCTGGATCGCGGGCTGGGGCGAAACACGTCGGCCGGATTGCACCTTCGAGATGGCGCGCAGGCTTCATGTCGCCAACACGTCCCTTCTCGGGATCCGAGGGCAGACGGACGGGCGGGCGGGTTTCGCGTTTATTCCGGACGGACCGTGCAATCCGGCCGTTCCCGCTGGCGCCAACCATGACTCGGGAGGCGGGATGTTCGTTGAGATTCCCGGTAGCGGCGGGACCCAACTCCGGCTCTTTGGAGTTTTTGCCGTGAGCAACGGCGGATTCCTCGCCATTCGGCATCAGTTCTTCACGGATCCGAACTCGACGCAGTGGCTCTGCCGCCCGTGCCGGCCCCAATCGTGTGTCGATTTGACGGGTCCCCAAGGCGTTCCGGACGGCTTCGAGACCATCCTGGATCGCGATGCACTCATCGCACTTGGTCAACGAAGCGTGGCATGCTGGTGCCATGGCGACACAAACGGCAATGGATGCGCAGGGGACGCGGATGACATCGCGTCGGTGTATTCTGGACCCGGTTTCTTGTCCCCTGGATGCAACCCGAATCAATGGTGCTACGGTGATGCGAACCTCGACGGTGTCGTCAACGAGGACGATTTGGATTTTATCGAGTCGATTCTCTTCGAGAACGGAAACAACCCGGTGCCCTGTCCGTCCTGCGACTCGTGCGAACCGCAGTTCGGTTGGTGTCGAGGAGACGTGGACTGCAGCGGAGCAACAGACCTGGCGGACCTCGCTTCGGTACTGGCGCTTCTCTCCGGTAACCCGTCCGGCTACGCTTGCACATCGAGCGCTCCCGGTTGCGCCGGGTCAACCGGGTGCCCGTGAAAACTAGCGGCGAGATCGCCGACGGGCGCACCCACAAGCGGCAGCCACGACGAGCATCGCGCTGATTGGCGGCGCAGGGACGGGCGACGCCGTCTGAATGTAGATCGTTCCGCTGGACCAGAAACCGTCGGTCAGGTTGACGCCATCGTCCACCGTTTCGAAGAACTCAAACCGAATGAGCCCGTCCGGCCCGGCGAAAAGTGGCGAGATACCGAAGTCTGCGAACTCAAAAATCTGTCCATCTGACGAGAAGCGAGTCGGTCCACCAGAACCAGTGTTCTCTGCGCCGGGAAAGAAGCCGAATCCGCCCCCCGATCCACCACCCATGTGATTCGCAATCATGGCGAAATGGTCGAATCTGGATGTGGGAAGAACAGTCTGAAGGGAGACATCCCATCCGATCCCAGTGATCCAGTTGAATGCGCCAATGTCAAAAAAGATCACGACGTTATTCGCGGAATTCCGGGCATCGATACTCGCGATACCCGATACATCGATTGGTGTCACAAACCCCGTCCGGATTTCGGCCGGGCTTCCGATAGGATCTGTCAGCGCTCGCATACTCGCTGCGGTTGTTCCCGTCAGACAACCGACCAAGACGCACCCGATCGCAATGGCCTCGGTCTTCACACTCACCTCCCTAGTCAGCAGTATGTCCAACCAATAAACTATATACTCAAGAATGCATGGCGAAGCGAGGCATTGTGATTAGGACGATGTTAGGCATTGATGGATTGGGGGTCTCATGCCCGACCGACCGCGAGCGTTCATCACGGGAATCACAGGCCAGGACGGGAGTTACCTCGCCGACCTGCTCCTCGGCAAAGGGTACGAAGTCCACGGGATCATCCGCCGGGCGTCGTCGTTCAACACCCAGCGCCTCGAGCACGTCTACCAGGACCCTCACGTCGATGACCGCCGCCTCGTCCTGCACTACGGCGACGTCACCGACGCCAACGTCCTCGCAAAGTTGATGCGCCAGGTCCACCCGGGCGAGGTGTACAACCTCGCCGCCCAGAGCCATGTCCGCGTTTCCTTCGACCAACCGATCCACACCACCGATGTCGTGGCGACGGGGACGGTGAAACTTCTGGAGGCCGTCCGCAACTACCAGCAGGAGACGGGGCGCGAGGTTCGGTTCTTCCAGGCGTCGAGTTCCGAGCAGTTCGGCCGCGTCGCGGAGACGCCCCAGCGGGAGACCACGCCGTTCCACCCGCGCTCGCCCTACGCCGCGGCGAAGGTGTATGCGCACTGGATCACCGTGAACTACCGCGAGTCCTACGGCGTGCATGCGTCGTGCGGGATCATGTTCAACCATGAATCGCCCCGGCGCGGGGAGACGTTTGTTACGCGGAAGATCACCCGGGCGGCGGGGCGGATCAGACTTGGGCTGCAAAAGGAGTTGTTCATGGGCAATCTGGATGCGAAGCGCGACTGGGGCTTCGCGGGCGACTATGTGCGCGCCATGTGGATGATGCTCCAACAGCCCAAGCCGGAGGATTACGTCATCGCTACCGGCACATCGATCAGCGTGCGCGAATTCCTCGAACTGGTGTTCGCGCACCACGGGCTGGATTGGAAGCAGCACGTGAAGATCGACCCGCGCTACTTCCGTCCGGCAGAGGTGGACGCGCTGCAGGGCGATGCGTCGCGGATCGCGGCGGCGCTCGGGTGGCGGCCGACGGTGGATGTGAAGGGCCTCTCCGTGATGATGGCCGACGCCGACCTGGAACTGGCCCGGCGGGAGAAGACGCTGCGCGACGCGGGGCATGACCTGCCGGCGAACGCGGGGCAGAGCCATTGATTCCGGCCACGGATGAACACGGACGGACACGGATTCGGAGGGGGGTTGGGTTGCCCTGTGGTGATTGTGCGAACCGCGGCCTGGGTGGGTTCGTATGACCTTGTAAACGGGCCGGATGTGTTCGCTGCGCGTTCGGGATACGGACCGGGCGGGTCGCGGAGGCAGGACTGGCCGGATAACCTATGTCCCCCATGCGGTGGGCGTGGGAGGCGGGCTTGGCGGCGCGTCAATCGCGGCATCCTTGACAGGAGCCGCGGGCGATTCCAGCCGAGCAATGGAGATTGAAACCGGTCGCCGCGCGGGCGGCCCCGGTGAGGCATTCAACCCTGGAAGGACGACAGAGATGGCACGAGGCGAACTGGCGGTGGTGGGCGGCGGCGGCGGGTTCATCGGCGGGTGGCTGGCGAAGAACCTCCTTGAGCAGGGCTACCGCGTCCGCTCGGTGGATATCAAGCCGCTGGACGAGTGGTACCAGGTCCATCCGCAGGCGGAGAACCTGCAACTGGACCTGAAGGGCCTGGAGAACTGCAGACGCGCTTACAAGGGCGCGGACCGCATCTACCAACTCGCCGCCGACATGGGCGGCATGGGCTTCATCGAGAACAACAAGTGCCTGTGCATGCTCAGCGTGCTCTGCACCACGCACGCGCTGATGGTCGCGCAGGAAGTCGGCGTGAAACGGTTCTTCTACTCCTCGTCGGCGTGCGTCTACAACGCCGACAAGCAGAAGGACGCGAACGTCACCGCCCTCAAGGAAGAGGACGCCTACCCCGCCATGGCCGAGGACGGCTACGGCTGGGAGAAACTCTTCTCCGAGCGCTTCTGCCGCCACTTCCGCGAGGACTTCGGCGTGCCGACCCGCGTCGCGCGGTTCCACAACGTCTACGGGCCTCACGGCACCTGGGACGGCGGGCGCGAAAAGGCCCCCGCCGCCATCTGCCGCAAAATCATCAAGGCGAAACTCGAGGGCAAGCACGAGATCGAGATCTGGGGCGACGGCTCCCAGACCCGCTCGTTCATGTACATCGACGACTGCATCAAGGGCATCAACATGATCACCGACAGCGATCATGTCCTCCAGCCCATCAACCTCGGCTCGTCCGAACTCGTCTCGATCAACCAACTCGTGGACATGGTCGAGGAGATCGCCGGGATCAAACTGAAGCGGAACTACAAACTCGACGCGCCCAAGGGCGTCGCCGGGCGGAACTCCGACAACACGCTGATCAATAAACTCCTGAAGTGGGAGCCCAACACCCGCCTCCGCGTCGGCATGGAGCGCACCTACCACTGGATCTATGAGCAGATGACGAGCAACGCCCCGGTCGGGGCGCGGTGAGGTCGATGGACGTGGAGTCGATCTTCGCAGGGCGGGCGGGCATGGCGCCAGGACGGCGGGCCTAGGATCGGGTTTGCCGGTGCACGACGCCTTTCACCCATCCGAGGCACGGCCATGCCGAGAATTCCCACTGCGATCGTTCAGGTTCTGCCGGTGGTCCTGCGCGCGGGGCAGAAGTTCGGCGTGAACATCACGCCGGCTCACTTCTACTCCGAGATCCCCGACATGGCGCACCTGCGCCGGGAGACCTACTGGCGCAAGCCCTGGTCGATGGTTGGGGTGCAAGGCGCCGACATTGATCCGCAGGTCGATCGGCTGCGTGCCTGGGCCAAGGGCCTCGAAGAGGCGCTGGGTTCGGATCAGATCCACCGCGCCGCGTGCGAACGCAACGGCGAGGTGGGGTTCGGCCCGATCGAGGCGCCAGCGCTCTACGCCTTCGCCAGGGCGAATCGTCCGAGCCGCGTTGTTCAGGTGGGCTGCGGCGTGTCGACGGCGGTGCTGTTGCAGGCCGCGAACGACGATCCGGCGTGGCGTCCGCAGATCACTTGCATCGAACCCTACCCGACCGACTTCCTCCGAAAGGAGGCCTCAAGGGGCCGGATCCGCCTCATCCCGGAGATGGCCCAGTGCGTGGAGTTGGAGAATCTCACGGCGCTCGACACGGGCGATCTCTTCTTCGTCGATTCCACCCATACGGTCAAGCCCGGAAGCGAGGTGCTCCGCATCATCTTCGACGTGCTTCCGCGGCTGGCGCCCGGTGTGTTCGTCCATTTCCACGACATCTACTTCCCCTACGACTACCCCCCCGGCCTCTTCAAGGCGGCATTCATCGGCCGCGAGTCCCCGCTGCTGCACGCGTTTCTCTGCATGAACTCGTCATACGCCATCGCGGTATCGCTCTCGATGCTCCATCACGCTCGTCCCGAGAAACTCCGTGAGGTCTTCCCCGCGTACAACCCGAGGCCGACGAAAGACGGGCTTGCAGTGGGCGAGGGACATTATCCATCGTCCACCTATCTTGTTCGCGTGTCCTGACGCCGACCGATATCTCCTTTCCCCTCTCAGCATTCCGCCCACCGATGCCATCGGCCAAACCCCACCATAGCGATTCCTTCCTCATCCTCTCGCAGGTCTACCCCCCCGACCCCGCGAGCGTCGGCCAGCACATGCACGATGTCGCGGCGGAACTGGTCCGGCGGGGCTGGCGCGTGAAGGTCGTGACCTCCGACCGCGGGTACGACGATCCGACAGTTCGGTATGAGCGCTTCGAGGTCCGCGACGGCGTGGAGGTCTACCGTCGCCCGTGGTCCTCCTTCGGCAAGAAGAGCATCCCGATCCGCGCCCTGGCGATGGGTATCTTCATGCTGCACTGCCTCTGGGCCGGGCTGACGACCCGGCGGCTCGCGGCGATCCTCGTCAGCACGTCGCCCCCCATGTGCGGGTTTGCTGCGGCCGTGGCGCAGATCTTCCGGGGGGTGCCGCTGAAGTACTGGGTGATGGACCTGAACCCGGACCAGATGATCGAACTGGGCAAGATGCGCGCCGACTCCCTCGCCGCCAAGGTGCTCAACGCGCTCCAGCGCTTCGTGCTGAGCCGGTCCGATCACGTCATCCCGCTCGATCGGTTCATGGCCGATCGTCTGTTGAAGAAGTTGAAGCCCGCGCAGCAGGCCCGGCTGAAGGCGCGCATGACCATCATGCCCCCCTGGCCTCACGAGGACACGCTCGACGTCGTCCCCCACGAGGCCAATCCCTTCCGCAAGACCCACGACCTCAACGGGCACTTCGTCTTCATGTACTCCGGGAACCACGGCTACTCAACGCCCGTGACCACCCTTGTCCAGGCCGCGCTGAAGATGGACAAGAATCCGGAGGACAAGGACATCCTCTTCATGTTCATCGGCGGCGGCGTCGGCAAAAAGGACGTGGACAACGCGATCAAGGAGTACAGCCCCGCCAACCTCCGCTCGCTGCCGTACCAGCCGTTCAAGGACTTGAAGTACTCGCTCAGCGCGGCGGATGTTCACCTTGTCACAGTCGGCAACGACGTGGTCGGCGTGGTGCATCCCTGCAAGATCTACGGCGCGATGGCCGTCAGCCGCCCGATCCTGCTCGTCGCCCCCGACCCCTGCCACGCGAGCGATATCGTCCGCGACAACCGGGCGGGCTGGCACATCTCCCACGGCGACGTGGACGGCGCCGTCGCCACAATCCGCGGGATCGCCCGCATGAGCCGGGATGAACTCGCCGCGATGGGGACCCGTGCCAAGGATTACATCGACCGCGACATGAGCAAGAACGCGCTGTGCAGGAAGTTCTGCGATCTGATGGAGAATGGCCTTTGAAAACGACGCCAAGGCATTGGCACGGACAGGACCGATAGGAACGGATCCAGGATCTCAGTCGATCTTCTTCATCTCTTCTCTTTATCCGTGTGAACTGTGCCCCGCATTCCCGCCTTCCTCCGCGACCTCCGCGTCTCCGCGGTGAATGAACCCGAACGGACTCGACCATGCCACTGATCAAGTACGTGTTCATCCAGGACGAAGGCCGATACCTGACGAAGGTGCTCGACAAGTACCTCCGCGAGTTCGCGGACTCGACGGCGGGGATCAACCTTCAGCCCATCACACAGGCGAAGAAAACCTTCGTGCAGACGCTGATGGAGTTCTACCGCCTGTACGGGCCGCTCTATTTCATGAAAAAGTGCTGGGAACAGGGGTGGGCGAAGGTCGGGGGGAAGATCGTCAACGACCTGCTCGGCTCGACGCGGCGGTGCTACTCGATCGGCGCAGTGGCGCGAAAATACGGCGTGCCGCTCACCGGCCCCTGCGATGTCAACTCCGAGGAGTTCCTTCGCCACCTGCGCGAGAAGGGCGTCCAGTTCATCGTCTCCATCTCCGGAACGCAGATGTACCGCAAAGCCCTCCGCGAGCAGACCTCTCACGGCATCGTCAACTGCCACGGAGCGCACCTCCCGAAATACCGCGGCCTCATGCCCTCCTTCTGGACCCTCGCCAACGGCGAGAAGGAAGGCGGCGTCTCCGTCCACTTCGTGGATGCGAAACTCGACAACGGCCCGATCGTGGTGCAACGCCGCTACCGCATCTGGCCGCACGATACCCTTGAAGACGTCATGGCCCGCTCGAAGGACCTCGCCGCGGAGTGCATCATCGAGTGCGTCCGCAAGGTCGAGGCCGCGGCGGAGAAGGGCGTCCCCGTCGAGACCATGCCGAACGACGCCTCGCAGTTGACGCACTTCTCCATGCCCACGGCGGAGGATGTGCGTCGATTCAGGGCGAACGGACACCGGTTTTTCTGATGCATTCACAGTCCGCAGGGCTGAAAGTCAATAGCCTGGGGGTTGAGCGAGTCCTCGAACGTAACCCTCGAAACACGGCAGGCCAAACCCGCTGGGCACCCCGGCGGGGTGCAACAATCACGCGACGATGAGCCACCCGACCCACAACCGCCTCCGCCACGCCCTCTCCTTCGACATCGAAGACTGGTTCCACATCGTCGAGATAAAGGCGGTCGAGGATCCTGCGCTCTGGCCGGGCCTGTCGGCGAAGTCCTCCCTCGTCGAGCGTTACACCGACCTGATCCTCCGCATCTGCGACGACGCGAAGACTCAGGCCACCTTCTTCATCCTCGGCTGGATCGCCGAGCGGCACCCCGCCCTCGTCCGGCGCATCGCCGACGCCGGGCACGAGATCGGCACGCACTCATTCTGGCACCGCAAGGTCTACGAACTCACCCCCGAGATTTTCGCCAAAGACATCGCGGACTCGATCGGCGCCATCCGCGCCGCCGTGCCGGAGGCGGACATCCGCGGCTTCCGCGCGCCTTCTTTCTCGATCACGCACGGCTGCGAGTGGGCGTTCGATGTGCTGCTCGACCAAGGACTCACCTACGACGCCTCGCTCTTCCCCGCCGCCCGGGGTCATGGCGGGTATGCCTGCACGCCCGGCCCGCACACAATCACCGCCCCCAGCGGGCGCACCCTCCCCGAACTCCCGATGTCGATCGCGCGCTTCGGCCCGAAGAAACTCTGCTACTGCGGCGGGGGCTACATGCGGCTGCTGCCCACGTCGATGATCCACTTCGGCCTGCGGCAGGAGCAGGCGGCGGGACGCGCCACCGTTGTCTACCTCCACCCGCGCGACTTCGCCCCCGACTGCCCGCGCGCGAAGATGCCGCCGCACCGGTATTTCAAGTGCTACGTCGGCATGCACACCACCGAGGGCAAACTCCGGCGGCTGCTGGCCTACGCCCCCTTCACGACCTGCCGACAGGTGCTGGAGCAGGCGGGGCTGGCCTCCGAGACGGCCCCGGGGGGGCGCGTCCCGGCGAACGGGGCGAAGGTCGCGTCCGTATGATGCCGATTGATTGTGGCATAGGCTTTTCGCAGAGTCGCCGTGGCGACCCGGCCCATGCCGCGGGACTCACGCCCTGGAAAGGGCGTGCCACATTCAAACCGAGAAACTCCCGGAAGTCCCCGAGGCCTGCTTGACGACGATCGCCCAGCCATCCCCGACCGCCGACGAGCGCGCCGCCGTCCCGCAGGCGAAGCGCGCGAGCAACATCCAGGTGATCATCCCCGCGTTCAACGAGGAGATCAATCTGCCGTACGCGCTCCGGAGCGTCGTCGGCTGGGCGGATCGGGTCTACGTCGTGGACTCCGAGTCGACCGACCGGACGCGTGAGATCGCGCGCGAGATGGGGGCCGAGGTCGTGGTGCAGAAGTGGCTGGGCTACGCGAAACAGAAGAACTGGGCGCTGGAGACCCTGCCGCTGAACAGCGACTGGGTGTTCATCCTCGACGCCGACGAGGCCATCACGCCGGAACTTCGCGACGAACTGTTGCAGGTCGCGGCCCGTCCGTCGGCGTCGGTGCCCGAGGCGGGATTCTACGTCAATCGCCTGACGTATTTCATGGGCTCGCCGATCCGACATGCCGGGTTCTTTCCCTCGTACAACCTGCGCTTCTTCAAGCGCGGCATGGCGCGGTACGAGCAGCGCGACGTCCACGAGCACATGCTCGTCGACGGGGCGACGCGGCGGCTCGACAAGTACATGCTCCACGAGGACCGGCGCGGGCTGGAGCACTTCATCGCCAAGCACAACCGCTATTCGACCCTCGAATCGCGCGAACTCATGCGCGATGTCCGCCGGGCCAAGGGGGAACTGGCCCAGAGGCTTGAAACCGGAATCGCCGTCCGCCGATGGCTGAAGCAGCACGTCCTGCCGCGGCTGCCCTTCACCGGCCTCTGGCGCTTCATCTACATGTACATCCTTCGTCTGGGATTCCTCGACGGGGCGCCGGGGTTCCGCTTCTGCCTGCTGCTTTCGACGTACGACTTCTTCATCTCGCTGAAACTCAGCGAACTGCGCCTTGCAGGCGCGGACAAGAACCCGAAAGCCCTCGAGGCGCCGGTGCCCTACGGCCTGGCGGTGCGCGAGGGGAACATCAACTCCGCGGCGGCGCTGGCGGATACCGCCCGACCGCCCGTCGCGCCGCCCGCGCCGGCGGCGACCGTCCCGTCGAAGGAGCGCCTCGAGCCCACGGCCCCGCCCGGCACGCACCAGCCCCCGCCGAACATGCCGCCGAGGCCCGACGCCCGCGACCCGCGCGCCGACGAACTCGTTGCCGCGCTCGATCCCTCGCGCATGCCCCCCGGCCAGTGGCCCGCCCCCAAGTCGGTCAAGGTCTCGGTCCTGATTCCCGTCAAGAACGAGAGGCGGAACATGGAGAACTGCCTCCGCCGACTGCTCTGGGCCGACGAGATCGTCATCGTGGACAGTCAGTCGTCAGACCTCACAATCCCGATCAGCCAGGCGATGGGCGCGGAGGTCTACCAGTTCTATTACTCGAAGGAAGGCTGGCCCAAGAAGAAGAACTGGGCCCTCGAACACCTGCCGTGGCGGAACGAGTGGGTGCTGATCCTCGACGCCGACGAGTACATGACGCCGGAACTGGCCGAGGAGGTCCGGCGTGTCGTGCGCGGCGAGTGGAAGCCGTGGCGCGCCGGTTCCGCCGGGTGCGGCGACGGCTATTGGCTCAATCGCCGCTTCATGTTCATGGGGCGGTGGCTCAAGGGTTGCGGCTTCTACCCGTCGTACAACATCCGCCTCTTCAAGCACAAGGTCGGGCGCTACGAGCGCATCGGATTGCTGGGCGACACCGGCTCGGGCGACAACGAGGTCCACGAGCACGTCGTCCTCACCACCGGCGAGGCCGGCTACCTCGAACACGACTTCCTCCACTACGCCTACCCCGACCTCTCGGTGTGGATCGAAAAGCACAACCGCTACACGACGTGGGAGGCCCACGCCGCCGAGGCCAAGGACGAGGGAGAAATCCGCGCCTCCCTCTTCGGCGGGCCCATCCAGCGTCGCCGGTGGATCAAGCGCTTCGCCCGTCGCCTTCCCTTCCGGCCGACGCTGCGGTTCATCTACAGTTATTTCCTCCAGCGCGGGTTCCTCGACGGGTACCCGGGGCTGGTCATGTGCCGACTACTGGCGTGGTACGAGTTCGTGTCGGTGGCCAAGCACCGCGAGATGAAGGTCGAGGCGCCGGAGCCGGAGCCGAAGACGTAGCCCGCGCTCCTCCGCACTTTCAAAAAGGCCCTGGCGACCCATGGAATGCCCGCGAGATGAATCCCCGGTTCCGCAGGCTGAAGGCCTGCTCTTTCATAGCCGGGGGCAGAGCGAGTCTTCGAGCGCCGCCCCCGGAAAGCCGAACACAAACACCTCTGGGCACTCCGAAGGCGTGCGACGGGTGATGCACCGCGCCCTGAACTCGCGCGCCTGCTGCGCCCCATCGGTCTTACGCGGATCATGGGTGGCGCCCGAGTTCGAGCCTTACAGGCTCGAAGAAGAGGAATCGCCGCGTGTTCGGTGGTCCGCGCTCGAAGACTCGCACTGCCCGCGGCTGGTGAATCTGGGCCTTTCAGGCTCCTCTGTCATGGGTGATTCGGCACGGACCGGCGAAGCACTCGTGTATAAGAGAATGGACCTGAGCCCATGAGCCTCCCCGCCGCCAACCCCGCGCACGCGCCCCCCGGGGGCCGCGACACCACGGGCCGATCGGTCAGCCCCTACACGACGCGCGAGAAACTTATGCGCGCCCTGTGGACGCTCGTCGGGCAGCCGATGTTCTCGTGGACGTTTCACAACTGGTACGGCGTGCGGCGGGGCCTGCTGCGGCTGTTCGGCGCGCGGGTCGGACACGCGGTGCGCGTGCGCCCTTCCGTCAAGGTCGAGCAGCCTTGGAACCTCTCCATCGGCGACAACTCGTCGATCGGTGATCGCGCCATCATCTACTGCCTGGGCAAGGTCTCGATCGGATCCAACGCCTCGCTCTCGCAGGACGTGCATCTCTGCGCCGGGACGCACGACTACACAAAGCCCGACCTGCCGCTGCTGCGCCCGCCGATCACGATCGGGAACGAGGCCTGGCTCGCCGCCGACGTCTTCGTGGGGCCGAACGTCACGATCGGCGACGGGTGCGTGGTCGGGGCGCGGTCGAGCGTGTTCAAGGACCTGCCCCCGTGGCAGGTCTGCGCCGGGACGCCGGCCAAGGCGATGAAGAAGCGGGAGTTCAGCGCGGCGGGCGGAGGATGTTGACCGGCATGCCCCCCATGCGCATCGTCCATTACCTCTATTCCACCAAGCCCGAGGTCGGCGGCCCGGCCCGCGCGACGATCGACCTGTGTGCGGCCCTCGCGCTCCAGGGGCACGACGTCGGCCTGATCTGTGCGGAGGCGTCGGGCGTGCCCCCGGCGTGGACGCAGACTCGCGCCGAAGGCCGGCCCTGGATGGTCCACGTCCCGGCGCGGTACTACCCCGGCAAGACCCTGCCGCGCGACGCCAGCCGCCGCATCGGCGAACTCATCGACGGCGCGGCCGTGGTTCATCTGCACGGCGTGTGGGACGTCTGCAACGTGCAGGTCGCGGCGGAGGCGCGGCGACGCGGCATCCCCTACATCGTCAGCGTCCGCGGCATGCTCGACGACTGGTGCATGGGACAGAAGGCGCTGAAGAAGAGGCTCTTCCTCTCGTTGGCCGTGCGCCGCTGGCTTGAGGGGGCCGCGTTCGTTCATCTCACCGCCGAGGCGGAGCATGAGCAGGCGCGGAAGCACTTTCCCCGTGGCCGGGGCGTGGTGATTCCGAACCTGCTGGACCTTCGCCCCTTCGAGGCGCTCCCGGGGCCGGAGGTCGCGCGGGCGAAGTTTCCGATGCTGGGCCCTTCCGGGGGCGGACGGCCAAACCTGCTCTTCCTGTCGCGCGTTCACGTGAAGAAAGGGCTGGAGACGCTGCTGCGCGCGGGGGCATTGCTGAGGAAGCGCGGCATCGACGCCAACATCCTCATCGCCGGCCGCGGCGAGGCGGGCTATGTCGAGTCCGTGAAGCGCCTCGCGAGCGACCTCGGCCTCGCCGACCGGGCCTTCTTCCTCGAACAGGTCGTGGACACTGAGAAACTCTCGCTCTACCAGGCCGCGGACCTCTTCGTCCTGCCGACGAGCCAGGAAAACTTCGGCTTCGTCTTCGTCGAGGCACTCGCCTGCGGCACGCCGGTTGTTACAACCAAGGGCGTGGATATCTGGCCCGAACTCGAGTCCAGCGGCGGCGCGCTCATCGCGGATGCGACGCCGGAGGCGACCGCCGACGCCGTCGCGAGGCTGCTCGCGGAGCGCAACGCGCTCGCCGACATGGGGCGCAAGGGCCGCGAGTGGGTCTTCCGCGACCTCGCACCGGCGAAGGTGCTGAAGCAGTTCGAGGTGATGTACGCGCGGGCGATCGAGGGATCTCCCAAGGGTGCTGGCGGTCGGTTCTGATACGGATCCCACATGGTTTCCGGGCGTCAGAGAAGCCGCTTCTGAGCGAGTCTTCGAGCGAAGAGGCGGATGCCCCCGCCCGGAAGTCTTGTGGGATTCGTATCATGCAAGACCGCCGCAGGAGCGGGCGCACAGGGCATGTCGCCACGACCGACCGCGCTGGTCGTGGCGCCCGCTCGTACTCTCCCTCGCCTATCTCGCCCGATACAGCACCGCGCTCCAATGCGGCGGGAGTTCGAGCGTCCCCGCCGCTTCGGGTTTGCCGTGCTCGATGCGACCGTCAATCGCCGCGACGCGCCACAGCCCCTCCGGCAGCGGGATCGTCCGCGCCTCGTGCGCGCCGTTGAGGGCGATCACCGCCGCGGCCCATGCATCAGTCCCGCCGGCGTCCGCCACCTGCCACGCCAGCGTCCCCTCCGGCATCTTCAGCCCCAGCCCGTTGTCGAGGAACTTCACCGCCTGCAGCACCTCCTCCTTCGTCCGCAGGCGGAACATCGGGTGCTCTCGCCGGAGGCGGATCATCGCGCGATAGAACGTGAAGATCGCGTGCCGATCGGCCTTATCGTGCCAGCGGATGTTGTTGATCTGGTCGCCGAGGTTGTAGGTGTTGTCCTCGCCGTCCTTGGATCGCCCGAACTCCTGCCCCGAATGGATGAAGGGGACGCCCGCGCTCGTGAAGAGCGCCACCGCCCCCATCAGGTTCATCTCCATCCGCTGCCGGTACCCCACGCGCGTCTCCGGCGGCGTGGTCAGCGCGATCCGGTCCGCGAGCGTGTGGTTGTCGTGGCACTCGATGTAGTTCACGCACTCCGACGGCGAATCGGTCCACGCCGCAACCCCGCCGAGGATCGCCCCCTTGCACCGGTCCGCGTGCTTCCCCGCCGCGAGAAACCCAGGGTCCTTCGGCTTGAAGACCTCGCCGCGGAACCCGTCGCGGAAGTCGTCGTTGAACGCCCCCCAACCCTTGCCGCGCTGCTTCCCCTTCCCGTTCACCTCGATGATCGTCGGCCCGCCGGCCCACGGCTCGCCGTACACCAGCATCGTCGGCTTGATCGCCCGCACCTCGCGCACCACCTGCTCCATCGTCTCCACATCGATCAGCCCCATCAGGTCGAACCGGAACCCGTCGATCCCGAACTCCGTCGCCCAGTACTTGCACGATTCGACGATGAACCGCCGACCTTGCTGCGACTCCGAGCGGAACTCGTTGCCGCAGTTGCTCCCGTCGGAGGGCGCGCCGTCGGGCTTCCAGCGGAAATACTGCTTCGGCGCCAGCGCCATGAACGACCGCAGCCGGCTCGGCCACTTCTCTGCCGTGTGGTTGTAGACCACGTCCAGCGTCACGCACAGCCCCTGCTTGTGCAGCGTCGAGACCAGTTGCTTGAACTCGCGGATCGGCGCCTCGAGGTCCACCCCCGCCGCGTATCCCGCGTGCGGCGCGTTGTAATCGTTCGGCATGTACCCCCACTCGTACTCCGGGTGATAGGGCAGCGCGAACGAATGCACCGGCATCAACTGCACCACGTTGACCCCGAGTTCGAGGATGTGATCCAGCCCCGTCGAGTACGACGACCCTTCCAGCCGCGTCCCCGTCTGCGCCAGCCCGAGGTACCGCCCCCGCCAGTCGGCCCGCACCCCCGACGACGGATCGCGCGTGAAGTCGCGCAGGTGCAACTCGTAGATCATCGCGTCGGCCGGATGCAGTTCCGGCCCCGGCGGCACAGGAGTCGTCTCATGCACGACGTACCCCCGCCCCTCGCGCACCAGTTTCGCCCACGGGTCCACGATGTCCGCGAGCGTCCGCCCCTCGCGCTCGATCTCATACGAGTACGCCCATCCGCGCCAATCCCCCTCGAGCGTGATCGCCCACACCCCCGCCTCGCCCCGCACCGCCCGCATCGGGTGCGCGCGCGCCACACGCGACCCGGCATGCACCAGCCGAAGCCGAACCGCCTCCGCCTCCGCATACACCGCGAAGGTCGAAGCCTGGGGCAGGTACTGCACGCCCAAAGGCGTCCGCATTGTGGTCCGAGTCTCCTTCAAGGGTGGCCTGATCGCCTCGCGGATGGGGCGGGAATGATAATGCCGCCGCCCGGCATGCCGTCAGGCGTTCCCGGAGCGTCCGAGCGTGCCGACGACGTGCCACCGACCGCCGCCTTGGGCGGTCGGTGCGAACGACCGCGGGAACACCAACCGCGCAAGGCCACGACCCTCGCGCGAGCGCGCCCGACACCATGCCTACCGCGCCTCGGTGGGACGGGTTTGCAACCCGTCTCTTCCCTCTCGGTGGGATGGGTTTGTAACCCGTCTCCACCCCTTCTACGCCTTTGCATCGCGCTCGGCACTCTTCACCGAAATCAAGGAAACCGGCTGCCCCGGTCTCGCCGTCTTCGGCGAGGCCGGGCGACATGGCACAACCGCCTCTGCCACCCGCCGCCCCCGCCTCCCCCTCAATGGATAGGGAATCCCCGACCCAAAGACACGCCCCGCACCCCCCGTGGTGCCCGTATGACCGCTTTCGCGCGCCCAAATCGTGGTGATCCGAGATTCCGTCGAGATTTTCATTGCCCCGCACGCCGCCGCGCGGCATGATTCCCACGGGCACGCCGACCAACCCTCGGCACCACAAGCACGGCCCGGGCACGGAGTACACCCCGCTCCCACCCGCCCGTGAAGGCCTGGAAGGGGTGACGGATGAGCAAGTGCATTCTTGGCGGCGGCCTTCGTGGCGTCCGCCGCTTCAACGGCCCCCGGAGGGGTGTTCGCCGGGCGGGCGGCATTGAATCCGATCTCGTCCCACGGATTCCCCGTCCGCGGGGAATCTGCGCGTGGGGCGTCCGCACCCGCGAAGGCCGCACTGATTCCGGCGGACCGGAATCAGTGGCACGGGGTAGAATCAACGCCACCCGCCGACAATCTCCGAACTCTCCGCGGCGCCCGTGCTCACGCCAAATGTCGACCCCATCGAACCACCGGGCGTGCGTCGGCTTCTGTTTGGGTCGGAGGTTTGCAGATGGCTGAAGAGTTGCAATAATCCCAACCAAGTTCTATGGCGAGGAGGAATCGATGCCTGCAACAGTGATGTCGGCGTTTTTGGCACTGTGGCTGCTCAGTGGACTTCCGAGTTGGCCCGTCCTGGCTGGCGTACCGGAGTGTCCGGAAGCAGGGGTGGTGGTTGGGCAGGCGAAGATCTCCGAGCTCGCTGGCGGGTTGCCGGGGTTCCTCGATTCTGACGATCAGTTCGGTATCAGCGTGGCCTCGCTTGGCGATCTCGACGGCGATGGCGTGACAGACCTCGCCGTCGGGGCAAACCGCGATGACGACGGAGGTTCGGACCGTGGGGCGGTCTACATCCTTTTCATGAACAGCAATGGTACCGTCCGGACTCACCAGAAGATATCGGCCACCAACGGCTTGCTCGGCGCGCTTGACAACGATGACCGACTTGGCGAGAGCGTTGCCTCGCTCGGTGATCTGGATGGCGACGGAGTCCCCGATCTTGCCGTTGGCGCTTACCTCGATGACGACGGAGGCGCTAACCGAGGGGCAATCTATGTCCTCTTTCTCAATGCTGACGGCACTGTGCGAGCCTGGCGGAAGATATCCTCCACCACCGGCGGTTTCACAGGGCCGCTCGACAACAATGATCAGTTTGGCGCTACTGTGACTTCGCTCGGCGACCTAGATGGCGACGGAGTCACCGATCTTGCCGTTGGCGCTTACCTCGATGACGACGGAGGCTCCGATCGCGGGGCAGTCTACGTCCTCTTCATGAACACCAACGGCACCGTGCGAGCCCAACAGAAGATATCCAATAACGCCGGTGGTGTCATCGGTCCTCTCGACGACAACGATTTGTTCGGGGTTAGTGTGGCCTCGCTCGGCGATCTTGACGCCGACGGTGTGACCGACCTCGCCGTCGGGGCAGTCGGCGATGATGACGGAGGCGGGGGCTATGGAGCGGTCTACATCCTGTTCATGAACACCAACGGTACCGTCCGGGCCCAGCAGAAGATCTCCTCCACCACCGGCGGTTTCAGTGGCACGAATGACAACGATAACTTTGGGATCAGCGCGGCTTCGATCGGAGACATCGACGGCAACGGTGTGGGCGACCTCGCCGTCGGAGCAAACCTCGACGACGACGGTGGCAGCAGCGACCGGGGAGCGGTCTACATTCTGTTTTTGAACAGCAACGGCACCGTCAGAGCCGAGCAGAAGATCTCTTCCAGTTCCGGCGGCTTCACCGGCCCGCTCCACAGCTTTGACTATTTCGGCTTCGGCATCGTTTCGTTCGGTGATCTCAATGGCAACGGCTTGACCGACCTTGCCGTTGGAGCATATGGCGACAACGACGGAGGCTTTGAGCAGGGCGCTGTCTGGATCCTCGAGATCGACGGCTGTGAGACCCCCCCAATCATCATGCAGGATGTGATGCCGCCGGCACTCCTGCTTCCCATCGGCGGCGAGGCGAACTTCACCATCACCGCCACTGGCGATGGCGCCCTTGCCTATCAGTGGCGCCGTGATGGTGTGCCGCTCATCGAAGGCGGATCCATTTCGGGTTCGACCTCGTCGAGCGTGACTATCCTGGCTACTCAGGCCAGCGCGGGGTTTTATGATTGCGTCGTGAGCAACCAGTTCGGGAGTGTTGTTTCCTCCGCCGCGATACTTGGAGTGCGGCTCGCGCCCCCCTGCCCCGGCGACGCCGACGACAACGGTGCCGTGAACTTCGCCGACATCACCAAGGTGCTTACGAACTTCAACGCGGTGTGTCCTTGACCCGGCCCGGCGGCCTTGAATCCAAATCGCGTCCCACGGATTCCCCGTCCGCGGGGAATCAGAGCGTGAGGCGGCCGCATCCGCGTAGGCCGCACTGATTCCGGCGGACCGGAATCAGTCCTACGGGGCGGCATCAACTCCGGCCGCCGTCGGCCGGAGGGTCAAGATCCGTGCCACCGACCGCGGCTCTGAGCGGTCGGTGCGAGGCGGGGCGGAACACCGACCGTGCAAGGCCACGGTCGGTGGCACGGCTCCCGCGTCCGGGCCTGAGTACTATCAAGCCTTGCCGCCGCAATGCCCGATGGAGAAACGGTGAACGACAACATCCACATGGCAGGGGTTTCCAGGCGCGATCTCATCGTCCGCGCGGCGGTGTCGGCGGCGGGTCTCGGCGCCGCCGCGGCGCTCGTCACGGGATGCGGGTCGAGCCGGAAGTCGGCCGCCGCGCTCCCCTCCGTGGACTGGCCCGACGGCGGGCTCAGCCGACCGCCCCCCGCCCCGCGCCCCATGCCGCCGACGCCCGGCAAGCAGTCCATCCAACTCCCCGGCGGCGTGATTCCGCGCTCCGAGTGGGCCCGCGGCGGCGTCATCCCCGCACGCATGAACCGCGCCAAGCCCTACTACCGCATCACCCTCCACCACGACGGCATGGACGACTTCACCTCGACCGACAAGGCCGCCGCCGCCGCCCGCCTTGAGCAGATCCGCAAGGCCCACCTCAACCGCCCCGGCGAGCCTTTCGGCGATATCGGCTACCACTACCTCATCGACCCCGCCGGCCGCGTCTGGCAGGGGCGGCCGCTGGAGTGGCAGGGGGCCCACGTCGCCAAGACCAACGAGGGCAACCTCGGCATCTGCTGCCTCGGGAACTTCATGCTCCAGCGACCCTCGCAGGCCCAACTGCTGGCCCTCGACCGGTTCGTCGCCTCCCAGATGAGCCGCTACCGCATCCCCCCGGGCAAGGTCTTCACCCACCGCGAACTCGGCCAGACCGTCTGCCCCGGCGACAACCTCCAGCCCTACATCGCCGATTCCCGCCGGAGCGGGGCGATCGCGCAGGCGTAAGGGCGGGCTTCGAGTAGGCTGGGTGCATGGCAAAGCGCGGCTCGGACAAAGCCGGATCGAAATCGCGGGTGCCGCCTACATGCAACTGCATCCTTCTCTGCGACGACGTGCTCATCAGTCAAGGACGAGCCAAGCACACCCTCCAGGGGATTATCGGGACAATTGTCGTTGGGAAACTGCCGATCAGACTCGGTGGGTATGTGGCCTATATACGGGTGCAAAGCGTGCACGGCCCCAAGATGTTGGAGGTCAGCCTTGAAGAGGCGAGGACCGACCGGCCGGTGTTTCAGTTTCGGGCCGAAATTCCGGATCGAAAAGACCCGCTCGGGGTTCATACACTCTGTGTCCCGATCATCCCATTCGATATTGAACGGGACGGCATCTATTGGTTCGTAGCGCGAAACGAAGGCGTCATTCTGGCCCAATCACCGATCCATGTGGTGATCGTGCCAGCCCCCGAGTCACCCCGATGAGCGAGAGAACACTCCAGTCGATCCTCGAATCCCCGAGAGCAGCGTTGCTTGCCTCAACGGGTTCGATTGAGACTATCACCGTGAAATGGAAGAGGGTGAAGAGGTCTCGTACTCGGGGGCGCCGTGATCTCCCGACACTTCGGGAGCTCAACAACTGGTTTAATGCGAACTACGACTTTGTATCGGCCGAGTCCGAACGCGCATGCCGCGAGGCGACAGGTCAGGATTCGCTTTGACCGCTCGCTGATATGATCGCCGGGCGTGCCAAGTGCTCCGGAGTTCCGACAGGGTCAGATCTACTTCATTGACTGCCCGCCCATCGACGGCGGCGAATCCAAGGTACGTCCGGTCATCGTGATCTCCTCCCGCGCAGAGATCGAGAGGGGAGGGATGCTCCGCGTGGTCGTTTGCACGACGTCCCCGGAAAAAGAAGGGGTACGGGATTCGGACAAGATCGAAGTGCCATCCCGCGCCAAGGATCGAAGGGCTACGACCGGGCTTCCCGCTCGGACTTGGGCCTTGCCACGGTGGGGTTTCCCAATTCGGAGAGAGCGCCTGAGCAGCCCGCCAGTTGGCTACGTCAAGGGCCCAACTCTTGCTCGTATTCTCGCGGCCGTCCAAGAGAGAATGCGAATCGAGGATCATCGCCCGCTTCGGGAATGACATTTCGGCGCGGCTTGATTCTCGATCACTCCAGCCTCTTCTCCATGATCCGGTGCGGGATGCACCCGTACTTCGTCGGCCCTTCGCCGACATCGACGTACCCGAGCCGCGCGTAGAAGTTCACCGCCGCCGTCCGCGCCTCCATCCACAACCTTGGCAGCCCGCGCGCGAGCGATTCCGCCTCGAAGTGCCGCAGCAGGAACTGTCCCGCCCCGCTCCCGCGGAATGGGCCGTCCACCGCGCAGTACCGCAGTTGCGACGAAGGCCCCGCCGGATTCCCCGGCTGCAAGTCCAGCCGGCCGCACGCGGCAACCGCCCCGTCGGCCAGGACCATCCGGTGCAGGACATCCTCCCGTTCCCTCGGCGAATCGAGCGCGCTCGTCGCCACCGACGGCGGCAAGCCGAAGGGCTCGTACAGGTTCCGGTACCGGCAATCCAGGTACAGCCGCCACAGGTCGTCGGTTGTCGGGATCTCAATGCGCATCGCGGCTCAATCCGGTTCTCGGCCGACGGCCTTTCATCCCCGCAAGCACGCGAACATCACGCTCCCAGTCGATCCGCGGCGGCTGTCCCCACATCGACACGCACTCCAGCCGAGTCAGCAGCCAGCGCCCGTCCGGCTGGCGCTTCCATGTGAACTCCCAAGTGCTGGGCATCGTCTGGTTGCCGAGGTACACCGCCTTGACGCGGATCGTGGACTGAGTTCGGCCGATCCCCTCGCCGTCGATCGAGGCGCCGCGCGGCCTGTGGCTCCATTCCTCGGTCCCGAACGCCTCGAAGCCCCTGATCGCCCCGACAAGATCGTCCTTGGACAGCGACTCGAACGCATCGCCCGCCGAGGCGACCACCAGCGAATCGGCGATCAGGGTCTCGGCGCGCTCCGCGTCGGCGGCGAAGGCACAGCGGACGAGTTCCGCCGTCGTCGCCGACAGCCGCTCGCGCGTCGTCTCCACGAGCGCCCCTGTCGCGAGGACCGCCGCTCCGGCGAGCACGAGGACGATCCCCGCGACCATCCCGCGCCGGTGCTCCCCCTGCCGCGCGAGCGTCAGCCCGACGGCGATCCCAAGCACGCCGCACACCGCCGCCACGGGAAGGGGCTGCTCCAGAACCCACCGGTCAAACGCCGGCGATGCGGGCAGGTCGGCAAGGAGTGTCATACGCACAACAAGTGTCCCGAAGCGGCCTCGATCCGTCCATCACCCCCGCGGCTTCTATACGCGGCCGACGGACTTCTGGTGCAAGCCGATTGGAGTCTGGTGCGTATTCGGTCTGTTTGGCTTCCTTTCCCGGGGTGCTGAGGGT
The DNA here is from genome assembly GCA_964490785.1 of uncultured Phycisphaeraceae bacterium. Lineage (GTDB taxonomy): Bacteria > Planctomycetota > Phycisphaerae > Phycisphaerales > UBA1924 > JAEUIV01. The sequence goes on from CAZBDZ010000012.1 coordinate 51,685, forward strand.
TGGTCGGAGGGCGCACCGGCGGGCGAGCCGCCGGTGGCGCCGAGTCTCGGGTTATTCGTCGTTCGTCGGGCCGACGCAGAGCATCCAGAGTTTGAAGAAGTTCATGATCTGCTGCTTCGTGAGTTTGTTGGAGTTGAGGGCGTAGGCCACCTTGCTGGAGGCGGGGGTCTCGGAGCCGGGGATGAAGTTGTCAACGTAGGTGATGCGCCCGGTCATGCAGGGGATCGAGTTGTCCACGGCGAAGAAGGCGTCCTCGTCGCTCATGGCCTCGAACGCCTTGGCCTCGCTGCCCGAGGTCCTGTGTTTCTCCTCGTTCCAGCGGAGGTTGAAGTCGTAGTAGCCCTTCCCGTTGACGGCGCGGTCGGCGTCCTCGATCCATTTGATGGAGCCGGTCACGGTGTCCTCATACTCCTTGCCGTCGAGCGTGTAGCGGAAGCGGATGCCGTCGGTGTACCAGTTGCCCGTCTCGTAGTCGTAGTCGAGCCGGCCCGTAACAACGGTGCGGGCGTAGTTCTCGGAGGGGCCCTTGGCGAGGGCGATGCTGTCGAAACGCATCGGGTCGGACTGCTTGACCGTGATCGAGACGGTCTTGTTGCCGACGAGGCGCTTGAACGTGTACGAAGCGAGAGTCTCCTTCTTCTCGGCCTTGCCGACGAGGCGGCCCGCGAAGGGGTCCTGGAAGGCGGTCGCCTTGCCCACGGCGTCGACGGAGATGCGCAGCGGCCGCTCGTGCGACGCGCCGCCCATGAGGTCAAACGCGCCGCTGGCGGCGTCGATGGGCACCATGCCCACCCACTTGCCGACGGTCTTCTTCTGCTTGGGGTCCTTGGGGTTCAGCACGGCGAGGTCGATGCTGAACCCGAGCGAGGCGTCCTGTTTGCGCCGCTGGAGGGTCTTGGAATAGAGGTTGGGCTGGCGATTGATCTCGCCGGTGAACTGGGTGGTCTGGGCGACCTTGAAGTCGAACTTGTAGAGGTCCTGAACGCCGAGGGCGGGCGAGCCTTGGCGCAGGTCGCCTGTGGTGTCGAGCCGCGTGCGCGTGGCGAAGTCGATGTCCATCGTGCCGGAGATGACGTTGTCCTCGGTGATGGGCTCGGACTGGGCGAGCGCGACGGGTGAGGCGAGGGCCACGGCGGCGAAGCCGGCCACGGCGGAACGGCGGGCGGTGCGGACGAGCGTGTGCAACATGGGTGTATCTCCGTGGAATGCGGGGCGCGCAACACAGGCGCGATAGGGGCGTTATCGGCGCTGCCGGGGGGCGACTTCAGGAGAAGTGCCCCGGCCTCGCTAGCCCGGTGTGTCGGGACCGCGGCCCGGGGCCGCCGGGCGGGCCATCGTTGGCCCGGTGAAAGGGCGCCGACGGCGTTCCGAATAATCGAGTGGACAAACCGGGGGCCGGCCTGGAGGATGAACATTGAACGCGGGAACGTGCGCCATGGCGGATCAAGATCGTCAAAGTGGGCGGTTCAGGGACGCGAGCGCCGATTCGGGCGAGCGGACCTATGCACTGTTCAACCATCTTGTCGGCATGGTGTCGATCGCGTCGGGCGGCGTGCCGCTGGGCGGGTTGATCGCGACGATCATCATGTGGCGCATCAAGGCGAAGGAATCGCCCTTCCTGAATGACCACGGGCGCGAGGCGGTGAACTTCCAGTTGAGCCAGTTGGTGTACTCGATCGGCGGGTCGATCGCGCTGGCGATCATGACGGCGGCGACGCTCGGGCTCGCGTCGCCCCTGTTCGCCGTCGGATGGCTGTTCCTGTGCGTGCTGAACATCGTCGGATGCGTGCGCGGGGCGATGGCGGCGAATCGCGGGGAATACTACCGCTACCCGATGTGCATCCGCTTCATCGCGGAGCAGGAGACAGCGGCGTGAGGGGGGATTTCGTAGGCTGTCGGCATGGGACGGCCTGAGTTGGGAAAACTTCTGGTGATCGGCGGCGGCGGGCACGCGTGGGTCGTTACGGAAGCCGCGCGGGCCCAGGGATGGCGCGTGCTGGGGTTCTTCGACGACGATCCCGCGGCGGTGGTGGACGAACAGACGCCCAGGCTCGGCTCGATCCCGGAGTTGCGCGCGGGGGCGGACGACGCGGCGCGGGCGATCATCGCGCTGGGTTCGCTCGAGGTGCGGGCCCGCCTGCTTCGGGAGATGGGCGGGCTTTTCGCCACGGTCGTGCATCCGCTGGCGCATGTGTCGCCTTCGGCGGCGGTGGCGGAGGGGACGTTCATCGGGGCGACGGGCGTCGTGCAGGGGCGCGCGACCATCGGGCCGCACTGCATCATCAACACCGGTGCGATCATCGAGCACGACTGCAGGCTGGAGCGGAACGTGCATGTCGCCCCCCGTGCGGCGCTGGGAGGAAACGTGCGCGTCGGGGGCGACACGTTGATCGGCCTGGGCGCATCGGTCCGGCCGGGAGTCCGGATCGGCTCCGGCTGCATCATCGGCGTCGGCGCGGCGGTGGTCCGCGACGTCAAGGACGGGGAAAGGGTGGTGGGCGTGCCCGCCAGGGCCGTGGAATGGTGGACGGAGGGGGATTCGGGGTGACGGGCTGCCTGATGCTGCGTGCTGATACCCATCAACCCGCATTCGTGCCCGCGCTCGCGATGAGCGGGGGCTCCGCGCAGCGAATCCCGTGCTGATGCGGCGCGGCGCCTATTACGGACTCGGAGGCGCTTCGGTGGAGGTGTCCAGCGTGCCGCGGAGTTCGCGGGCGCGCGTGAGCAGGGCGTCGCGGTCCTCGACCGAGGGCTGGAGCGTGAAGTGCCAGTCAATGCGCGTGCGCTTCTTCGCGGGGATGACCATGGCGGCGAGGTCGATGCCGGGCCATTCGTGGAAGGGCGGCTCGGCCTCGGCCTTGGTGATGAGCGGCTCGTAGCCGGGCTTCTTGAGCCGGACGTCGTACACGCCGAAGTAGGTGAAATCGACTTCGCACGGGGTGCGCCCCACTTCGACGTCGTTGAGGGCGACCAGGGCGCCTGAAGGGTCGCTGGTGATGTGGATGCGGCGCTCGGTGCAGGCGGGGAGCAGGAGGACCGCGAGCCACAGCGGCGAGGAGAGGGCGGACGGGCCTCGGGGAAGCAGGTTGCTGCGGGTGTGGCTCATTTGAGTTGCTGGGTTGGAGTTGGGGCCGAGGGCGCCGCCGGGCGGCGCGCGGCGAACGGAATGAAGGAGGGATGATCGTCGAACTCGTCGCCGCGGAAGAGGGAGCCGAGGTAGGAACGCTTCACGAGGTCGTCGTTGATGAGTTCGCGGGGCGTGCCTTCGCGGAGAACCCGGCCTTCGTTGATGATGCAGGCGCGGTCGCACACGCGGAGGGTCTGCTGGACATTGTGATCGGTGATGAGGACGGCGATGCCCATGGAAGCAAGGCGGCGGATTTCCTTCTGGAGGTCCTCGACGGCGAGCGGGTCCACGCCGGAGAAAGGCTCATCAAGCAGGATGAGCGCGGGATCGGTAACAAGCGCGCGGGCGATTTCGAGGCGGCGGCGCTCGCCGCCGGAGCAGGTGCGGGCGAGGTCGCGGGCTTTGCGCGTCAGGCCGAACTGGTCGAGGAGTTCCGCGCAGCGGGCCGCCCGCTGCCGGCGCGTCTTCGTTGTCGTTTCGAGAATGGCGAGCAGGTTCTGCTCGACCGTGAGCCTCTGGAAGATCGAGGGCTCCTGCGAGAGATACCCCATGCCGAGGCGCGCCCGGCGGTACATGGGGAGGCGGGTGATGTCCCTGTTGTTGAAGGCCACCGTGCCGCCGTCGGCGTCGATCATGCCCATGACGATGCGGAACGAGGTCGTCTTCCCGGCGCCGTTTCGCCCGAGCAGTCCCACGATCTCGGCGGGCTCAACGCGAAGCGACACGCCGTCAACGACTCGCCGCGAGGCGTAGGTCTTGACGAGATTCGTGGCGAGCAGGAGCGACACGCGGGCAGTGTAATCGGGAAGAAAGGCATCAAGGCAGAAGGCACCAAGGCATGCTGCGCCGAAGGCTACGCCACCAGACGCACGCCCGCCTGCATCACGGCCGCGGCGTAAAGGCCGGCGACGAGGTCGTCGGCAAGGATGCCCCACCCGGCGGGCAGAGACTCAAGCCGTCGCGCCGGCCAGGGCTTCACGATGTCAAAGAACCGGAACAGAACAAACGCCCCGCCGCACAGGGCCGCGACCATCAGGGAGCGGTTCGCCCCTTCGATCAAAGCCGATGGCAGGAACAGCAAGGGCAGACACTGCCCCGCTGTCTCGTCGATCACGACTTCGGCTGCGTCCTTGCGACGGAAGCGTTCCTCGGCGTAGGAGCCGAGGGCGATGCACAGGAGACATGTCACCGCGAGCACGAAGACCAGCGTGGCGTTCACGGTGCCCGCCGCCGCACCCGACGCGAGCAGGACAAACGCGATCGCCGGCGGCGGGAGCGAGCCCCAGGTGCCCGGCGCGGGCCGAAGGAACCCGAGGCCGAGCGAGGTCAGGGCGAGGGTTCGCGCGTTGAGCGGAAAGAGGGGTGCGCGGAGTTTGTTCTTGGGGGCGTCGAGCATCGGGGTGCGTCAGGCTCAGGACTCAAGACGCACCGACGCCTTGAGCAGCCGTGCGCCTCGCACAACATAAGGTACGGCGGAGACGATTGTGAGCGCAACGGTCGTCCAGACGACGGCGCGGAGCGCGAGATTGATCCAGTCCGGCATGGGGGGCCGGGGAAGGTCGTACGGGTTGGCCGCGGTCAGGCGCGAGCCGAGGGCCACCAGCCCGAGAACGGTCGGCACGGCGACGGACTGGGCGACCATCTTGGCCTTGCCCGAAAGGCCGGCGGAGAAATCAACGCCCCGGGATTCGAGCATGGCGCGGATCGAGGTTACAAGGAGTTCGCGCAGGAGGATCACCACGACCATCCACGAGTCCACGGCGGTGGCCTGGACCGGCTTGACCACGCCGGCCCTCGTCACCACGGTGGTAAGAAAGGCGGGACCCGCGAGGTAGATAAAGGCGCCGATCACGAGGATCTTGTCGGCCACGGGGTCCATGATCCGGCCGAAGACCGAGACAGCGTTCCATCGCCGGGCGAGCCACCCGTCGAGGGCGTCGGTCAGCGCGCCGAGAATGAAAAGCGCCGCGGCGGCGGAGAGCCACCATTCATCATGGATGGGCCGACGGGCCAGTTCGAGGGAAAGAAAGAACGCCGCCGCCAGGACAAGCCGCGAGAGCGTCAGCACGTTGGGGACGGAGGCGAGCCAAGGAGAAACCCTCGGCGTCGCGGAGTCCGGTGCTGTGGATGGCGTCAGGACCGAGGTCATGGGAATCCCGCACGAAGACAATAGCGGGGCCGTGGCATCGCCTTTCCAGGCGGTATCTCGGCAGGGCGGTTGCTGAGGTTCGGAGTCCGCCTTATTCTCCGCCTTACCGGCTGGCTCGGGCCGCCGGAAAGTTGGGAGCCTGCCGCCCTTGGAGTTCGTGGCGAACCCTGTCTTCATGTACCTCTGCGTAGCCCTTGGCGGGATCGGCGTGGCCGTTGCGCTCCCGCGTCCCCGGGCCACGCCGCAGATTCTGGGGGCCCTGCTCGCCGTCGCGGGGCTGGGCGGAGCGTTCCTGGCGCTCGGGCTGAAGGCGGGGGCCGATCGCCCCGGGTTCTACTTCTACCTCTTCGCGTTCATCGCGCTGGGTTCCGCGCTGCGGGTGATCACGCACCCCAGGCCGGTCTACGCCGCCCTGTATTTCATCCTCACCATCATCTCCTCGAGCGCGCTGTACCTGATGCTGGGGGCGGAGTTCATGGCGTTCGCGCTGGTGATCATCTATGCCGGGGCGATCCTGATCACCTACCTCTTCGTCATCATGCTCGCGGAGCAGACGCCCGAGGGCCAGGAGGTGGGGGTGGCGAGCGAGTACGACCGCTACGCCCGCGAGCCGGTGGTCGCAGCGGCCGTGGGCTTCGTGTTGCTGGCCCTCCTTTCGGGGCTGATGGCACGCGGCGTGCCAACGCTTGAGCCCGGCTCGCCCGTCGCACGGGGTGAGGCGCTCCTCGGGCGCATGCCGAGGAAAGTGCTGGACGCATACGACCGGCTCGGGCTGTTCACGGATGAGATGGGTGTTCGTCGGCCGGAGATCGCCGACGTCGGCTCGCGCCTGGACCTCGCCGCACGGACGATGCGATTCGACCTCGCCGACGCGGAACGGTTCGGCGGCCAGATTACGAAAGTCGTCGAGTCGAGCGAGACCGAACGCCGGGTCGAAGTCCGGGCCGTTCGAGGCCGACCGATGCCGACCATCGTCGTGAAGGGCGACCAGATCGTCGCGGGCCTGCCCGACGACCTCCGGGCCGAGAACCTCGACGGCGTGGGGTTCACCCTGATCGCCGAGCATCCGATGGCGCTCGAACTTGCGGGCGTCGTCCTTCTGATGGCGATGCTGGGCGCGGTCGTCCTGGCGCGAAAACATATCGAGATCGGAGAGGCGGAGAAGGCCGCCGCGGCCCGTTGAGGACGTTCACCACGGAGACACGGAGAACACAGAGAAAGGCGGAACGAACGAGACCCCGGCACGCGGAGGTCAAACCACAATATCCTGGCTCCGGAATCTCAAATCTCAGATCTCAAATATAGTATCTCAAATCTAAGATTCCGGATTTCAGACCCGAGGCTCAAGAACAACGCCCCGAAGCGAAGACCACAAGACAACTCCCGTGAATCTCGATCCCTCCAACCTCGCCCTCGCCGCCGCCGACCCGATCGGGCCGCTGACGTTGTACCACTTCCTCTTCCTCTCGTCGGCGCTCTTTGCGATCGGGGTGATCGGCTTTGTCTCTCGTCGAAACCTGATCATCATGTTCCTCTGCACGGAGTTGATGTTCCAGGCGGCGGGGATCGCGCTGATCGCCTTCAGCCGGTACCACCTGAACCACACGGGCGAGGTGTTCGTGATCTTCGTGCTGACGATCGCGGCGGCGGAGGCGGCCTTGGCGCTGGCGCTGGTCGTGTGGCTCTTCCGGCGGAAGGCGACGCTCGACGCGGCGGCGTGGGCCGAGATGAATGGGTGATGAGGTGATGAGGTGATTGGCGGACTTATGGACATGTCGATCAACGGGCTGATGCTCGCGTCCGAAGGCGCGGGGCAGGGCGCGGCTGCTGCCGGGTCCGGGCCGATGTGGCCGGCGGCGATCCCGCTGCTGCCGCTGGCGGCGTGCGTGTTGTGCGGGCTGACCTGCGCGTTCCGGGTGAGGACGAAACTCCCGGCGGTGATCACGGTCGCGGCACTCGGCGTGGCGTTCATCATCGCGGTCGCCGGGTTCATATCGTGGAACGGCGCCGGACACGCGACCCAGATCGTGCATATCTACGAGTGGATCGGGGCCTCGTGGGGGAGTGAGCCGGGGCAGACGCTCTCGGCCCAGTTCGGGTTCTTCATGGACGGCCTGTCGTGGCTCTGGATGCTCTTTGTCACGGGCCTGGCGACGCTCATCGCCCTCTACGCCAGCGAGTACATGGGGCACGACGTGGGCAAAGGCTACGGCCGGTTCTTCGCCGCGTTCGCCCTCTTCGTCTTCTCGATGTCATGCCTCGTGATGGGCGACAACCTGCTCCTGCTCTACCTCGGGTGGGAGGGCGTCGGCCTGTGCTCGTACCTGCTCATCGGCTACTTCTATCAGAAGCCCAGCGCGGTGGCGGCGGCGAAGAAGGCCTTCATCGTCAACCGCATCGGCGACCTCGGCCTCGCCGTGGGCGTGTTTCTCACCTTCGTGACCTTCGGGACGGTCGAGTACGGCCCGCTGTTCGAGATGGTCCGCCAGGGCGTCGATGCGGCGGGCAGGCCCATCGCGGACCAGTGGCAGGCGTGGGCGATTCCGTGCCTCCTCATGATCGGCGCCTTCGGCAAGAGCGCCCAGGGACCCCTCTACGTCTGGCTCCCCGACGCCATGGAAGGCCCGACGCCCGTGAGCGCCCTGATCCACGCCGCGACGATGGTTACGGCCGGCGTGTATCTCGTTGCTCGCACCATGCCGCTCTTCCTCATTGACGAGTCGCACTTCGCGCTGACCATCGTCGCGTGGGTCGGCACGCTGACGGCGCTCTGGGCCGCAACCATCGGCATGGCCCAGTTCGACATCAAGCGCATCATGGCCTACTCGACCGTATCCCAACTCGGCTACATGTTCGCGGGGCTGGGGGTGATGACGAGCGTGGGGGCGTGTTTCCACGTGTTCACGCACGCGTTCTTCAAGGCCCTGCTTTTCCTCGCTTGCGGCGCGGTGATGCACGGCTTCGGGGGGCAACTCGACCTCCGCAAACTCAGCGGTGTGCAGAAGATGCCGGGCTGGCGCATCGTCGGGCTGACGATGCTTGTCGGCTGCCTGAACCTCTCGGGGTTCCCGCTCATCACCAGCGGCTACTTCTCGAAGGACATGATCCTGGCGCAGGCGTTCACCACCCCGGGCGACGTGATCGCGGGGAGCCAGTGGATCGGCTGGATCCTCCTCCTGACGGCGGGGTTGACGGCGTACTACACCTTCCGCGTCTACTTCCGCGTCTTCATCGGGCCCGAGCACTACGAGCCGGGGGAGGAGATTCACCACGACAACCACGAAGATCACGGAGGGCATGGGGAGGAGCATGGGCTGAAAGCCCATGCCACGCATGACTTCCATCCGCACGCGCCCGGCTGGGCGATCAACAGCGTGCTGGTCATCCTGGCCGTCTGCTCGTTCCTCGCAATCCCGACCTACTTCGTCATGGCGGAGCATCACGGCTGGGTCGGCTCGTTGGTCCATTCATCGACGGCGTTCGTCGAGTCGCCCGGCGCGCACCACGTCGAAGGTCAGCACGTCGGCACGTTCCTCGGCATGGACCCGCACAAGGTCATGTACTACGTCTCCGGCATCGTGGGGTTCATCGGGATCGGCGTGGCGTGGCGGCTGCATCTGTCGGGCCGGGCGACCGCGGCCGTAAGCCGGGCCGACGGGATGGTCGAGGCCATGGGGCCGATTGCGCGGTGGGCTCAGCACAAGTGGTACGTGGACGAACTCTACGACGCCATCATCCGCACGCCGCTCCTGGTCCTCTCGCACGTCTTCCACCTCTTCGACAAACTCATCGTGGACGGGCTTGTGGATCTCTTCGGCTTCCTGCCGAGGCTCTTCGCGAGGCTGATCCGACCGAGCCAGAGCGGCGTGCTGCAGGGCTACGCCGTGGGCATGGCCGGCGGGCTGGCGGTGGTGCTGATCATCGTCATGATCGTGATGGGGGTGGGCAACTGACATGAGCACCCTCGTGAGCCATTTCCCGCTGATGATCCTGGCGCTGCCGCTGCTCGGCGCGCTCCTGATCGCGCTCCGCCCGGCCGATCGGGCGCACCGCACCGCGCTCGCGTTCTCCTTCGCCGTGCTGCTCGTGTCGCTCGGCATGTTCCAGCGCTTCGACTGGTCGGCCGGGGCGACGTACCAGTTCGCCCACGCCTACCCGGTTATTCCGCAGATGGGGATCAGCCTCTCCTGGGGCCTCGACGCGGTGGCGATGTGGCTCGTGATCCTCACGGCCCTGCTTCAGCCGCTCTGCGTCCTTGGGTCGAAGTCGGCCATCACCGAGAACACGCGGACCTTCTATGCCTGGCTCACCGCCCTGCAGGCCCCGATGCTGGGCGTCTTCATCGCGCGCGACCTCGCCTTCTTCTACACCTGCTTCGAGTTCACCCTCGTCCCCATGTTCGTCCTGATCGCTCTCTTCGGCTCGACGAACCGCCGCAAGGCCTCGATCAAGTTCTTCCTGTACACCTTCACGGGGTCGATCATCGCCCTCGCGGGGCTGATTTACGTCGCCGCCGTCGCGGCGCATGGGGGCGCATCCGGAGGGTGGACGTTTGACATCGACGCCCTCGCCGCCGCCGCCCGCGGGATGAGCGCCAAGGAACAGGGGTGGGTGCTGCTGGCGATGATGTGCGGCTTCGCGGTCAAGGTGCCTCTCTTCCCGCTTCATACCTGGCTCCCGCTGGCGCACACCGAGGCGCCGACCGCCGGGTCGGTCGTGCTGGCGGGTGTCCTGCTGAAACTGGGAACGTACGCGATGTACCGCTTCGTGCTCCCCTTCGTGCCGCTGGCCGTTGTCGAGCACGCGGGGCTGATCGCCACGATCTGCATCATCGGGATCCTCTACGGCGGGCTGATCTGCTGGGTGCAGCGCGACGTGAAGAAACTCGTCGCCTATTCCTCGGTCGCCCACCTCGGGTTCTGCATGCTCGGGCTCTTCGCCCTCAACATGGTCGGCGGCGTGGGCAGCGTGCTTTACATGATCAACCACGGCCTTTCGACCGGCGCCCTCTTCCTCTGCATCGGCATGATCTACGAGCGCTACCACACCCGCTCGATGCAGGAGATGGAGGGGCTGGCGAAAGCCATGCCCGTCTGGGCGTTCTTCATGGTCTTCTTCGCCATGGCGAGCGTCGGCCTGCCGGGGCTGAACGGGTTCGTCAGCGAGTTCATGTGCCTGATGGGCGCGTTCCAGTCCGGCGCGACCGAGATCGGCCGCGGCGGAACGCCGGGGACCCTCGGCCCGTGGTACGCCGCCATCGCAGGCGTCGGCATGATCGTCGCCGCGATCTACCTGCTCTACATGGTCGGCAAGGTCGTCTTCGGCCCGCTGCGGGAGCCGGGGGGGCATGACGGGCACGGGCATGGTTCGCATGGCCACGCGGAGGGCGCCCTGCCGCGGGACTTGTCGAGGCGGGAGATCCTGGTGCTCGCGCCGCTGGCGCTGGGGTGCATCGTGCTGGGGGTGGTTCCGACGCCGGTGATCGAGACGATCGAACCGTCGGTCGCGGCGGCGCTCTCGCACGCCCAAGAGGCAGCCGAGCGCGTGATGACAGCCGGAGTAGAGGGGGGAGAGACGGATTACAAACCCGTCCCACCTGAGGTAGCAGGGGGGGTAGACAAAGCGGCGCTTGCTGAGGCTGCATCGAAGGGGGTGTCGCGATGAGTCTCCTCTTGGGCGTGCTCCCGATTGTCGAGAAACTCCGCTTCCTCGGGCCGGAGATTGTGCTGTTCATCGCCACGGTGGTGGTGATGGTGCTGGGCCTCTCGCCGAGCCGCGCCATCCGGCGGTCGTGCGCGGCGGTCTCGGTCGTGGCCCTCGTCATCGCGGGGATTTTGGCGGGGTCGCTGCCGCAGCCGGAGCATTCGCTGCTGCCGAACCTGATGCCCTTCGCCAAGATGCTCGTCGCCGCGGTGGGCGTGCTGCTCGTCCTTGTGCTCAGCGGCACGGTGGACCGCGACTACGAGGCCGCCATCGATCGCGGATCGCCCTTCGACGGCATCCGCTCGACGCGCGCCGAGTTCTACTCGTTCATCCTCTTCAGCCTCACCGGCCTGATGCTCTGCGCCTCGGCCGACGACCTCATCTGGCTCTTCCTCGCCCTCGAACTCGTCAGCCTCCCGACCTACGTCATGGTCAGCATCTCCACCGCCGGAACGCGCAGCCAGGAGGCGGGGATCAAGTACTTCTTCCTCGGCGCCCTCGGCGCGGCGTTTTTCCTCTACGGGTTCGCCATGCTCTACGGCGCGACGGGAACCACGCTCCTCTTCGGCGACGGCGCGTTCCCCGGGATCGCCGACGTGCTCGCGGCCCGCGCCGCGGAAACCGGCGGCATCGGCGGCATCGCCCTCGTCGGCATGGTCATGTCGATCGTCGGCGTGTCGTTCAAGATCGCCGCTGTCCCGATGCACTTCTACACGGCGGACGTCTACGAAGGCGCCGCCTCCAGCGTCTCCGCGTTCCTCGCCTTCGTGCCCAAGGCGGCAGGGTTCATCTCGCTCATGCTCCTGCTGAGCGTCGTCGGGTGGACCTCCGGCGATGCGCATTCGTCGCTTCCCGAGACGATGCGCGTCCTCCTCTGGGTCATGGCCGCAATGACCATGACGATCGGCAACGTCCTCGCCCTCCTGCAGTCCAACGTGAAGCGCGTCCTCGCCTACTCCTCGATCGCGCACTCGGGGTACATGCTCGTCGGCCTGATCGCCGGGCCTGGGGCGGCGAGCGGCCCGATGAGCCAGAACGGCCTCGCCGCCACGCTCTTCTACCTCCTCTGCTACGGCTTCATGAACCTCGGAACCTTCGCCGTCCTCGCCTGCTTCGAGCGCCGCAATGGCGAGGAGATCGAGACCTTCGACGACCTCCGCGGCATGTGCCGGACACATCCGCTCCTCGGCTGGACGATGGTCGTCTGCTCGTTGAGCCTGCTGGGCCTCCCGCCGTTGCTCGGCTTTGCTGGGAAACTGTTCCTCTTCACGAGCGCCATCTCCGCGGGTGAGGTCGCCCTCGCCGTGATCCTGGGCCTGAACTCCGCGGTGGCGGCGTGGTATTACCTGCGCCTCGCCGGCGCCCCGATGCTGGAGCAGCCGACGGAGGAGGAGATCAGAGGCAACCCCTTCCGCGCCCGCATCGTCGCCGCCGTGCTCTCGGCGGTCTCCGTCGTGGCGCTGCTCCCCTTCGCGGGCCGACTGATGAACGCCAGCGCCGCCGCGACCACGCTGAAGCCGCCGCAAGCCGTCGCCCACCAGCCGATGCCGACCGACCACTGATTGCCCTCGGGTGCCACGGCCAGCGCAGCGAGTCTTCGAGCGCAGTCGGCCGTGGCGGAGCGCAGTCGCCGTGGTCTTCGGCGAACCCTACGACGCGGCCTTCTCGGCCTTCCGCTTCCGCGACCCCAGAACCTGGGCCATCAACCCCATCGCCGCCAGCGCCGCCCACGCGATCAACCACAGCAGCGGGCTCGAGGGGATGCGCTGTGCCACCGGCAGGTCGAGCGCCACGACGAAGTACGCCGCGGCGGGCATCCACACGGCGGGGCCGATCATCGCCGTTGTTACCGCCGCCGCCCGTTTCGGCAGCGCGAACCCCAGCACCAGCCCGCCGAGATAACCGAGCGAGAGCGCCAGCAGCAGATACGCGCGCCCCCGAGGCGTGAGGTCGTGATTCCAGAACGCGACCAGCGACTGCCACGACCGTGCGGCGAACACCTTGACCGTCTGCTTGCCGCGCTCAACCGTCAGATCGGCGATGGACCCTCCGGCCTCGCCATCCTCCGCGGCGGCTTCCTCGATGCCGACCCTGGCCTTCTCGATCGCGTCGGCGAGGGCCCCCTTCGCGCCTTCGATCTGTTGACGCGCGATGCGCTCCTCCAAGGACCCGTCCTCGGGCGAGGACTCATCAGCAGGAGATTCGCCCGTGGCGTCGCCGGCGGGCGCCCGATCGTCGGCGGGCGCCTCGCCGCGAACCCACGCGGCGACCGCGAGCGCGCTGACGACGGCGATGACGACGGCGAGCGTGTTGGCGACAAGAACGCGGAACGCGAGCCACCCCACCAGCGCGCCGACCACGCCGCCAATCCCCGCAAGCACCCAAGCCCCGATCCACTGCGCGAGCCCCTGCGGCAGAAGGTGCGCCAGCGACGCCCCGATGATCGCCCCTAGCGCGATGAACGCCGGCCGCATCAGCCGCCCCCCAGCCAGCCAGATGACCAGCCCCACCACCAACGCCAGCCCCGCCGCAACGTACACGGACCAAGGCAGGTCCGCGGGCGGCGCGGCGGCAAGGACAACGGATTGGATCGGACAGGCGGGCACGATGCGATTATTCCGATTCCGACACGCTTCATTCAGGACTCGGGCCAAACCGCCTGAAAACTGTACGATTCAACCCTTGGAGTGAAATCTTGGCGACCGAACCCCACAATCCCGGCGAAACGGCTGCCTCGAAGGCCGCCTCCGCGCGCTCCCTCGACGATATCCGCCGGGAGATCGACCGGATGGACGACCAGATCGTGCGCCTGCTGAACGAGCGGGCCTCGCTGATCGTCGAGGTGGGGCGGGTGAAGCGTGAGACCAACGTGCCGATCTACGCCCCGCACCGGGAGCAGGCGGTGCTTCAGCGCGTCCTCGCGGCGAACGCCGGCCCGCTCCCCGCGCGCACCGTCGAGGCCGTCTACCGCGAACTCATGTCCGGCTCGTTCGCCCTCGAACAGCCGCTCCGCATCGGGTACCTCGGCCCGCCCGGCTCCTTCTCCCACCAGGCCGCCGTCAAGCAGTTCGGCAACTCCGTCTCCTTCGAGGACCTCCACACCATCGGTGGTGTCTTCACCGAGGTCCTCCGCGGGCACTGCCACTACGGCCTCGCGCCCATCGAGAACTCCATCGGCGGCGGGATCGTCGAATCCCTCGACGCCTTCGCGGAGCACGGCCACGAACTCAAGATCTACGCCGAGGTCCTCCTCGAAGTCCATCACGCCCTCCTCTCCTCCTGCGAGCCGCGGGAGGTGAAGAAGATCCTGAGCAAGCCCGAGGTCTTCGACCAGTGCCGCAACTGGCTCGCGACCCAGTTCCCCAAGGCCGAGCAGGTCCCCGCCCCGAGCACCAGCCGCGCCGTTCAAATGGCGCTGGACGAGTTCGAGCGCGACCCCTCCTGCGGCTGCGCGGCGATCGCCTCGCCTCTCGCGGGTCAGATATACGGATTGGACGTCCTTTTCGAGAAGATCGAGGACAACCCGAACAACGTTACCCGCTTCGCCGTCATCTCGAAGCAGGCCGCCAAACCCAGCGGCGACGACAAAACCAGCATCATGTTTGAGACCGCCGACAAGCCGGGGGCGCTGGTGAGCGTGCTGCGGGT
>CAZBDZ010000013.1:0-16089 GCA_964490785.1 uncultured Phycisphaeraceae bacterium
CACAAGTGCTTTGCCAATGCGAACACCGATTGGCGTCCGAACAGACAGAGCCTGATACGAATCCCACAAGACTTCCGGGCGGGGGCATCCGCCTCTTCGCCCGCCACGGCGGGTCTTCGACTCGAAGACTCGCTCAGAAGCGGCTTCTCTGACGCCCGGAAACCATGTGGGATCCGTATGAGAGGTTCGGCTTCAATAGCCGTGGGCAGAGCGAGCGTTCGAGCGCCGCCCACGGAGAGGCGGCCCAAGATCCCTCTTGGCACTCTGAAGGAGTGCGACCGGGATAGCGCCAAAGTCCCGTTCGTCGTCCGCGGCTCGTTGGCGTTGGGGAGCGACCGGCGATGCGAGTTCGAGCCTTTCAGGCTCGCAGAGGGGAAAACGGCCACGTTCCCGTGGGCGGCGCTCGAAGACTCGCTCTGCCCACGGCTATTGAATACCAGCCCTTCAGGCTGAAGACATGGCGTTTCAACTGAGCAATATCTATTGAATCATGCCCGTCGGCGGGGCCGGGGCGGGCGGTTCGGCGGGTCGGGTGTGGATGCGGGCGATGGGGGGTTCTTTGTCGTTGGTGGCGGCGTCGATTTTTTCTCGTGCGGTGGATGAGGCGGCCTGGAGTTCTTCGATGAGGGAGGCCGAGCCGCGGACGCCGAGAGCCAGGAGGCGGGGGATGATGTCGTCAGCGTGCTTTGTTACTTCGTTCCAGAGGCGGATGGCGTGTTCGCGCTCGCCCGCGGCCCAGAGGGCGTCGGCGTAGTGGTTGGTGATGATGGGCAAGGCGTCGGCGTTGCCGCGTTCGAGCGGGGCTTGTTCGTAGGAGCGTTTGAGGAGCGAGACGGCGCCTTCGCGGAGGAGCGTGCCGTCGGGGGCGAGTTCATCGCGGAGGACTCCCTGCTTGTAGCGCGCCCAGCCGAGGGAGTCGACGATGGATGCGCGTTCGCCGATGGCTGGGTCGGCGAGCATGAGTCGGTGCGCGGTTTCGATGCACCGGACGGCGAGGTCGATGTCGCGGTCTTCTTCGAGGAGGCTGTAGCCGAGGTTGTTGTTGACCCAGAGGTGCTCGGGGTTGATGCGGAGTGCGGCGCGGTAGAGCCAATCGACGAGGGATCGGCGGTCCGGCGCGCGATTGACGGCGAGTGCGATTTCGTAGAGGGCTTCGGCGGGGTCGGGCGCTTGGCCGTCGGGGCCGTGGAGGTTTTTCAGGAGTTCGTCGAGGAGCGGATCGATGGAGTCGTTGTCGCGCGCGATCTGGATGGCGCGGGCGAGGGACTCGAAGTCCTGTGATTGCGGGGTGAGCCAGGTCTGGAGGACCCAGATGGCGTGGAGGCGCGCGGGGGGCGGTTTCGTGGTTTCACAGGCGTGCTGGACGAGGAGGAAGGCGTCGTTGGGGCGTTGCTCGCCGGTGAGTTCGGCGCGGCCCGGGCTGACGAGCATGTCCCATGCGACGGAGTAGAACTCGGTGCGGCGCGAGGGGTGGGCGGCGATGGCTTGGTCGATGGCGGCGTAGATGTCGCCGAGGGGGGCGGTTGTTCGCGCGAGGAGTTGGATGCCGACGATGTAGACGCCGGGCGGGGCGTCCGGGGCGGCCTCGACGATGGCGCGCTGGTAGGCGAGGACGGGGTCGAGCGGCTGCTTGCCCTTGAGGGCGTCGGAGGCGAGATCAACGAGGGACTTGGTGAGGCGTGCGACGGCGTCGGGCCGGAGAGCGTTGGTGAGGGCGCGGGCGCGGCGGACGGCGTCGGCGGCTTCGTCGAGGCTGCCCGAGGAGGCGGCGACCTCGGCGAGTTCGATCAGGGCCTCGGCGGTTTTCGGGGCGCGGGCGAGCCGGGCGCGGGCGAGGGCCTGGGCGCGTTCGCGCTGCGATGGGTCGCTCCGGAGAAGTGATTCGAGGGCCCGCGAGGCGTCGTCATCGCCGGGCATTCGGGCGAGGCGTGCTTCGAGGAGGGCGACGGCCTCGTCGCGTTTCCGGCGCGCGTCGAGGAGGGCTGCGAGTTGGATGGTGAAGACGGATTCGTCGGGGCGTGAGGCGGCGCGTTCGCGGAGCCATGCTTCGGCGTCGTCTTCTCGGCCGAGGTTTTTCCAGAGGCGGACGAGTCCTTCGACGACGCCTTGGCGCACCGGGGATTCCTCGGAGAGATCGAGGAGGTCGCGTTCGGCGAAGTCGAGTTGGCCGCGTTGGAGGGCCTCCTGGGCGCGGAGGAAGCGGAGGGTCGGGCTGGAGGGGCAGTTGTCGCGGAGGGCGCGGATGGCGGCGATCATCCCGGATTCGCTTGCGAGCGGGCCGGTGCGGGAGTAGAGATTGAGGAGGGCGGCGTAGGGCTCGTCGCGGGCGGGATCGAGGCGCGAGGCGTCGGTGAGGATTCGCTCGGCGTTCTTGTATTCGCCCAGGTTGAGGTTGAGGCGCGCGGCGAGGAGGAAACGATCAAAGTCGCTCGCGGCGGCTTGTTCGAGGGGAGGCAGGCGCGGTGAGAGCAGGTCGAGGGCGGCCTGGTAGTCGCCGATCTCGGTGAGGGCGAGGACCTTGGCGTCGCGGACGTCGGTGCCTTGCGATTCGTTCAGGGTCGCGGCGAGGGCGCGGGCGTCGTCGGCGCGGCCGAGGCGCCAGAGGATGGAGATTCGGGCGGCGATTGCGGCGGCTTCGGCGCCGGGGGCATCGGGGGTGTGGAGGGCGATGAGTTCCTGCTCGGCGGCGGCGAGGTCGCCCGCGGCTTCGAGGAGACGGGCTTTGAAGAGGACGGCGGAGGGCGAGGCGGCGCGGCCGCGCGGGAGGTCGGGGAGGGCGGCAAGGAGGCGCGAAGGGTCGGGCTCGCCGACGAGGGCGGCGCGGGTGTATCGGCCTTCGTTCATCGGAGAGGCGTCGATGAGGTCGAGGGCGGTGGTGATGATCTGGCGCGGCTTGGAATGATCGAGGCGGGCGAAGAGGTTGCGGAGCGCGTCGTCGTCGGTGGGATCGGCGCGGAGGTGAGTCAGGAGGAGGCGTGCTGCGTCATTGGCGGGGAGGCAGGCGGCCTTGGCGTGGATGAGATCGGCGTCGGCGGCGCGGGCGTCGGCGGGATCGAGCGAGGCGCGGAGTTGGTCGATGGCGTCGGCGGCGGCCGGGCCTACGGACGAGTGGCCGGCGACGTGGGCGAGGAGCGTGAGGGCGCGGTCGTCGGCCCGGCCTCGGGATTTGCGGATGTCGTCGATGAGGATCGAGGCGGCGTCGGCGGAGCGTCCCTGGCGCATGAGGGCGTAGACGCGGCGCGGGGTGATGGCGGAGGGATTCAGTGCCGGGCGGCCGGCGGCGTTGGCATAGCACTCGGCCGCGCGGGCGGGGTTGTCGAGTCGGAGCATGGAGTCTCCGGCGTCGCGCCAGAGATCGCCGCGTTGGCGATAGAGCAGGCCGAGGTCGGCGTGGTATTGGGTTGTGTCGGAGAAGGAATCGGGGAGTTCGAGGGCATCGCGCATGGCATCGACGGAAGCGGCGAGGCGGCCGAGTTGTTCGAGGGCGCGTGCGAGTCGCGCGGCGACGATGGCGGGGAGGGCGGCGTCTTTGTGCCTCAAGGGCTGGGCGCGGAGGCGCTGGAGGAGGCGGGCGGCGTCGGCCCATTCGCCGCGGTCAAGGGCGGCGCGCGAGAGGGCGTCGAGGGCGGCGAAGTCGGCGGGATCGAGGGCGAGGGTTTGACGGAAGGAGGTGAGGGCCGCGCCTCGATTCCCGAGTGATGCCTGTGCGATGGCGAGTTCGCGCCATGCCTGGGCGGAGTTGGGGTCGAGTCGGACGGCCTGCTTGAGGCTTGCCTCTGCCTGTGTGTCTTCGCCAGCGAGGCGCTGGGCCCGGCCGACAACGTAGGCGCGGAGCGATTCGAGCCGCTCGTTTTCTGTGGGAGCGGATGTGGGTGCCGGGTCGGGAGAAGGCGGTTCGGGCGGGAGCGCGGCGAGGGCTTCGTCGAGAGAGGCGGCGGCGAAGGCGAGCGCGTCGCCCTGGAGCGGATTGGCGAGTTCGGTCGGCAAACCGCTCCCCCCCGCGGAGGGCGGGGGCGGGGCGGCGACGGCTTTGGCGTCGGGCGAGCGGCGTTGGCGTTCGGCGGCCTTGGCGAGTTGGGTCGGTGCGGAGGCGGCTTTCGGGGCTTCCGGGGCCGTGCTTCCGTGGGTTCCGGGGGGTGCGGTGTGAGCGCAGCCGGAGAGGAGGGCGATCAGGGGTGGGATCAGCCAATGCGCCCCTCGATGAGAGGATGTGCGACAGAGTGAGGGATGGCGTTGTGGTGGGCGGTGTGGCATGCGGGGAGTTGGCGAGGCTCGGGATGATACGGGTGGGGGGATGGGGTTGTGCGAGGGACATCGACCGTGCCGGGGCAATTGCAGGATCGGTGGATGCCTCGGATTCGTCGGCCGTGGGATCCGAGGCCTCGCGGACTCATGTCGCCACGGCGACCCTTCGACCTCGGCGTCCGAGGATCGGGATCATGAGATTGCCTTACCTACCGTGGCGAGCCACGGTCGGTGGCACGGGGCTACTTGCTGACGAAGGGGTTTCGTTTGATCCAGAAGCGGAGGTGTCGGCGGGCCCAGGGGCCGGCGTAGTCGATGCCGATGCGCGGGCCTTTGGCGATGGAGCACGGGGGGATTGGGCGCGTGCGCTCGATGAAGAGGGCGTTGCTGGTGGCGAGGTCGATGAAGTTCAGGGCGCGGTCGATGCGGAGGGCTTGGCAGAGGCGTGCCGGGCCGGAGGTGAGGTGGCGGGCGCGGCGGGCGCTCGGCACCGATTCCTTGAGGGAATCGGTGGCACGATTGGATTGCATCTGTTCGATGCCTTCGGTGGGTTCGAGGGCGCGGATGAGGACGGCGATGGGGTTGTCGAGGCTGCCGCAGACGACGTTGAAGCAGTAGTGCATGCCGTAGGTGAAGTAGACGTAGGCGGTTCCGGCGTCGGCGTACATGGCTTCGTTGCGTGGTGTTCTTCGGAGGTTATAGGAATGTGCGGCGCGGTCGGTCGGGCCGAGGTAGGCCTCGGTTTCGACGATGAGTCCGGCGAGGCGCGTGCCGTCGGGAAGGATGCGGACGAGGCGCCGGCCGAGGAGGGCGCGGGCGACGGTTTCGGAGTCTCGGCGGAAGAAGGATCGCGGGAGGCGGGGCATGGTGGTCGGGGCGGGTGGGGAGTGGTGAGACGAATGCATGGGTCCATCCATTCGCCACGCGCGGTTCGCGGTGCATTTTCGGTGGTGTGGAGCGGTTCGGCACGACTCAACCCGCACTGGACGGCCCCCGGCGCGCAAGGACTCAGAGGAGCGGGTTGAGTAGTGGCCCCCCCCCCGGAAGGGGCGATGGGAGCATGGCGCGTTCGAGGATTGGGAGGGAGGGGTCGGTGTGGGCGAGGTCGAGGGCGATGAGGCCGGCGATGGGGTGCCGGCCTCGGAGGAGGAAGAGGGCGGGCTCGAGGCGGAGGGCGTGGGCGCCGTTGGTGGTGGCCATTTGGAGGAGGGTGAGGGGGTCGGTGGCGTCGCGGCGGAAGAGGAAGCGCATTTCGTCGAGTGTGCTGAGGCGGTCGGATTCGTCGGGGGGGAGGTTGACGATGGAGTCGGTGCCGAGGCAGACGTTGATGCCGGCGCGGAGCATGTCGCGGTATCGGTGCGGGCCGAAGGATTCGTGGTTGCGGAAGTAGGAGGAGGAGCGCGGGCAGTAAGCGACGGAGGTATTGGTCTCGGCGAGGATTTGGAGGCCGGGGTCGTCGCAGTCGTTGACGTGGGCGACGAGCCAGCGCCCGGGAGCAGCGCGGAGCGCGGGGGCGAGGTGGGCGATGGGGTGCAGGCCTTTGCCGACTTCGGTGAGGATGGAGTCGTCCCAGAGGCCCATGGATTCGAGGAAGGCGCGGAAGGAGCCGGAGGCGTGTGTGATGAAGTCGTGTTCGGAGGTGGTCTCTGCGAGGTGGGTGCAGAGGGGGAGTTGTTGGCGCGAGGCCCAGTCGAAGGCGCGGAGGCCTGCGGTGTAGGGGGCGTGGGGTTGGAGGCCGACGCGGGTACCACGGGATTCGCTCGAAGACTCGCTCATCCCGAGCGTGCGGAGGAGGGATTGCACGCTGCTGATGGCTTGCTCTTGGCGCTGCCCTAGTCCGAAGAACTCGATGAAGGAGGTTCCGAGGAGGCCCGAGTCGCGGAGGGCGTGGATGGGTTCGGTGCGGAGGACTCCCGCGATGTCGCCGAGGGCGACGACGCCGCCGGCGCGGGAGAGTCGGATGCCCTCGTTGACGGAGGCGGTGAGTTCGGCGGGGTCGGCGAGGCGTTCGCGGATGATCATGCGTGCCCAGCCTGCGAAGCCCTCGTCGGGGTCGAAGGGTTGGGGGCCGATGTGGGTGAGGTCGAGGTGGGTGTGGGCGTTGACGAGGGCGGGGAGGAGGATGGAGGTGGGGAGGTCGATGACGGCGGCGTTCGCGGCGGCTTCGTGGACGGCGACGTCAGCGGCGCGGCCGGAGGCGAGGAGGGTGGGGAGGCGGGAAGTCGGGGAGGAAGAGACGGATTGCAAATCCGTCCCACCGGAGGAGACGGATTGCAAATCCGTCCCACCTGAAGAGACGGATTGAGAATCCGTCCCACCGGAGGAGACGGATTGCAAATCCGTCCCACCGAGAGGGGCGGGCAGTTCCACCAGGACGGCGGCGGGGGAGGCGATGACGCCTTGGGAGTCGGCGGCGGCGAGGGCGCGGAAGAGTCGGCATCGGGCGGTCATGCGGCGGGCCTCGATTGGCCGATGGAATTGTGGTTGGTGGGCGTCATTTTGGGCGAGAGGGTATTCTCTTGTTCCCGTCGCCGGCAGTGAGGCCAGCACGATCCAGGCCCCCCGGCCCCCGGAATGGACGGGCGAGCCGCCACGTCGAACTTGCAAGGAATCGAGTCATGAAGAGTCTTCGTTCCATCGTTGCGATGACCGTCGCCGCCGCCGGGCTGATCCTCGGCGGGTGCGTTGACCAGCAGAAGTATGACGCCCTCCAGGACACGGCGACGACCAGCGGCGCGCGGGTCGAGGGGCTGAGCCAGGACGTGCGGACGCTCCAGCAGTCCGTCGAGGTGAAGCAGCGCCGGATCGACGAACTCGAGGGCGAGGTCCGGCAGTTGCGGTCCATCAACGACGACCTGAACGGTCAGATCGGCGGCATTCGCGCGAAGCAGCAGGCGCTCGTCGACGAGTTCGGGAACATCCGCCTGACCATGCTCGATCCGGAGACCGACCGGGCGCTGCAGGCGCTGGCGGCGCAGTACCCGGACCTGATCAAGTACGACCCGGCGCGCGGGTTGGTGCAGTTCATGGCCGACCTGACGTTTGATTCGGGGTCGGACCAGGTCAAGCCGAAGGCTCGCGAGGGGTTGCAGAAGTTGGCGCAGATTCTGGCGGGGTCGTCGGCGTCGTCGTATGACGTGCGGCTGGTCGGGCACACCGACAGCCAGCCGCTGGGCAAGACCCGCGGCAAGTGGGGGACGAACCGGCACCTTTCGGTTGCGAGGTCGATCGCGGTGGAGGAGGTGCTGCGCGGGTCGGGGATCCCGGGCGCGCGGATGGAGACGTCGGGCTGGGGCGAGTATCGGCCCGCGGTGGCGAACAACACGTCCGGCGGGACGGCGGCGAATCGCCGCGTCGAGATCTACATCGCGCCGGGGACGGGCGGGGCGATGTACTCGGAGCCGGCGCTGCCTGTATCGGCGCCGTCGCAGACGACAACGCCCGCGCCGCGCCCCAAGGTTGAAGAGATGCCCATGAAGTGAGAGTGTTGGTGGGCGGCGCTCGCGCCACGGGATTCGCTTCGCTCGTCCCGAGCGTGTGGCGGTGATCGAGGGGGTGTATCCTCGTGGACGTGCAGATTCGACGATTCGGCGCGTACGTCATCGAGCAGGTCGGGGAACTTGCGCGGTTCGCGCGGTTTTCCGCGCTGACGGTCGTGGCGATCTTCAGCACGCTGTCGTGGGCGCGGTGGTCGCGGTTCGGGCAGCAGTTGTTTTTGATCGGGACGAGGTCGGTGCCGGTGATCGCGCTGGTGGGGGCGTTCATCGGGGCGATCCTCGCGATCGAGATGTACGACTCGTTCCATATGTTCGGGCAGGAGCATCGGATCGGCGGGGTGGTGAACATCTCGATCGTGAAGCAGATCGGGCCGGTGCTCGCGGCGGTGATGCTCGCGGGGCGGATCGGGTGCTCGCTCACGGCGGAACTGGGATCGATGCGGGTTACGGATCAGTTGGATGCGCTGCGCGTGATGGCGGCGGACCCGATCCGCGTGCTCGTAGCGCCGCGGGCGGTCGCGTGTACGCTCATGATCCCGATCCTCACCGTGGCGTCGAATCTCTGCGGCGTGTTCGGGGCGTGGCTGGTGACGGTGCGGCTCTACGGCGTGGGGGCGGAGCGGTACTGGGACTTCACGGAGTACCTGATCGATTGGTTCGATGTCGTGAATGGGCTGACGAAGTCGGTGTTTTTCGGGGCGGCGATTGCGCTGATCTCGTGCTACAAGGGCTTCCACTGCCGCCCCGGGGCGCAGGGCGTTGGGCGTGCGACGACGGAGGCGTTTGTCACCAGTTTCGTGGCGATCGTGGCGATCAACCTCGTGCTGGCGAAGGCGCTGAACGATCTGGCGGAGTTGATGGGGTATTGAGCGGGGCGGGGTGGCGGGCGCGGAGAGGGCTACTCCTTCATTCTCGCGCTGGGCGACCACGGGATTCGCTCCGGCGACCCTCCGCTCATCCCGGGCGTGCGCGCGATTGGCCCACGACGATCCGGCTCGATCAACCCCATTGACCAACTCCAACTCCGACGATCCCCCTCCGTGCTCTCTGTGGTGGGGTCTCGGTTTCGGACTGGCGGAGATGCGCCGGGGTTGCCCAGACCGCCCGGGTGGATTGCCCAGATTGCCCACCTTTGGGCGGGGATGCGTTTTCGCAGGATTCGGCTCGCATTCGGCCTTTTCGCAGGGCAGAATCTATTCGATGTTCCCTGCGGGGCCTGTGCAGGTCCCCGGTTGTGGACGTGGTTTGAGGGGCGGGTCCCGTGATGGGCCGACGCCCCTGAGTGAGGGATGGTTTCCATGCGATTCACTTGTGCCGTCGTGGTTGTTTTCGGGCTGTCGTTGTCGATGGGTGCCGTACCGGCTTTCGGCGAGTCGGCGGGGGGTCTTCTGCCGGCGATGGTGGAGCGTGTGATCGCGCGGACGTCGGCGGAGAGCGCCGATCCTGAGGGGGCGCGGATGGACCTTCTCGCGCGGCTGACGTATGGGGTGTCGTGCTTCCCTGAGAGCCTGACGGAGGAGGAGTTCCAGAACATCATCGACACGTGGGGCGCGCTGCCGCCGGCGCAGTTCGGGGTGGACGAGCGGTATTGGACCGACACGCTGGTGTGGACTGGGGACGTGGCGATCGGGAGTTCGGCGCAGGCGGCGCGGGCGAATCTGACGTACTCGTTCCCGAATGATGGGACGACGTGGGGTCTTTCGGCGGTGTCGTCGACCGGGCCGAACAACCTGAACAGCAAGTTCACGACGCAGTTCGGGGCGAGCAACCTCGACCGCGGGCGGGAGTTGCTGAGGCAGTGCTTCGCGTCGTGGCGGCGGTACGGGGGCGTGACGTACACGGAAGTGGCGGACGACAACGCGGCGATGAACCAGACGACGACGCGGACGGCGTCGCGCGGCGACATCCGGATCGGCGGGCTCGGGTTCGGGACGGGGTCGTTCCTCGCGTACAACGCGTTTCCCTCGGCGTCGGGGGTGGCGGGCATCGGGGGCGGGGACATGTGCCTCAACACGTCCTTCTTCACGGCGAGCGAGTTCAACAACGCGACGAACAACTACCGCTACCTCCGCGACACGGTGGCGCACGAGCACGGGCACGGGCTGGGGAACATCCACTCGGTACCTTGCAACAACACGAAGTTGATGGAGCCTTTCATCACGACGTCGTTCGACATGGTGCAGATCGACGAGCGGCGGGGGGCGGGGCGGAACTACGGCGACCGGTACTCGGGGAACAACTCGGCGGTGAACGCGAAGAACTTCGGCGATCTGACCACGCCGATCCTGAAGTCGGTGATCGAGCGGAATCTGTCGACGAACGGGACTGCCGGGCCGAACAACTCGGACGAGGATTGGTACCGGTTCACGCTGTCGTCGACGCAGACGGTAACGATCTCGGCGGCGCCGACGGGGGGGACGTACACGGCGGGGCAGCAATCGTCGTCGTGTTCCGGGAGCACATCGTCGATCGCGGCGTCGTCGGCGGGAAACCTGAACATCGAGTTGCGTGCGTCGGACGGGACGACAGTGCTTCAGACGGCGTCGTCGGCGGGAGCGGGCTCGACGGAGACGCTCAGCGCGGGGTCGCGCGCGGCGGGGACGTATTACGTGCGCATCTTCGACGTCGGGCCGAACACCGCGGCGAACCAGTACGTGCAGTTGTACGACATGACGATCCGGATCGGCGCGGCGACGGCCCCGCCGCAGGCCATCGCGGGCGTTTACAAGCGTATCGCCGCGAACACGGCTTGCTGGTTCATGGGCGACATCAACTCGGCGGCGAACGAGGGGTCGCTCACGAACCCCACGTCGTATGACTGGGACCTCGACGGCGACGGGACATTTGAGACGAACGATCAGACCCAGCCGAACCGGCAGTATCCGTCCAACGGCGTGTACCCGGTAACGCTCCGCGTTACGGACTCGAACGGGATGTCGGCGACGGACACGATCAACGTTACGGTGTTCGGGGCGACGACGACGGTCACGGGCTGCGTGCCGAACAACGGCGACGCGGGGACGAACGTGGCGGTCGCAATCGCGGGGACGAATCTGAAGAACGTTACAAGCGCGTCGCATGTCGCGGTGTCGGGATCGGGCGTTACGGTGTCAGGGACGCCGGTGCCGAACGCGCTGGGGACGTCGGTGAGCGGGCTGGTTTTCAACATTTCCGGGGGCGCGGCGGCGGGGGCGCGGAATGTCGTGGTGTCGAACGCGGACGGGACGGGGACTGGCGTGGGGTTGTTCACGGTGAACAACGCTCCGCCGCCGCCGCCCGGGGCGTTCAGTCTTTCGTCGCCCGCGAACGGCTCGACGCTGGCGGGGACATCGGCGACGCTGGTTTGGACGGCATCGTCGAATGCGGTTTCGTATGCGGTGGATGTGGATGACAACCCGGCGTTCACGTCGCCCGAGTATTCGACCACGACCGGGGGGACGAGCGCCGGCGTGGCCGCCGGGCCGTTGAACTACAAGGTTCTCTATACGTGGCGCGTCGTGGCGACGAACCCGCAGGGCGGCACGGCGTCGACGCCCGCGACGTTCACGTTCCGGACGGGCGCGTGCGCCGGCGACGCGAACTACGACAAGGCGGTGGACTTCGGCGACCTGACGACGATCCTCGGGAGTTGGGGCGCGACGTATACGGCTGGGGCGAGCGGGCTCGGCGACTCGAATGATGACGACGGCGTCGATTTCTCGGATGTGTCGGTGACGCTGGCGGCGTGGGGGACGGTGTGCCCGTAGGAGCATTTCATGCCTTGATGGAATGGTCTTGCGGCAGGGCCGTGAGGTTCTGCCACGTCGCCCGGGCTCGCCTCTGAAGGCGAGACCGGGGCAGCCGGTTCCGTTGTTCCCGGATCATGCGGTTTCCCTGCGAGCAAAGCCTTGGTTTCGGCAAGCCGATGAGTAATGGCCTAGGATTCGCTCGTGTGTCCGACGTTGTGGGCCCGTCAATCATGGAACTCGCCATGCACCGCCGCCAGAACATCGTTTGCCTGTGGTTCGCCGTTCTTGCCTCGTCGTTCGTGTTGAGCGCGTGGTCGGTCGGGGCGCAGGCACCGTCGTCGACGCCTCCGCCGTCGGCTCCTGAGAAGCCCGCGGGGGAGGTTCCGCCGGCGCCGGAGCAGCCCGTGCGGAAGAAGCCTGTCGCCGAGCCTTGGCACTATACGGCGACGTTCGACGCGATCCGGGCGAAGTTGCCGGAGGCGCAGTGGGACAGCCAGCGCAAGCCGTTGACGGCGCGGGAGATTTCCAAGGCGATGGGGGACGAGATCAAGAAGGACGACAAGGCGGTCATCGCGCAGATGATCGACGGGGAGGTGCTCGGGGCGCAGAACTTCATGGACAAGCAGGTGTGCATGGTGCAGATTCTGCGGTTCACCGATGAGGAGAACGCGAAGAAGTACCTCGACATGGCGCACCGGGTGTCGAAGGTGCGTTTCGATGAGTTGTCGAAGAAGCAGCCCGGGTCGACGTTCGAGATTTCCGACGAGAAGTTGCAGGTGATCGGGGTGAGCGCGTCGAAGCGGCTGGTGGTGAAGAGCCTCACCGGGCCGCGCGCGGGCTCGACGTTCATCAATCGATTCGTGAAGGGGCAGATTTTCGTCGAGGTGACGATCGTCGCCAAGGCGGCGGAGAAATCGGTGGACATGGCCATCACGGATGAGGCGATTGCGGCGGTGGGGCGTTCCTGATCCTGGGCGGTAGACTCGGGCGATGCTGTACGACATCACGCCGGCGATTGACGACCGGCTGGCGGTGTGGCCGGGGGACGATCCGCCTCGGCGCGAGGTGAAATGTCATCTCAAGGACGGGGCGGCGGTTACGCTTTCGACGTTGCACACGACGGTGCATACGGGGGCGCATGCCGATGGGGCGAACCACTACGGCGTGGATGGGGCGAGCATCGACCAGATGCCTCTCGAGCGGTATCTCGGGCCGTGCCAGGTTGTTTCGGCGAGGGTTGGGCGGGGCGAGCGAGTGAAGATCGGCGACCTGGCCCGCGTGGTTACGGAAAAGCGGGTGTTGATCCGCACCGGGACGTACCCGGACCGCACGGCGTTCAATCTCGATTTCGCGGCGCTCGATCCCGGGCTGGTGGATGCGCTCGCGGGGCGCGGAGGGGCTCCCGGCTCACAGGGCATTCCTTCGGCATGATGTTTCGATTTTGGAGGGGTTGTCGCTCGGCGCGGTTCCGGACGGCGTGTTTGAGTTGATCGCGCTGCCCTTGCCGCTGGTCGGTTTTGACGGGAGTCCTGTGCGCGCGGTGTTGAGGCCGCTGTGAGCGCTTGGGGATCGGCGCTCGGCATCGAGTCCTCGCGGATGGGTCATCGGCGGCACATGGGCGCGGCGAGGTTCGGTATTCTGTTGGTGCGCGGTGTTCCTCTTTCGTCTCTTTCGTGTTTCACTCCTCATCGCGCGGTTCTTCTCCGCGTTCGGAAGGCACTCTCAAGGTGAAGCCATGAAGCACATGTTGGTCCCGGCCCTTGCCGTTCTCACCGCTTGCACGTATTCCCCGCATGGTCCGGGGCCTTCGCCGTACAGGCTGACGCAGGTGGCGGAGTTCGACAACGAGATGGTTACGGGGGTTGCGGTGTCGAAGGGGGGGCGGATTTTCGCGTCGTTCCCGTATTGGCATGAGGGGCATGAGAACCACGTGGTCGAGGTCGATCCGAAGACGGGCGATTTCCGGCCGTATCCCGATGAGCATTGGAACTCATGGACGATTGATCAGCCGATCCGGCTGGGGATGGGGCCGGACCATTTCGTGTGCGTGCAGGCGGTGTACGTGGATGACCACGATCGGCTGTGGGTTCTCGATCCGGCGTCGCCGATGATGCAGGGGATTGCGCCGAACTCGAGGCCGAAGTTGGTTCGGTTTGATCTTGAGACGAACCAGGAGGCGAGGTCGATCTTCTTCGACAACAACGCGTGCCCGCCGGGGTCGTATCTGAATGACGTGCGGGTGGACACCGACGCCGAGCGTGCGTACATCACGGATTCGTCGCTTGGCGGGCTGATCGTGGTGGACACGTTGAGCGGGGCGTATCGGCGGGTGCTGACGGGGCATGCGTCGACGATGGCCGACCCCTCGGTCGTGCTGACGGCGGGGGGGAAGGAGTTGCGCTTTGCCGGCGGGCCGAACGTGGGGAAGACGCCGCAGATTCACTCGGACGGCGTCGCGCTCGACACGGCGCGCGGCTATCTCTACTGGCAGGCGCTCACGTCGCGCACGCTGCACCGCATCCGGACCGATCTGATCGGCGATTTCGAGGCGACGGAGGCGCAGATCGCGGCGGGGGTCGAGACGGTGGGGCCGACCGTGGCGACGGATGGGATGGAATGCGATGCTCGCGGGAATGTCTACTTCTCGGATTTCGAGCACGACGCGGTTGTCGCGCGGACGCGCGACGGGAGGATGATGACGCTCGTGCGCGATCCGCGGCTCTCGTGGCCCGATTCGTTCGCGCTGGGGCCGGACAACTCGCTGTATGTAACGACGGCGCAGATTCACAGGTCGGCGTGGTTCCGGGAGGACGGCATCAATCCGCCGATGAAGTACCACATTTACAGGATGAGCCAGTACGGGAGGTGATCGCATGGTCTCGGCCGACACGCTTCGGATTCACTTTGAACGGGGGCTTGGGTTCGGTCAGTACGTCGCGACGGGCTCGGCGGCGCGGCAGGAATCGTGGCGCGCGGCGCATGGGCAGGCGCGGATGAGCGAGGCGCAGAGGGCGCTCGTGACGTCGTTCACGCGGCGGATGCCTGTGCTGGTGCTTTCGGGCACGTGGTGCGGCGACTGCGTGCAGCAGGGGCCGATGCTGGCGCGGATCGCCGAGGCGAACCCGCTGATCGATCTGCGGTTTGTTGATCGGGACGAGCACATCGATCTTGCGGATGAGGTGAGGATCTGCGGGGGGCACCGTGTGCCGACGGTTGTGTTCATGGCCGAGGATTATGAGTTCGTGTCGTTGCTCGGGGACCGGACGCTGAGCCGATACCGTGCGATCGCGGCGCGGCAACTTGGGCCGTCGTGCCCGTTGCCGGGCGCGGCGGTTCCGCCGGAGGAGATGGAAGCGACGATGCAGGATTGGGTGAACGAGTTCGAGCGGGTGCATCTGATCCTGCGGCTGTCGCCCAGGTTGCGGGAGAAGCACGGGGACTGAGGTGGCATGGCCTTTCCAGGCCATGTGTGTTGGTGTTCGGCGGGTGCTGGTGCATGCCCTTGAAAGGGCATGGCACGGTGGCATGGCCTTTCCAGGCCATGTGTGTTGGTGTTCGGCGGGTGCTGGTGCATGCCCTTGAAAGGGCATGGCACGGTGGCATGGCCTTTCCAGGCCATGTGTGTTGGTGTTCGGCGGGTGCTGGTGCATGCCCTTGAAAGGGCATGGCACGGTGGCATGGCCTTTCCAGGCCATGTGTGTTGGTGTTCGGCGGGTGCTGGTGCATGCCCTGGAAAGGGCATGGCACGTGGCATGGCCTTTCCAGGCCATGTCCGCTCGCGTCCGGCGGGCGCTCGTGCATGCCCTGGAAAGGGCATGGCACGGGGGCATGTATGCGAACCGTGTAGACTTCGGCGATGCCGCTCCGAGGCGTTATCCAGCGCCGGCAAGGCGCCTATCTCCCCCATTGGACCGCTGAAAGCGCCACCTATGCCGTTACATTCCGGCTCGCGGATTCGCTGCCGCGCGAGGTCTTGGAGCAATTCGCGCGTGAGCGTCAATCGATCATCGAGCGTGCCGAGGCCAACGGCCGTCCGCTGACTGATATTGAGCACAATCGGCTTTCTTATCTCCACTCGGCCCGGGTCGAGGCCTTCCTCGATTCGGGCGCAGGCCAATGCTGGATGAAGGATGATCGGATTGCGGGTATTGTTGAGAGCGCGCTTCGGCATTTCGATGGCGTCCGGCTTGACCTCTGGGCTTGGAGCGTCATGCCGAACCACGTTCACGCGGTTGTCGCACCCCGGACGGGACACTCCCTACCCTCCATTCTTCAATCATGGAAGGGCTTTACGGCCCACGCCGCGAATCGCGCACTCGGGCGGCAGGGCGAGTTTTGGCAGGCGGAGTCCTACGACCATCTCATACGCGATGAGGAGGACCTCGCGCATGCAGTAGAATACGTTCTTAAGAACCCCGAGAGGGCCGGGCTTTCTACATGGCGATTCGTCGGCGCCAAGGCGAACTGGCGCGATGCGCTCCGCGCACGCCCTTGAAAGGGCATGGCACGGTGGCATGGCCTTTCCAGGCCATGTGTGTTGGTGTTCGGCGGGTGCTGGTGCATGCCCTGGAAAGGGCATGGCACGTGGCATGGCCTTTCCAGGCCATGTCCGCTCGCGT
>CAZBDZ010000013.1:16189-36679 GCA_964490785.1 uncultured Phycisphaeraceae bacterium
CCCTGGAAAGGGCATGGCACGTGGCATGGCCTTTCCAGGCCATGTCCGCTCGCGTTCGGCGGGCGCTCGTGCATGCCCTGGAAAGGGCATGGCACGTGGCATGGCCTTTCCAGGCCATGTCCGCTCGCGTCCGGCGGGCGCTCGTGCATGCCCTGGAAAGGGCATGGCACGGGGGCATGGCCTTTCCAGGCCATGTGTGTTGGTGTTCGGCGGGTGCTCGTGCATGCCCTGGAAAGGGCATGGCACGGGGGCATGGCCTTTCCAGGTTTCGCGTTGGCCCCTTCAGGAATTTCGACCGGGAGGGCGAACCGTTTCTTCTTGTCGGCGGTCTAATGCTTTGTGGACCGCACGATGAACCCGTCGGAACCCCACGACCGTGAGTTGCTGGCGCGTTTTACGCGCGGCGACGATGCAGCGCTCGGCCTGCTGGCCGGACGCTACGAGGCCGGGATGCTGGGGCTTGCGCGTTCGCTCCTGCAGGGCCGGGCTGATCTGGCGGCGGATGCAGTGCAGGACACGTGGCTCCGAGTCATCCGCTCGGCCCGCACGTACTCGGGAGAAGCGTCGGTGAAGACGTGGCTCTACAGAATTCTCGTGAACCGGTGCCATGACCTGCGGCTTCAGACGGCTCGGCACACCATGCAGAAGCGTGGATCCGGAGGGGCGCATCCGATTTCTCACCCGATGACTCGCGACGATGGGGCTTTCATCGCACATGGCGATCGGGTGGAGTCGGCATCGGCTGAGCCTGGGCCGGAGGAGCGCGATCCTTCGCTGCAGCGAGCCCTTGATGCGCTTCCGGAGGAGCGGCGCGCGATTCTTGTTCTTTGCTATCACCGGGGGTTGACGCACGAAGTCGCCGCCGGGGTTCTCGGCATCCCCGTCGGCACGCTGAAGTCCCGCCTCAACGCCGCGCTGATTGAACTGCGCGCGGCTCTTGCGACGAACGCCCGCCATGAACGCCAACCCGCCTGACAATCTCGAAGCCCGCCTCTCGGCCCTGACGGAGCCGACGGATGAGCCGCCGCGGCTGTGGCAGGCCGCGCTCGCCGAGCACCGCGCCACGCCGCGGCGCGCGGTTCTTGGGAGGATCAGCGCCGTGGTCGGAATCGCGGCGGTGATCCTGCTGTTTCTCGGAGGGGTGATCCTGCCGTCGCTGGGAAAGGCGCGCCGGAACGCGATGCCCGAACGGTTCGCGCTCGAGTCGCAAGCCGAGGAGGCTCCGAGTGCTGAGCCGGGCGGGCGCTCTCTTGCCGCGGCGGAACAGATGGCGGCGATGAATCGCGCGAGGCCGTCGGCCGCTCGACCGGGGGCTTTGTGGCAGGACCATTCGGGCCCGGTGGATGCAGTTTCTACAGATCCGTGGATGAAGGACGAGATGGCCAAGTACCCCGATGCAGCCAGCGTGCTCGGTGCTCCTCGCCTCGTCGCGCGGCGGGCCGACATGACGCTTCGCGTTCCCGATGTTCGCGAGGCCTTCCTCAAGGCTGGGCAACTTGTGTCTCCCGTTCGCGGGGAGTTTGTCGAGGATTCGAAGATTGCCGGGGAGGGTGCGGGGGCGGCGGCCGACCTTACGCTTCGCGTCGCGGCGGATCGGCTGGCGGAGGCGCTGAATGAACTCCGCGCCCTAGGCGAAGTCGCCGCCGAGAACTCCAGCGGGGATGACGTGACCGATCAGGCGATCGACCTTGACGCGCGCCTCCGCAACGAAAGGCGCGTCGAAGAAGAACTGCTTGAGTTGCTCCACTCGCGCAAGGATGCTCCTCTGGCGGACATCCTGAGACTCCGAGAGTCGCTGTCGTCGGTGCGGGCGAACATCGAGCGCATGGCGGGCCAGCGCGACGCGCTGGCGCGGCGCGTCGATCTGGCGACGGTGCTTGTGCTCATCCGCGCCAAGGACGCGCGGCCCGGCCCGCCCCCGAACAAAGGGCTGGCGTCTTACTTTCAGGAGCAGGTCTTGATCGCCTGGCGGCAGGCCACGATTCAACTTGCCGATACGCTGGCTCTGCTTCTGAGGCTGGCGGTCGGTCGGTTGCCGACGTGGATCGCGTTGCTGATCGCGCTGCCGTTCGTGATCCGGGCGGTGCGGTGGTTGGCGCGCGTGGCGGCGCTGGAGCCGGCGCCGCGGCTGGGGTGATGCGGGGCGAGGCGCGGGGATGGGGATCCCGGTTTGAACTCGGGCGTGAGTGGGCGCGGTGGGGGCTTCGCACTGGCGGGCGAGCCGCCAGTGCAGGGCAATCGCAATATCAATCGGGTGCCCCGGTCTTGCCGTCCGCGGCAAGGCCGGGTCGCACTTGCAACCCCGCCCGGCCTCGCTGCAAAGCCAGCGAGACCGGGGCACCCACAATGATGCGATTGCCCTGGCCGCCAGTGGGACTCGGGAATCACTTGGATCGATGTTATTCCGCTGTGGGCATGCCGGCTTGTTTGAGGGCGACGAGGCGGACGGCGTGGTGGACGCCGTAGCATGGCTCGGCGTGCGGGCCGGCGTCGAGGCAGACGAGAGCCTTGTTGACGAGTGCGTCGAGTGCGTCGGCGGCGTCGCGGAGGGTGAGGTGGCCGAGGGCGTGTCCCGCTCGGCTGTCCTGGGCGACGACGCGGAGGGCGTCTTCGACGGAGAAGCCGCCGATCAGGCCGCTGATCCGCGTGAGGAAGACCTGTTCGCGCGGGCTGAGGAGCGAATAGGACCATCGGGCGGCGGCGCGCACGATGGCGCCGCGGGGCACGGTGCCGCCTGATTCCGCGGCGATGGGTCTCAACTGGTCTTCGAGTCCTCGGAGAATCCGTTCGGGCGAGACGAGGTGGACCCGTGCGGCGGCGATTTCGATGGCGAGGGGCACGCCGCCCAGTCGGCGGACGATCTTCGCGATCTCGGCGCGGTTGTGCAGGGTCAACTCGAAGGGCGGCTCGCGCTCGGGGATTCGTTCGAGGAAGAGGCGGAAGGCGTCGAAGGAGCGCAACTCCGATTCGCTCGCGGGCAGAGGCTCGGGCGGGACGGCGAGGGCCGCGAGACGGAAGACCTCTTCGCCCTGTATTCCGGTCGGCTCGCGCCCGGTGAGGACGATGCGCGCCTTTGTTCCTCCTGCGAGTGCTTGGCGCACCGGGGCTTTGCACGGCTCGCCGAGCGCTTCCCAATCATCAAGGACGACGAGCAGGTCCTTCGGCTTGCCGGCGGTCGGGAGGTGCAGTCGGGCGAGGAGTTCGCCGAGGTCGTCGGGCGATTCGGCGCGTCCCAGGCCGAAGGAAGACGCGACGGCGTGCGTCAACTGCGACGGATCGGAGACGACGGCGAGATCGACATATGCGGAGCGAATGAGTCCCCGGGATTCGAGGTCCGAGGCGAGGCGCTGGACGAGCCGGGTTTTTCCGACGCCGCCTGGTGCGGTGATGGCGACGAGTGGCGATTTCTTGATCAGGGCCAGAAGAGTTCCGAGGTCCCCAGTTCGGCCGATGAGTGAGGTATGGAGTCGCGGCATGCCGCGGGACTCCATCATGGCGGCGGGGGCGACGGCGATGGCCTTTTGCGACATCATGGCCTCTTCCAGCGCGTCGGCGGCGACGCCGATGGAGCCGAGGCGGTTCTCGACCTCCTTCTGGAGGCACGCGGCGACGACCTCGCGCACGGCCTGCGGGACGTCGGAGGGGATTTTGGCAAGGTCCGGCTCCTTGGTCAGCGTTGCGGCAATGGCGTCCGCGACGGACTTTCCCCAGAAGGCGCGTTCGCCGGTGAGGCATTCGTAGAGGAGGCAGCCGAAGGAGAAGATGTCGGTGCGTTTGTCGGCCGGTTCGCTGCGTGCCTGCTCGGGGGACATGTACCCCGGCGTGCCGAGGATGGCGCCGTGCGAGGTGCGGACGACGACGGAGACGGTGTCGGCGTCGGGGTTGGGTTCCTGAGGCGTGCCTCGGGCCAGGCCGAAGTCGAGCACTTTCACTCGTCCGCCGGGCCCGATTTTGACGTTGCTGGGCTTGAGGTCTCGGTGGATGACGCCGGCGTCGTGGGCGGCCTGGAGGGCGCGGGCGACGTGCAGACACACGGGGAGCGCTTCGCGCACGGGCAACGGCCCCCCCGGAGGGGCGGCGAGACGTTCGGCGAGGTCGGGGCCTTCGATGTACTCCATGACGAGGAATCGGCTGCCGGCCTCTTCCTCGATGCTGAAGATCGTGACGATGTTCGGATGCGAGAGTTGGGCGAGGAGGCGCGCCTCGCGCTGGAGGCGTGCGACCTGGAGCGGATCGCTCAGGAGGTCGGCGGCGATGCCCTTGATCGCGACGGGACGGTCGAGGCGAGGATCTCGGCCGAGGTAAACGACGCCCATCCCGCCGCGCGCGAGTTCGCGGTCGACGACGAACGGGCCGATTCTGCTGGGAGTGTCCGCCACGAGGGGCAATGATATCGCCCTCGCACGTTCATTCCCTGTCAGCGCTTCCTTCTGATGGCGAGCCCCCCCGGCAGGGCGGCGACGAGCATGAGGACGCCCGACGCCGGAGTGGGGATGAGGCGGTTGATGAACTGGGCATCGGTGCCTGTGGTGAGGCGTGTGTAGCCCGGGCCGTTGGTTTTGAAGACGCCGATGCTTGTGGCGATCAGGTATTCGCCGTCGCCGAGGAGCCATGCGGCGCGTGGGACCTGCTCGCCGAAGGTGTCCTTGATGCCCTGCGTGTTGATGAATCGTCGGAGCGAGCCGTCGGAGTTGTAGTGGTAGACGCCCTCGATGCCGTTGGCTCCGATGGTTGAGACGGCGATGACGCTGTTGTCGGCGAGGGTCTCGACCTGCTGGACGAAGTCGAGGCCCGTGGCGAAGTTGGAGATGAACGAGCCGTCGCCGGCGTTTCGGCGTTCGACGTTGTCGGTGTTGCTGTTGGTGATGAGGAGGTCGCCCATGAAGGGGGCGACGTCGAAGTAACTGGAGGTGGTGTTCTGGAAGAAGCCGGTGGGGACGCCGGCGGAGTTGTAGACGGCGACGCCTCGGCGCGCGGTGTCTGAGGTGAAGACGGAGAGATACATCTTGCTCCCGTCGAAGCCGAAGCCTCGGATGTTGTCGAGGTTTCCGCTGACGGGATGGGCGGTGATGCTGCTGAGGAAGTTCCGGGACATGTCGAAGCGGTGGACGGCGTCGGCGATCTGATCGGAGACCCAGATCTCGTTTCCGACGACCATCGCTTCCTTCGGAGTCGTGAACGACCAACCGACGGCCCCTGCGTCGGTGAGCCAGTTCAGGTCGATGAGCGAGCCGTCGGCCTCGCTGAAGAGCATGATGCGGTCGCCCGTGCCGCTGTCGGGGATCATGAGGTACTGGGCCGAGACTGTGGCGGCGGGCGCGGTCAGCAGCGCGAATGCGATGAGATAAGAGCGACGCATGTCTTCCTCCTTCTGGACGCCGCAGTAAGCGCGAAAGCGGTGGCGACCGCTGGGCGACGATTATGCGGCAATCAGTTCATTCTGCATCAGGTTTGGAGGATGGGCCAGTCAAGTCCCGGGTTTCGGGAGCGGAAATTTTGTGTACGGCGGATGTTTGCATGGGTTTTTGCGAATGGAGTGGGGAGCGGCCTTCGCGCAAAGTCAGGTGGCGACCCATAGGGCAATCGCAAGATCACTTCCGAGGACTTGGGCGGCTGGATTGGTATTCAGCCCGCAACGCGGGCGCCGGTTCCTTGCCCCGGACGAAGTCCGGGGTTCGCGGGCACTTGGGCAGAGCCCCAGCGGGGCGAAGGAGGCGTGTTGCAAGCCGTTGCGCGGCGAACTGCGGTGCGGCCGTCGCCCCATCCGGGGCTCCGGAGGCGGCGACTTCCCGAACCCCCGGACTTCGTCCGGGGCAAGGAACCAACGCCCGCTCCGCGGGCTGTGAGGCACATCGAAGCGATAATGCGATTGCCCTGGCGACGCATCCTGCGCCACCCGTGCGCGGCCAAGGCCGACTGCGCTCGAGGATTCGCTGCGCTGGCTGTGGCACCCGATGGCTGAGGCGCCACGGCGCCGATCTGCCCCGGGCGAGTCAGCGGCGGGCCGTCGGAGCGAGGGACTTCACCAGGGCTTCGAAGAGCGTGTCAGGTTCGGACATTCGGCCGGTGCCGACAGTTCGGCAGGCTTGCCAGCCCTCGTCCGGGCCGACGAGTTGATAGCCGTCGGCGAGGAGTTGCCGTGCGTTTCGCTGGGTCGCGGGCTGGTGCCACATTCCCTCGTTCATTGAGGGGGCGAGGAGAACGGGGGTTTTCGACCGGTCGATGGCGGAGAGGACGAGGGTTACAACGTCGTCGGTCATGCCGACGGCGAGGCGGGCCATGCAGTCCATGGTGCAGGGGGCGACGATCGCGGCGCCGGCCGAGCGGGCGAGCGAGATGTGCTGCGGGTCGTGGGTTTCGACGTGTTCCCATGCGCTGGTGTAGACGGGTTTTCCCGAGAGCGCCTGGAATGTGAGCGGGGCGACGAACTTCGTCGCGGCGGGGGTCATGAGGACGGTTACTTCGGCGCCGCCCTGGGCGAGCCGACTGACGAGGGTGCAGGTTTTGTAGGCGGCGATGCCCCCGGTGATGCCGACGATGATCCTCGCGCCCTGTATCGGTTCAGTCGTCACGGCTGAAGCGGCGCGAGGTGGTGCGGCGTGGTGTTGGCGGGGCGCCGGTGGGATCGTACTCGAGGGTGATCTTGTCCTGCATGATCTCCTCGATGACGATCTCGAGGTCCGAGAGGTTCTCGCCGGCGTGGTTCTGGCGTTCGACGAGTGGTCGTGCCCCGTCCATGAGTTGGACAAGGCGTCGCTGGATGAGTGCGCAGAGGTGGAATCGTCCGCCGACTTTTTCCACGATCTCCTCGCTCTTGAGGGCTTCGATCATGCCTGCTTGATCTCCGGTATGATGGTGGGGCAGGTCGGGGCCGGAGCCTTTTCCGGTGATACCTGACCGCCGCAAGCGAATCGACCAGTATATGCACGCCGAAGGGACGCTGCAAAGGCAGGCTCCGGGCTGCGTGCGGGGCCATCGGACGGGCCGGGACGACGCGGGCGGATGCGGGAGACTGCTTCGGAGATGGAGTTCAAATACGGAGACCGTTTGGTTCACGCCGCCAAGCCGGAATGGGGCACGGGTGTGGTGTCGAGCGCGCAGAACGTTACGGAAGACGGGGTCGCGTGTCAGCGGCTGACGATCCGTTTTGATCGGGCGGGGTTGAAGACGCTATCGACGGGGATCGCGGACCTCAGGCCGGCGGAGGAGCATCCATCGGTCGAGGCGGCGGGTGCGGCGGCGACGGCTGACAGCGGGGTGTCGTGGCTTGGGCAACTCGAAGCGGGGGATCTGACGGAGCGGATGCAGAAGCTGCCTGAGGCGACGCGGGACCCGTTTGTGTCGCTGGCGACGAGGCTGAAGGCGACGCTGTCGCTCTGGCGTTTTTCGCAGGACGGGGCGGCGTTGCTGGATTGGGCGGCCATGCAGACCGGCATGAAGGACCCTCTCACGCGTTTTAACCGGCATGAGTTGGAGCAGTTCTTCAAGCGGTTCGCGACGGAGCGCGAAGCGCACCTCAAACGGCTGCTGTTCGAGGCGAAGAAGCAGCCCTCGGCAGAGATCGAGCGGGTGCTGGCCGAGGCCGGCTCCGCGGCGAGGGATGCGGTGAGGCGGCTGAGGTTTTGACTTGCGGGCCAGGGGAATCCGCGTGCTCGCGCGTGCGGCTCGCGGGTCAGGGCGGGGCGATTGGCCTCGTCATGATCGCGCTGCGGTAGTTGGTGTAGGGCCATTGCCAGAACTCGACGAAGGTGAAGCCGAGGCGGAGGTAGTAGTTGTAGAGATCGGTGTCGGGTTCGGCCATGCTCAGGGCGAGTTCGGTGAAGCCGAGTTCGCGGGCTCTGGCTTCGGTTGCGTCGAGGATGGCGCGCCCGATTCCCCGTCCCTGGAGGTCGGGGTCCACGGCGAAGAGCGAGAAATGGGCCACGCCGGGCTTGACGAAGTGGGAGGGAAACGCGGCCTCTTCCTTCTCGTTGAGGAGGATCATGCCGACGAGGCGGCCTTCGAGTTCGGCGACGAAGGTGTCGCCCGACAGGGCGCGCTTGAGCGTAACTTCCTCCGTCTGCCTGCCGGCGAGGGGGCGGAGGCCCATCTCGACCTGCTTGCGGTATGCGCGGTGCAGCAGGGCCGTGAGTTCGATCATCGAGTCGCGTTTGTCCAGAGGGCGGACGACGGCGCGGGGCGGCGCGGCGGGGATAGGTTCGGGCTTCTTCACGGGTGCGGAGTGTAGACTGAACGGCGATGCGACGCAGCGGCGAATCGCACAACCAGCCCTTGCCTTTGCTCGCGCCGACGGCGCCGATTCCGCGGGAAGGCGAGATTCGATTTCGCGTGCGGTATTGCGAATGCGACCCGATGGGGGTGGCGCACCATTCGGCGTGCGTGCCTTGGTTCGAGATGGGGCGGACGGAGTTGCTCCGCTCGGCGGGGGTTTCCTATGCGCGG
Source organism: uncultured Phycisphaeraceae bacterium (assembly GCA_964490785.1). Taxonomy (GTDB): domain Bacteria; phylum Planctomycetota; class Phycisphaerae; order Phycisphaerales; family UBA1924; genus JAEUIV01. The sequence goes on from CAZBDZ010000013.1 coordinate 24,632, forward strand.
CTTGAGGCGGCGGGGGTCTTCCTGGTCGTTACGAGGCTCGAGGTGCGGTACCGCGCGCCTGCCCGGTACGACGACCTGATGGTTCTCCACACGCGGATCGCGTCGACGACGCGTGCGCGGATCGACCATGAATACGAGGTGTGGCGCGACGCCGAGGACGGCCGGGGGCGTTCGGCGCTGCTGGCGACGGCGGCGACGACGCTGGCATGCGTGGATGAGCGCGGGCGGGTGCGGGAGTTGCCGGAGTGGATGGGAGGGTGAGAGCGCGTCCCGGCGCGCGGCCGGGCTTCGCAGAAGACGGCGAGACAGGGGCATCCGTTTGTCATCCGCCGCGGTTAATCACCATGATCTGTTCGAGCGGCTTTCTCTTGAGGTCCGGCACCACGCAATCGTCTGCCGGAAAGCCCACGGGGATCAGCATGAACGGCCTCTCGTGGTCCGGTCGGCTGAGGACTTTCTTGAGGAAACCCATCGGGCTCGGCGTGTGGGTGAGGGTGCCGAGGCCCGCATGGTGGGCGGCGGCGAGGAGGAGGCCCACGGCGATGCCGACGGACTCCTCACGGTAGTAGACCATGCCGCCTTCGTCGGTCTTGGCGAGGGCGAAGACGACGATGAGCCACGGGGCCGATTCGAGGAAGGGCTTGTTGAAGTCGGTCCCCAGCGGGGCAAGGTCTTCGAGCCATTCGCGGCCTGCGCGGCGGGCATAGAACTCGCGTTCCTCCACTTCGGCGGCGAGCCTGATCTCTCGCTTGAGGGCCGGGTCGTTGACGCAGACGAAGCGCCACGGCTGCTTGTGGGCCCCGCTGGGCGATGTCCCCGCGGCGAGGCATAACCATTCGATGGTCTCGCGCGAGACGGGGCGGTCGCTGAACATGCGCACTGTCCGCCGCCGGTTCATCACGTCGTAGAACCGCCTCGCGCCCGCTTCCGGTGAGACGCCGGGGTCCCACGCGTGATAGGGGATCTGCGGCGGCGTGGGCGGGAGTCCCTTGAGGTGGTCAGTCGTTTCGTCCAAGGCGATTCTCCTTGTGCCCTTTGCCTTCCGCCTCGATGCCCTTCTTTCCATCATCCCATTCCGCCGAATTCAGCGGTTTCGGTTCGAATCCGCAAGATCACACACAAAGGCTCGTCGGCGGCGTCATGTTCGGGAGCCTCGTTCGGCTTCCTTTATAGGAGACTCGCCGATGAACGCCGGATCAGCCATTCGATTCCTGCTCATTGTCGCCGCCGCCGGGTATTGCGGGATTCGTGCGCTCGAAACGGCCGAAGCCAATGTACGGCCCGCTCGCGGTGGTGAGCAGGGCGATTGCATTCTCCGAGATCGAGTGCAGTGGGTGCCCCGGTCTCGCCGTCGGCGGCGAGGCCGGGCGGTGTTGCCACATCGCCCGGCCTCGCTGCAAAGCCAGCGAGACCGGGGCACCCACGATCATGCGCGCGCTCGCGGCGGTCTGCATCGCCAACGTCTCGAGGATTCGTCGGAACTACGATGAATCCGTCGCCGAGATGGCGCTTTTGAGGAAGCGGCTGTCGCACTGACCATGCCCGACCCGACCGACCAAGTTCTATTGCGTCAGACACGCCGCGGCGATGAAGCGGCGGCTCGGGCGTTGTACGCGAGGCTGACGCCCGCGCTCATTTCGTTCGCGCGGTCGATCCTGCGCGATGATTGTCTTGCCGAGGACGCGGTGCAGGCGGCGTTCTGCCGGCTGTTCAGCGTGAGGACGAGCGAGGTGGACCGGGTGGAATCCGCGGCGGCGTGGCTGGCGCAGATCGTTCGGCGGGAGGCGCTGACGATCATGCGGGGGCACAAGCGGATGGTGCAGCGGCATCGTCGCTGGGCCGACGGGCGCGATCCGACGCCCGCGCTCCCGCCGCCGGACGAGGCCATCGGGAGCGCGGAACTTCACGAACTCGGGGCTCGCGTGTACGCGCTGCCGCGGCGGCTCGGCGAGGTGGTCGTCCTGAAGCACGTCTGCGCGCTGACGTTCGACGAGATCGGCGTCGCGCTGAAGGTCAACCGCAACACAGCCGCGGCTCGGTATCGGTCCGCGATGATCCGGCTTCGGGAGGCGTTGAAGCCCAAGGGGACTGAGATGAAGGAGCACACCCGTGCCAGATGAACTTGAACGGATTCTCGACGCGTGGGGTCGGCGGCAGGCGTCGCCCGGGGTCCTGCCCCGCTCGCCCAGCCCGGCGTTCCTGGCGCGAGCGCGTCGAACGCGCATCGCGCGCCGGGCGGCGAAGTGTGTTGTCGTCGCGGTCGCGCTGGCCGCGATCGCGTTTCTGCTGGTGGTGATCGTTCAGTCTCTTCCCGCGCGCGAGCCCGCTGTGCCGGCAAAGGCGGTGGAGCCGCGATGACACCCGCCGAGCGGCCCGGGCTTCGTTTCTCCCTCGTCATCCCCGCGCGCAACGAGGAGAGGCTTCTCCCCCAGGTTCTCGAGAGCGCTCGCATCGCGATTGCTCGCTACGGCGCTTCGGGGGCCGTTGAGGTGATCGTCGCGGACAATGTCTCGACCGACCGCACGGCGGAGATCGCGCGGTCGTTCGGCGCGACGGTGGTCGGCGTTGAAAAGCGCATCATCGGGGCGGTGCGCAACGCCGGGGCCCGGGCGGCCCGCGGCGAGTACCTCTGCTTCGCCGACGCCGACAACCTGCTCCACGCCGACACGTTCATCGAACTCGACCGACTTCTTGCGAAGCCGCGCATCGTCGGCGGGGGTCTGGGCGGGATGCCGGAGCGCTGGACGCCGACGTTCGCCGTGTTCTACGCCGTCATGTATGTCCCGCTCGTGTGGGTGTTCGGGATCAACGGCGGGGTGGCGTTCTGCCGGCGCGGGGACTTCGATGCGATCGGCGGGTACGACGAATCGATGCTCTTCGCCGAGGACGTGAAGTTCATGCTCGCCCTTCGGCGGCTGGCGAGATCGCGCGGCGAGCGCCTCGCGGCGGACTCGCGCGCGCGTGTTACGCTCTCGCTGCGGAAGGCCGAACACTACAGCGAATGGCGGCTCTTCGCCGACATGGTCCGGGCTTCATGGTGGTACGCGGTCGACCGAGCGAAGGTCAATGCGTGGGCGCACGACTACTGGTACTCGGATCGTCGGTGACCGCGTGGCGCGGCTGGATCGCTACCGGCGTCGCCTCAGCGCGATCACTGCCGCCGCCGCCACCAGCACGGGGGTGCCCGGCGACGGGACGATGGTGATGTTGTCGAAGGCGTTCCAGTCCCAGAAGTTGGTCGGAACGCCCGGCGGGGGCGGCGGGAAGGTGCCGATCCGTCCGGCCTCATCGAGGCGGATCGCGGTGATGTTGCTCAGGTCGAACCCGGGGTCGCCGTACTTCTGCCAACCGCCCTGGTTGCCCTGGTTGAACATGATCCACTGCATGCTCCAGTTCGGCGGCGGCATGGGCATGAACCATCCGCACCACCGGCCGTTCTTGTCCTGAAGCATGAAGGAGACGTCCCACACACCCGGCGGAGCCAGGAGCGAGAAGTGGACCGATCCGCCCCGAAGGTCCAGCCCGCCCGCGCGCTGGAGGTTCAGCGTGTCGTATTCCCACGAGGCGACTGCGAGCGTCTCACCCTGCATGGGCGGGTTCCACTGCATGACGAGCGAGCGGCGCGTGAGGCCGAGGTCATCGGTCACCATGATGTCCGGCGTGAGGTGAGAGGGCACGAACGCGGGGATGCCTTGTGTCTGGTAGAAGTCCACGGCGGGCTGCGGCGTGCCGTCGGTCGCGGGGTTGACGGCGCGGAGCCTGCCGGAGTTCATGGCGTCGGTCCAACTGGTGGGCTGCCCGTCGCCGATGGCGACGAGAGGGGTTCCTGCTCCGGCGGCGGCGGTTGCCGCGGCGGCGCAGCCGGCCGCCAGCCAGATGCTGATGGATGCGGTCTTCATCGTGAATCTCCTTTCCTGCTGCCCGAGACGAGGACGAAAGCGCGGTGCGCGCGCCACAAGCGGCGGACCCCGAGTCCGTCCGGTCGTCATCCGCGCGATGCGACATGTTGTTGGTGCATTCGCTCGAATGCGACGACGTTGTGTTTCTCGGCGCCGACGACCGCGACGTGCTCACTCAGGTTCTCGCGGACGCCAAGGATGGCGCGTTGACTTCCCAGATTCACCGTACACCCGATTCGAGGAGAGGCAACCGGAATTCACGCAGGACGAACGAGTTTGCGCCGCGGGGGACCGAATTGCGGCCGGATTCCTAGGGAGGCTGCCTTGGTTCGGCGATTGGCTTCAGGCGCCCCAGGGCGTCGGCGCCATCCGAGAGGGAGGATGAGGAGGCCATGACGAAGCCTCGGGTCGGGCGTTTGGCAGGGCAATCGCATTCTCGTGGATGCCCCAGTCTCGCCGGCTTTGCGGCGAGGCCGGGCGGGGTTGTAAGTGCGTCCCGGCCTTGCCGCGGACGGCAAGACCGGGGCATTCGATTGGGAATGCGATTGTCCTGGGGCGTCCGGCGGTAGTGTCGCAGTTTGAATGTGGCATGGGCTTTTCGGAGAGTCGCCGAGGCGACCCAGCCCATGTCCCCCGCGCCACGCCCTGGAAAGGGCGTGCCACATTCAAACTGCGACACTACCCGTCCGGCAAGCCCGAGGCTATGCGGCGTTTGTTGGCCTATGATCCGCTCCGCATCTTTGACAACTGGGGCCGACAGGCATCGACCGGACAGGGAAAGTCCGTCGTGGCGCGTCGCGGCGCACGCATGCCGCGTCATCAAGCGTGCATCACCATAATTGCCAACCGCAATTACGCTCTCGCTGCCTAACTGAGCAGCGTCGCACTCGTTCGACGCCGATGGGGCGGGTGCGAATGACATCGGCTGGTACCCCGCTCTGCGCACCGGTGCGCGGGGACAAGAAGCAACACAGGCGCTGGGCCCGCTCCGAGCCGTCTCCGAGCGAGGGCGGGCCGAGATTCATCGGAGGCTACACGCGTAGATGCGGCGGACGGACTGTCACGGCACGGGGGTTCGATTCCCCCCGGCTCCATTTTTAATTGTGAACCTCCGGCGGGGCGGCGCGGTCTTGGTTGGGCCGAGATCGCGGCGGGGAAGGGGGCGGCTGCGCGGACATTCATCATCCGTTACCATGCCGGTCGGCGTGGGCGTGATCGCTTCGACGGGACCGGAGTTCATGCATGGACGATTTCGGAAGCCGAAGGCTGCGCGTGTTTCGAACCGCATCGGGCCTCGACTTGGCGGGAATCGAGACGCGCGCCGCCGTTCCCGCGGTCATCATCGCGGCGATGCTCGGCGGGTGCATGGTCGGGCCTGACTACGCGCGGCCCGAGGCGTCGGTGAACGAGGCATGGCAGACTCCGATCACCGAGGCGGGGAGCGAGGCGGTCGGCGGTCGATGGTGGGAGAGTTTCGGGGATGCGGCGCTCAGCGGGCTTGTTCGTGCCGCGCTTGCGCAGAATCTGACTTTGCGGTCGGCGGGGCTGCGCGTTCTGGAGGCCCGGGCGGCGCGCGGGATCGCGGTGGGTGAGTTTTTCCCGCAACTGCAGGAGGCGACGGGCTCGCTTGGCGCCGATCAGATCAGCGTGAACGAACCGCGCGCCTCGGGCGATCGGTCGTACTCCTCGGGCGCGGTCGGTTTTCAGGCGGCGTGGGAGCTGGACTTCTGGGGCAAGTTCCGCCGCGGGATCGAGGCGGCCGACGCGGAGGTGCTCGCCGGCGTCGCGGACTATGACGCGGTGCTCGTCAGTCTCGCGGCGGAGGTGGCGACGAACTACATCCTGATCCGCTCGCTGGAGGAGCGGTTGGCGTTCGCGCGGGCGAATGTCGCCCTGCAGAGGGAGACTCTTGCGCTGACCGACGCGCGGTTTCGGGCCGGCGCGGTTTCGGAACTCGATGTGTCGACGGCGCGGGCGACGCTTGCGAACACGCAGGCGCTGATCCCCGAGTTCGAGAACGCGATGCGGCAGGCGAAACTGGCGCTGTGCGTGCTTCTTGGGCGCGCGCCTGCCGACCTTGACGCGGAGCTGACGCCGCCCGAGGGCGGCGCGCGGCAGGTGCCTGCGGCGCCCTCGTCGATGGCGCTCGGCGTGCCGGCGGATCTGCTTCGGCGTCGGCCGGACGTGCGGGCGGCGGAGCGATTCGCCGCGGCGCAGAGCGCCCGGATCGGTCAGGCGGTGGCGGACCTGTACCCGCGGATCGCCATCTCCGGCTCCACGGGATTCGTGAGCAGCACCTATGAGGGGTCGCGTTCGCCCGACCTGGGAAACATCTTCGACGCCGACTCGTTCGCGGGTTTCATCGGCCTGCAGGTGAACTGGCCGATCCTTAACTACGGGCGGATCGAGGGGAATATCCGCGTGCAGGACGCCCGCTACGAGCGGGCGGTCGCGGCGTACCAGGAATCGGTGCTGCGGGCGGCGGCGGATGTCGAAGCGGGACTCTCGGCGTTCCTCCGATCGAAAGAGCGCACGGCGTTTCTCGGAGAGGCGGTCGATGCCTCCAAGCGGAGCGTTGAGTTGTCGCTGATTCAGTATCGAGCCGGGGCGGTGGATTTCATTCGAGTCAATGATGCGCAGACGGCGCTCGTCGAGGAGCAGGACAGGCTCGTCGCCTCGCGGGCGGAGATCGCGCTGGGGGTCGTGCAGACGTACCGCGCGCTCGGCGGCGGGTGGGAGGTCCGCGAGGGGCGGGAGTTCATCGATGCAGGGACCGCCGAGCGCATGCGGGAGCGGACCGATTGGGGCGACGTGATGAGCGACGAGTGGGGCGACCGCAAGGACCTTGGATTCCCGAGGCCGACGGCTGAGTCGGCATCGCCCGGCGGCGGAGAATAGGGCGCAAGGAAGGACACATGAACCGACGAGCGAAGCATGGATCAATGGGCGCACCTCCCCGGGGGGGCGGCTGGAGCCTCGTGGTTATCGCGGCGCTGGCGGCGGGGGGGTGCAGGAAGGGCGACGATCGCAACGCGTACGCGCCGCCTCCGCCGCCCGAGGTCATCGTGGCGCGGCCCGAGCAGCGCGACATCGTGAGTTACATGTCGTATACGGGCGTGGTTGAGGCGTCGGAGTCGGTCGATGTGCGTGCCCGCGTGCAGGGGTTTCTCGAGACGATGGCGTTCCAGCCGGGGCAGCGCGTGAAGAAGGGCGACCCGCTGTTCGTGATCGACAAACGGCAGTACCAGGCGGCGGTTGCGGGGGCCGAGGCGGCGGTGCAGGCGAAGGAAGCGGCGCTCGTGGGGGCGGAGAACGACGCGAGGCTGGCGCGTGAGTTGGCGGATCAGCGGGCCGGCCCCGAGATCGATGCGATCATCAAGGCGGCGCGGCGCGACGCGATCAAGGCGGAACTGGCCGGTGCCGAGGCGGACCTCGCGAACGCCCGTCTGAATCTCGAATACTGCGATGTTGTCGCGCCGATCGACGGCCGGATCAGCCGCGGCTACGTCGATGTCGGCAACCTCGTCGGACGGGGCGAGCCGACGCTGCTGGCCCAGATCGTGCAGGCGACGCCGGCGTATGTTTCGATCGACGCCAGCGAATCCGACGTGCTGGCGGTGAGGCGCGATCGCGAATGGTCGGGCAAGGAAGCGGACGCCGAGCCGGGACAGGTCTCGCCGGGGCGGTGGCGTCCATGCGAGTTGTCGCTGGCGGATGAGAGCGACTTCAGATACCAGGGGCGCGTTGATTACGTGGACCCCGAGATGAACGCGCAGACCGGCACGCTCCGGGTCCGCACGATCTACGAGAACGCGGACGAATCGCTGCTGCCGGGGTTCTTCGCGCGGGTGCGCTTTGCGATGTCGTCGCGGAAGTCGGTGGTTGTGCCCGAGGCGGCGTTGCTGAGCGATCAGCAGGGCCGATACGCCTTGATCGTGAACGAGAAGGACGAAGTCGAGGCGAGGCGCGTGCGGATCGGGACTCTTGAGGGGGCGTTCCGCGTCGTTGACGAGGGCCTCACGGGCGAAGAGCGCGTCATCGTGCTCGGCGTGTTGAAGGCTCGGCCCGGGTCGAAGGTTTCCCCGAAGATGCAGGAGTCCGGCAAGGAAGCCGCCGGCGGCTGAGGAGAGGATGCATGCTCGCAGAGTTCCCGGTCCGCCGTCCGATCGTGTCGATGGTGATCTCGATCCTGATCGTGATCATGGGGGTTGTGGCGTACCCGACGCTGCCGATCGCGCAGTACCCGGACATCACGCCGCCGGTCGTGCAGGTGACGACGACGTACCCTGGGGCCAGCGCGCAGGTGGTTGCGGACACGGTTGCCTCCCCGATCGAGCAGCAGGTCAACGGCGTGCCGGGGATGATCTACATGGAGAGCACGTCGGCGAGCGACGGGTCGTACACGCTCAAGGTTACGTTTGAACTGGGGACCAACATCGATATCGCGTCGGTGCTGGTGCAGAACCGGGTGAACATCGCCTCGCCGAAACTGCCGGACGAGGTCAAGCGCAACGGCGTGACGACCGACCGGGTCTCATCGAACGTGATCACCGTGTTCTCGCTCGCGCCGAAAGACGCGGACGCCGCGGGGCGATTCGACGATCTCTTCATCTCGAACTACCTGACGATCAACGTTTTGGACGAGATCAAGCGCATCACCGGCGTCGGCGACGCGAAGATTTTCCCGGCGAAGGATTACGGCATCCGGCTGTGGCTCGATCCCGACCGCCTCAAGGCGCGGAACCTGACGACGATGGACGTCATCAACGCGCTGAAGGAGCAAAACGTTCAGGTGGCGGCGGGGGCGATCGGGCAGCCGCCGGTCCCGGCGGGGCAGGCGTTTCAATACAACGTCTCGACGCTCGGCCGGTTGCGCGATGTCGAGCAGTTCGAGAACGTCATCGTCGTCGCGGAGGGCAACCGCATCATCCGCGTGAAGGACGTGGCGCGGGTTGAACTCGGGGGGAAATCCTACGACCTTCTGGCCCGCTACAAGGGCACGCCGGCGGCGGTCATGGTGGTCTACCAGGCGCCGGGCGGCAACGCCGTGCAGGTGGCGAGCGATGTCGAGGCGCTCCTGGCGGCGAAGACCGCGTCGCTGCCGCAGGGTCTCGAGTTCCAGACCGTCTACGACACCTCGAAGTTCGTGCTCACCGCGATCGAGGAGGTGTTCAAGACGTTCTACGAGGCGCTCGCGCTCGTGCTGGCGGTCGTGGTGATTTTCCTGGGAAGCATCCGCCTTTCGATCATCCCGATGCTCGCGATCCCGGTCTCGATCATCGGCGCGTTCTTTTTCGCCAGGATTTTCGGGTTTTCGGTCAACATGCCGGTGTTGTTCGGGCTGGTGGTCGCGATCGGGATCGTGGTGGATGATGCGATCGTTGTTGTTGAGAATGTCGAGCGCGTGATGATGGAGGCGCACCTCCCGCCGAAGGAGGCGACGATCAAGGCGATGAAGGAGGTGCTCGCGCCGGTGATGAGCATCACCATCGTGCTGATGGCGGTGTTCGTGCCCACGGCGTTTCTGCCGGGGATCAGCGGGCAACTCTTCCGTCAGTTCGCGCTCACGATCGCCGCGAGCACGTTTCTCAGCGGCGTATGCGCGGTGACGCTCACTCCCGCGCTCTGCGGCGTGATCCTCAAGGCGCACAAGGAGGGGCACAAGCCCTTCATCCTCGTCCGCTGGTTCAACACGGGGTTCGATGCGCTCGCGCGGGCGTACGCCGGATTCATCAGGTTCCTTGTTCATCCGGCGGTCGTTGTGTTCACGCTGGCGGGATTCGGGGCGTGCGTCGTCGGCATCGGCTGGACGTTCACGAAGGTGCCGACCGGGTTCGTCCCGCTCGAGGACCGGGGCATGGTGATGATCGACGTGTGGATGCCGGACTCGGCGTCGCAGGAGCGGACGCTTGCCGCCGTGCGGAAGGTGGAGGAAATCCTCGCGGACACGGAGGGAGTCCGGAACTACTCGGCGCTCCCCGGGTTCTCGATGATCAACAACAACGGGTCGAACTATGCGCTCTTCTTCATCGGGCTGGAGGATTGGGAGGAGCGGTTGCCCAAGGGGCGCGACCTCGCCGCCATCATGGGCGACCTTCGCGCGAAGACCTCGCGCATCCCCGACGCGCTGTGCATCGTCTTCTCCCTCCCGGCGGTCGACGGCGTGGGCAACGCCTCCGGCTTCGACCTTCGCATCCAGGACCGCGCCGGCATCGGACGCGACGCGATCGGCGAGGTCATCCAGGGGCTCGTCGCGGATGGAAACGCGCAGACCAAACTGCGGGGCGTGAACAGCGCGTACCGCGCCGCCGTGCCGCAACTCTTCGCCGACGTGGACAGGGAGAAGGTGAAGAAGCTCGGGCTCCCGCTGCAGGACGTTTTCTCGACGATGTCGGGGTATCTCGCCGCGGCGTATGTCAACGATTTCAACCTTTTCGGGCGAACCTGGCAGGTCAGCGTCTCGGCGGACAGCCGCTTTCGCGCCAAGGCGGACGACATCAAGCGTCTCGACGTGCGAAAGCCCGACGGGAGCATGGTCCCGCTCGGCTCGCTGCTGACCGTGCGCGAGTCGATGGGGGCCGACCGCGTGATCCGCTACAACATCTTTCCCGCCGCCGTCCTCCAGGGCCAGCCCGCGCCGGGCGTATCTTCGGGCGAAAGCCTCGCCGTCGTCGAGAACATGGCGGAGGCGAAACTGCCGCCCGGCACGTCGTTCGAGTGGACCGCGCTCTCCTACCAGGAGAAACTCGTCGGCAACCAGGCGATCATCGTCTTCTCCATGGCGTTGCTCGTCGTGTACCTCATCCTCGCGGCGCTGTACGAGAGTTGGTTCATTCCCCTCTCCGTCATTCTCTCGATCCCGCTCGCGGTCCTCGGCGCGATGGGCGGGCTGATGTACCGCGGGATGGACAACAACATCTACACGCAGGTCGGCCTGGTCCTCCTCGTCGGCCTCGGCGCGAAGAACGCGATTCTCATCGTCGAGTTCGCCAAGGCCTACCGCGAGCAGGGGAAGGGGATCGTCGAATCGGCCGTCGAAGCCTCGCGCCAGCGGCTGAGGCCGATTCTGATGACGGCGTTCGCGTTCATCCTCGGCGTGCTGCCCCTGATGATCGCCACGGGCGCGGGGGCCGCGAGCCGACAGGCCATCGGCACGGCGGTGTTCTTCGGGATGATCGGGAATACGTTTCTCGGCCTGTTGTTTACGCCGGTGCTGTATGTGGTGATCCAGGCGACGACGGAGAAACTCTTCGGCGTGAAGCCGGTTCTCTCCAAAGCGAACTGACGGAGGCTTTTTTCACATGGTTCAGGAGTTCTCGATCGCAGGGGGACTTCTCTTCGGCCTTCTGGTCGCGATGGAGGTTGGGTTCCAGTGCGGGCGCCGAGTCTCACGCGGCATCGACCCCGCCGCCGGCGGTCAGATCGGCGCGATCCAGGGGGCGATCATCGGGCTGCTCGGCCTGTTGCTGGCGTTCAGTTTCGCCGCCGCCGGATCGCGCTTCCTTGAGCGTCAGGACCTGATCGTCAAGGAGGCCAACGCGATCGGCACCGCGAGCCTCCGCGCCGATCTGCTTGATGAGCCGCATCGTTCGGGCCTTCGCCGGGCGTTGAAGCGATACACCGAGCACCGGATCGAGGCCGCATCGAGGCTGCGCGCGGGCCTGAGCGATTCAGACGCCGCGATGGTGGCGCGTTTTCACCAGGAGATCTGGGCCGCCGCGAGTGCGGGCGTGGCCGCGAAGCCCGCGACGATGCTCGGCGTGCTCCCGCCAGTCAATGACGTCATCGACCTGCACACGAGCAGGGTGTTTGCCGGAAAGAAGCACCTGCCGATGCTGGTGCTCGGGCTGCTGATTGCTTGTTCGGTCCTTTCGATCGGCACGATCGGCTTCGGGTGCGGCACCGCCGGCCGGAGGCGGATTTCGCTCACCCTGCCGCTCACCTTTCTGATCTGGGCTTCGCTCTGGATCACGATCGATCTCGATCATCCGCGCGCGGGGTTGCTGCGGCTGAGCGACGAGCCGCTCAGGGCACTGAAGTTCGAGGGGGTCGAGTGATGCTGATCTCGCGTGATGCTCGGGTGTGAGGGAGGCACTGGCTGCTTGCCAGCCAGTGCGAGGGACGGCGTGCGCGTGGGCGCGGGTTGGGC
>CAZBDZ010000013.1:36779-65334 GCA_964490785.1 uncultured Phycisphaeraceae bacterium
GCTTCGTCGCGTACCCGTCGCACCCCGCGGCGAGGCATTTCTCGCGGTCGCCGCTGGCTGCTTGCCAGCCAGTGCGAGGGACGGCGTGCGCGTGGGCGCGGGTTGGGCGCAACAGGTTCTCGCACTGGCGGGCAAGCCGCCAGTGGCACCTGGCGGGCGACTGCGGTCCGGCTCATGCCGCGCGTGCCGTGCTGTGCCCTCGGTCGACCATCTCGCGGCAGGTCTGGAGGAGTGCCGCCTTGTTGATCGGCTTCGTCGCGTACCCGTCGCACCCCGCGGCGAGGCATTTCTCGCGGTCGCCGCTCATCGCGTGCGCGGTCAGCGCGACGATCGGCGTCGTGAAGCCCATCGCGCGCAGGCGGCGCGTCGCGGAGTACCCATCCAACTCCGGCATCTGCATGTCCATGAGGACAAGATCGAACTGGCAAGGCCGCAGCAGTTCCTTCCGCTCGGTTCCGGGGAGCGTCAGCGTGTCGAGCGCGATGAGCCCGTTGCCGGCGGTGGCGACCTCGGCTCCCGCCTTCCTGAGGTGGTGCGAGATCAGGCGCTGGTTGTCGATGCCGTCCTCGACGAGCAGGACTTTGAGGCCGCGAAGGATGCCCGCCTCGAGGTGCTTCTCATCCGCCTTGGCCTTGGCGCGGGCTTCCTCCTCGGTCCGGATGTTCTCCTGGATCGTGGCGGGATTAACCATGGCGACGCCATCGAGCGAACCCGTGGCGATCGTCACCGCGAAGACGCTGCCCCGTCCGACCTCGCTCCGCACCTCGATTTCGCCTCCCAGGAGCGCGGCGAGGCGCTTGCTGATCTGCAGGCCCAGGCCCGTGCCGCCGAACTTCCGCGTCGTCGAGGCATCGCCCTGCTCGAAGGGCTTGAACAGGCGACCCAACTGCTCCGGGGTCATGCCGACGCCCGTGTCGGCGATCTCGAACCGCAGCATCGGCCCCGCCGGCCCGTGCGGATCGCAGCCCATCGTCACCGCCACCCCGCCGTGCTCCGTGAACTTCAGCGAGTTCCCGACGAGGTTGATGAGAATCTGCCTCATCCGCGTGGGATCCGTGCGCACCTTCTCCGGGATCGGCGTCTCGTGAACGAGTTCCAGGGTCAGGCCCTTCCCCGCCGCGCGGACGCGCATCAGCGACATCACATCCTCGACCACGGCCTCGGCCGAGCATTCGATCCGCTCGACCTCCATCTTTCCCGCCTCGATCTTCGAGAGGTCGAGAATGTCGTTGATGATTGTGAGGAGCGCCTCGCCGTGCCGCTTGATCGTGGCGACCGTCTCGTTGCGGCGTTCGGGCAGGCGCATCTCCTCCGAGTCCTCCTGGAGGAGGTCGGCGAACCCGAGGATCGCCGTCATGGGGGTGCGGATCTCGTGGCTCATGTTGGCGAGGAACTCGCTCTTGGACCGGCTCGCGGCCTCGGCGGCGTCCTTGGCGCGGAGCAGTTCCGCCTCCGCCTTCTTCTTCTCGGTGACGTCGCGGAGAAACGCGCTGAAGTGCACCCCGTTGCTCGTATGCACCGGGCTTATCGACAACTCCACCGTGATTCGCGAGCCGTCGCGCCGGCAGGCGGGAACCTCGATTCGCTTGCCCAGGATGCGCATCTCCCCGGTCGTGAGGAATCGCTTGATGCCCTGCGTGTGCTGGTCGCGCATTTCCTCGGGGACGATGAGCCGGGCCATGGATCGTCCGATGGCCTCGGCCTTGCTCCAGCCGAAGGTCTTCTCCGCCGCCGCGTTCCAGTCGGTGACCACGCCGCGCGAGTCCATCGCGACCACGGCTTCGAGCGCCGTATCGATCACGGTCCTGACGCGCTGCTCGCTGGCTTCGAGGCGTTCACGCGAGACCAGCCGACCAACGGTCATGCCGAGATACGACGCCATGGTCGTCGCCGCGGCCATGCGTTCGGCGTTCATCCCGCGCGGCTCGTCGAAATAGAGCATCACCTTCCCCGCCACGCCGAGTTCGGTCATCACGGGGACGAAAGCAAGGCTCCTGATCCCTTCCGCGGCGAACAGGTCGCGGTAGCGCTCGAGCGACGCCTCGGTGTGGCAATCGTCCACCGTGATTGCATTGGCGATCGGCGAGTTGGCGGGCCAGGGGCAGTGCCCTTCCACCGCGCGGCGATAGGTTTCCGACAACCCCCGCCACCCCACGAAGCGGCACACGCCGTCGTCTCCATACAAGAGCACCGCGGACCGGCGGACCGACGCGACCTCGGCCAGCGTGTCGTTGACGTACTTCGCGGCCTCGGACACGTTGCCGGCCGAGGCGAGTTTGGTCGCGAGGCTCAGGGCGACTTCCTGCAGGCGGGCGGCTTCGTGCCGCTCGGTGACGTCGATCGCCCCGCCGACAAAGCCGAGGAACGCGCCGTCCGCGCCATGCCGAGGCATGCCCCGGCTCAGGACCCACCGATGCTGACCGTCCGCGCGGCGCAGGCGGAACTCCATCTCGAAGGGGCGCCGTTCCTCGAATGCCCGGCGGAACTCCTCCGAAACAGCCGCACGGTCCTCTTCATGGATCGATGAGGCGACGCCGGTGATCTCGTGCTCCAGATCGCGCCCCGTGAACTCGAGCCAAGCCTTGCTGAAGTAGAACGGCGTGCAGGCTTCGTCCACCATCCAGAGCATCACCGGGGCGGCGGAGGCGACCTGGTTCAGGAGCGATTCGCTCTCGACCAATGACCGGAGCGCGCCCTGCCGCCTGGTCTGGGCGACGATGACCAGCAGCGCGACGCCGACGCTCGCGACGAGGACGAGGACTCCGCCGAAGGCCAAAGCCCGGTCCATGACCGCGACCCGCGCCATGTAGCCGCCGGCGGTCATGTCCACGCCGACGATGCACTCAAGGCGCCCGTCCGGCGCGCGAACCGGCGCGAACGCCGAGATGAAGGTGCCCCATTTGTCGGTGTAGGGCACGGACGAAACGGCCGACTCACTCCGCGCGAGCGCCGACAGCATCGCCTCGTCCGGATCTTCATAGAGTTCATTGAGTCCCGATTGATCGATCACCCCGTCGTTGTCCCCGTCGATCGGTTCGGCGGCGTCAACGACGAACCTCGGCCCTTCGGGGCTGGCGCGGACGGTGTAGATGTATTTGACATGGGGGGTCGAGGCGAGAAGCCGGCGCAGCGGTGCAACGACCGCCAGATACTCAGGGCCGTTCTGCTGCTTCGGATCGGCCAAAGCGGCGTGGCCGATCGGGTCGATCGAGTTCGCGGCGATCGCGGCGATCCGTCCGAGGTCCTCGTCCACGGTTTCCTTGAGTACGCCGTCGGCCACCCTGTGCGCGCCGTAAAGGCATGCGGCGGCGACGATGAAGAACAACGCCCCGGTGCCCGCCGCGTAGGCCCAAGGCGGCATCCCATGCACGCGGCTCGGCGAGGCGTGAACCCGCCTGTCGGCGCGCGCATGCCCGTGCCGATGCAACGTGATGCCGACCACGGCCGGCGCGACGATCAGTCCCACGACCAGCGCATCAAGCAAGCCGAGCCAGGCGGAGTCCACGAGACTTTGGAAGAGGGGGATCATCTTCATGACCGCCCACTCGGCCACGAGCGCAATCGCCACGCTGATAAGGAGTGTTACCTCCCATCGTGAGGCCCTCGCCGCGGATGGACGGCTCGCCGCTTCCGCGTCGCGTGGCTCGGGTTGGCTGGTACTCGCAGGCGTCATCGTGATTCCGTCTGAACCCAGGCGGGGTCGCAGCGCACCAACGCCTCCACCCAGGGGCGCAGGGCCTGGCAAGACCCCGCCGGAATCCGGTTCAATGGCAATTCTCGGCCCAATCAAACCCCTGCTTTCCGGGGACCGGGCGAACGCCGACGGAAGGCGCTCTCGCCGGATGAGCGGGTGCAGGAATCGCCCCAGAACAGCCGATAACCACACCATGCTCCGCGCGGGCGATGGCATCATTTTGTCCGTCTTCGGCCTGCTCGCCATCGGCGTGGTCATGGTCAACTCGGCGGACCTGACCATCGACCCGAATCATGCCGTAACGCTCCAGTCCATCGCGCTGTCCAGACCCACCCTGTACATGGGGCTGGCGATCGCGGCCCTGTTCCTCGCGGCACTGGTCCCGGTCCGGAGGCTCGCAGACTCCTCCGCGCTGTTTCGTGCCGTGCCGTGGCTGTTCCCTATTCTGGTCGCCGTGCTGCTGCTCGCCTACATCCCGGGCATCGGACACGAGGTCAACGGCGCGCGCCGGTGGATCCAGATTCCTGGCCTCGGCCTGACCATGCAGCCCAGCGAGATTGCCAAGTGGGGGATCGTCTTCGTGCTGGCGTGGCATTGCGTCCGCCGGGCGGGCGTGATGCACCGCTTCGACTCCGGCCTGCTCCCCGGCCTGGTGATGATCGGCGTTGTCGCGGCCCTCATCGCGCATCAGGACCTTGGCACGGGCGTCCTCGTGGGACTTGTCGGCTGTCTCATGCTCGTCGCCGGCGGCGGGCGGATCGTCCAACTCCTTGGGTTCGTCCCGATCGGGCTGGTCGGGTTCATCGTCGCGGTGCGGGCCGAGCCGTATCGCATGCGACGCATCGAGACCTTCCTTAATCCGTATCTCGATCCCGAGGGATCGGGCTACCACATGATCCAATCATTGGTCGCCGTCGCCAACGGCAAGGGCGCCGGCCGGGGCCTGGGCTTTGGGCTTCAAAAGTTCGGCTACCTCCCCGAGGACCGCACGGACTTCCTCTTCGCCGTCATCTGCGAGGAACTCGGCATCGCCGGCGCGGCCCTGGTCATCGCCCTGTACGCGTACCTCCTCTGGTCGATCCTCACCATCGTCCGTCGGGAGGCAAGCCCCTTCCTGAAACTCGTCGGCCTTGGCATCGGAGCGACGCTCGGCCTGCAGGCGCTCATCAACCTCGCCGTTGTTACGGGGCTCGCGCCGACAAAGGGCATCGCGCTCCCCTTGCTTTCCTACGGCGGAACGGGCTGGATTCTCACCGCCGCGTCGCTGGGTCTGGTCGTCGCCATGGATCGGGCGCACGCGCGCTTGGCCGTCGACGAGCCGGAGAAAAAACCGGCGATAACCGCTCCCGCTCTCTGATGCCGATCTCAGGCGAGCCTTGGGCGTTGAGAAGCCGCCCCTGAGCGAATCTGCGAGTGAAGAGGCGGGTCGTCGCGCCCGTTCTGCATGCCCCTCCCTCCGACGACCGATAAACCCTGAATGCCCACCGCCCGCGACTCGATGGCTGAGGTGTTCCTGTCGCCGCGGGTCGTGGACCGGGGCGCGTTTGAGGACTTCGCCGCGCGGCTGCGGGCCGTCATCGCAGAAGCGGGGGACGAGGCACGCCGGCTGGAGGAGGCGTCGCGGGCCGCGGCCCAGTCGCGGGAGGACCTGCGCGTCGGGACCCAGAAGAACGCGGAGCAGACGCAACGGGCCGTCGAACTCGCCAAGGCGCTCGGCGACCGGATCAAGGCGCTTGAGAACTCGCTGGCGCGGGCGTCCCGACTCGCGGAGGGAATCGACCGGGTTGAGGCGCGCATCGATGCGATCCTGGCGCCGCTCGCCGAGCGCGAGGCCGCGCTCCAGGCGTTGCTGAACCGGATCGAATCCGCGGCGGCGACGATCGGGCGCGTCGTCTCCGACGATGGATCGACGCCCGCGCTGTCGCATGCTCTCGAATCGGCCCAATCAGCGGCGGCCCGGCTGGCCGAGGTTGAGGCGCTCGCCGACGCCGCCAGTTCGCGGTTGCAGCGCTCGCTCGACGGGGCGGTCGAGTTCACGGACCGAATCCTCGTACAGCACGAAGCGATCCGATCTGAAGGGAACCGGAGCCTCGACGAACTGCGCGATGCGCTCAGGGCCCGCGATGCCCTCGCGGCCGACCTCGTGAGAATGGCGAACGCCTTGAAGGGTATCGCCGCGGAATCGACTCGGGATCGCGGACGCGACACGTCCGCAAGGGCTGGGTAACTCGGACTACAGAAGGACTCCGGCCCTGTGAGAAGTCAGCGTGCCCCTGCGCGCATGATCTCCATGAGCCGCTCGACCTCGTGCTCATCGAGAGGCGCGCCGGGCGCCGGGGTGGGCAGGGGCACGGCGGCTTTGACCCGCCTTTCACGGTCGATCACGACAAGCACGAGGTCGGCCTCGTGGTCGAACCGCGCGATTGTTCCGTCGGGGTCGTGCGTTCGGTGGATGTGAATCGGGTCGGCCTCCTGCTCAGCGCCGTCGATGAAGGCGCTCTCGGCGGGCTGGCCGGGCTCGATGACGAGCACGGCATAGAGGGCGAAGCCGGGCGATTCCGCGATGATCCGCTCCGCCGCGCTGTACGCCGCGTGGGGCGATGTGCCTGGCCTCCACCGCCGAAGGAACACGACGGCGGCGGGGCCCAGCGGCTCTTCGATGCAGGGGGTGTCGTTGCGCCAGATCTCAAGTCGCATCGGCGGCAGCGTGTCGCCGAGCGCGACGCGCGCCGGCCGCGGGCGAAGGAGCGAGATCTCGCTCACGCGCTCGCGCTTCGTCAGATCGATCGGCTGGAGCGTGGCCTCCGCCGGCGGGAGCGGTTCGACCATCAGGTCGATCACGGTGCGCCCGTCGTCGAGAGAAATCTCCATTGCGTGAACTCGGCTTGACTCGGCGTCGGAGGTGAGCCGCACTTCGGCGCGGTCTGATGACCCTTCGAGGCGCACCGCGGCGGGGCGGCGGGCATCGTCGGCCGAGGCGCCGGTCCACTGCACGCCTCGCGCGTAGGGCGTGAGGGCCGAGCCGGGATCGTCCGCGAAGGCCAGCGAGATCTGCGGCATGGGGAAGGGGGGGAGCAGAGCCTCAAGCGTATTGGCAAGGCCGGCGGGATCGACCGGCGACTCGAAGTAGCCCTGCTCGTCGCGGCGATGTGCGATGCGGATGACCTTGGAGTCGGACCACAGCACGAGGTCGCCGAAGTCGATGCGCAGGTGATCGGGCGGCTGGATCCAGAGGTGAATCGTCTCGGCGCGGACCTGTCCGCCCGCCGACGCGCGAACGTCGATCCGTTCGGCGGTCGGCGCATCGCGGTACGAGGCGGCGAGGTCGTCAAGCACGATCGACGGCTCAAGGGGAATGACCTCGGCGTTCGCGGCAAGCGCGGCGGCGAGGAGCAGGAGGAGCGCGCGGAGCATGCCGGGATGGTACGCATGCGGGCGGGACAATTGCGTCCCGGCGGCGGTTCCGGACGGGCAATCGCAAGTTCAATCGGGTGCCCCGGTCTTGCCGTCCGCGGCAAGGCCGGGCCGCACTGGCAACCCCGCCCGGCCTCGCTGCAAAGCCAGCGAGACCGGGGCAACCACGATCATGCGATTGCCCTCGCCGTCCCGGTCCCGCGGGGTGCATCGGCCCTTCTCTTCGCTAGAATGGCACGAATGCCTCATCCAGAGAAGCCAACGCTTGACCATCCCGTGTTGAAGTTCGTGAAGGAGCGGTTCCCAGACCGTCGGCTTCGCGGCACGGAGTTTCGCGGGCAGACGACGCTCATCGTCGAGCCGGGGGATTTGCACGAGGTGCTGGCGTTTCTGCGCGACGATCCGCGGTGCCGGTTTGATTTCCTTTCGGACGTGTCGGCGGTGGACTATCTGAACTACCCGGCGAAGCCCATCGGGCGCTTCGGCGTGTTCTACAACCTCTGCGCGTATTCACGGACGGATCGGCTCTTCGTCAAGACGTTTCTCGATCCATCCATGCCGACGGACGGCATCGCGGAAGATCCGGCGCTGTACCTCGATTCGGCGACCGACCTTTGGCCGGGGGCGGAGTGGATGGAGCGCGAGGTCTTCGACATGTTCGGCATCCGCTTCCGCAACCACCCCGATCTCCGGCGGATCCTGACGTGGGAAGCGTACCCGGGTCATCCGTTGCGCAAGGACTATCCGCTCCGAGGCCGAGGCGAGCGCGAGAACTTCAAGGTGATCTCGCGGACGGATGCGTGAGGGCGTTGGTCGCCGGTTGCTGGTGAGAGATTGGGTCTACTCGGCGCGATTGAGGTCGTCGAGGAGTTGGGCCACGGACCGTCCGAGGATGGGGTGCATGGCTTCGGGGGCGATCTGGGCGAGCGGCTCAAGCACGAAGCGGCGCTCGTGCAGGCAGGGATGCGGCACCGTCAGCCCCGGCTCCACGATGACGGTCTCGCCGAAGAGGAGGAGATCGAGATCAAGCGTCCGCGGCCCCCAGCGCTGCGTGGTGGAGCGATCCCGTCCCGCGCGGCGCTCGATCGACAGCATTTCGTTGAGCAGCGCCCTTGCCGACAGACGAGTTTCGACGATGGCGGCGGCGTTGAGGTATGCCTGCTGTCCGGGCGGGCCGAGCGGGGGTGTTTCGATGATTTCAGAGCGGCGGACGAGGCTCGAATCTCGCAGGAATGCGAGTTGATCGAAGGCGAAGTGCAGATGCGCAAGTCGATCGCCGAGGTTTGAGCCGAGGGCGATGCACACGCGGACGAGCATGAGCGGAGAGTACCGTCGGGGCCGTCGAAGGGTCGTGGCATTGGATTTCCAGCCCATGCGAAGGGCGTGCCGCCACGGCCGACTGCGCTGGCCGTGGCGCCCAATTGCGCGGGGTTCAGGGAGATTGATGAATGCAGATTCCCCCCCAACTGACGCCGGGGGCAAACGGCTCGCGCCGTGTTGCGGCAGAAAGGCGCGGAGCGGCGCCGGCTCGTCCGCGGCCCTCGGTACTCGGTACTCGGTACTCGGTACTCAAAAAGGCAGCCGCCCACGAGCGCGACTTCGCGGGCGGGCGCCAAGGAGAGCGTGATGAGCGGCGGGATGCGCCGCGGGTTTGGTCAGTTGGAGGGTTCGAACTCGCGGAAGCGGTGCTGCATCTGTGCCTTGAGGCGTGCGAGGATGGAGGAGTGCATCTGGCTGACGCGGGATTCTGAGAGGTCGAGGGCCATGCCGATCTCTTTCATCGTCATTTCCTCGTAGTAGTAGAGGACGACGATGAGTCTTTCGGCTCTTGAGAGGCCTTTCGTGAGGAGGTCCTTGAGGTCTCGGCGCTGGACCTCGCCGAGCGGGGTGGTCTGGCGGTCGTCCTCGACGACGTCGATCTCGCGGACTTCGCGGGAGGAATCGCTGTTGAAGCAGGTTCTGGAGAGGCTGGTGATCGAGACGGCCGAGCCGTCCTTGAGGATCTTCTTGAGTTCTTCCTCATCGACGCCGAGGCGTCCCGAGATTTCCTCGATGGTCGGCGCGCGTCCGAGTTCCATTTCGAGGCCGATGCGTGCCTGCTCGACCTTCGCGGTGCGATGGCGGACGAGCCTCGGGACCCAGTCCATCGAGCGGAGTTCGTCGAGAATGGCGCCGCGGATGCGCGGGGCGCAATAGGTCTCGAACTTGACCTGTCGTTCGAGGTCGAAGGCGTCGATGGCGTCCATCAGCCCGAACAGGCCGGCGGACATGAGGTCTTCGATGTCCACCTCGTCGGGGAGGCGGGTGTAGATTCGTTCGGCGTTGTAGCGCACGAGATGGAGGAACTTCTCCATCAGGTAGTTGCGGATGTCCTCGGGTTGGTTCTTTTTATACCTCTCCCAGATCTGTCGGATCGGGACCGCGTCGAGTTGGGCGCGGCGCTCATGCGGGGTGAGCGGCTTGGGGGGCGCGGGGTTGTGGCGCGCACGGGGGCTCGTGGGCTTTTTGGTTTTGCTCTGGGTTTGAACACGCGTCATGGTCTTCTCCTTGACCATCGGCTTCGGGCGCTCGTGTGTGTCGAGCGACCCGCGATGCCGCGATCAGCGGCGCAGGCCCAATCCATGGCCTCTGCTCACACTATAACTGCGCACAGTGGGGGTCCACAAGCCGGAGTTCGGAAAGAAATGAAAAAAATTCACGCCGACGCCTCCCTTGTTGGGGTGGCCTCCCCAACGAGCGGCTTGGCGACGGGATGATGCGACGAGGCGTTGTACTGGGCCAGGGCTTCGCGGAACGAATGGGCGAGGGCCCACGCGCCGATCATGCCGACGACTTGGCCCGCGATGAGCGCAAGGATTGCAGTCCGCAGGATGGATCCTGCTTCCCGATCGGCGGCCAAACCGGCAAGGAGCGCCACGCCGAAGCAGGCGAGGGCGAAGCAGCCGGCGGCGGCACGTAGGGGAAACGACACGTTCACGAACCGGCTCTCTCCACATCAAGCGGGTGCGGCGCAGCCAAGACCGAGCAACCTCTATCGGCGTCGCATGCACGGACGCGCCCGCCGGATTCAACAAATCCAAGTTTCGGCGGGCTGTTGAGTTCAGGTTGTACGGGCGAGCGCGTGCCATAACCGTTCGATGAGCGGCCGGCGCTGGGCCGGGGCGCTCGCCGGGGCGGCAATAAACCGGTCGCAGTATGCGGACAAACTCCGAACATCTTCCGCCGCCTCGCAACGTGGGTGCGACAAGATGAATGGCTTGCGGGCGCGAACGGCCTGCCCGGCCCGAGCATCCATCGCCACCTTCCCCGCAAATGGCACGCCATAGCCGAGAAACCGATCCGCGACGGCGGCCATGCGGGCGTGGACCTCAATCGCTTCTCTCTTCCCGGCGGATTGGTTGACGACCAGGTGGACCGCGCCGGGGCGGAACCGATGGCTCGAGGGCGGGTGATCGGTGGCACGGACCACAAGCGACTTGATGAGGCCGTAAGCATCGGCGATCGCGGTCGGCTCTGGCATTGTTACGACGAGCACGGTGTCCGCGATGGAGAGGAGGTCCATCACCACCTGTCCCAGGCCGGCGCCGCAGTCGATGACGATGACCGAGGCATCCTGTTCGAGCGAGTCGAATGCGTCCATGAGTCGGCGACGGCGGGCGTCGTCGAGAGATGCGAGTGCGGCGATTCCCGAGCCGCCGGGCACGAGCCGGAGTTTCGGGCGATAGCGGACGGCGACATCCTCGAGGGATCGGACGCCGTCGAGGACGGAGCCGATGTGCCGCCCCAGTCCCACGCCACAGAGCATGTCGGTATTGCCCAGGCCGAAGTCGCCGTCGATGAGCACGGTTTCGCGGCCGGAGTCCGCCAGGGCGATTGAGAGATTGACGGCGATGCTCGTCTTTCCCACGCCCCCCTTGCCCGAGGCGACGGCGATGACGTGCGCGCGGGCGGCGTGCGGGGCGGCGGCTCGTGTTCGGGGAGAGACGCCGGTTTCTGCGCGGGCTCCCATCGCCAATGCTCTGAGCCGGGCGGCCTGGTCGGCGAGGGCGGTCATCGCTGAAGCGTCTCCGTGCCGAGCATCAGCCCGGCCAGACGGGCGGGGTTCACGGCCTCGATGTGGTCGGGGACTTCCTGGCCCGTGGTGACGAAGGAAAGCCGCGTGTTCAGTCGGCGGAGGATGTTGAGCACGACGCCGAAGGAAACGGTCTCGTCGAGTTTGGTGAGGATGACGCGGTCGCAGCCGAGGGGTGCGAATCGTTCGGCGGCGTCGAGGAGGGAGGCCTCGGCGGCGGAGGAGGAGAGGACAAGGTGCGTGGCGTGGGGTTCGGCGGCTCCGATGAGGGCGCGGAGTTCTTCGAGGCGGGCGGTGTCCTTGGGAGCGCGGCCGGCAGTGTCAATGAGGATGACGTCCATGTCGGAGAGGGCGGCGCAGGCGGCGCGCATTTCGGCGGGGGTCATGGCGACGCGGAGGGGGATGTTGATGATGCCGGCGTAGGTTCGGAGTTGGTCCACGGCGGCGATGCGGTAGGTGTCGCAGGTGATGAGGCCGACGCGGCGTGCCTGCTTGAGGCGATAGGTTGCGGCGAGTTTGGCGATGGTGGTGGTTTTGCCGACGCCCGTGGGGCCGACGAGCGCGATCGTCGCCGGTCGGCCGTCGGGGCTTCGGGCGACGCGGTTGGCGTCGGCGCATACGGGGATGAGCGAGGCGAGGCGGGCGAGCACGGCGTGCCGCACCTGTTCGGCATCCTGGAGTTGGGCGGGGCTGAGGGCGTCGCGGACCTGGCCGGTGATTTCGGAGGCGATTTCCGCGGCGACGGCGGATTCGAGCAGCCTCTGGTACCACTCGAAGAGCGCGCCGGGCATGTGAGGCTGCGATGGGGCTTGGGTCTTCAGGACCTGGGCGACCATTCGCTTGATGGCCGACAACTCTTCCTCGATAGGGGTTTTCGCCGTGGCGGAGACGATCATCTTCGCCACGTCCTTGAGAGAGGGTTCGGACGAGGCGGTTGATCGTGAGGGGGCAGCGGCGGTGGGAGGCTCTGGTCGGCGTTCGCGGCGGGGGCGGTCTTCGCCGGTGGCGCCTTGGCGCGGGGGGCGATCCGAGGCGGTGATCTCGGTCATCACACGCGACCGAAACCCGAAAATCCCGCCGGTCTTGTAGGTGCGCGTGCTCAGGACGACGGCATGTCGGCCCAACTCGCGCTTGACCTGTGCCAGCGCCTCGGCGACGGATCGGCCTTTGTACGTCTTGATCGTCACATTGCCCTCCGTGGCGCGTGCGTTCGGCGTCCTGCCGACAACGATCCAACGAGACAAAGGTACATCATCGGCCCGGAAGGGCAACCGGCTGGAACGCGAAGCGGGCGCGCGGGCGAGTGGGGCGCTTGGCACCGTTTGCCCGAGGACGGGCGATCGGGGGTACGTGGTACCCCGCCACGGCCGACTGCGCTCGAAGACTCGCTTCGCTGGCCGTGGCACCCGGGGCACGGGTCATGCGGCGGCTTTTTCTGGGGGGGCGGTTACGAGGCCGAGAGATTCGACCTCGATTCCCGGGACGACCTCGTTGTAGCCGAGGACGGTGGCATTGGGCAGGTGCGGTTCCAGTATCTGGCGAACTTGGGCCCGGACCTGGGGCGATGCGATGACGACGGGCTGATGCCCGGCCGAGACGACGGGCTTAAGCGCGTCGATGATTCGGCGCGCGACGGCGTTCGCCACGCCGGCGGGCATCGTGAGCGAGGTGCCCGCGGGCGAGCGGTCGATGTACCCGATGATGACGTCCTCGAACGCGGGGTCGAGCGTGACGCAGACGATCCTCGTGGCGCCCGGCTTCCTGGCGGCTGACCTCGCCGAATCCGCGGGGACCGCAACCTGCTGGCAGATCGCGCGGCGGAGTGAGTTGCGAACGTATTCCGTCAGGACGTCAAGGTCCTTGGTCTTTCCGGCCCAGTCCGAGAGCGTTTCGACGATGGTTTCGAGGTCGCGGATCGGGACGCGCTCGCGGAGGAGGGATTGCAGGACTTTCTGGAGTTCGCCGGGCGAGACGGCCTTGGGGATCGCCTCTTCGACGAGTTTGGGCGCGCGTTGCCTCAGTTGGGCGATGAGATTGTTCACTTCCTCGCGCGTCAGGAGTTCGTCCGCGTTGGCGCGCACGATCTCGGAGAGGTGCGTCGTCAGGACGCTGGTCGCGTCGACGACGGTGTAGTTCAGGCTCTCGGCCCGCGTGCGGAGATTGAGCGGAATCCACCAGGCGTTCAGCCCGAAGGCGGGTTCCTTGGTCGGCTCGCCCTGGACCGGCCCGGTTGCGATGCCGGAGTCCATTGCGAGCAGGGAGCCGGGGCGGGTCTCGCCGGAAGCGACGGGGTTGCCGCGGATGCGGATCTGGTACTGGTTCGGCTGGAGGGTCATGTTGTCGCGGATGCGGACGGGGGGGAGGACCATGCCGATTTCCGCGGCGAGTTGTCGGCGGATGGCGGCGATGCGGTCGAGCAGGTCGCCGCCCTGCTTGGTATCGACGAGGCCGACGAGGCCGTAGCCGACTTCGAGTTCCATGGTGTCCACCTTCAGGAGTTCCTCGACGGGCGGGGCGGCCGGTGCGGCGGCGGCTTGGGCGGCGGTAGCGCGTTCGACCTCGACTTTCCGGCGGGCGTCGCGCTGGAAGAAGAAGGCGATTGAGCCGAGGATTCCCGCGAGGAGGAGCATCGGGGCGGCCGGGAGCGGCGTGAAGGCGAGGACGCTGACGAACCCGGCGGTGATGTAGAGCGCAGTGGGGTTCGAGCCGAGTTGCCCCGTCATTTCGAGGCCGAGGTCGGTCTTCGATCCGGAGCGTGTAACGATGAGCGCGGCGGCGATGGAGACGATAAAGGCGGGCACCTGAGCGGCGAGCCCGTCGCCGATGGTGAGGATGGTGAAGACGTGCGCGGTCTGGACCGGGGGCCAGCCCTTCATGAGCCATCCGATGACGAACCCGCCGAGGATGTTGATGGTGGTGACGATGAGGCCCGCGATGGCGTCGCCGCGGACGAACTTGCTGGCGCCGTCCATGGCGCCGAAGAAGTCGGCCTCCTGGGCGACACGCTGGCGGCGCTCGCGTGCCTGCTGCTCGTTGATGACCCCGGCGTTCAGGTCGGCGTCGATCGCCATCTGCTTGCCGGGCATGGCGTCGAGGGTGAAGCGTGCGGCGACTTCGCTGATGCGCGTCGCGCCCTTGGTGATGACGACGAACTGGATGACAACGATGATGAGGAAGATGATGACGCCCACGGGCAGCGATCCCGCGGCGACGAACGAGCCGAACGCGGAGATGACCTCGCCCGCGACGCCGCGCGCCTGCTCGGGGCTGGCCGCGTCCGCCGTCAGGATCAGCCGGGTCGAAGCGATGTTCAGCACGAGCCGCAGCAGCGTCGTGCCCAGGAGGAGCGAAGGGAAGACGCTGAAATCCAGCGGCTCCTTCGTGTACATCGTGGTCATCAGCACGGCGATCGAGAGCGCGATGTTGAACGCCAGCAGCACGTCGAGCAGCATCGGCGGCAGCGGGACGACGATCACCGCGACGAGCAGCGCGAAGCCGATCGGGACGATGAGTCCGCGATGCCGAACGACGGCATGCATCCAAGGGGGCAGGGGCTTGATTGCGGGTGTCGGCATTGGACTCGGGGGCTAACCTTCGGCGTTCATCTCTCGTCGCTCGGGGCGGTGCATTCGGCTAGCCGGCGGCTCGTCGTTCAAGCCGGTAGACGAACGCGAGGACTTCCGCGACGGCCTCGTAGTGGGCCGGGTGGATTTCGCGGCCGACGGGGACATCGTTGTAGAGCGCGCGGGCGAGCGGGGGTCGTTCGACGATGGGAACTCCCGCCGTCGTGGCGAGATAGCGCATTTTGAGGGCGAGCTCATCGGCGCCCTTGGCCGTGACTTTCGGGGCGCGGGCGCCGCCCTCGGCGTCGTACTTCAGGGCGACGGCGAAGTGGGTCGGGTTGGTGACGATGACGTCGGCCTTTGGGACGACGGCGGCGAGTCTCTGCATGGCGATCTGTCGGGCGATGCGGAGTCGGCGGGCCTTCATCTCGAGGTCGCCCTCGGTGCTGCGGCGCTCTTCCTTTACTTCGTGCCGGGTCATCTTGAGATCTTCCCGGTGCTGCCAGCGCTGATAGCGGAAGTCGATCAGGCCGAGGACGATGAGCACCGCGAGAATCCAGAGGGCGAGTTCACGGACAAGCGCCGCCGAGCGTTCCACGCCGGCGAAGAGATCGAGATTGGCGAGCGCGAGCACTTCGCGGTGCTGTCCGCGCACGACGAAGATCGCGACGCCTGCGACGACGGCGAGTTTGAGGAGGTCCAGCCCGCCCTTGACGGCGGATCGCTTCCCGAGCACGTTGCGGAAGCCCGCGAGCACGTTCAGCCGAGTCCATTTCGGCTCCAGGGCCTGCGGCGAGATGTGCCAGCCGACCTGCACGAGGGCGCCGACGAGCGCCACGGCGGCGAGCAGCCCCATGATCGGCGCGGCGACGCGCAGCGCGGCGAGCGACGAGCGCATCAGGTCGGGCACGAGCGTCGAGACGGTGGTCGCGGCGGCGAGAGAGTCCTGCGAGAGCGAGCCGCGGAGCATGACCGCCATGCCGCGCATCGCGGACTCCGCCGCGATGATGCACGCGACGACGACCGCCGAGAGGATGATCGCGGCGGAGAGGTCGGCGCTGCGCGCGACCTGGCCCTTCTCGCGCGCGTCGCTCAGGCGGCGGTCGGTCGGTTGCTCGGTGCGTTCGCCAAGGTCTTCAGGCATGGATCATCCCGGTGGTCATCGCGTGAAACTCAGTTGCCGACAGGGGACGATTCGATTGCTGCTCGAGCATTCCGACCGCCAAGTGCGAGCCGCGGGCTTTCGGATTCCGCAATGATCGCCGACACCCCCGGCTCATGCAGGGGGCGAACGGCTTGCGCCGTCTCGCGGCTGGGGCATTGGATCGTTGGCAGGAAGTCATCGTCTCACTTACGACTCACCATCCGCTTCTCGGCACTCCGTACTCGGTACTCGGCACTCGGTCCTTCTTCTACCCTCCCGCCCAGGCTTTGATTTCCTCCAGGTCGCGTCCGATGTCGTGCATCAGGACTTCGAGCGTGATGACGATTGATGAGACGACCATGAAGAGCCCCAGGAGGATTCGGACGGGGAATCCGATGTTCATGATGTTGAGGCTCGGCACAGTTTTCATGATGAAGCCCGCGGCGACGGATTCGAGCAGGAGGATGAGCAGGACCGGCAGCGCGAGGCGAAGTGCCAGAGCGAAGCCGGAGGATGTGATGGAGACCAGGAGGTCGAGTGGCGTGTCGTTCGCGCTCAGCCCGCCGAAGGGGATGGTGCGGAACGTGGTGATGAGGGCGCCGAAGACGGCGTCGAGGCCTCCCGCGGCGAGATAGGAGGCGAAGGCGGCGAAGAAGAGGATCTGGCCGAGCGAGTCGCCCTCGAAGTCCGCGGCGGGGTTGTAGACGGAGGCCAGGCCGAGGCCCATCTGCTGGCCCATGATGACGCCTGAGAGTTGGGCGGTGAAGAGGGGGATGGAGGCGAGGACGCCGATGGAAAGCCCGATGAGGAGTTCACTCGCCATCATCGGCGCGAGGTCGAAGAGGTCGAGGCGCGCGGGTATCGAGCCGACGGCGGCGACCGAGGGGTAGACCGCCGCGGCGAAGCCAATCGCGAGAAGGGCGCGGACCTTCCGCGGAAGCGCCGGGCTGGAGAGAAGCGGGGCGAAGATGAAGAGCCCCGTCAATCGCGAAAGGACCAGCGCGAAGCCGGGGAAGTGTTCGAGGATGGTCGTGCCGGGGTTCATGCGTGGCGTGTTCTTCAATGCAGCGTGAACATCTCCACCGCGAACTCGGCCAGGCGGGTGACGATCCAGGGGAGCATCACCACGGCGACGATCGTCATCACGAAGATCTTGGGGACCAGCGCGAGCGTCTGCTCCTGAATCGAGGTGACGCTCTGGAAGATGCTGATGATCAAGCCGATCCCGACCCCGGCGGCGAGGATGGGGAACGCGATCTTCATCATGATGATGAGCGATTGCTTCACGAGATCGAGCGTGGCGTCGTCGATGGGCATGGGAGCGGCGTGTCTCTTGCGGTTCGGACCTCAAACTCGTTCCAGGTCTCTCGGTACTCGGTACTCCCCGCTATCCTCCCGGCTGGGCGACGGACTGCATCAGGCTGCCGACGACGAGTTGCCAGCCGTCGACGAGCACGAAGAGGAGCAGTTTGAACGGCAGGCTGATGAGCACGGGCGGCAGCATCATCATGCTCATCGAGATCAAGAGGCTCGAGATCACCATGTCGATGATCAGGAAGGGCAGGTAGACGCGGAAGCCCATGAGGAAGGCGACCTTCAGTTCGCTGAGCATGTAGGCCGGGATGAGGGAGACCATGTCGACGTTGGCGCGGGTGAGTTTCTCCGGCTCGGCGGTGTCGACGCCGCGGTAGTTCAGGACCATGTAGAGGGAGGACCAGTTTTCCGAGGCCTCGATCTGGGCGAACATGAAGTCGCGCAGGGGCTGCTTCGCGCGGTCCCACATGTCGAGTTGGCTGGTGATCTCGCCCGCCTGGTAGGGGGCGACGGCCTCGGTATTGATGCGGTCGAGGGTCGGGGCCATGACGAGGAATGTCATGAAGAGCGCCAGGGCCGTGATGACCTGGCTCGGCGGGATGTTCTGCGCGCCCAGCGCCTGCTTGAGGAGTGCGAAGACGATGATGAAGCGCACGTAGCAGGTGCACATCACCATGATCGTCGGCACGAGCGCCATGACCGTGAGGAGGACCACGATGTTCAGCGATGCGCTCAGATTCGCCGGGGCGGTGGATTCGGCCCGCCCGGGCAGGGCGGCGGCGGCGCTCTCGAGGAGCGAAACGGGGTTGATGGGTTGCCCCGCGGGGATCGTCGTGGCTTCGGGCGAGGGCGGGCCGACGAGGTCCTGCGCGTGCGTGCCGGGGGGCGCGAGGAAGAGGGCGGCGAGGGCCGCGAGGATGACGATCGTCCTTCTCACGCGCGTACCTCCCGAAACGCGGCGAGGCGTTCGCGGAGTGTTCCCGGCCGATCCTGATCCGCCGCCGGGAGTGGTTCGCGCTCCATCTGGCGGAGCAACTCGTTGAAGCGAGTGGCGTTCGACGCGCCCTCGTCGTCGCGGGCCTTGACGAGCAGCGAGGCGACTTCGTCGGGGTCCGAGACTTCCGTCAGGGTTGTGAACCCGGTTGACGATTGGCCGAGCAGGAGGACTCGGCGGTCCAGGCGCAGAAGGACGAACGACTGCCCCCGTGCGACGGGGAATCGGCCGAGGATTTCGAGCAGGCCCGATGGGGCGCGTCCGCCCGGGCCGAGCGCGGCGGCGAGTCCTCCCGTGCGGCGGGAGGCGCGCACGACGATCGCGCGAGCCGCGAACGCCAGGCCGACGGTGGCGAGGAGCGCGGCCGCGGTTCGCGCCCATGCCGACATCGAGTCGGCGGCATCATCGCCGGCGCCCGGCGTCGAGATTGGCGCGGCCGGGGTTCCGAGAGGCGTTGATTCGATCTCGCCGAGGGAGGTTGACGCGGGGGCGGCATCCGTCGGCGGGAGGGCCTGCGCGAAGGCGACGCCGCGGGGGTCTGAGAGGAGCCCGCCGACGAGCAGAAGGAAGCAGGGGATCGGGTTCGTTCGGGCCATGTCGCCATCCTGGCTGTAGGCCGGGCGGACTCCGCCGCCCGTGATGTGTTCGTTCGGCTACGCCGCCGTGGCGGCCTGCCTGGCTTCCTCCGCGGAGACTGGGGCGAGGATTTCGCTGATGCGCACGCAGAAGTTGTCGTTGAGGACGAGGACCTCGCCGCGCGCCACGTGGCGATCGTTGACGTAGACGTCGACGGGGTCGCCCGCGAGTTTGTCGAGTTCGACGACCGATCCCTCGGCGAGGCGGAGCACGTCCTCTACGAGCATGCGCGTTCGGCCGAGTTCGATCTTGACGTTCATGTTGACGTCGGCGAGGAGCGAAATGCCCGCGGGCATGGCCGCGGCGGACCCCATCTTGAGGTCGGGCATTTGGAAGGGGATCGCTCCATCCGTGCCGGGGCTCGGGGACGGTGCGGGGGCGGCGGCGGGCGCTGCGTTCGCGGCACTTGCGGGGGGAGTCTCGTCCTGCAACGCCTTGATGGCGGCCTCGGCCGCGGCGAGGACGTCATCGGCCGAAGCCTCGACCGGCGCGGGCGCGGGCTCTTCGCCGGGTTGTGGTTGATTCGTTTCGTCCGCCATGCGCGAGCGCCAATCGATGCCGATCACGCCGGGCGCGACGGCAGTCGCGCCCGGATTCGAGGCCCATCGTCATATCGACGCACAGCGGGGCGGTCCGATAGGATTCGTCGCGGTGGAAAGCCTTTTCCAAGGCGTGCATGGGCTGGAAAGCCCATGCCACGGCGCATCTTCTGCGCGGCGAGATCATTTGATGTTCAATAGTCCGCGGGGAACCCGAGGCACTTCGGGATGAGGACTTCCTCGACGCGGTCGTGTCCCTCGGCGTCCTCGCCGAAGACCTTGCGGAGGTACTCGAGGACCTGGCGGCTGAGGGTCTCGCGGCCCGGCTCGGTGAAGTAGGCGTGCTGGGCGCTCGACATGATCGCGCCGATCCCCGTGCGGATTTCGGCCATGCGGGCCCTCATTTCTTCGCGAACGGTCGGGCCTGCGGCGTGCTCGCCGTGGCCCCCGGCCGCTTCGCCGCCCCCGCCGTGGCCGCCTCCGCCTTCCTTGGCGGCCTCTTCCTCGGCCGGTCCGGCGTGGCGCTGCTTGGCCTTGATGATGACTTCGGTGTCCCAGATCCAGACGCGGCCCGATGAGCCGTTGGTGAACTTCTCATGCAGGACCGGGATTTCGACGAGCGCGTCGCCCTCATCGTGCTCGGCGTGTTCCAGGCCCACGCCTTTGACTTCCGAGGGCTGCCCGAAGAACTTCACGGCGAAGATGATCCCCGCCGCCTCGAGGACCAACATCACGGCGACGGCGCCGATCGTCTTGATCGGGAGCGACTTTTTCGGCGGCTGTTCGGCTGGGGCTGGGGCTTCTTCGGGCATACAGACATCTCCCGATCACAACACACGCGGGAACACATCCCCCGGATCAGGATCGGAGCGGTGGCGTGCCCTTCTGAATCATCCCCGCCGCGCGGCATTTGCGCGGCCCGACGCAACCCCCCGCGAAGGCGCAGGCGGTCAGGGTGAACATCTCATAACGGCGATCGGTCCGCCCGGAAACGGCCAAGCCCATAACCGGGGCCGGAATCACCTCCCGATCGTGAGCAACTGCTGGATCAGTTGGTCGGTGGTCGTGATGACGCGCGAGGCGGCGGAGTAGCCGGTGGAGGAGAGGATCATGTTGATGAACTCTTCGGAGAGATCCACGTTCGAGAGTTCGAGGGCTCCGCCGAGGATTCTCCCCGCGCCGAACTCGAGCGGCTCGGTGATGACGGCGTTGCCCGAGTTCGGGCCGACGCGGAAGAGGCTGTTGCCGGCGTCGACGAGGCCTTCGGGGTTGGTGAAGGTGGCGAGGGCGAGTTGTCCGATGGTGCGGGTCAGGCCGTTGCTGAACCCGCCGGTGATGATGCCGTTGACGCCGACGGAGAAGGACGAGAGCACGCCGAGGCGGGAGCCGTCCTCGAACACGGCGGCGACGGACGACTCCGCGCTCGGTGTATCGGAGAATGCGGTTACGGCGTCGCCCTGGGCCTCGAAGAGGAGGTTGACGGTCAGGGGATCATCCGCGCCGGTGTTTGTGCGGTCCACTTCCATCTGGATTTCCGTCGGCGAGACGAGTTGACCGAAGTTGTCGAACTGGAGGAGGGGCACGGGTCCGAGCGGCGGTTCGACGCGCGCGCCGATCTCGAGGTGCAGGGCCTGGTCGGTGTCCTCTTCTGAATGCAGGAACGCGCGCCAGAAGGTTCCGTTGTTGTTCGCGGCGACGAGGACCATGGTGAGGTCCACTTCCATCGGCGTGCCGAGGGAGTCATGCACGATGAAGGTCGTGCGGACGGACTCGCCGTCGGCGCTCGCGGTCTTCGCCACGGTGAAGGGGTTGGCCTTGTCCGCGCCGGTCGCGTCCTTCACGACGATGTTGGAGTTCGTGAAGGTGATGTCGTTGGCGGTGCCCATGTTCCCGATGAGGGTGACGAGTCCCGCGCCGACGGTGTATGAGCCGGGTTCCGGCCCGCCGGTCGGGTCGCCCGCGTTGTAGCCGCCGTCCTCGACGATGCCCAGCGCGTCGCGGATGAACTGGAAGAGTTCATCGACGGTCGAGGTGGCGGTGACGGCGAAGGTCGCGTCGGGGACGAGTTTGCCGTCGCGGAGCGCGCCCGAGATGGTGATGGTGTCGGTGTTGACGAACGCGCCGGCGCCGATCGCGGTGAGGAGATCGGTTCCGGCGGTGATTCCCGCGGCGGTGAAATCGAGGGACGATCCCGTCGTGGCGGCGGTGCCGTTGGCCTTGAGATTCCCGGAGAATCGGACGTTCTTCGTGGCCTCGGCGATGGTCTGCTTGCCGACGGGGATGTTGATGTCCACGAGTTGGCCGGTGACGAGGTTGAAGTCGTCGTCCACGGTGTAGCCCTGGAGGCGTTCGCCTGTGACGGTGACGAGGTCGTTCTCGGCGTTGAACTGGAAGGCTCCGGCGCGTGTGAAGAACTGCTCGTTGTTTCTCGACACGATGAAGAAGCCGTCGCCCTCGATGGCGAGGTCGGTGTTGATGCCCGTGTTCGAGATGGCGCCGTTGTTGAAGTTCCGCTGCGTGCCGGCGAGGGTGACGCCCAGGCCGACCTGTCCCGGGTTGGTTCCGCCGGTGGTCGCGCCGGGGACGGTTCCGAGGGAGAAGTCCCGGCTGAAGGTGGGCGAGAAGACCATGCGCGTGGACTTGAACGCGTAGGAGTTGACGTTCGAGATGTTGTTGCCGATGGTCTCAAGGCGGCGGGCGTTGACCGACAGGCCGGTGAGTCCCGTGAAGAGCGCGACAGTGGAGGCCATGGTTGATTCCTTCCGTTACGCCGCGTCCGCGGCCGAGGAGTTGCGATCGGGTGCTCCGCCCGTTTCGTTGGTTGCGAGGAGTTCCGTGAGCGACGAGTTCCGCGCGAGGTTGAGTCCCGCCAGCGGCGATGCCGAGGCGCCCGCGCGCCCGCCCGCGCTGAAGAGGGAGCGAAGTTCCTTCGCGCCCAGCGCGGGAACGCTGATGACCGCGTCGATGTCGGTCAGCATGCGGGCCTCGCCGGGAGAATGTGATTCGAGCACGGTTCGGCCGGGCACGTCTACCGTGAGGGTCATGCCGTCGATGAGCGCGAGGACGCGGGAATGCCCCGCCGCCTCGGCGGCGTCGAGCGCGACGCCCAGGCGGGTCATCTGCTCGCCCGTGAGTTCAACCTTCGCGCCCGCATCGATGTTGACCGGCTGCCCGCTCTCCATCGTGCCGTCGCGCACCTGGCTGAGGAGGTCGGCGAACGCCGCCTGGTCCATCGGCGCCGGCGTTTGCGCGCGCGGCCCGGCATCGGGAAGAATCCCCGACGCGAGCCGACGGAGGAGATCAAGCGGCGTGAACGTCATTGCGTGTCGTCTCCATCCGCGGGCGCCGGGACGACGAGAGCGGGGTCGTACACCTCATCGAGCCGCGACAGCGGCAGCGTCTTGTCGCTCGAGAGATTGAGCACGAGTCCCTCGCGTGTTACCGACACCGAGTCCACGAATCCACGGACCTTATCGCCGGCGTCGTTTTTCCCGCTTACGAACTTGCCCACGAGGCTGCCCGCCGACGTGATCTCGTTTTGCTTGGCGATGTCCTGCAGGCGCTTGGTCAGCGAGAGGTCCGACTCGATCCCGCGGATCGTCCCCAACTGGGCGAGCAGGTCCTTGCTGTCGGTCGGCTTGGTCGGATCCTGGCGCGTCAACTCGGCGAACATCACGCGGATGAAGTCGTCGCTGGTCATCGTTTCGTAGGCGCTTGTGGGGGATTTGGTCGCCGAGGAAAGGCTTGTGATTGCGGACATTGCTGATCCTCCGTTCGTGTGCCTATGCGACGGTGCTGAGCCTGAGTCGAAGTCGGGACGAGAACGAGCCTCGCGGGCGCGAGTCCGCGGCGTCCGCGTCTTGCGCGGCGGTCGGCTGTCGGTGATTCGCTTGGCCGTCGTCGCGGCCGCGAGACTGCGATCCGCCCGCGTCGTGCTGGTTGCCCTGCGATGCCGCATCGCCCGGGTTGCTGTTGGTCGAGTTGCCGGAAGCGGACGGCGTCGCCGGGCTGCTCGGCGGGGCGACGTGAACCGAAAGCCGATCCACCTGGAGTCCGTGTGATTCGAGGCTGGAGCGCAGCATGGCCATGTGGTCGCCGAGCAACTGCTGTGCCGCGCTCGTTGTGGCGTCGATGCGAACGGAGACGGCGGCGGCTTCGAGCGCGACCTGGATGCGAACCTCTCCCAGCGACTCCGGGACGAGGCGGACGTGGACGACGCCGCCCTTTTGTGCGAGCGCCGCCGTCAGCGCACGCGAAACGACGTGAGCGGCGGGGGGGGCCTCGCGTTGCGACTCCGCCGAGTGGCGTCCTTCGTTGACCGATGCCCCGGCTCCGCCGGAGCCGGCGCGCGACTGGGCGCCGGTTGTTGGTGCCGGCGCGGATTCCGCAACCTCAAGCCGAAACTCCCCGGCAAGATTGCGCGGCGGCGCAGTCCCCGCGCCGTTCGCGTCCTCGATCGACGGCGGGGCGGCGGAGGTCGCCTCGCCGATCACATGAGGGTCAAACCGTCGGCCTTGCGGCGTGGCGACGGGGTTGGCGCGACGATCATCGTGCGCATCCCCCCCCGGATTCGCCGCGGCGCCCGCACCTCGGGGATGCGCTCCCTCGGCCGTGCCTGGCATTTCAGAGTTGCGGTCGTCGGCGGTGCTTCCGTCCGTGCTACCAGGCGCGTTGCCCGGTTGGATGTCCTGCGCCTCGGGCTGCAGTTCGGTTGCTGACTGGATCGCCTTGGCGTTTGATGCCGGGCCGGACGCTTCTTCGGCAGATGCCTGCGCGTCGGTTCGGCTCTGCGGGGTCGAAGTGGGCTTGGGGGACTTCGATGGCGGCGACTCGCCCCATGTGGGCTGGGTTTGAATCTTGGTCGTTGGCGGCGGTTGACCTGCCGCGTCGGCTGACGGCTCTTCGGAGGTTGCCGCGGATTCAGCCTGCGCGGCTTCGGATTGGGTGGCCGGCTCGTCGGTTGATGCGTCAGCATGAAGCGCATCTTCCGCGTGCGCAGGCTCCGCCTCATTGCGCGGCTGTTGCGCTTCGGGCGGATCGGTCTCCGGCTTCCTGCGCTCCTTGGCGCGGTCGAGCGCGGCGGCGAATCGCGGCCTTGCGCTCTCCGAGTTTGGTTTCAGCCCCTTCGGCTCCGCCTGGATGGGGTCGGTTGTCGCCGGTGTCCGGGAATCCCGCGGCGGCGCTCCGCGCGTCGCAAGGCTCCCCGCGAACGGGGCTTGGATCATTCACGGTCCCTCTGGCGGCGCCGCCGCGACCGGCGGCGACGCAGCCGCACCAGGCCCCGCAACCGCCGTGCCACGCAATCTCAGCCTTTCCAACAGGTCCGCGGCGACGGTCGGGTCGTCCTTCTCGAACTCCGCGATGATCTTCGACGCGATGCGGGGGGAGAGCGCGTTGAGATAGGAAACGACCTGGTCCGTCAGTCCGCCGGCCATCAGCGACGCCATCATCGACTTGGCCTCCTTCGGCTTCACGCTCTGGTAGACCTGGACCGTCTTCTGGAACTGCTCCGAGCCTTCCTCCTCCGCGATGTTCTTGCGCATGGCGTCGAAGGCGTCGATCTGCTTCTGGAAGTCCGCGCGCTGGCGTTCCAGTTCCTCGCGCTCGCGGAGGAGGGTGTTGATGAGGTCGGCGGTTTCGCGCTGGACGCGGCGGCTGTTCTGGGCATCGATCTCTTCCTTCGCCGCGGCCCCGTCGAGTTTCTGCTCCGCGGTGAGCGGGGCCTGGCCGACCTTGGCGGCCTCGGCCGCCGCCGCCGCCGCCACCGCCTCGTCGTCGGCTTTCCGCGCGGCTTCCGCCTTCTCGGCATCGAGCGTCGTCGTGAAGAGCAGGCGCATGCGCTCCAC
The DNA here is from genome assembly GCA_964490785.1 of uncultured Phycisphaeraceae bacterium. Taxonomy (GTDB): domain Bacteria; phylum Planctomycetota; class Phycisphaerae; order Phycisphaerales; family UBA1924; genus JAEUIV01. The sequence goes on from CAZBDZ010000013.1 coordinate 61,996, forward strand.
CCGCTCGGTGTTCAGCCGGCCTGAAGCGTTCAGCCACACCACGAACCCGACGAGCGCGAACAGGTTCGCGATGGCGAGCGTCGAAATGGCGATCCATACGAAACGGAGCATGATGCCTCCTCGCTAGTCAAGCACGGAGCCTCGGGCGGCCCGGAGCGTCGCGATCTCATCCAGTTCGTTCGATTCGCGCCGGCGCTCGTTCAACTTCCACGCCTCGAAGCGGCGCTGCTTCAGGAGTTCCACGGCCCGGCGGCGCGTCGCCGCCTCGCGCAACTCATGCCGTGCAGCCTCCAGCCGCTTGTACACGCCGGCCAACTGCAGGGCCAGCCTCTGCGTCCGCGCCTGCACGTGCAGGGACGCGTTCGCCTGGAGCCTCGCCGTTCGCAGGTCAACGCCCCCATCGCCCTGCCGGAGGGGCGCGAGCAACGCGCGAAGGTCGTCCTTGTGGGAGCGTATCTCGGCCTGCCTTGCCGAGATCTGGTCCTGCACGTCGGCCCGCTGGCGCTCGATCGCGGCGACGGCGAGTTGCTTCTGCCGCTCGACGTGCGAGCGCTGGTCCAGAAGAGCCTGAAGATTGAATCTGAATCGGGCCATTTCTCAGTCAGTGTCCATCCGTGTTCATCCGCGGCTACTTCCTCGCCGGCCTGGACATCAGCCGTTCCGCATCCCTTGCGATCTCGATCATCCGCGTCCGCGACAGCGCGAACGCCTCGCTTTCGCCGGTCTTCTGCTGGAGGATCGCGTCGATTCGCGGCTTGAGGGCGACCGCCGCATCGGTCGCGGGGTTCTGGCCCGCCGCGTAGGCTCCGATCTGGATCAGGTCCTCGACCTCCCTGTACGCCGCCATCAGCCGGACGATGGTGTTCCTCGCCGCGACGTGCTCCGCGTCGCAGATGTGCGAGGCGACGCGGCTGATCGAATCCAGCACGTCGATCGCGGGGAAGTGCGCGCGGTGGGCGAGCGTCCTGGACAGGATGACGTGCCCGTCGAGGATTCCGCGGGCCGCGTCCGACACCGGCTCGGTCAGGTCGTCCCCTTCGACGAGGATCGTGTAGAACCCGGTGATCGACCCGGCGTCCTCGAGGGCTCCAGCGCGCTCCAGCAGCGCAGGCAGAAGGGCGAACACGCTGGGCGTGTACCCCTTCGTCGCCGGAGGCTCGCCCACCGACAGCCCGATCTGCCGCTGCGCATGCGCGAGGCGTGTGATCGAATCGACCATCAGCATCACGTCCTGCCCGCGCTCGCGGAAGTGCTCCGCCGCCGCGCACGCCACAAGGGCCGCCCGCACGCGCATCAACGGCGATTCGTCGCTCGTCGCGACGACGACGATCGACCGCGCCATCCCCTCGGGACCCAGCGAATCTTCGATGAACTCGCGGACTTCGCGGCCGCGCTCGCCGATCAGCGCGATCACGTTGACATCCGCCGCCGTCCGCCGCGCGATCATGCCCAGGAGCGTGGACTTGCCCACGCCGGGCCCCGCGAACACGCCGACGCGCTGCCCGCGCCCGACCGTCGTCATCAGGTCGATCGCCCGAACGCCCGTCGGCAGGATCTTCGTGATGCGTCTTCGGCGGAGCGCGTTTGTCGGCGGGGGATTCACCGTCATATGCCGGGCATCCGCGGGCGGCAGCGATCCGTCGATCGGCATCCCCAGGCCGTTGATGACATGCCCCAGCAGCCGGCCGCTGATCGGGACGGTCGGGGACGCCTGCTCGCCGATGACCCGATCTCCCGCGCGGATCCCGGCGCACGACCCGAGCATCATCACAATCGCCCGGCCCGCGTCGAAGCCCACGATCTCGCCGGGCCTCGCGCCCGATGTCCCATGCACCTTCACCAGCGAACCAACCGACAGCGGCAACTGATCGACGATCAGCGTCAGTCCGCGGAGGGCGCGCACCGACCCCGTCGCCCGCATCGGCTCCACACGCCGGACGACCTCGATGGCTTCGGCAAGCACGCTCATGGTTTCGCGGGCAACAGCGCCTCCACGATCCGGTTCAACTGCGTTTCGACCGTCGCGTCGACCTCCCCGTCCTCCGAGCGGATGACCACCGACCCGCGCGACACCGCCGCATCCGCCTCGATGACGACGCTCGGCGATTCGGCGAACCGCCGCACCAGCGTCGGCATGATCAGACGCGCCGTCTCCAGATCCGATTCGTGCGCCCGGACCGCGAGCCGCGAGGGCGCGACCACCATCGATAGCGCCGACGCGAGTTGGTCCGCGACGATCGTCGGATCGACCACGATCTTCCGCTTGATCACCCGCTCGGCGATGGAGATCGCGAGCGCCAGCACCTGCCCCCGCGCCTCGAGCAGCAGATCCTCGCGCTTCTTCTCGAACGCGTCGAGCGCCCGAATCCAACCCGCGAGCGATTCCGATGCCTGCTCCGTGGCGGCCCGCAGCGCTTCTTCGCGTCCTTGCGCGCATCCCTCCGCCCGGCCCTTCTCAAAGCCCTCGGCGCGTCCCTCGGCGTGCCCTTTCTCCGTCGCACCGTCGATCAGTCGCGCGCGTTCCGCGCGTGCGTCGGCGACGATCGCCTCGGCGCGCGACCGCGCCTGCGATTCCATCGCCTCGGCGGCGCGGCGGAGATCGCCGAGGTCCAGGACGATCGCGTCCCTCGTGAGTCGGTCTCGCTCGGCATGCTTGATGACGGGCATGGTTCAGACCACCAGCTCCTCGGCGCCGCCGCGGCCCGCGATGATGATCTCGCCCGCTTCCTCCAGCCGGCGCACGATGTCCACGATCCGCTGCTGCGACCCCTCGACATCGCTGACGCGCACGGGGCCCATGAACTCCATGTCCTCCTTGATGAGCGCCGCAGCCCGCTCCGACATGTTGCTGAAGATCTTGTTCTTGAGTTCGTCCGACGCCGTCTTGAGCGCCAGCGCCAGTTCGGAGTTGTCCACTTCGCGCAGCACGGCCTGGATGCCCTTGTCGTCCACGGCCTTGATGTCCTCGAAGACGAACATCAGGCGACGAATCTCCTCGACCAGTTCGGGGTCCTCCGCCTCCAGACCCTCCATGATCGCCTTCTCGCTGGTGCGGTCCGCGAGGTTCAGGATCTCGGCGACGGTCGGCACGCCCCCGGCCTTCTCCATCGACTGCGTGAGCATCGTCGCCAGGCGCGATTCGAGCCCCTTCTCGACTTCGCGGATCACCTCGGGGTTCGTCTGCTCCATGTTCGCGATGCGCTTGATCACCTCGATCTGCTTCTGCTGGGGAAGCCCGACGAGGATCTCCGCGGCCTTGTGGTGCGGGAGGTGGCACACGATCAGCGCGATCGTCTGCGGATGCTCGTCCTGGATGAACGTCAGCAGGTTCTCCGACTC
>CAZBDZ010000014.1:0-3662 GCA_964490785.1 uncultured Phycisphaeraceae bacterium
CGCCCGCTCCGCGGGCTGTGAGGCACATCGAAGCGATAATGCGATCGCCCTGCGGGCTGAGCCAGGGCAATCGCATTATTGTGGCTGCCCCGGTCTCGCCGGCTTTGCGGCGAGGCCGGGCGGGGTTGGAAGTTCGTCCCGGCCTTGCCGCGGACGGCAAGACCGGGGCACCCTTTTGTAAATCGATTGCCCTCGCGGGCTGAGCGGTCGGCTTTGCGTGCCGGCCTCGGATCGGCTACACTACCCGGCTCGATTGATTCCGGGCCTACCCCAGTCCCGCAAGCAGGAGTTCGGGCGATGTACGCCATTATCGAAGACAGCGGTTCACAGATCAAGGCCTCGGTCGGGGCCGTCCTGATGGTCGATCTCCGGGACCTCCCGGCGGACGCCAAGTCCATCACCTTTGAGCGCGTGCTGCTCATCTGCAAGGACACGGCCGCAAAGGTCGGCACGCCTTATGTCGCCGGGGCGACCGTCGTCGCCGACGTGATCGATCGCGAGTTCAAGGGGGAGAAGATCGACACGATCAAATACAAGCGGCGGAAAGGCTTCCGCAAGAAGATCGGGCACCGGCAACGGTACATGCGCGTGAAGGTGAGCGCGATCAACGGCTGAACGGGCCGCGCGGGGATCCGGGCCGCGGCTGAGATCTCAAATCTCAGATCTGAAACCTTAAGATTCTGGATTCCAAAGGGGATTCGCGTTGGCGGACCGGAGGTCGTTGTGGCGTGGCCCCCGACATGGGCTGGAAAGCCCGTGCCACGGGCACTCGACGGCCGGGTTTGGAGCGGCTACCGTGCATCGAGGCCGCGACAGGGAGGGCGGCGAGGCATGGGCCGACCGGCATCGGAAGGAGCGAGTGAGAGCGCGCATCACGACCTGCACGACCTCGGGCCGAGGCTTGAACCGGGCCTGCTCAAGGCGTGCGGCGGGCGGCTGGGAGACCTTCACTGGTTCCGAAGCGACTGGCAATATGGCGGAGCGGCGACGGCGTATGGAGCCTGGGCCGACGATGCCGGGCGCGCTCGACAGGTGGTGGTGAAATACCCGATCTCCGAGCGCGAGTATCAGGTCCTGACGAAACTGGCCGCGCTCGACGCCCCCACGCCGCGGGTCGTGGCGCACGGCGGGCGGCTGGGGGATGAGGCGATCGACTGGGTGGTGATGGAGCGTCTTCCGGGGAATCCCGCGGCGGCGCATCTGCACAAGGAGGTGGTGCCGCACCTGATCGAGGCGGCGGCTCGCTTCTACAAGGCGGGGGACGGTCGGATCGACGTTGACCCGCCGGCAAAGAAGCCTGATTGGCATGCCCTGCTCGAGCGAGCGCGCGAGGCGATCCACGACAACCCGCAGATTCCGCACGCGGCGAACTGGGCCGCGGCGGTTCGGCACGTGATGAAATCGCTGCCGAGGCTTCTTGCGATCTGGGAATCGCGCACGATGAATGCGGTGTGCCACGGCGATCTGCATCCGGGGAACTGCATGGAAAGGCCGGCGGGTTCGCCCTGGGGGCCGCCGGCGTATGTGCTGTTCGATTTCGCGGAGACGCACCGGGGGCATTGGGTCGAGGACGCGGTGTATCTGGAGCGCATGTACTGGGCCAGGCCGCAGGTGCTCGACGGGATCAAGCCCGTGTCGTGGATCGCGAAGGCGAGGCGTGCGCTCGGGCTGGACGCGACCGATGACTACGCGCTGCTCGCGGATGTCCGGCGCGTGCTGATGGCGGCGACGTCGCCGGCGTTCCTCGAAACCGAGGGGTCGCGGGCCTACATGAACGCGGCAATCGAGGTGCTCGAGCGGACGCTGGCGCAGACGAAACTCTGAGGGTTCCGTCGTCGTCAGCGGGATCGGGCCATTCGCTCGGTGATGAGGGAGGCCATGGATTCGGCTTCGAGGAGGCAGGTTTCGACGGCCGGAAGGGCCCAGTTGTCCTGCTCGACGAAGTAGATCGTGTCGGCGATGGGTCGGCGGAGGGCGTCGGCGACTCCTTCGGCAAGGATGCCGGGAGCGGCGATCGGAAGGGCGTGGCCCCAGCGCACGAGGCGGACCTGCTCCACGGCCCGCTTCGGGAGTTGGAGAAGCGGCAGCACTTCGTCGAGCCGGGCCGCAAGCCCCGCGGCGTAGGTTTCGAGCGGGGCGACGTTCGGCGTGAGCGTGAAGCGGGCGGTGTCCCAGGGGAGCGGCCAATACAGGGTGAGGACGCTCCGCGGCGAATGGCCCCGGCGGGCGAAGTGCCCGTTCACGACGTCCGTCGCGCGCGAGAACTCCTCGGCCCCCGCCGTATCCGACGGGTACACGCCGTTGCCGAGGAGGAAGAGGTCGTAGAAGTCGCGGCGCATGCGCGCGTTGACGAGAACATTGGCGACGACATAGGGGCGGTACACGAGGCGGTCGATGGCGTCGACCTTTCCGAGGTCGAGGTCGGGCAGATCGTGGATGATCTGCTTGGCGACGTACTTCGGGCAGGCCATGATGACCTTGTCCGCAAGGATCGATCGGCGGACGCCCGCGTCATCGTCGTAGGCGACGATCGCCCCGCCGCCCTCGGCGAGCCTGACGTCGCGCACGTTGGAGGAGGCCCGCAGGCGCGACGCCGCACCGTGCCCGCGGCCGAGGCGCTCCCAGAGCGCGTCGGCGAGGCCCGAGTTCCCGCCGGGCAGCACCCATCGACCGTATTCCTCCGCGGCGATGAAGTTCCATCCCGCGGCGGCGGAGAGTTCCTCCCAGCCGGCGCCGAAGGATGAGTAGCAGTACGACTGGACGGCGGCGGCGAGGAGGTCCGGCGCCGGGCCGCCGATCACGCTCTCGACGTGGGCCTTGAGCGAGATGCGGTCGAGGTCCAGGATCCACTGGTTGTCTTTGCCCTTGGGAAGCGGGATATCCGGATAGAGATCGACGTATTTCAGGACGAGCGCGCGGTAGGCGTCGAAAGCGGGACGGTCCTGCGGCGGGATGCCGGCCCAGTTGAAGAAGTCCTCGATGACCTGCGCATTGAGTTCCGCCGGGCCGGCGCTTTCGTCGATCCGCACGGTGCGGTCGAGGCCGAGGTCGAGGTACAGCGCTTCGAGCGACGATCCCTCGTCGGGGTAGATGAAGTACGCGCCACCGAGCGAGTAGGTCGTGTCGATCCAGTGCTCGCCCTGAGACGCGCCGCCGAAGCGGGCGAGGCGTTCGAGGACGATGGGGCGGAAGTCGCGGAGCATGTAGGCGGAGGCGAGGCCGGAGAGCCCGCCGCCGACGATGACGAGTTCCGCGGCTTCGCTCGGCGCGGGGATTTCGTCGATGGGGACGACGGGCGGATGCGGGGTCGTCTCGGGCCAGTCGCCGTCAAAGTGGTTCGCGAAGCGGTAGCCCCCCACTGTGATGCTCGATCCCGAAAATCGCGGATCAAGCCTGAGGATCGGCCTGGTGTGGCGCCGCGGGCGCAGGAGGGCTTCCGGAGCCGCGGCGCGTGCGGGTCGGCCCAGGCCGGCGCCTGCCAAGCCGACAACGAGTGCGGACAAGCCCGTACCGAGGAACCGCCGACGATCAAGCATCATGGATCATCTCCTCCAAGCGTAACTGTATCCGCCATCCCGACGGTGGACTTGCATGTTTTCACAACCAAGTGGCACGCCCTTTCCAAGGCGTGGCTTCGTGGCACGCCTTTTCCAAGGCGTGGC
>CAZBDZ010000014.1:3762-61057 GCA_964490785.1 uncultured Phycisphaeraceae bacterium
CCAAGGCGTGGCTTCGTGGCACGCCTTTTCCAAGGCGTGGCTTCGTGGCACGCCTCTTCCAAGGCGTGGCTTCGTGGCACGCCCTTTCCAAGGCGTGGCTTCGTGGCACGCCTTTTCCAAGGCGTGGCTTCGCACATGGGCTTGAAAGCCCATGCCACTCGGGGCGCCCGATATGATCCGGGAGAACCCTCAGCGCGAGACACCTCCACATGCCCACACCTCCCCGCGCCATTGTTCTTCGCACCGCCGGCACGAACTGCGACGCGGAGATGGTCCGAGGCTTTGACCTGGCGGGGGCGCGGGCCGACCTCGTTCACCTCGACCGCATCATCGAATCGCCCGCGGCGCTCGAAGAGTACGACCTGATCGGCTTCGCGGGCGGGTTCTCCTACGGCGATGACTGCGGCGCGGGGCGCGTCCAGGCCGTGCGAATCCGCGAGAACCTGCTGCCCGCGCTGCATGCCGCGGTGGCGAGGGGTGTGCCGATGATCGGGGCGTGCAACGGATTCCAGGTTCTGGTGCAGACGGGGCTTCTGCCCGGAGGCGACATCGGCGGGCACGCGTTTGACCCCGCGATGCAGACCGCGGCCCTCGCGATGAACGCGGGGGGAAGGTTCATCGACGACTGGGTTCGCGTTGAATACGAGCCTGCGAGCGTGTGCCTTTGGACGAACGGGTTTTCGCGGGACATTGATGACGACGCGCTCATGCTGCCCATCGCGCACGGGGAGGGGCGCTTTGTTGTTGCCGAGCCGCGCGTCGCCGAGGCGCTCCATGCTCGGGGGCAGGTTGCTGTGCGATACAAGTCCGACGTGAATGGATCGGTTGATCGAATCGCGGGGATCTGCGATCCGACGGGTCGAATCTTCGGCCTGATGCCGCACCCGGAGCGTTTTCTCTCGTGGCGCAATCACCCCTGGTGGACGCGACTGGCGGAGTCGGCGCGGCATGGGGAGACGCCGGGGCTACGGATGTTCCGCAACGCCGTCGAAGCCGTGAGCATGGCCGCGGCTCGCGCCTGACTCGGTTCCGGGATTCCCGCGACAAGGCCGATCAACGTGTGGACCAAGCGATTCCATAAACCCGTGCCGCTTCGCGCCACGATCGAGACGATCCTCGACGATCGGCACTGCGCCGAGTGCGGCTACAACCTGAAGGGGCTTGAGAGTTCGGGCCTGTGCCCCGAGTGCGGGGCGCCTTGCTCAGCGGGCGTGTCGGCACGAGTCGAAGACGGGCGGGTCATCGACGACGGGGACATCGGCCAGACACCCGTGTCGTACCTGCTGCCTCTGGCCGGGGCGGTGCTCGCGTGCGGTCTTGCTGGGATGGTCCTGGCGTGGTTCGTGTTCATTCTGCTGTTCAAGTCGGCGGAGCCGGCGCAGGTCCGCATCGCCCTGGCAGGGGCCACGGCGTGGACGATCGGGGTGCTGATTCTCCTGCGCGGTCGGCCGACGCCGGCGGCGGCGGAATCGCTGCCCAACGCCGGCGATGCGCCCTTGGCGCTCCGGCTCATCGTCGCGGTGACGCAGCCCGCGTGGGTCGCAGCGGTCGCGCTGGCTCATCTTGAACTGACCGGCGTCGCGTGGGCCGGGTGGGGGAAGTATGCGGCGCTCGCAATCGCGTGCGTCGGGCTTCCCGGCGTGCCGGTGCTGGTCTCGTACACCGCGCAATGGGCGTTGTGTCAGACGTTGGCCGAGTGGCTGCGCAACGGCGCATGGGCGCTCGGCATCGGGGCGGCCGTCGCGGCTCCGATCCGGGCGCTCGCGGCGTTCAAGTTCACGTGGGTGATCATCCTCTACTTCCCGGAGGCCGTCGGGTGGCTGCTGTGGTTTGCCGGGTTGATCGGCACGTCGCTTCTGACCCTCTCGCTTGTCGTTGACCTCAACTGGGCCGTCATCAATGCGCGCGAGCGCATCGCACGCGACCGTCGGCTGGTCGAGCGCCGGCGGCGGCACGAGCAGGCGGTCATGGAACGAGTCCCGGTCGGCGCCACGGCGACCGAGGCCACGGGGCCCCTGCCGACGCCCATCGTCGAAGAGGGCCCCGCCGAGCCTCCGTCGTCCCTGGTCCCGCCGCCGCCGTTCTCGAAGAACGAAATCCGCATCGAGCCGGCGAAGGACGTTCAGCCCTATCGGCTGGAGGATTCAACGCCGCCCGGCGATGATTCGGCCGGGACTTGACATCCCATACCGAACATTTCCCTATCCGGCCTTTCTATCCGTCCCTTTACACTGGTCGCCCGACGGAACCAGACGAAGGGAGGCGCAATGTCGAGCATTCTGGAGCCTAAGGCAGGCTCTGCGATACGGTGCGGCGTGATCGGCGTCGGACGCATGGGTCGGCACCACGCCCGCAAGTACGCCGAGATGCCCGGCGTAGAACTCGTCGGCGTGGTCGACCGCGACGAGGAGCGTCGCCTCGCCGTCGCGGAGAAGCACGATTGCAACGGGTTCCCGGAGGAGGAGGCCCTGCTCCGGGCGGGCGTTCACGCGGTCAGCATCGCGGTGCCGACGACGGAGCACCTGCGCTGCGCCGGCCCGCTGCTTGAGGCCGGGGTCGCGTGCCTGATCGAGAAGCCCCTGGCGAACGACCTCGCGGAAGCGCGCCGCCTGAAGGAAATCGCCGAGCGGAGCGGCGCGGTGCTGATGGTCGGGCACATCGAGCGATTCAACCCGGCCGTGCGGGCACTGCAGAAGGCGCAGGAGGAGATCGTCGCCACCGGCCAGCCGGGCATCGTCCCCCGCTTTGTCGAGGTGCATCGCGTCAGCCCCATGACCTTCCGGAGCGTCGATGTCAGCGTCGTCCTCGACATGATGATCCACGATCTCGACGTCGTGCTGATGCTCATGGGGGGCATCGAGCCTGCCAAGGTCGAAGCGTCAGGCGTCCACGTCCTCACGGAGCACGAAGACGTCTGCAACGCACGCCTGACGTTTCAGACGGCGCACGGAAGGTCCGTGGCGAATCTCACCGCGTCGCGCCTCGCCCTCAAGACCGAACGCAAGATCAGGATCATCGGGGAGAACGGGTACGTCAGCATCGACTACGCGGCGAAGTCCGGCGTGCTGATCCGCCGCACGGCGAACTCGCTGCCGATGGAGGAAATCCGCGAGGCCCTGCGCTCCGGGGCGGATCTCTCCGAACTGGACTACAGCAAACTCGTCGCGATCGAACCCCTGCAGGCCGACGACGCCGACCAGTTGGAGATGGAGTTGACCGAGTTCATCGAGGCCGTCCGCACCGGGAGAAAACCCGCCATCGACGCCGAGGCGGGCTTCATGAACGTACGCACGGCCCACCGGATCATGGAGGAGTGCCGCCGGGACTGGTGAGCCGGTGAGCGCGATGCGCTCGACACCGGTTCCTTATGGGAATCGGCGGCGCGTCAGGCGTGGAGGCCGGAGAGGTGGTCGTAGGCGTCGAGGATGAGGGCGCCGGGCTTGCCGGGGGCCCACTTCTCGTCTTTGCTCGGGCGTTCGGATTCGTCGAGGTGGCCGGTGTTGGTGAAGGTTGAGAGGATGTATTCGACGTCGTCGCGTTCGATGCCGTAGAGAATGAAGTAGGCGGCGTCAAGTTCCGCGCGGAGTTCGGCGCGCTCTTGGTCTTTCCAGATATGCACGCCGTCGCCGCGGGAACCCTTGAAGTCGCACGCTTGCGAGAGAGGGATCATGTCCTCGGCGGTGCAGGAGAGTTTCAGGACGCGCTCGCTGATCCAGTGCTCGAGGGTCTCGCGCTTGGACCAGGGGCACTTGTCCGAGTAGGTGTCGGGGGGGAGGGTAGGGAGTTGGTTAACGATGAAGAAGTTGAGTGTGATCCCGCCGATTTTCTGACGCGTGATGTAGTCGAAGACTGTTGAGTTCAGATTCGCAAGCAAACAAGAGTAGCGGCGCGGCTCAATATCGCTGAGCGCAAGTACGAACTTGTTCGTGACCGCGGACCTCGGAATGAACGACGCGATCATCGTCCGCTCATTTGTCGGACTGGTGATGTCCTTGAACCCCAAGAACCATTCCCCATTCCCTGGTTGTTCCTCAATCACTTTGCCGACCGTCGCCTCGTCCACCCACCACCTCGGCAACACGGCGAACTCGGGGTTCTGGTGGCTGACGAGTGAGGTTTCTTCTTTCTGCCCCTGCCTGACCCAGTTCTCATCTTCCACCATGACGCTCGCGGCGCGGTGGTCGAAGGCCTGGACCATCTTCGCTTCATAGAGCGGCAGCGCCCGCTTCTTGCCGTGAACGAAGATGTTGCCTTCGAGTTTGTACTTCTTCTTCTCCCAGACCTTGCGCTCGGCGAAATGCTCGGCGTCGTTGGTCTGGTCGAACATGCGGAGGAACTTGATCCCCCACGGGTTCCCCCCGGACCTTCGATTCTCGTCGATGAGGATCGGGACGCGCTTGTAGACGGCGCGGGTGAGGTCGGCGTCGCGGCGGGTGCGGAAGATCGGGCAGGTGCGGGTGTTGGGGTTGAGGAGGGCCATGTCGGCCGCGGTGAGGGGGATGTGGCGCTGCTTGTTCGAGGCGGCGGTGTCTTCGACGGAATGGGCGAAGAAGACGAAGTCGGCGCGGTCCGTCTTTCGGTCGCTGCCGCTGAAGACGAGGGCGGAGAACTTGAAACGACCGTCCACGTCCTCAAAGACCTTGTCGCGGTTTTCAAAGTCGTACAACGAAATAAGGCGCTTCGAGTCCATCAGGTCGTTGAAGTACTCCTTCGTGGTGTCGTCGGTGGCGATGCCGGAGGGGACGAGGAGGCCGACGATGCCGGCGGGGGCGACGAGGGATCGCGCGAGTTCGGCGAAGAGCATGTAGAGGTTGATGTCACCTTTGCCGGTGAGGGGATAGCGGTCCGAGCCGCGGGCGTAGTCGAGCATCTTTTGGGCGTTGTCGCGCGCGGTGAGGTAGGAGTTGTAAAGATCGGGGTGCGACTTGGGCATCGCGGCGATGCGTTTCTTGCGGTCGTTCGCGTTGACGGCTTCGGCGGTGATCGGGTCGGTGAGGGAGAAAAACTCGCGGTCCTGGACTTTCACCCGTTCCCATGGCGGGTTGCCGATGACGCAGGTGAAGCCGCCCCGTGCCACCGACCGTGGCTCGGCACGGTCGGTGCCGGCGCCCGCAGAGCACCGACCGCTCAAAGCAGCGGTCGGTGGCACGGTGAAGACACTTGGGAAGGCCCTGTGCCAGTCGAGGGCGTGGGGATCGACCGATTTGTCGGAGACGAGGCTGTTGCCGCGGAGGATGTTCTTGGAGAGGTCGGCGAGGGTCTTGCCGCGGCGGGCGGAACGGATCCAGAGGGCGAGTTGGGTGATCTCGACGCCTTCGCGGGAGAGGTCTACGCCGAAGAGGTTGTGGGAGAGGATGAGGTCGGGGATGGAGGCTTCAAGGTCGCGGAGGGTGGCGGGGGGTTTTGAGCCAGTAGAGGGGGTAGGGACGGATTGCAAATCCGTCCCACCAAAGGCAGTAGAGGGGGTAGAAGAAGCAGAAGGGGCAGAGCCCTCACCCCGGCCCTCTCCCATCGGAATGGGAGAGGGAGGAGGGCGCGTGCCGGCGAGGCCGTGGATGACGGTTTTGTAGTGGGCGTCGAGTGCGTCGTAGGCGCGGATGAGGAAGGCGCCCGAGCCGCAGGCGGGGTCGCAGACGGTGATGGTTTTGAGTGCTTCGAGGCATTCGGACCAGTAGGCATGGAGCGCTTTGGGGTCCTGCTCTTCACGCGATTCTGGGTCCACGGCGTGTTTCTTGGCGATGGCGGCGAAGCGTTCGGCGACGACGGCATCGACGGTGCGTTCGACGAGGAGGCCGGTGAAGGCGGGGGGGGTGTAGTAGATGCCGAAGCGCTTGCGCTGGGCGCTCTTGGGCATCTTCGAAGAGGTGGAATCGGACGGTTCCGGTGGTGCTTCGGGCTTCTTCCCCTTTGTTCGCTTTGCACCGACCGGCGAAGCGCCGGTCGGTGGCACAGGTCCGGGTTCGTTCGCAGCGGACTTGAGGGCGAAGAAACCGCCGACGCGAAGTTTTTCGAGTTCCGTGATGGAGCGTTCGAAGAGGTGGCCGAGGACTTCGACGTTGACTTCTTCGGAGAAGTCGTAGGTTCCGAAGCCGCTGAACTGCTGTGCCCACTCGTCGTCGAGTTGCAGGTCGTCCACGGCGGGGTCGTGTGCGAAGAGTCCGCCGTTGAAGGCGGGAATCTCGCGTTCGTGGGCGCCGTTGGTGCCCTTGTCCATGGCGTGGAAGAGGGCGAGGAAGTTCTGCCAGCGGGGGTTGGTGGCGCGGGTGAAGGCGGGGAGGTTGGTGCTGGCGTCCTCGAGAGCATTGGAGCGCATGAGTTCGCGGTCTTCGCAGAACGCGATGAAGATGACGCGGTCGAGGAGCTTCTGGGCGGCGGCGATGGCGGCGTCGAAGGGGCGATCATGCTCCTTCATGAGGTGGTCGATGAGGCGGAGGCGCTGGTGCTGGTAGGACGAGTAGAGAAGGTCGCCGACTTCCTTCTGGCGGTGCTCGGTGGTTTCGAGGAGTGCGTCGGTGCGTGGGCGCTGCTTGAGGCGTGATTGGAGCAGCCCGCCGCGCTCGAAGAGGGCGTAGAACTCGTTGAAGGTTGTTCGGTCTCGGAGTTCCTGGAGGGTGAACTCCTCGTAAGTGAAGAGGCCCTTGGTGCGGTGATAGAGGCGGATGGTGGAGAAGTTCGAGACGATGCCCCACGGGCAGTCGGGGGTGGCGTTCAGGTAGTCCCAGCACTGCTGGACGGCGGTTCGGCCGTTGGATCGATCGCGGTCGAGGTCGGTGAGGGAGTCTTTCAGTTCGATGATGGCGCGCGGGGCGGCGGCGGGGAAGTCGCCGAGGGCACCGTCGGCGGTGCCGACGCCGGGGACGGCGATCTTATGTTCAAGTTGCCATGCGTCCGGGCTCGTGGTTTTGTTGGCGTAGCCGAGGCCCTCGCCGAAGAGTTGATCGAGGAACTGGGTGTCGATGGCGGTTTCTTTCTGCTTGGCAAGCCAGCCGGAGGACTCGAGGTCGGCCCAGCGGAGAGCGATGGCATAGGCGTTGTCCTGCGCCTTCCCGGAGAGGTCCGTTCGCGCGGCGGCCTCGGCCACGTATTTCGGGATGAAGAGGGCGCGCTGACGCCGAAGCCGCCGCCGCTGCTCGCGTTCCTCGTGCTCGAACAGTCGTGCCTCTTCCGGTGCTTTCGACGCGCGCTTCGGCATGGCCTGCGCCAGTGTACCGGGATGATCTGCTACACTCACGACATGCCCGACAAACCCTTCCGCTGCAAACTCATCACTCCCCAAGCCCGCATCTTTGATGCTCGCGTCGCGTATGCCTCCGTGCCCATGTGGGACGGGAAGATCGGCGTCATGAAGGGCACCGGCGCCGTCGCCGGGAAACTCGGCTTCGGCGAGTTGCGCGTCGAGTTCGTCGACCGCTACGAGGTCGGCATCAAACTCGAGGATTCCGGGCACAAATCCTGGTTCATCGAGGGCGGGTTCGTCCAGAACGTGAATGATGAACTGACCATCCTCGCCGCGGGCGCGGTGGAACTGGAGTCGCTCAACGAGGACGCCGCGAAGAAGGAACTCGGCGAGGCGAACGCGAAGTCGAGCGCCGTCCCGATGGAGATGGAGCGGATCACGCTCGCGCGGCAGAAGGCGCTTGCGAAACTCGCGACCATCCACGCGAGGGCATGACCTCCGAAGCGCGCCACCGATTCGCCGTCCGCGTGGAATCGGTGCGGCGTGCCGGCCACGCCACGGTGAGACCACACGCATGACGGACTTTCGCTGGGCAATCCTCGGCGCGGGGCGGATCGGCGCGGGAGTGCTGCCGAAGATCAATGCCGCCGCGGGAAGCCGTGTCGTCGTCATCGCCTCGCGCGATCCCGTGCGGGCCGCGGCCCTTGGGCCGACATGCTCGTACGACGAACTCCTGACGCGCAATGACCTCGATGCCGTGTATATCGCCCTCCCCCACCACCTGCACGCCGAGTGGTCGATCCGCCTGCTCGACGCGGGGAAGCACGTGCTTTGTGAGAAGCCTCTGTGCGCGACGCGCGAGGACGCGGAGCGCATCGCCGAGGCGGCCCGCCGCGCCGGACGAATCTGCACCGAGGGCTTCATGTACATGCACCATCCGCAGACGGCGCGCCTCGTCGAACTGGCGCGCCCCGGCGGGCCGATCGGCACGATCCGCCGCATGCGCGCCGTCCGCAACATCGCCAACGCCGACCCGTACATCCTCAACACGCGGATGCGCCACGAGATGCAGGGAGGCGCGCTCATGGACCTGGGGTGCTATCCGCTCAGCCTCGCGCTGCACGCAATGCAGGAGACGCCGGCGTGGTCCACCCTGCGAGCCTCCGCGGACCTCGCGCGCTGGGTCGGCACTTCGACGGGCGGCGCGATCGAGTTCCGGAATGGCCGACGGATGACGTTCGGCCTTCCGGCTGATTCGTTGAATCACGGCGAGAATCCCATCGGCGGTTTCGTCGATGAGTCATGCTCGTTCTCGTTCGACTTCCCGTCCGGCGTGCGCTTCGACGGGGAATGCTCCTTCACGCGGGGCGGGGCGGGCGCCGGCGTCTTCTTCGAGTTGATCGGCGATCGCGGGCGGGCGTTCACGACGCATCCATTCAGCCCCGACCCCGTTCGGCAGGCCCTCCTGATCGAGGCCGACGGCGAGCGCCGGGAGGAGGTCTTCCTCAACGGCGGCGACAGGTTCGTGAACCAGTTCACGCGCTTCGCCGCCGCGGCGCGCGGCGAGATTGATCCCCTGCCTTCGCTCGATTGGTCGATCCTCGAGGCGGACGCAATTGAGCGCATCCATCAGGCGATCGGCGTGCGCTGGGATGGCGCGAACTCACGACGTGTGGGCGCGGAAGGGATGTGATGAGAAGAAAGGCAAGAGGAACGAGGCACGCGGCATGAGGCTACAGAGCCTCGTTTCGGATCATCCTGACTCCCTCCGGCAGCGCGGCCGAGAACATCCGGCCGTAGCGCGCCGTGATGATGCGAGGATCGAGCACGACGACTCGCCCGCGGTCGGTCGCGGTGCGGATGAGCCGGCCGAAGCCCTGCTTGAATCGGATGACGGCGCGCGGGAGTGAATCCTCCATGAAGGGGTTTCCGCCGCGGGATTCGATCAGTTCGTTGCGCGCCTGGGTGAGCGGGCGGTCGGGCGGATCGAAGGGGAGTCGTGTGATGATGACGTTGCGCAGCCCGCGACCGGGGACATCGACGCCCTGCCAGAAGGAGTTGGTGCCGAGGAGCACGCTGCGGTCGTTTTCGCGGAAGCGGTCGAGGATGTGAGACCGTGGACCGTCCTGGCCGTGGACCCAGACGGGCATGCCGCGGGCTTCGAGAGCGGGGCGCAGTCGGCGGGCGGCGTCGTGCATGGCGCGGAAGGACGTGAAGAGGACGAAGGCCCCGCCGTCGGTCGCGAGGATGTGGCGCTCGATGCGTGCGGCGAGTTCGTCGAGGTACCCGGGGGCGCGCGGGTCGGGCATGGTCGCGTCGGCGTGAAGTTCGACCTGCGTGGCGTGGTCGAAGGGCGAGCCGAGGGCGAGGCATCGGGCGTCGTCGCAGCCGAGGCGGGATTTGGCGTACGCGAACGCCGATGCACCGCCGGCCTTGGCGGTCGTCAGCGTGGCCGAGGTGAGCACGACGGACGTTTCGCCGGCGAAGAGGTGCTGCTTGAGGATCGGGCCGACCTCGATGGGCGAGCAGGCCAGTTCGACGCGGACGCGCCCGCCACGCATGCCCTCGCTCTCGCCGGCCTTGATTTCGATCCAGTAGGCGCAGCCGGGGAGGTCCTGGTTGAGGAGCGCGGTCGCGTCGCCGGCGATCGACTCGGCGCGGAGGGCGTAGGAGTTGAGTTCGTACTTGTCCTCCTCGATAAGCAGAGAGTCCTTCAGCCGTTTGAGCGCGATGGTCAGTTCCGTAAATGCGGGCGACACCAGGTCCCCGACTATCGGCTCGTCGCTCTCACGCTTGCGGGCGACGCGCGTCGCGGTGATCTCGCCGCCCGCGAAGCGGATGAGGCTCTCAAAGAAAGCGTCGGCGGCGTCGCTGCATCGCTCGGCCTGGCGGATCGCGGATTCGACCTGCGAAGCCCCCTCGCCCTTGACGCGGATCGTCGCCAGATACCCGCGGTTCCGTTTCGGCTGCCAGAGGGCCGAGAGGAGGTGGCGGACTCGCCCCTCGCTCAGCGACCGCCCGAAGTGATCGCTCGCAACCTCCTCGACCTGATGGGCTTCGTCGAGGATGACATGGTGGTATTCGGGAAGGAAGCCGCGGGCGCCTTCGCCGCCGGCGCGGAGCGCGAGGTCGGAAAAGAACAGGGCGTGATTGCAGATAAGCAGTTTCGCGGCCTCCATTCGCCTGCGGGCGTTCTGATAAAAGCACTTGTCGTAATGGCCGCACTTTCGCCCCATGCAGTTGCCGGAGTCGGATTGGACCCGGTCCCAGATGCCCGCGCGCTCGAGCGGCGGGAGCGTGGACAGCGTCCCGTCGGTCGTGGCGTAGGCCCAGTCCTCGATCACGTGGAGCGATCGGCGTGCGGGTTCGTCGAGGAATAGCCGCGTCTGACGTTCGGAGGCGAGTCTCAGGCGGCGGATGGAGAGGTAGTTCCCGCGCCCTTTCACAAGTTCCGCGGTGAACGGCGCCTCGTCTTCGCCGCTCCCGAAGAGCCGGCGCATCAGGGGGACGTCCTTGTTGAGCAGTTGCTCCTGCAGGGCGATGGTGTTGGTGGCGACGATGACGCGCTCCTTGCCGCCGCTCGCGATGATGCGCCCGATCGCGGGGATGAGGTAGGCGAAGGACTTGCCGACGCCCGTGCCGGCCTCGACGAGGAGCGTCGCGCGCTTGTCAAGCGCCTCGGCGACGGCGGCGGCCATTTCGACCTGCTGCGGCCGAGGCTCGAACGCGCCGCCGAGGACTCGGGCGAGCGTGCCGCCGGGGGCGAGTTGGTCGGTCAATGAAACGGACACATGCGTAGTGTAAAGGAGAATGACGCCTCTATTGCAACGGCTTGCGCTTCGGTTCTCCGGACGGCCTCGGATAGGTGCGCGGCGTACGCGACGCCTTTTCCAACACCACGAGCCGACCGGTCGGCGTTGCGATCGTCCCGGCGTGCCTCGCGCCGAGCAGACCAAGGGCGCGCCCGGCTTCGCTCATCTCCTCCTGCGCTTTCTCGCCCTTCACAAGCACGATCAGACCCCCCGGCTTCACAAGAGGCACGGTCAACTCCGCCGCCACATTCAACCGCCCGAGCGCCCGCGCGATCGCCGCGTCAAACGACTCGCGCCCGCGACCGGATTTGTAGTCCTGCCCGACAACCTCGGCCCGCTCCGCGACAATCTCGATGTTCGACAGGTCGAGCGCCCCCGCCGCGGCTTTCAGGAACGCCGTCTTCTTCCCCGTCGCCTCGATCAGCGTGAATCGCAGCGAGGGCAAGCAGATCGCGAGCGGAATCCCGGGCACCCCCCCGCCGCTGCCGACATCGGCGACACGCGCCCCTTCGGGCAGGTCCGCGAGGATCGGGATCAGCGTGAGCGCATCGAGGATGTGCTTGCGCCATGCTTCGTCAGGATCGGTGATCGCCGTGAGGTTCAAGGCGTTGTTGGCTTCGAGGAGGATGGCGAGGAACCGGGCCAGGCGCGCGGTGTCGGCGGGGTCGAGTTCGACGCCAAGCGAGAGGACATCCTGCGCGAGCCAACGAGGCTCGACAAGTGGATGGACGGAGAGGTTGAACTCCAGAGGTGTACGCAAATGTGGGTTTCAATGACCCCCGCAAAAAAGGCGGCATCACTCCGGGAGAACCGCGATATGGACATTTTCCAACTGGCGACGCACCACCCACTCACTGACGCCGAATCGGTCGGCGGATCTGGCGATGTCATCGGCGCCCGCTGAAGCACCGAACGCACTCACGAAATAGCCTCGGGGCGCGAGGACCTCCGCCGCAAACGCACGCGACGCCTTCTGGTCCCACGAATACGCGTTGGTCGTCAATCTCGGCCCGCTCCCACATCCAAACAACGCGTGAAACAGACCACGTGCATGAAGAAAACGCGCGCTCTCGCTGCGCGCCGGCTCGGGTCCCGCGAGCACGGGCTCCGAATCCCCAGTCCAGCCCACGGTCGAACGTATCGATGGCGATGGCACATGATCCTGATTGATAATCCGCAGAGGCGCGAGACCGTACGCCCTCGCGAGTACGGAAACGTCGTCGATTGGTTCATCATCGGCGACCGACCCGCGCTGCCGGATCTCCCTCGCAAGACGATAGCCCGTCTGCGCCGGCGTCTCCCCCGCGACCAAACCCGATCCAACCCGCATCCCCTTCCGCCGCAGGTCATACCGCTCGCCTATCTGCTCCACCCAAGCCCAGGATTGCTCCAACTCGTCAGGAAACACCGCCTCCAGAACATCCTGCGCCAATGAGTTCCCTTCTTCCCCAAGTGGACCCTCGAGCAAGTCCGCCATTTCGGAATCGAGATCGTACGGGTTCAGGCCGAGCCGCCCGGCCGCCCGGCAGAACGCCGACTCCCCATCATCGGCCTCCTGAATGGCCCGCCAGTTCTCCCTGAGATGCACCGTACGCTCATCGCTCGTTCGATCGGCACGCGACAACACTTCGTTCACAAAATCCGTGAGCGCGCTCTCGACCTGCTCCGTTGGAACGGCATGAACCCAGTCATCAAGAAAGAAGCCCGGCATGTGCGGATACGCCCCCTCCGCATCTGAATACATCCGAAAAAGCGTGGATCGCCCGTCACTGTAAAGGAGCAGCCGCGGGAGCAACAACCCGGAGTCCGCGGCGCGTAAAGAGTGCCGCTTCAGCCAGGATCGTTCGTTCGAACCCGGAACAGCCGCTGAAGCGGCCGGTTCCTCGGATCGCGCTGTTTCCCAAAGGAGCGCCCACCAGTTCGTGATGAGCCATTCCGCAATGGGAAACACCGGAACGTATAGCCATTCATTCCCGGACTCGGATTCACGATCCCAATGCCACGTCGCGTGCCGGTGCCCGACTGAAATCCGGAGCGCGGCCCAGGTGCGCCTTTCCAACGCATCGGCCGCGGCGGGCTGATCAACCCAATTCTTCTCAATCGAAAGGTATCTCGACACGCGGAGCATCCTTCAATCGGTTCAACGGATCATGTAACTCTTCAGCCGGGTGCCACGGCCAGCGCAGCGAGTCTTCGAGCGCAGTCGGCCGTGGCGGACTCGCGGGGGCGCTCCGAACAAGAAGCCGCCGCCGATGGAAGCCTCGCCAACTCTCTCGCAACCGCCACTCCCGCCACGGCCGACTGCGCTGCGCAGAGCCTCCGCTTCGCTGGCCGTGGCACCCGGCTGAAGAGTTACCGGATCATCAGGCTCTTGTTCCTCGTACTCAATCGGAAACCCATGATATTCGCCGGTCGCCGGGTTCGTCAGGCGTGCCTCGTGAAGTTTCCCGTTGACGTATGCCCAGACCCGCTTCGGAAACCCCCCTTTGAACTCCACATGAACACACCCGCTCAGAATGGCCTTTGCAATAAGTTCGCCGAACCTCTTGACAGCCGGTTCGCTGAAATGGTCGCACTTCGACTTGTCGGACCTCCGGCATCTCCACTTTGGAGGCTCGCCTGAAAACGGATGGCTCTTGTGCGCTGGATTCCCCCTGTAACGGACCCTCCGCGCAATCTCCTCCGGTGGCCGCCCTCCGGGGGGCCATTCCCCGATCCGCCCGGGCCTGCCGGGACTGCTCGCGTATTGGGGTCTCCGTGCCATTGGCGCATTGTATTCCTCCCGCGCGGGAATGGGTTACCTCGTTACGGCTCCTCCCCGTACTCGAACGACTTCCGCCACAAATGCGGCGGGCGGCGCATCGCCACGCCGAAGATCACCCCGACCATCAGCAGCCCCGACACGAGGCTCGATCCGCCGTAGGACACGAACGGCAGTGTGATCCCCGTGATCGGGAGCAGCCCGATGTTCATGCCGAGATTGATGGTCATTTGCGTGGCGATCATGCCCGCGAATCCCGCGACGGCGAGCCGGCCGAAGGGATCCTTGCACGCCCCCGCCACAATCAGCGCCCCGCCGATCCAGAGGAGATACAGCCCGATCACCGTCGCGGCGCCAACCAGCCCGAAGCGGTTCACGATGACGGCGAAGATCATGTCGTTATGCCGCTCGGGCAGCCCGCTGTATTGCACCAGCGCCCGGCTCTTCTCCGGCGCGTTGCCCGTCGGCCCGCCCGCGCCGGCGACCATGATCGCCGCCTGCCCCTGGAATCCGCGATCGTCCGAGCGGCGCGTGTCGCCTTTCGCAAGGTCGAGGGCCGCTTCGATGCGGTCCACCTGGTATCTCTTCAGGAGCGGATACTGCTCGTGCCGCGCAAACCAGATGCTCGCGACAACGACGCCCACGAGGAACGCCCCCCCGAGCGCGCACGCCCCGATGAGGTGCCCAAGCCGCGCCCCCGCCGCCACGAGCATGGCGACCAGCGTCGGGATGAAGAGCGACGCCGTGCCGAGGTCCGGCTGGAGCAGGATCATCCCCATCGGAACCGCCGCGATCAGCGCAGGCGGGATCAGCCCCGTCAACCGGCGGTAGTTGCTCCGGTGCCTCAGGTAGTGCGCCAGCGCCAGCACATAGGTCGCCTTGCACAGTTCGCTGGGCTGCATGTCGGTGAAGCCCAGGTCGATCCAGCAGCGCGCGCCGTTGCGGGGCGTAACGATGCTCGCCGGGATAAAGGGCACAATCAGCAGCGCGAGCAACCCCAGCACGCCGATCATCATCGGCCACGAAAGCAGCGCCAGAAGTCGCGGCCCGGGCACGGCGGCGACGGCCGCGGCGATCAGGCCGATGACCAGAAAGACGATCTGTTTCCACGCATCGCCGGCGAGACCCGCCGCCCCGTCCGGGCGCGCCAGGTCGATCGCCGTAACCCCGATCGCAACGAGCCCGAGCGTCGCCGCGAGCACCACCCAGCCCGCATGGGCCAGCGTGATCCGCGGCCTGGCGATCGCAGAGGAGACCGTCCTGATCCCCTCGATGTTCACAGGTAGCCCTCCGCGATCAGCGCCCCGATGATCTGGTTGCAGATCGGTCCGGACACGCGCCCGCCAGAACCGGCGTACTCCATCACCACCGAGATCACATACTTCGCCCGGCCCCCCTCGCGCCCCACCGCCACGACGAACCACGAGTGATCGCCTTCGCGCAGAATCTCGCGCCGGCGCGATGCATCCGCCTCGCCGAGGATGTCCGGCGCCTCGGCCGTCCCGGTCTTGCCGAGAATCTCGATGCCCTCGCGCGCCGTGAAGATCGGTTCGCGCGTCCCGTCGGACAGGCTGAGATGGTGCCCCGTCCCGATGTTGTCGTTCACGGCGAGACGCAGACCTTCGATCGCGGCGTCGAGCGCCTGCGGGTCGATCTTCAGGTCGCGCGCCTCGGGCGTCCGGTCGCGGTCGATGCGCGGCACATAGTGCTGCCCGCCGCGCGCGAGGATCGCGTAGGCCTCCGCCGCGTGCAACGGCGTCCACGCGACCGGCCCTTGCCCGATCCCCATCAGGATCGCGTGAGGCATGCCGTACTGCTCGCCCCGCGGCACGACGCCGACGGAGCCCGCGTACTCGTCCCCGATCCGCAGGTCAAAACCGGACTCCACGCCGAAGTTCCTGTACCACTTCTGAATCCGCTCCGGCCCGAGTTCTCGCGCCAGGGTGAAAAAAAAGATATTGCACGAAACCGCCATCGCCTCCGGCGCACGCAGCGGCCCGCCCATCAGCGCCGTGTGCGTGTTGTGGAACTGCTTGAACACCCAGCACCGGTACCGATCCGGTCGGTCGGGCAAGAGGTGCCCCGTACACTCGATCGGCATCGCCAGCGAATGCCGGCCTTCCGTAACCACGCCGCTCAGGATGATCGGCTTCACGATCGAACCGGGCGGGAAGGGCTTGGCGATCGCCCGGTTCACCCAGGGCGAGTTCACCTTGTCTCCGAACAACACCTCCGTATCCCGCTGCAGACTCTCGCGCGTGAACGTCGGCGTCGAGACCATCGCGAGAATCTCGCCCGAATCGATCTCGTACACCACCGCCGCGCCGTTCAACGGCGTGCCGATCGGCAAGGGATCGGGCTGCCCCTCGGGAATCACCGCAGGGCGATGCCACGTCTGCACCGCCGCAAGACCGACGCGAGGATCCATCAGCGCCTGCACACGCGCCTGAAGATTGACGTCGATCGTCAGGTGTACGTCCCCGCCCGGCGAAGGCTCGATGACTTCCTCGGCCTCGGGATCATCCGGCGACTTGTCCAGATGCACGATCCGCCGGCCACGTCTGCCTCGCAGCGCATCCTCGTACCCGCGCTCGATCCCCGACGCGCCGGCGCGGTCGCCCGCCTGGTAATGCCCCGGATCGACCGACACGCCGTCCGATTGCATGCGCGGGCGGCGCGCCAAGTCTTCGGCCTGCGCGCCGCGCATCCATCCCAGCACGTGCGTCGCCACCCCTTCGACCTGGATCATCTCCGCCGGCGCTGCTTGCCCTTCCACTCCCGGCTCGGGCCGCATCGGCGACGGGAATGTGCCCCGGTCAACCGGCACGCGCATGACCTCGTAGGGATACACGCGCGTCCCCGCGGGCTCGACGTGGAGGCCGGGGTAATGCTGCGACAGTCGGCGAATTTCAAAACCGATCCGCTCATCCACGCCGCGCGCCACGACGTGCGGCTGGACATGCACGCCCAGCGGCCGCTGCACGTCGGCCAACGCCACCGCTTCGCCCCCGCCTTCACGCTTGGCCTCCTCCGCTCGCCGATCCTCCAGCCATCGGCCCCACACCGCCATCGACTGCTCCTGCACGCCCTGCCGAATCGCCGAGCGCGTCGCCTCCATCTGCTCGCGCGTCAGCCCCAACGTGCCGGCCAGATCGGACCACATGCCTTCGACCTCGACCTCGAACCTCGGCAGCGCGGCACGGATCAGTCCCTCCCGCTCCTCCAAGGTCATCGACGACCACTCGGCGCGACGCGACCGTCTCGCTTCCTTCGACGCCCGCCCCCATGCCCACTCGCCGGAGATCCACCCGTAGTCGACAAGCACGTCGAATGACGCATCGTCCTTCGCAAGCACGCGCCCCTTGCGGTCCAGAATCCGCCCGCGGACCGTCGGCAGCCAACGATCCGACACCAGCCGCGCCTCCGCCGCCGCCCGCAACTCCTCGCCGCGAACCACCGTCAGCCGGAACGACTGCGCAAGCAAAGCCGCGCCCACGCCCAGCACCGCCAGGTAGATCAGCCACAGCCGACGGTGGAACATGCTTGGAACAATGCGGCGGATCACGCGTTCCGCAATAGTATCGGCCCGGGTGCCACGGCCAGCGGAGCGAAGGCTCTGCGGAGCGCAGTCGGCCGTGGCGCCCCGCACCCTGCAAAAATGGACACGCTCCCGGCGATCATGTCGCGGGAGCGTGCCCGGAAAGGGGTCATACGGATTCCACATGGTTTCCGGGCGTCAGAGAAGCCGCTTCTGAGCGAGTCTTCGAGTCGAAGATCCGCCGTGGCGGGTGAAGAGGCGGATGCTCCTGCCCGGAGAACTTGTGGGATTCGTATCAGGTGGAATCCGCGGCTATTCCGCGGCGAACCTCTCGATCGCGGCGTTGAGGTCGGCGACATCGACGATGCCGTCGCCGTTCATGTCGTGCGTCCCGCTCGTTCCGCCGATGCCGCCGATGATCGCGGCGAGGTCGGCGAGCGAGAGACGCCCGTCGCCCGTGATGTCGCCGTCAACGCCGACCGGCAGGTACACCGGCCCCGCCTCGATCACGCCGGGGGACAGCGCCAGTCTGTTCGCCAGCGCGAGCGCCTCCCAGCCGTTGACGCTCGGCGAGGTCTGGCGGGCGATTTCACGCTCGCCGCCGGCGCCGCTCTCGCGGATGCTGAACACTTCGCCGCTGAACGTCGCTGAGCGCGGCCCGACGGCGTGCGACGGCAGGAACACCGGCGCGATCAGGGCGATGCCCGAATCAGGCGCCACAGCGTCGCTCAGGCTCGACACAAGATCGAACCCGCCCGCCGCGGCGCCGACGTTGGCGACGTGCCAGCCGTCTTCGCCGACGGATGCAACGGCGTTGCTCTTGACGCCGAAGGCTTCGAGCAAGGTCATCATCCGGCCCAGCCCGGCTTCGTTGTCCACGCGGAAGGCGATGCGCGTGGGGTCGGCGGCGAGGAGCGTCCATGCGCCGTCCCTGATGATGCCGGGTTCGCGGGCCAGCGCGTCCGCGTTTGTTGCGTGCTCCGAGATGGAGTTCGCGTCGCCGTCATCCGCCGCGCGGTTGAGCGTTTCGCCGCCGCCGGCGCTCTCGTCGTCGGCGACGAGATCGGCCGTGGCATCGTGGTCGATGGAGGCGAGTCCTGTTCCGCCGCCGGTGGTGGTGCCCTTGTCGCCGCCGCCGTTGGTCCCTGGGGGCGGGGGCATGGGGATGAAGCGCGCGTCGCGTCCGCGGGCGGCGAGGACCAGGGCCTCATCCGCCGAGTCGATCACGCCGTCGGTGTTAATGTCGGCGCGGAGGTGGGCGGCGTTGGACGGGTTGACGGTGATCGGCCCGCCCGCGAGCAGGCCGCGGATCGCGCCGACGTCGGTGTTGTTCACGCGGCGGTCGCCGGTAACGTCGCCGACGAGGCCGGTGATGGAGATGATGCGCTCGCCGGCGAGTTGGTTGCCGCCGATGTCGAGTTGGTTGATGAGTTCGACGCGATAGCGGGCGAAGTCGGGGAGCGTCGGCGTGAAGGTGATGGTCCCCGTGCGTCCGTCCTCGCTGAGCGCGGTGGCGATGGCGATGTGCGCCACGTCGAGGAAGAGGCCGTTCGCGCCCTCCAGCGCGCTGAGGCGGACGAAGGCGGGGATGAAGTTGGACGCGCGGATCGCCTCGCTGAAGCGAACATCGACGCGGCTGATGCCGGGGGCGCGCGGGTCGCAGGTGAGGTTGTCGGCGGCGAGCGTCAGGCCGCCCTCGCCCGCCGGGCCGTGCTCGTCCACCGCGCTCCACTGCTCGATGGTCGGCGGGACGGCGTCGGGCTCGAAGATCAGTTGATAGGTTCCCGGTCCTCCCTTGTCAAAGATATGGATCTTATGTTCGCGGATGGGACGTTCTTCGGGGTCGAGGAAGGTGCGGTCGGTCTGGCGGAAGTTGAACTCGGGGATGATGGCCTTGCCGTCGCCGCGGATGACCTGCGCGAGGCGGAACATCCCGCCGAAGGGGTCGTTGAACCTGAAGTAGGCCCAGTCGTTGCCGGGGACGAGGACCGTCGCCGTCGCCGTGAGGTCGCGCCCCGAGCGCGATGGGACGACGACGGCATCGAAGATGGCGACCACGTCCTCCGCCGTTCCGTCGGAGAGGTGCAGGGTGTCCGGGATGTCGAGATTCGCCGGATCGGCGACGTCGTTTGTCACGAAGTCAAGTTTCATATCATCGCTGCCGGCGGGCTCGTCGGCCCGGACGACCTGGATGAGTTCGTGGATGTTGACGGCCTCGATGAGCGAGGAGCGCGGGTTGTTGAGCGGATCGACATGGGTGAAGGAGGCCTGGTAGTCGATGAACTGCCCCTGGAGCGAGCAGATCATGAGGAATCGCGCCACCCCGGTCTGCATCGGCCCGATGTCGCCGAAGTTGACGATGAGCGAGGGGGCGATCTGTTCGGTGTTCAGTTGCGCGCCGACGAGTTGGAAGTTGATGATGAGGCCGCGCTCGTTCTCGGTGATGACCGGCTGGCTCGACTCGACGCGGAGATTCCTCGCCGCGCCGAACCCGTCGTTGCGGACGCGCAGGCCGAGGGAGAAGGGCTCCGTCGGCTCGATCACGTCCGCCGTGTGCGGATCATCGGAGAAGACGTCCCGCTGCCAGTAGTAGTCGAATGTCAGCCGCGGATCGGGCCGCACCGTGATCGTGATGCCCTGCAGCGGGATCACGATCGAGTTCTCGCCCTGGCGATAGGAGAAGATGCCCGAGACGATGTAGTCGACCGGCTCCGTCGGCGCGGCGTTGTTCAGCGGGAGAAGAAGCCACGACACGCGCCCGGACGAATCCGGCGGCATCATCCCCGTGCCGTCCACCGCGTTGAGCCCGATCAGGTCGGGCGGGTAGATGTTGAACTTGTCGAAGGCGGGGTTGCCGTCGAGATCGGAGACCTGCACGTCCACGAGCAGTTCCTCGACCGGCTGCGTGTTGTTCTGGTTCACGATCTCGAGCGCGGCGGTGAACGCCGTGCGCGTCAGCGTGACGCGCTGATTGAGTTGCAGGACGACCGTGGCGCACGTGCCGTCGCCCGTGTTCGCGTCGATGGAGCCGTCGGAGAACGGCGTCATCGCCGCCTCGGCGCGGGCGCCGTCCTTGCTGAACTGCTGGGCGTAGGCCTCCGGCATGCCGGCGATCGGCCTGTCGGCGGGAACGGTTCGGCAGGCGAGGATGCCGCCGGGGAGGCGCGCGGCGAAGTCGCGGCGGACCTCGTCCTCGTCGATGGACAACTCCGGATGCACGACGCCGCGCGAGTTGATGCACGAGCGTTCGACGAAGTAGTAGCGGCTGCCCGGCTCGATGATGGTGATATCGACGCCGACCTCGGGGCAACTCGCCGCCAGCCCGCCCTCGAGGTACACGCCCTCGAAGCACGCGTCGGCGGACACCGCGCCGTCGTCGATGCTCACGCTGACGCAGGCGCCGGTGTTGATGCTCGCGGAGGCGTTGAACTGGCACACGTCCTCGCCGCCGACGCTGACGGTGACGTCGAAGACGACGCCGCAGCCGGGGTTGGCGCAGAGGCTGCCGCTGCCGTTGAGCCCGGGGTTGGCGCCGGGGCATTCGCTGCTGGTCTCGTAGGAGCCGCTGAGACTGCCCGACACGTTGACGTAGCACGACGCCCCGGCCGTCGCCGACGCCTCGGCGGGGATGCCGCCCGGCAGCACGATCGCCTTGCTCGCCGAGAGTTCCACCCCCGCAAGCGTGAACGTGCCGGAGACTTCGCCGCCCCCGGCAACCCGGATGTACGACTGCGGCTGGTTCTCGCTCGTGCAGCAGGGAACGAGGCAGCCGTTGCCCTCGATGTCCGCTTCGACGTCCGAGATGTAGGGGATCGCCTCGACCGCGCCGGCCACGACGCTCGCCACAGGCTGCAGCAGGCTGCTGAAGTCGATGCAGTACTGACCCACCGCCTGGCACTGGCACGGATCGGGGCCCGCCGGAGGCGTGAACGTCGGCTGAGTGGTGTACGGCTGGCCCGGCCCGCCCGCGCCGCCGCCGCCGCACCAGCAGAACCCGCCGCCGCCTCCGCCGCCACCACCGCCGCCACCGCCGCCGCCGCCGCCACCGAACGGGTTGCCGATGCAGTTCAACAGCGCGTTGAGGAACATGAGCGGGACCGAGTAATGGTTGTTCTCGCGGCAGAAGAACTCCCAGCCGACAAACCCGGCCGCGAGACACTCGCCCAGCCCGCCGCGATACTCGGGATTCCGCGTGATCAGCACCGGCACGACGCGCGTGGACATCGCGGGCATGTCGCCCAGTTCGTCCACCAGCGGCGTGAAGGTCCAGCCCGGATGCTCGGGAAGATCGAGCGTCACGTTGTCGGCCCGGACCAGGCCGTGGTTCCGGATCGTGTAGTCGATCTGGATCGAATCGCCCTGCACCTGCGACAAATCCACCGCCGCCGGCTCGACCGTGATGACGGGGAAGGGCACGTTCGTCTGGAACGTCGTCGTGAGCGTGATGTTGTAAACATCCTCGATCTCGGTCTCGGTGACCGTCCAGTTGTAACTCACCCCCTCGATCGGCATGAACGGCCTGAAGATGTTCTCCTGACCGGCCTCGATCAGCACCGTCTGCTGATACGGCGCGCGGTCCGCGGCCTGCACCGTCATGTTGTAGTACCCCTCCTGCACGTCGGCGAACATCACGGGCGCGCCGGCGCGGAACACGTCCCCGGTGCTCGACTGCGCCACCACCTGGTGGGTCCGGGGGTCGCGCAACTGCACCAGTGCGTTGGCGATCAGCGGGCCGCCCTCTTCCTGGTAGCCGCCGGTCGAGTAGAACGTGAACTCGTCCTCGGGCCGCACCTCGACCGTCGTCGTCGCGTCGGAGGAGAGCGTGAACGTGAAGGGGATCGTCGCGCCGTAGGTCAGCCCCGCGTCGGCCACCACCACCTGCCCGTTGTACGGGCCGAGGGGCAGGTCATTCTGCGGCAGGAGTTGCAGCGACAGCGTCGTGCTCTCGCCCGGCTGAAGATCCGGGATCGTCGCGTTGGCGAGCGTCAGCCACGATGCCCCGGGGGGCAGGAGCACCTGCAGCCCCGTCGCGGGCGCGCCGCCGACGTTGCGGACCTCGAAGTCCACGATGGACTGCTGCCCGCGGATCATCTCGGCGTCCATGCGCGTCGGGATCGCCGCCAGCGCAGGGCTGGGCTGGCGCAGGGTGATGGCGATGTCCGTCGCCGCCGTCGGCCCCTCGGCCGCGTTGACGCGCAGCGTGAAGCCGATGTTGCCGGTGCTCGAACCGTCGGACGTGATCGTGTAGCCGAGCGCCACCTGCCCCGAGGCGGGAAGGAAGGTGCTGCCGAGCGAGGTCTCGACAGAAAGCCCCGGCGGCAGCGGCGTCGTCTCGAGCGCCAGCCCCGTCAGCGCCACATCGCCGTTGTTGATGATCTGGATCACGCCGCCGACCGGCGCGTTCGGGAACACCTCGTGGAACACCCCACGCGGCGAGACGCGCATCCCGTACAGCGTGAACTGGTCGAGCACCGTGCCCGGCACCGCCGACCGCGGCCCGGCCCGCAGCGAGTACAGCCCCGCCTCCGTCGGCAACGGATAGAACATCGCGCTGTAGTTCCCCATCGCGTCGGTCGTCGCGTTCAACTGCCGCTGCTGACCCTGCAGCATCACGATCACCGCGACCTCCGCGTCGCCCACCGCGACCTCGCCGCGAGTCTCGACGTACGCGCGCCCCGTGATCGGGATCGGCGTGCCCGCCTGCCCCGTCTCGACCGCCGTCTCCGCCGTGACAACGAACGTGTCCACGATGAACGTGCCGTCGTCGTTGGTCCGGTTGTCGCTCTCGCCGCCGCCGAGCCCTTCATTCAACGAGTCGCTGCGGTCGGTGATGACGGCGAGCCGATACGCGCCGGGCGTCGACGGATACGTGAACGTGGCGCTCTCGGTGTACGACTGCCCCGCGAGCAGCCCGCCGGAGTGGGGCTTCTCGCCGAGAACGATCTCGGCGCCGCCGCCCGGAGGATCGGGGATCGCGATGACGCGGTCGGTCCACAGCCCCGCCGCGTCGGTGGCGGAGGTGTTGGCGACGGTCCACGACGCGCTGAACTCGCGCCCGACCAGCCCGCCGGTCGGAGCCGCGATGTCGGCCACGACGAGGTTCGGCCTCGGCGGCTGCGCAATCGCAATCGGGATCACGGCGAACGCCGTGTTGTCGTTCGGATCGCCGCTCTCGAGCACGTTGTCCTGGAAGTCCGCCTTCACATAGAAGTAGTGCAGCCCCTCGATCCGCCCAGGAATCTGCACTTGCACCGAGGCGCTGTACGAGCCGCCGTTCTCCGCGAGGGCGACAAGGTGCGGCTCGGTGCCGAGGAGCGCGTCGCCGCCCACCGCCGTGTCGGAGGAGAGATACACCCCGTCGATCCAGAACGGATTGGCGACCACGGGCCCGGCGTTGGCGACCGTCCACGAGACGGTTACGGTCTCATCCGCGAGCGCGGCGACAGGGCCGACGACGTTGCTCGCCACGAGGTTCGGCCGCGCGATGAGCGAAGGAGCCCCCGAGGCGAGGCAGTTGTTGTTCTCGTTCGACTCCGCGACGGAGTTGTTCGGATCAAGGCAGACAATGATGTAGAACTGGGCTCCAAGGTCGGGCACCGTGATCGAACGCGTGCGAGACACGCTCGCGCCGGGCGCAAGGTCCTGCGCGTCGAAAACGTAGTTCGCCAGTTGCAGATCGCCGCCGGGGGTCGGGTCGGGCGACGCGAAAATCCGCTCGCTCCACGTCCCCGTGGCGTTGGCGTCGCCGGTGTTGGCCACGGTCCAGGTGACATCGACCGTGGAGCCGATGATCCCGCCGAGGGGCGGATCAATGCCCGAGACAACGAGGTCCGGCTTGGGCGGGAGTTGCACGGTGATCTGGGTGAGCGATGGGGCCCAGTTGTTGGCGCGACGCGACCCTTCCTGAACCCCGCCATCAAAGTTGATGTACCCGATCAGCCAGTACGTCCCCGGCGTCTCAGGCAGCGTGAACGACCGCGACGCCGTGTACGACGCGCCCGGAGCAATGGGGCCGTTCTTCGCAAGCCCGCCGAGGTCTGAGTCTCCCGTGCCGAAAGTCTGGTCGCCGGAGAGGAACATGTGGTCCACCCACGTTCCCAGGGCCGTCTCGGTGCCGATGTTCTGCGCCGTCCATTCGATGGCGACGCCCTGCCCGGCGTAGCCGGTGATGGGGTTGTTGACGTTGGTGGCCTGGAGGTCCGGCAGGTCAGGAAGGGTGATCTGCGTCGCGCTCTCCGCGGCCCGGTCGTTGTTCGAGTCGCCGCTACCCTCGAAGACCTGGGTCGATACGTCGGTGCGGACGAGGACGAAATAGTTGCCGTCCACGGTGTTGAAGTCGATGGGGAGGTTGAAGGTCTCGTTGCGGATGTAGGACTCGCCGACGCCGAGGACGCCCGCGGGCCCGGCGAGAGTGAGGATGACGCGATCATCGGCGGAGATGGTCTGGTCGCTCGAAAGGTAGACGCGGTCGGACCAGGGCGACGCGGCGGAAGCCTGGCCCTCGTTGCTCACAGTCCACGAGAGGGAGAACGGGCCGCCCCAATCAGCGGAGAGCGGCGCGGCGAGCGACGTGATCTGAAGGTCCGGCACGGCGACCGCGGTTGGCGTGGCCGTGATCCCCGCGTTGTTCGATTCGTTCGTCCCCTCGGCAATCGCGTTGTTCACGTCGGAGCGGACGACGAACCAGCGGTCCCCCGCGACGCCGCCCGGGAGGGTCACGGACTGCGTGCGCGAGTAGGTGGCGCCGGGCGCGAGCGGGCCGCCGATCGAGATCGTGGCGAGGGCGGTGTCGCCGCCGATCATGTCGTCGGAGGAGATGAGGATCTGGTCGCTCCACGCCCCGGTCGCGGGGGCGTTGCCCGCGTTTTCGACGGTGTACATGACGCTGATGCTCGTACCGGCGGGCGCGCCATCGGGAGCGGTTACAACGGTCACGCGAAGGTCGGGAGCCATGACTTCGACCGCGAGGTCGTCTATCGCGCAGTTGTTGTTCTCGTCGGTGAACTCCTCCACCTGATCGGTGGAGTCGGCGCAAACCACGACGCTGTAGGCGCCGAGGATGTTGCCGGGAATCGCGACGGTGCGTGTAACCGTGTAAGTCTCGCCCGGATCGAGCGCCTGCGGCGCGGCGAACGAGGAGAGCGCGATGTCCCCACCGATGGAGCCGTCGGCGGAGAGAGCGACCGAGTCGCTCCACGGGAGCGCGGCGGCGGAGTCGCCGGCGTTGCGGATGGTCCATGTCACCTGAAGGGTCGCGCCCGCGACGACGGCGGAATCCGTCTCGATGCTGTCCACGACAAGGTCGGGCAGCATCGGGAGCGCCACGGCGACGGCGGCGCTGGCGCCGACGTTGTTGGTCTCGTTCGATTCGCCCATCGACGCGCTTCCGTCGGCCTCAACAAGGAGGTAGTAGTCGCCGGGAGTCAGCGCTTCATCGAGCGGGATCGTGACGTTCCAGGTGCGCGCATAGTCTCCGCCCGGCGGAACCGCCCCCGCCATCGGCGC
The DNA here is from genome assembly GCA_964490785.1 of uncultured Phycisphaeraceae bacterium. Lineage (GTDB taxonomy): Bacteria > Planctomycetota > Phycisphaerae > Phycisphaerales > UBA1924 > JAEUIV01. The sequence continues at coordinate 29,556 of CAZBDZ010000014.1, forward strand.
GAAGGAGCCCAAAAGCCGGTCGCCCGCGCCGAGAGTCGCGTCGGTCGAGAGCCAGACCTTGTCCTGCCAGCCGGGTATCGTGGCGCCGGTGCCGGCGTTCGCCACCGTCGCGTCCACGGCGATCTGCTGTCCGAGCGCCGCCGACGCCGGCGCGGCCACGAGGGTGACGGTCAAGTCGGGGGCGACAACGTTGAAGGACGCGTCGTCGATGGATGCGTTATTGCCCTCGCCGCCGACTTCGTTGACGTTGCTGTTCGCGTCGGTGCGGACGACAAGCCAGCGCGTGCCGAGTTGGGCGATGGGGAAGGTGGCGTTCTGCGTGCGCGTAACACTCGCGCCGGGGGCGAGTGATCCGTTGTAGACGAAGTTGCCGACAAGCGTGTCGCCGCCGATGGCGTTGTCGGACGAGACCTCGACGCGGTCGGTCCAGGGGCCGTTCGCCGCGGCGGTGCCGTTGTTCGTAATTGTCCAGGAAATCTCGACGGGCTGCCCCGCGGGGGCCTCGCTGGGCGCGGTGATGGCGCTGACCACGAGGTCGGGCGACTGCACGACCGCGACATTGATGAAGTCGTCGTCGTCCCGCCCCGTGCTGTCCTCGGCGAGGCAGCGGATCTGATGCGTGCCCACGCTCAGGTTCGATACCACAATCGACTGCCCCGCCCCCAGCGCGCCGTCGCGGCTGCTTGACCATGTGAACGTATACGGCGGCGTCCCCTCCGAGCCCGCGAGGATTTCAGCATTGAACGTGATCGGCTGCCCTTGCCCGAACGTCGAGTTCGTCGCGGGCGACGTGATGTGTACCCCGAAGACCGGCGTGCCGACAATGGTGGACGAGATGCCCGGCGTGTCGCGATTGCCGCTGTGCCACGCGACCGTGTAAAGAATCCGCCCGTTCGCCTGCAACCCATACGGCGTCTGCCCGGGCGACGAGTCATCGTACAACTGCGTCCCCATGTTGTTCGGCGTCGTCATCAGCGGGTTCGTCGTGTCCACCGGGATGAACGACAGATTGAAGTTCCCGACGAACGGCCCGATCCCGATCCGCGAGTTGATCGCGTTCGCCCCGTTGTTGTGGAACGCGTTGTGATCCGTGCTGATCATGATGCCCCCGCCGCGGGCCTTCATGTTCTCGTAGTAGTTCTTGGAGAGGTTGCGTCCCTCGCCCGTATACCGTCCGCTCCAGTACGACGAGATGATGCGCCCATCGCAGATGATCACCGGCTCGACGCGCGCGCCGAACCACGCCGCGATCGCGTCGTAGTCGGCCGGATAGTTGTCCGCCCCCGTCGAAAGGTCGTAGACCCAGATCTGATCGAAATCGGTGTTCGGATCGTTCAGGACGGCAGCGACCTGCCCGTTGGACGAAAGCGTGACCTTCGTCATCGCCGCACCGGCCTGGGTGATGGTCGTGCCGAGATTGTTGCCGTCGCCGTTGTACGAGCCGTTGATGATGACGTACAGCACCCGAGACCCCGGCAGGTACGCCTGCATGTTCACGTCGTCGATCGCCGTGTTATTCCCCTCGTTCCCGAACTCGTTGACGGCATTGCCCGAATCCGCGACGACGACGATCCGCTTGTTGCCCGCCGAGGCGTCCGCAGGGATCACCACGTCCACGGAGTACGACTGCGATCCCCCCGCCCCGACGCCGACATCCGCGACGAACGAGCCGAGCAGCGTGTCGCTCCCGATCGTCGCGTCGTCGGAGAGGTACACGGCGCTGGAGAAGCCCGCGTTGACCCCGGCGGCCCCGATGTTGCTCACGGTGAAGTTGACCGCGACGGTCGATCCCGTCGCCGCCTGCACGGGCGCGGAGATCGCGCTCACCGTGAGGTCCGGCAGCGCGGGCAGGCCGAGCACGATCGCTCCGCTCGCGCCGACGTTGTTGCTCTCGTCGAGTTCGGCGTTCGAGCCCGAGCCGTCCGCCTGCACCAGCAGGTAATACGTCCCGGGCGGGTACGCGATATCCAGAGGCAGCGCCACGTCCCACGTGCGCGCATACGACCCGCCCGGCGGCACCGCGCCCGCCATCGGCGAGAACGAGCCGAGCAGCAAGTCCCCGCCGTCAAGCGCCGCATTCGCCGAGAGATACACGCGATCCTCCCAGCCGGGGATGGTGCTGCCCGTCCCGTTGTTGCGGACCAAGGCGTCGACCGAAACCACCGAGCCGAGCGTGCCGCCCGCCGGCGCGTTGACGCCCTCCACCACGAAGTCGGGCGCGAGAACATCCACCCAGGAATCGTCGATCGCCGAGTTATTCGAGTCCCCGCCAAAAACCTCGACGACCTGCAGATTCACGTCGGCGCTGACGACCAGCCACCGCGGGCCGAAGCCGCCCGTGGGGAAGCCGACATTCTCGGTGCGCGTGTACGACTCGCCGGGGTTCAGCGTGCGCGTGGTCGGAAACTCGGCGAGAGTGATGTCGCCGCCAATCGCGCCATCATCCGAAAGGGCGATCCGATCGGTCCACGTGCCCGTAACAGGGAGCGTGCCCGCGTTCATCACGGTCCACGAGACCGCGCCCTGCGAGCCCGCGTCCACGCTCGCCGGCCCGGTGATGTCCGCCACGACAAGATCGACGAAGTCCGACGGGAACGGCTCGCTGAAGCAGATGCTGTCGAGGCCGACTCGGTCGGAGGAATTCCCCAGCCCGATGACGACGCGCTCGATCGCGCTCCCGGCGATCTCGACCGCCGTCTGCGTCCCGCCCCCGGTGCTGATCGTCTGGTCGTGGATGAGCGCCCCGCCGGGACTGAATGCCTGGATGCGCGAGCCGGCGGATTCGGTGTCGATGACGAAGCAGCGGAACAGGTTGACCGCCGCGGGAGTCGTCGTGCCCGGCATGACGAAGGTGATTTCGACCTCGCCGCCGTTGAGATTGTCGCCCAGCACGTTCGGCGCGCTGACAGGCGGGAAGACGCCGCCGCCCGCGACCACGCGAGGGTCGCCCGACAACGTGGCGAAGATCGCGCCCTGCGGCCGGTACTCATCCGTGATCGCGGTTCCCGCGGCCTGGTCGTCAAACGTGACCGTCCGCGCGCAGGCGGAGCTCGAAAGGTACATGTGCGACTGAGGCACGATTTCGCGGGTGTTGGTGCCGTTGATGCGGCGAGTCCAGTACCACTCCAGACCGCTCGCCCCCGTCGCGTTCGCGGCGAAGAGCAGCGCGACAGGGTAGAGGCCGGGGGACTCGAACTGCGCGGCCATCCCGCTGCACGAGAACCCGCGGTCGCCCGCCGACCCGAGCGCCGACGTGCCGACAATCAGGTAGAACCCGTCGTCCGAGCACACTTCGAGCGCGACATCGATGTTGGTTGTCCCCGGATCGGTGTCCATGTCCGGCGTAATCTTCAGCAGAAACGTGTGCCGCAGGATGAAGTTCGCCGCCGCCAGCCCCAGAACCTCGTCAGGCGGCGTCGTGGTGCTCTGGAAAAAAGTGTTGAACGACTGCCCGACGCCGATCGTGGCCCCCGGTCGCGGGAAATCGATGAACGGACTCAGCGTCGTGCCGCTCGGCCTGCGACCGTCGAGGGAGCCGGGCGTGGGCGCAGGCCCGCCCCCGATGCCGTTGAAGAGTTCAATGAACACGCCGTCGCCGGGTGTCGTCGGCACTTCCGTCGTAACCGCCTCGCACGCATGAATCACCCCATCCGGCTGGTTGCACACGCCGTTGACCGCGAGGTCGTCGATGCGCGCGTTGTTCCCCTCGTCCAGTTCCGCGATGGCGTTGTCCGGATCAACGATGGCGACGATGCGGTAAGTCCCGGTGAGGCCGGGGGGGATGGAAGCCGGGAAAGTCCCGGTCTGCTCGCCACCAGGGTTGATCGTATTATTCTGCGTCTCCTGCCCAACGAGAATGTCGTTGCCGATCACGTTGTCAGACGAGAGGAAGAAACGAACAACGCGACCGGATGTAACCGCCGCCGACCCGATGTTCTGGATGGTGTAGGAGAAGGTCTGCGAGGTCCCGTCGCCGACGGCGTAGGGGGCGAAGATGCTGCGGACGATGAGGTCGGGGGCGGGGCCTTGGCCGAGCGTGATGCTCCCGACGGCGTAGTCCACGTCGGTGCCGTTGCGTTCGCCGGCCATGGAGAGGACGGCGGTGGGGCTCGTGGCGGTGAAGGAGACGCTGAAGAAGCGCCAGCCGTTGTTGCCCTGCGCGGCGGCTTCAAATGCGGGCGAGCCGTCGATGAACACGCCGAAGGAGTTCGCGCCGCCGTTCGCGCCGGTGTTGTGGTGCTGCCGGAAGAAGCCGTTGACAAGGTAGGTGGCCCCGGTCTGCAGGCCGACGAGCGTCTGACTGATCGTCGGATCGGTGCCGCCCTGCCCGGCGTCGTTGAGGATGTATCCGTTGAACTGGGTCCATCCGCCGGCGCCGTCGATGTTAGCGGTGGTCCATCCGCCGCCTGTTCCGTTGCGCGGCACTGCATCCCAGAACCAGCCGTTGGCGACGGCGGGGGCGAGGGGCGAGGACTCTGCCTGGAAGTCATCGACGGTGAAATAGGTGCCATCGGCCGCGCCGCCGGCGCTTCCAGCGGCGGTGTCGAACTCGATCCCGTAGATCGGCCGGCCGCTGGTCATCGAGGTGTCGATGACGAAGACGCGCTGCGACCCGGCGTCGGTCTGGCCGATGACGTTGCCGTCGGCGCCGAAGGCGAAGAGGGTCTTGGTCGTGCCGTCGTCGTCGGTGTCGGTGAAACGGACTCGGGTGACGGCGCGGTTGAACCAGGCGCGGACGCCGGAGGTGTGGTAGTTCAGGTTTGCGCCGGGCGACGAGTTGTTCGCGCCCATGACGAAGTCGGTGGCGGAGCCGACCTTGATGTTGCCGTAGTTCTGGTTGGTGATGTGGACGCCGTCGGCATCGCCGCCGGTGCCTGTGGAGCCATCGTCGCTGAACCACGCCTGGAGGCCCGCGCTGGTGCCGAAGTTGAGGATGCCGGCGGCGGAACCTCGCGCGTCCACTCCCGAGTTAAAGGAGAGGGCGAGCGCGTATTCGGGCGTGGTATTCAGCGTAATCGTCGCGTCGAGCGGCGTGTTATCGAACGGAATCCCGTCATGGTTCGAGACCGCGAAGTCGATCGTGTCGCCCGCCGACACCGCGAGCGAGAAATCGAACGCCTGCGTAGCCCCCGTCCCGAGCCGCGAGAACACGACCACGCCGTTGCGCACGATGTACTCGGAGACGAGGCCGCCGTCGCCCGCGCCGAATGATCCCCGGACGCGGGCCATGCCCGCGTCGGGCGAGGTCCAGCGGATGATGGCCAGATCGCTCGGCCCGGGATGCAGCGACACGCCGCCCGACGGCACGCCGTTGACCGTCCCGTTGTTGTAGTTGTGCCAGACCACCGGCCCCGTCGGAAGTTCGCCGCCGTTCCGACACCACCGGGGCGAGCCTACGCCGTCAGGCACGACCACCCCGAAGCGTCCGAACCCACCCAGCGCCGGCGCCGAACCATAAGTCCACCACCCGGACGGATTCATCGAATCGCCGAAGTCCGCTGCGACGTCAAACACCCCGCCCCCCATCCCGCTGACTTCAAGGTCGATCCCGATATCCACCCCCAGAAAATGGCCGTAGAACGTCGTGGCGAACGCCGTGAATGTCAGAGCGTCTCCCGGCGCAACCGGGATATTGGACAACGACTGCCCGCCGAGAACGTTGTTCGAGAACTGCGCCTCCGCATCGCCTCGAAACACGCCGCGGATGTTCCCGCGGGACGCGATGGCGACCCCGTTGAGCGAAAGCGCCCATGACGAATCGCGGTCGGCAAAGAAAATCGCGTCCCATGCGCGGCCGGAAACGTCGATCGTCCCCGCCGCGGGCGCAGTCCACACCACCGACATCGGCCCGCCGGCGCCGCTCGACGCCGAGTGCATGCCGACGTCCCCGAGCGCCCCGTCATGCCACCCGAGACCCGTAAGATCACCGGTCACCTTCGCCACCGACGCATCGAAACTCGAGTAGGAACCCCACCCGGTCAGCGGGTTGAGCCCCGTGGGCCCTTGCTGCGTGCCGATCGCCACGCCGCCCTGCCGATACGACCACGCGCCGACTGGATTCGTCGTCGTGCTGAAGTCCTGCTTGAGGTCATAGTGCAGCGTCTGCGCCGCCGAAGTTGCGGCCAGCGAGACCGCGCCCGCGAACGCAACGAACCAACGACCAACAGTGTGAACGGCGAATCCCATGGCGAACCTCTCTCTCCTGGTGTCGATCCGCGATTGCAAGCAGCAAATGCCGCAATCGCCATGTCCCCGGTCGCATGAAACTTCGGGAAAACCCCAAGTCCCGCCCGCCGATCGCACGCCGGGGGTCGGCATGGCCAGACTCCCTGCTGAGCAATCCTTCGTCATCTCTCCCTCTTCCGCTCCCCGCACGATTCACTCCTCGCGCAAAGACCCGCGCCTCCGATCTCGCCCTAGGCCGGGCCTCTCCTTCGCCTCGCCGACAAGCCGCAGAGCACGACCGTCGAAAGCGCCCCCCAGCCCCCGGAAGGCACCACCAGCGTAAACGCCTCGCCCGTCCGCGTCGAAACCTCGTCGCCATTCAGCGCGATCTGGTCCGGCGCCAGCGAAATCAACACCTCATCCGCACCGTCGTAATCCTCCGGAACCTGCAACAGCAGCGACACGACAATCCCGGAGCCGAAGTTCGGCCCGATCGGCAGCACGTTCGACAACTCGACATCCACAACCCCCGCCGGGTACCCCACCCCGGCCAGCGTCAGGTCGCCCAGCACCACCGGCAGCGACGAGTCCAACGGCTTGCTGTCGTCGTCGATCGTTCCATTGAGATAGGGGCTGCTCCACTCGTAACCCAGGTACCTCAGCCCGCCCATCGAGAACACCACGCGGAAAATCGACGAGTTGTGCTGCTCGCTCCCGTCCGCCGCGATCGACACGTCCAGCGTGAACGAATCGCCCGGCGCCACGTGTGCCGACGCCTGCCCTCCGCTCGTCAGGCTCATCATGTAGCCCGCCCACGCCTCCCGGGGGGGCAATGCAATGAACGCGCATAACGCGCCCGCAACCAACCAATCTGTCAACTTCATCGGCCTGACCCTAACCCCTGTGCGAGTTGGGTGTCTTCCTCCTCCTGCATCGACAACATACCACGGGAATTGACTGACGCAAGCCAAACATCCTCGTTTCACGCCACTTTCAACACGCCAACCGATATCGCTTCCGATCTGATTCGGGGGAAACACCGAGGATTTGGGTTGTCTCGGCCCATTCCGTAATGTACCCATTGACAGGCACCGAACACGACCCCCGGAATCCCCCCGGCCCGGGAGGCAATATATGACCACCGACCGCCCCTCATCGCACGACGCCGAGACCGCGCCCGTCCTCGCCAGGCCGACATCCTCGGCCGAGGAAATCTCACGCCTCCTCGCCGCCGAGAAAACACCCGAACGCATCGGCGACTTCAAAATCCTCCGCCTCATCGGCTCCGGCGGCATGGGACTCGTCTACCTCGCGCAAAAAGGCGACGCCACCTTCACACAGACCGTCGCACTGAAGGTCATCAAAAAGGGCATGGACTCGGAGGAAATCCTCCGCCGGTTCGAACTCGAACGCCAACTCCTCTCGGGCCTCAACCACCCCAACATCGCCCGCCTCGTTGACGGCGGAACCCTCGACGACGGTCGGCCCTTCTTCGCCCTCGAATACGTCGAAGGCCAGCCGATCGACAGGTACTGCGACGCGAACCGCCTTTCAACGCGCGATCGCCTGAACCTCTTCCGCAAGGTCTGCGCCGCCGTTCACTTCGCCCACCAGAACCTCATCGTCCACCGAGACCTCAAGCCCAGCAACGTCCTCGTCAACGCCCAGGGAGAGCCCAAACTCCTCGACTTCGGCATCGCGAAACTCCTCAACCCCACGCTCTTCCAGGCCGTCGCCGTAACAGGACCCACCGTCCGCCTGATGACCCCCGAGTATGCAAGCCCGGAGCAGGTCCGCGGCGATTCCATCACCACCGCAAGCGACATCTACTCGCTGGGCGTGATGCTCTACGAACTCCTCACAGGTCGCCGTCCCTACAAGTTCAAGACACGCCTTCAGGACGAGATCGTCCGCATCGTCTGCGAGGTCCCGCCGGAGCGCCCCAGCACCGTCATCAGCCGCATCGACGAAGAACCCATCCCCGGCGGCGAAGGAAAAACCCGTCGCGTCGACCCATCGACCGTCGCCGATGCCCGCGAGGGAGACATCAACAGCCTCCGCCGACGCCTCCGGGGCGACATCGACGACATCGTCCTCAAGGCCCTCGAAAAGACCCCGACGCGCCGCTACGCCTCCGCCGAGCAACTCAGCGAGGACATCGACCGCCATCTCAACGGCGAACCCGTCATCGCACGCCCGCCCAGCCTCTCCTACCGCGCCGCAAAGTTCGTCCGCCGAAACCGCGGAAAGGTCTCCGCCGCCGCCGCCGTCGGCCTCGCCCTCGTCCTCGGCGTCATCGGCACGAGCGTCCAATGGGCCCGCGCCGAGCAGGCCCGCGCCGACGCCGTCTTCGCCCAACGCAACGAGCAGGAGCAGCGCCACGCCGCCGAGGACGCCCGCGCCGCCGCGGATGAACAGCGCCGCGTCGCCGAGGCCGCCGCCGCCGTCGCCCAGAAGTGCTACGAAGACACATGGGACGTCCTCGAGTCCTACATCGGCGACGTCCACGCCGGCGTCGCCAAACTCCCCGGCGCCGTCGAGGCACGCGAAATCATCGTCGAAACCGCCGCCGCAAAGATGCAATCCCTCGCCGACAACTGGAAGTCCGACGCCGAGAAACGCCTCACAGTCTCCGGCGGCTTCGAACGCCTCGGCCAACTCGCCCACGACATCCGAGGCGGAAGCGAAGGACAAACCGCCAAGGCCCTCGCCTTCCACGAAACATGCCTCGACATGCGCCGGGAACTCCTCGACGCCGACCCGAAAAACCTCCAATACCAGCGCGCAGTCGCCTCCAGTTACATCCGCCTCGGCGACACGGCACGATCAATGGGCGACCGCTCCAAGGCCGTCGAACACTACGAACACGCCCGCACCCTCCTCGAAGCCCTCCCCACCGAAGGCGCCGCCGGCACCCAGGTCAGGATCATGCTCGCAACCGTCCTCGGCCAACTCGCCGACGACAATCGCCAGGCCGGCCGGATCACCGCCGCCATCGCCCTCTATGAACAAGGCGACAAGGCCCGCACCGCCCTCCGAGATGCACTGGTCGCCTCGGCCGCCGAACCAAACCTCACCGACAAGGAGGCCCGACAGCGCCGCGCCGCCGCCCTCCAGGCCCGTCGAAACGTAACCGTCGGCCGAATCGACCTCGCCCGCGCCCATCTCGACCTCGCCGACACCGACAAGGCGCTCCCCCTCATCGACGAAGCACTCGCCGAACGCCGCGCACTCCTCGCCGAGGAGCCCGCCCAGGCCCGCACCCAACGCGACCTCGCCGTCGCCCTGATCCTCGCCTCAGAGGCCCGCTCGACCGCCCCCCGGGGGGGCCGCCACGCCGACGCCATCCGCGAATCCTCCGAGGCCGTGGACATCATGTCCCGTCTCACCGCGCAGGAAGCCCAGTCGAATCGTCCCGACGCACGCAACATCATGACCCTCGGCAACTGCCGCGCCGCCGCCGCCACCGCGCTCTTCCTCTCCGCCGACACAAGCGACGACCCCAAGGGAACAATCGAGGCCGCCCTCCGCTCCTGGCAGGCCGCGGGACAGTTGTACGCCGAACGCCTCGCCGCTGATCCCGAAAACCTCAACCTCAAGGCCTGGCTCGCGGACACACGCTGCGATGCCGCCGCCTGCCACCTCCGCCTCGGCGCGCCCCGCGACGCCCTCGCCTCGGCGGAGCAGGCCCTCGGCATCCTCAGGCCGATCGCCTCCTCCCCCACCGCCGAACTCGGCCTCCGCGCTTGGCTCGCCCTCTCGCTCCGCCGAGCAGCCGACGCCCACGCCGCCCTCGCCACCGACGCCGCCCGCGCCCGCCCCGACCGCGAAGCCTCCCGCGCCGCCGCCCGCGCCGCCTACAACGAATCCCTCCAGGTCGCCGAGTCCATCCTCCAAAACGAACGCACAAGCATCGACCCCGAGACAACCCCCGATTCCATCCGCGCCGCCATCGCCGCCCTCGACGCCAACCAGTAGAAAGCACTCATGCGGAATGCAAGCGGATCGCGGATGCCGGTTGAAACTCGGGCGCAAGCACGAGCGGATCAGGGCCGTCGAATCCGAAGGCGCCATCGCGCCCCAGGAGCATTCCGCGCTCCGAAGAAGCCGCCACTGACGAGTCCGCGAGGAAGTGGCGGATGCTGCCGCGCCGTTGTTTCCGCGATCCTGTATCAGAGATCCCGGAAGTGCAAACCAGTCCGGGGAATCGAGATATTCGCCGCAGTCCGCCGAGCAGTCGGCGCGCCGGCTTCGGCCCGTCCTATTGATTCGCCGCCACGGTGCGCTGGAGTTTGATATAGGCCTCGACCGCCGCCAGCAGTTGGTCCGCCGTGAGAGGCTGGTTGTCGCAGAGCGGCTTGACGGCGGTGCGCTTGCAGAAGGCCGCCTCGGCAGGCGTGAGGCCCGATTGGTCGATGTTGTCGAAGAGCCTCGCGCAGAGGTCGAACGCGCGCCGCGCCGCGTTGTCGGGGGCGAGCGACGCGACGCGACGCGCGAACGCCTCGGCGTCGAACGCCACCGTTCCGCCTTCAACGCCGGCGGCGCGCAACTCTTCAAAGATGGCGTCGCGGAACCCGCCGATGTCCGCGTCGAGGGCCGCGAGGTCGTCGAGAATCGCGCGGAGCATCTCCACAGAAACCCGCGGCGAGGCGACGCGGCGCTCCTGAGCCGCGCCCTCGGTGAGCGGCGGTCGATCGACATAAAGCGTGCGACCGCTGAGCCCGTCAACCCGCTCGGGCGTCGATGACCCGCGGAGGAAGAGGTCGAGCCGCTCGATCGCGTCGCGCATCGCCGTGTCCGGAATCGCAGGCTCGGCAAGCGGCGGCGCGGCGGAATCCGAAACCGTCCCGCCGCCGACGCCTCGATTCAGCGCGGAGCCGAGGTCGTTGCCGCTGCCGTCCGGCTGCGGCGGGACGGGCGGCAAGGACGCGTTCTGGCGAAGATCGTACGCAAGCCCGCGAGCCGTGCTGCCGACACGAGGATCGCGGAATGTCTCGATCGTGATCGTGCCCTCGTAGTCCGAAACGGCCATGCCGGGAACGACGCTGCCAGGCGTATCCGCGCAGAAAGTCGGAGCGTTCGCGGGGAAGCCGCCCGTCGCGATCGGCACGCTGCTGAAAGTGATGACGCCACCCGCCACGAAATCAACGCCCGTGTCATCGGTGGCCACGACCGGATTCCCCGGATCGGAACTGATCTTCGCGACGCTGCCCGTCTTCCGGGTGACAAGCAAAATAGACGGCGAGTTCACGGCGAGGTCGCCGAGCGTCGCAACGTCGCCCAGAGACGCGCTCGCCGTCGCGTTCATCGTCAGCCCGCCGAGAACGAGGAGCTTCTGGTCCTCGGACATGACCACATTCGCCGCGTTGATCACGAAAGCGTCCGCCGCGGATGCGTTGTCGATCACCACCTCTCCCGCCGGATTGAACGCATCGGTCATCACGATGGTGGACGTGGTGGGCGGCGTGGCGTAGGCGGGGATGCCGGTGTTGAGATTGAGCGTGTTCAGGGCCGCGGCCGCGCCGATGGACCCGCCGAAGGAAATCGGAGCACGCTCGAAGCCCGGCGCGGCCTGGGAGCGGAGCGTGAGCGTGCGGGGCGTCGCCGCGCTGTCGCTGTCGATCGTCGAGCAGAAGAACAGCCGCCCCGCGCCCGCGTCGAGAATCGCGTCGCCGGTGAGCACGACGGCGTCGCAGAAGGTCTGATCGCCGGTCGTGGTGATGTTGCCTCCGATGCGCGTCGAGCCGCCCGCGTCGGTGGTGATGCCCGTGAGGTTCACCGGACCGGCGAGAATCGTTACGCCCGCGGTGTTGATGAGCAGAGTCTGCCCCGCGATGCCGCTGGTGAAGGCGATGTCGGCCCCGCCCGTGCTTGAGATCGTCCGCGTGCCGACGATGGTGACCGCGTCGTTATACGTCTGCCCGCCCGTCGTCGCGATGTCGGCGGAGACCTGCGTCGATCCCGCGGCGTCGGTGGTCAGGCTTGTGAGGTTCAGCGTGCCGGCAAGGATCGTCGTCCCGGCGGTGTCGAGGTTGAGGTTCGATCCCGTGGTGATCCCGTTCAGCGCGAGGTTCCCGCCGCCGGTGCTGGCGAGCGTGAGGTTCGCGGTCATGTTGACCGGCCCGTTGTAGATCTGCGCGCCGGTGGTGGCGAAGTTGCCGTTGATCGCGACGACGCCCCCGCCGTTGGCGATGAGGTTGTCGATCCCCGTAGCCGCGGGGCCGAGCGTAACCGCGCCGCTGTTGTTCAGCGTGAGGTCGTTGCCGCCGCCGGCGAGGGTCGTGAAGCCGATGCTCCCGCCGCTCAGGATCGTGTCCGCGCCGAGCGCGACCGCGCCGAAGGACTGGTTTCCCGTGGTCGTCACGGATCCGCCGTTGATGTTCGCCGGTCCTGCGACGGAAAGTCCCGCGAAGCGGTTGGGACTCGCCCCGACAGCGCCGCCGAAGGTCGTCCCCGTGGCGCTGGCGATGTTGAGGGTCTCCTGCGCGTTGACCGCGCTGCCGAGGCTTGAGTTGAAGGCGACGCCACCCGCCGTGCTCGTGAAGGTGATGCTGTTGCCCGGCGTGTCAACGAGAACCGGCCCGCCCCATGTCTGCCCCCCCGCCGTCGCGACATCGGCGGCGACGTTCGCGGGTCCGGTCGTCATCAGCGATGCGAAGGCATTGGCCGCCCCGACCGGCCCGCCGAAGGCCGCGCCGCCGGCGGAGGAGACCACGAGCGCCTCTTCGCCCGCGGTCAGGCTGTTGAGCGCGCCCTGGAATGCGATCGTCGAACCGGTGCTCGTGAACGCGACGGCGTTGCCGACGGTGTCAACATCGACCACGCCCTGGAAGATCATCGCGCCGGTTGCCGTGATGCTGGGCGAGGCCACGAGAGTCGTGTTGGGCCCGCCGACGGTCAGGCCCGCGAGCGTGTTCGCGCCGGAGAAGTCCGCCGAGATCGTGTTCTGCCCCGTCGCCGGCCCGCAGATCGAAAGATTCGCTCCCGCGAACTTCGACGCCGTGGCGAGAGTTACATTGCCGTCGAACGAGCAGAGCGAATAGTTGATCCCGCCCGGGCCGGCCCCGCCGCCGAACTGCGCGGGCGCGGGGGCGACCGCATCGCCGATGCTTGCATCCTGCTGGATCGTGAAGTTGGTGGGGACGCCCGCGCCGCCCGGGCCTCGGAAGTTTGGCGCGTTGGAGACGGCATCAACAGCCGCGGCGATGCCACCGCCGGCGAGCCCGTCGCCCGCCGTGAGAGTGATCGACGCGGAATCAATGTTCGCCGAGTTGAAGAAGTTGAGGTTGCCGATCCCGTCGTTGCCCGACGTGAGAGCGATGCTCGTGTCGGCGCGGATCGCCGACGTCGCCTGGATGTCGCCCTCCACGTTGGCGAGGAAGGCGGACGTGCCGGCGTCGATCGCGCCGCTGAGGTTCAGGTTCCGACCGGCGATCGTGATGGGCCCGTTCGCCGTCGTGATCGCCGAGAGTTGGACGTCGCGGTGGGCCGTGATGCTGAGCGAATCGAGGTTGAAGGTCCCGCCCGAGAGGGTGACATGGCCGAGCGACGCGTTGTTCGAGAACGTGCTGATCGTGAGGTTCGCGCCGGCGAACTTCGAGGGGTCCGTGGCGCTGACGCTGTGGTTGTCGGTGATCAGCGAGTAGTTGTCGGGCGGGGTCCCGCCGATGAAACGGGCCGCCGCGGGCGTGCGGGCGTTGTTGATGAGCCCGTCGTTGCGCAGGACAAAGACGCTCGGCGCGCCCGTGCCCGCCTGATTCCCGAAGGTCGGGTTCCCCGAAGCCGCATTCACGACGGTCGAACCCGGCGCGCCGCCCTGCCGACCGGAACGAAGCATGATCGTGTCCGCCCTGAGAACAGGCGACGACGCAAATGTGAGATTCGACCCGCCGATGCCCGATTGACCCACCCAGAGATTGATGGACGGCGCCGTGATGTCTTCGCGGAACACGCCGGAGCGGTCGGCCTGAACCGAGATCGCCGCGGCGCTGGTCCATGCGCCGGCGACATCGATCTGCCTCGTCATATCGAGCGTGATGCTCCCCGCGTCGATCGACGCGGGCCCCGTGCTGACGAAATCCACCCCGCTCGCAACGAACGCGCCGCCCGCGAGGGACACCGCCGCCCCGAGTTGCACGCCGCCGACCGCCGGATTGGGATCGGGGTCGCCCGCGAGATTCTGGTTCGCCCGAACCGTGAGATTCAGCGGCGAGCCGGCGGACGTGATGCCCGCGCTGACCGCGACGTTGTTCGCCGCGTCGAAGGTCAACCCGACCGCCACCGGGGGCGTCGCGTTGATCGGCGAGTTGACGGCGATATTCCCCGCGTCGCCCCCGCCGAGCGGGACGTTCGTGGCGACAGCCACAGGCGTGCCCGCGTTCAGCGTGGCGACGATCGCGGCGGCCTCGGCAGCCCCGATCGTCTGGTTCGTCGGGTCGATGAGCCACTGCCCCTGCGCCCCGGACCCGGACGCCGAGGCACGAATCCGCGCGCCGCCGAAGTCAACCGTCTGCTTCCCGGACGTTTCGACGAGGCCCCCCGCGCCCGTCGGCCCTGCGCCGATCGCGCTCGCCGCCCCCTTGAACTCCGTGTGCCCGTCGGACCATGCAACGATCGTCCCCCCGTCGCCCGCGACGGTCGCGTCGGCGCGAATCGTGGATTCGCCGTTGACGACGGTTGATCGAGCGTGGGCCAGGCCGCCGCCGCCCTGCACCCCGCCGCCGATAAGGACGCTCCCGCCGCCGAGCGCCCCCGAAGCGTTCACCTCGGCGGAGACAACTTCGATCTCCGAGCCTGTAATGGCGACCGATCCGCCCATGGCGGAAGACGACGCATCGAGCGACCCCTCAACCCTCACCGTTCCCGCCGAGCCGCCCTGCAACGCGATTTGTTTCGCCCGGATGGAACCGCCCGCGTGAATCGCCACGCCGAGCGTGTCGCCCGAGGCGACAAGCGTGCGCCCGCCGGGCGCGCGGATCGTGCCGAGATTCTCCAGCCCGGCCCGGTCGTTGATCGATCGGGCCTCGCCCGCCGCGTTCTGGATGCGGGCGAAGATGTTGCCGCCCTTTTCGCCGAGAAGAATGTCGTTGCCCGACGCGAGAACCACCGTGCCGCCCGATCCGGTTTCGATCACGCCGTGGTTGCGCGTCAGTCGGCCCGCCAGAACCACCGTGTTCGCCAGCAGCGAGCCGTCGTTCTGCACGATGCCCTGCACGTTGCTGAAGCGGTCCACGCCGCGGACGAAATCCTTGTCCGTCAGATTGCCCGCCGCGGCGTAAAGAGCGCCGACGTTGATGAGCGAACCCTCGCGGAAGTACACGCCCGCCGGGTTCACGATGTACACCCGCCCGTTGGCCGTCAGCGTGCCCGCGATGTTCGTCGGGTCCGAGCCCTGGATTCGGTTCAGAACTTTCGCGCTCGCCCCCGGCTGCACGAATCGAACGGTCTCGCCCGACGCGATATCGAACGAGCGATAGTTGATGACCGCCTTGTTGCTCGCCGTGATGGTTGTAACGTCGCCGGCGCGATCGACGCGCACCTTGCCGCGCACAACCTTCTCTCCCGCGGGACCGGCCCACGCGGGCAGCGCAATCAACACCGAGAAGCCGAGGCCAAGAACATACCGCCCCGGACGGTTCCGCCGAACTCGAATGATGGTCCGTCTCTTTCCCGCCATGGTGCAAAGTCCCTCTGCGCTCTCCGGCCGCCGTCGCCCGGCCCGCGTCCTGCGGCTTGCTCCCTGTGCGGCGGTCCCCGCCGCGGTGTCAGAAGATCACGGTGACGACGAAGTGAAGACGGGATGAACCCGTCGTAACCTGCGTCGGCTCCTCGATCTCCCTTAAAGGTACGCCGAAATCGAGCCTCAGGTTGATGTTTCGACCCACCAAAATCTCAAGCCCGACCCCCGCCCCGATAAGAGTCTCATCACTCTCGAAGGGCTGCCGATCCTCGTTCTCGGCCCTTCCTACATCCAGAAAAGCCTTCGCAATCACATCCAGATCAGGCCGCGCATATCGGGTGTGAGGCCGGACTCGGAAAGGGTTACCGAACACCATAGGCGGACTTTCGTTCCGCTCGTCGTAGGGCTCGAGGAGCCTCGGGATGTGCAGCCGATATTCCGCCGTCCCGATGTACACATCATCGCCCGCCACGGCGCTTTCCGGATATCCACGAACCGTATCCATCCCGCCGACGACGTCCTGAAACGTCGGCGCAAGCCGCGCCCCGAGAGAACTCTGCGCCCGGAAACGCACCGCAACCTCGTGCGCAAGCGTCGATTCCCCCGCCGCGAATCGCTTCGCATCAAGCAACGGCTCGAGGTACAGCGTCTGCTCGATCCCAAACTGCAGCACTGCAAACTCCGCATCCGGGTCGGTCCGGCCGAGATTCTCGAGCGACGGATCGCCCGTCGCGGCAATATCGTCGAGGTTCCATTCGATGCGAGCAAACGCCGCCGTCCCCGCTTCGTCGGTGAATCGCTCCAGCCGGGCCCCGAGGCTCGGAAGAAAAAACGCGTCGCTGCCGGAGACGTCCACGGCCTCATTCGACGAACGGACATTCTCCCATCGCAACCCGCCCACAAGATCGATAAAGAGGTCCCGCCTCTGGAACACGTTCCAGGAAATATCTCCCCCGACCGACCACGACTCGCCGCGGAACGACTCATCGGCAAGACCAACCTGCGAAGCGTCAAACTTGCTGTAGGTGGCGAAGGGCCGGAAGCGGATGCGGTCGGCGATGGGAAACTCGTACGAGCCGACGAGCGCGTTGGTCCCGCCGAACCCGCCCGTGATGAAGTCGATGACGAGGATGTCGTCGTGCCCGGTGAGTTGGTTGTGGATGATCCCGAACCGTTCGCGGATTTCCTCGGTCTCCCGCGTGCCGCTGTTGCCGATCTGGCCGTAGACGAACCAGGGCTTGTTCTCGCGGACGAGGTAGTCGAGCGCGACTTCTCCCGGGTTTTCCGCCGTCGAAACGGCGACATCGACCCGTCGCCCGGGATGGCGGTTCAGGCGGAATGTGTAATCGTCGAGAACGTCGCGGCGGAGGATGTCCTCGCCGGTCGGCGCGCCGGCGGCGGGATGGATCGGACTTCTCTCACGAATCCGCGCATGCGCGGCATTGTTGACCGACTGCTCCGCCGGAACTCGGTCGCCCGATGCAACCGTCCGCACCTCGACCACGCGGGCCGTGTAGATCGTGATCCGAAGCGGCCCCGCCCCGCCTTGGCGCAGGTCGGTCCATGAGTTCGCCGGCGCCCAGAGGTCCAGCGCGGGGTCCTGCACGTCGATCGCAAGATCCTCCGGGTTGGTCGCGACGAGAACCCCGATGTAGCCGCGCCCGTTCAGCGACCGCACGATCGACCGGTTCACTTCATCCAGCGCTCGCCTGGAAAATCGCGACGCCGACGAGCCGAGCACGCCATTCAGATCGGCAATCGGTGTCGCCCGCGCCGATTCGTCGAAAACGCAACCCCCATCGGAGCAGGCGAGCCGGGCCGTCGCTTCGGCGAGAAGCTCCGGCAACGCCGGAAGGCCCGGAGATTCGGCGTCGTACAGGACCTGGAACTCAGAGACGGTGAACTCCGGCGTCTGGGGCGCCTGAGCCGCCGCCACGGGCGGAGCCGAGACCTGACCCGCCGACGGGACGACAAACGCCTGCCCCGCGATGATCGCAACCGCCGCGAACGCGGTGCGCAATGGCCCAAGTCGTAGGCCTGGTTGTGGAGAGCCGAAACTCACGTCTGGCATGGCGGCCTTGCTCCACCCCGGAGGTGCCCGTTCCTTGGCCCGGCCCGCGTCGCGGCGGACATGCTACCGCATAATATTATCGGGAGCCACGCCGACACCGCTTCCGTTCAACATATTCCTCTTCATTTCAGCGTCCGTATGAACCGGATACAAGGGTCCGAAAATACGGGTTTACCCTGTTTTCGGCCCCGCGCCGCACCTGTTGAAACCCACCAGACCGCGAACTCGGCATGACTTGCGCGTTTTCACCCCGCACGGAGATGACCACACCCCATCGGCAACCGATCTTCAATCCGCGGCGGCGCACACCGCCTCGCCCGGAGTGCCGGCATGCGTCGCCTGATCGTCGTCTCATCGGTCATTGTTACATCAACCTTCGTCGCCTGCGCCTCCCGCCCGCAGGGGAACACGTCAGCGCGAGCCGACGCGCACGCCCAGCCGCGCGGGGCGCTCGCGGCCGGGGATGATGTCGGGCTCGCCGCCTTCCGCCCGCGCGCGAACGACGGGACGCGAGTTGTGACGGTTCCAATCACCGCCGATTAGCGGCGGGCAAGGCGAGTCAACGATCGACCGCGAAACGAAAGCACCCCGATCCAACGGACCGGGGCGCCTTCAATCAGAGGAAAACTCGAATCCTGTTACGCGCGCCGCCGACGGGCCACGACAAGGCCGGCCATCCCGGCAAGCGCCAGCGCGCCGGGAGTCGGAACAACGACGAGGCGGTCAAAGTTCCCGATCCCGGGCGTGCCGCTGTCGCCGAAGCCGGGGTTCCCGAAGTTCTGGAGCGGATCAAACGCGGGGATCGACTCGTTGCTCATGTAACCCGAATCGCTGATGTAGCCGACCATGAAGTCGATGTTCGAACCGGGGCCGGCCCCAAGCGTGGCAAGGGGAATCGCGTAGCCGGTGGCGCTTGTCAGCGGACCGGTGCCCTGGTAGTCGATGAAATCGATGAAGCCATCCGGCTCCGAATCCGCGAGCGAGAAGAACACGGTGCCGAAAGTCCCGCCCTGGGTGATGCCGAAGTCCGGCAGGAAGTTCGGGTCGAACGCATCATCAGCGTTGGCGGCCAGGTTGGTCAACGCGCGACGGCTCCCGTCGTTCGCGTCGTTCATCGTCGCGTCGGTGAACCCGCCCGCTTTGGTATCAAGCCAGATCGTCAGGGTGTCATTGAACGACCCAGCGCCACCCGTAAAACGGATGTAGAGGTTGGTCGCGTCGGTGTCGAGCGTGATGGTTCCGCCTCCGACGAAACCGCCGAAGCCCGAACCGGCCCCGGTGTAGTTGTACGTGCCAAGCGTGTTGCCGGCGGACGTATCAACATGCGTCAGGGAAAGCGGGCGGGCGTTGGCCAAACCGGCGACAACGGCCACAACGGCCGAGCCAATCACAATGCGATTCATCGAAGTCTCCTCCATCTGAGAGCGCGCAAGCGCCCAACTGTGAATCCTCTCCTCGAACGGCGTCTGCACCCAGGTAAACCGTTCTACTACGCTTCAATCTGCCCCAAAAAACAACCCCTGTCAACGAGAAACCGGCGGGTCCGCGAAGATTCCTCAATCTTCACCCTAACACAATGCGTATCTGGCGGCAGACCGTACTGGTTTCCCCGACCGACGCTCACCAGACGTCGCATCGCCGCGATGCTCCCGGCATCGATTCCCCGGGTTTGCCCGAATCCAATGAAACCGGAAAGCGGGTGAAGGGGCTTGAACCCTCGACCTACACGTTGGCAACGTGTCGCTCTACCACTGAGCTACACCCGCAGATTGTCTCCGCCGACGGCCGACGGCGCAAGAAACCTACGACCGATCGGACGCAATGTCAATGTCCGGGAATCACTATCGACCCTCCGTGCCACGCCCTTTCCAGGGCGTGCGCCTTTCGCCTCCGTGCCACGCCCTTTCCAGGGCGTGTGCCTTTCGCCTCCGTGCCACGCCCTTTCCAGGGCGTGCGCCTTTCGCCTTCGTGCCACGCCCTTTCCAGGCCGTGCGCCTTTCGCCTCCGTGCCACGCCCTTTCCAGGGCGTGCGCCTTTCGCCTCCGTACCACGCCCTTTCCAGGGCGTGCGCTCCCCACATGGGCTGGAAAGCCCATGCCACGGCTAACGCCGCTCCCGGGCCGATTCCAACGCCTGGAGCACCTGGTCCGACGTGTATGCGTTCGACATCCACGGGCCTTCCAACCCCGGCCCCTGAATAACAAGCAGCGGAATACCTGTCTGCCGGAACCCTTCGCGCAGGCGTTTCCAGCCCACGGCCCTGTGGCTTGTGAGGTCAACCTCGAATAACGCCGCGCCGGACGTGGCAAGGGCCGACTTGACAGGGTCGCGGTCGAGCACCGCCGCCTTGAGGGCCTTGCAGTTGAGGCACCATTCGGCGGTGAAGTCCAGCACAACAACTCGGCCCTCGGCGAGAGCGCGGGCCTCGCCGGATTCGGTGTAATGCTCCCACTGGCTGGACCGAGCCTCCGCCGTCCTGGCCCACGCGGCCCCGATCGCCATCGCGCCGATGAGCACGCCGACAACCGTGAAAACGGCGCGCGGCCCCGGCCGCCGCGTGATCTGAAAGGTCCTCAGAATGAGCCAGAGTCCCGCGAGCGTCGCCAATCCCGCCGCGGCCCACCAGTGCAGCAGCCGCGACATGAAAGGATAGTCCTGCACCAGTGCGAGCATCCCGGAGCCCACGAAGTAAGCCCCCGCCGCGAGCAGCAACAGTCCCATGACCTGCTTCACCAACTCCGACGCCGGCCCGGTGCGCGGGAGACGCTCGACCCATTGAGGCTTCGCCGCCAACACAAAATAGGGAAACGCCATCCCGACACCCATCGCGCCGAAGACCACGACCGTCGCCAAGGGTCCGAACGCCGCCGCGGCGGGGAGCAACGCGCCCGCAACGAATCCGAAGCAAGGCAGCCCCAGCACCGCCGTCATCACCCCGAAGAGAAACGACCCCGCGGGAGACTCCGTTTCGGGATTCACGAGATACACGGCCTGCGGCAGATTGATCGAGAAAAGGCCGAGGATGCCGAAACCCATCACGCCGATCACCACGCCAATCCCCGCCGTGAGCCACCAGATGCCGAAGAGCCGAGACGGGTCGGCGAACGCAGAGATGAACGCCGCTGGAATCCCAAGCGCCAGCCAGAAAGCCACGACCCCAAGAGCCATGAAAGCCCCGAGCACGAGCGATCGCCCCGGCGTTCCCGCCTGCTTGGTCAGCGTCAGCACCTTGATCGGGATCACCGGAAGCACGCAAGGCGTCAGATTCAGAATGAACCCCCCCACCGCGCCCAGCAGGGACAGCACCAGAAACCCGGCCGGCCCTGTCAATCCGCCGAGCGAAACCCCGAAGAACGACGAACCCGCGGCCGCGGCGACAGCGCTCGCAGGCCTTGACGGCGCCGCGGTTTCGCCGACGCGCATCCGATCGAACCCGCCACGATCAAAACCGCTGAACGCCTCGCCAAGTGTCGGCGGCGACGCCGCCCCCCGCGGCGTGATCTCAACTGAAACCACCGCCTCCACGTCTTCCGGCGCAAGGCAAACCTTCTCATCGCATACCTGATAACCGACGACGAGCGTCAGCGTCGCCGGGCCGGGAGGCGCGCTCTCCCCGACGATGATGGGGACGAAGATTGTCGACCGTCCCTGGTACACGGGGACGGTGAGCGTCGTGCCGGGGCTGTTGAAGTCTGGCACCGCGGCGGGCTTCGGCTCGGGCCATTGCGTCCGCCCGATCATGCCGACCCACGCCGCCGGACCCTTCACCTCCAGCGACGTCCGGATGGCGAACTCCGCGATATCAGCCGGAAGGACATCCTGCTCCTCCGCGGGCCACGCGTGCCACCCCTTGGCGAAAGTCAACGTCACCGCAACAACGACCTCATCACCCGGCCCCGCCTGCGAGCGCGACGCCAACGCCCCGACCCGGACCTTCTTCTCATCCTCGCCCCCCAAAGCCTTGAAACCGGGCAGGCTTTGCCCAGAAACCTGAGGCAAAACCACCAGGATCGCTGCGAGCGCAATGAGGAATCGGCGGTGCATGGTCGTGAGTGTAAAGGCCCCGGGAGTTGAACCGCCATCGTCCGGCAATTGTTCCAACTTCCTGCCTTGCTGCCTCATGGCTTGATGCCTTTCTTCATCCGCAACCCGCTCAAGCCCCTTCCGGTGATGCGTCGATACCGATAAAGAATGTCTGATGTCCTTGACCAAGCCGAGGTCGATGCGCTCCTGGCCGCCGTGGATTCGGGGGAGGTCTCGGAGTCCACCGCTCCGACGCAGATCATCAGCCGAAAGCGGAAGACCCTCGAGGGGGTCGAGGTCCGCCCCTACGACTTCAAGCGCCCCGAGCGCGTCAGCAAGGACCAGATGCGGGCGCTCGAGACGCTTCACGAGTCCTTCGCCCGGAACTTCGGCGCGTCGGTCTCGGGATTCCTGCGCACCATCATCGAGGTCAAGGTCGCGATGTGCGACCAGATGACCTACTCCGAGTTCATCGCCTCGCTGCCGAACCCGACATCGTTCAACCTCCTGACCGCGGCGCCGCTCGAAGGAAACATCTGCCTCGAGATCAGCCCGCTCATCGTCTACCCGATCATCGACCGACTGCTCGGCGGAACCAATCAGGAACTCTTCATCCCGCAACGACCCCTGACCATGATCGAGCAGCGGCTCATCAACAAAGTAACGCAGCGCGCCATCGACGCGCTCAAGGAGGCGTGGGAGGGCATCCGCGATCTCGACATCCAGCTCCAGGACAGCGAATCGAACCCGCACCTGGTCCAGATCGTCCCGCCGAATGAGGTCGTGGTCGTCGTCGGATTCGAGTTGAAGATGGCGGCCAGGGCCGGGACGATGAACCTGTGCATCCCGTACAACGTCATCGAGCCCATCATGGGCGCCCTTTCCGCCCAATCATGGTTCAGCACGGGGCGCACGCGGGGGTCGCCCGAGTTCCATTCAAGGCTCACGAAACGACTCTCCCGCGCGCCGCTCGACGTCGCCGGCGTACTCGCCCAAACAAGCATCACGCTCCAGGACCTGCTCAACCTCCAGGTCGGAGACCTCATCCTCACCGAAACGCCCGCGACGCAGCCCGCGGTCCTGACCGTCGACGGCCGGCAGAAGTTCTACGCCAACGTCGGCCAGATCGACGGCTCGCGGGCCCTGCGCGTCCGCGAGGCGGCAAAAGAACTGGATTAGGCTCTCATCGGGATCGTCGGTCAATCGCGCGCACGCTCGGGATGAGCGGAGGGCCGCCGCAGCGAATCCCGTGGTCGCCCAGCGCGAGAGTGAACGAGAATCCGCATCACTGCGGCTCCGCGAGCCTGGCCACCGCCGCATCGGTGGTCGCCTCGACAACAAACTTGCGGTCAAGCTTCAGCATCTTCAGGAACGCCATCTGTCTCTGCGGCACGGAGGCGAGGACGAGGCCGGCCGAGCGGTCGCGGCAGTATTCCTGCACCTGGAGAAGGGCCGCGATCCCGATGGACGTAACAAGCGCGACGTCCGCCAGGTCCAGCACCACCCCCACGCCGTCCCGGTTGGGCAAGCCCCTCATCACCGCCGCCCGGAGAGGCTCCGCCGACTCGTGGTTCAGTTCGCGGGGCACCCGGACGACAAGAATGGCTCCGTCAGGCCCGGCCAGTTTGTGAGGAACGTCGTTCAAGGAGGATCAGGATGCCGCCTGGACGCCCAATCGTCAATATCCGCCGGGAAAGGCCTGTGCCGATGGGGCATCCACGATTGAAGGTGGAGGGCAACCAGCATGGGCTTTCCAGCCTCACCCTTGTCCACATCTATTGAGGGCTGCATCGTTGATGGAACTCACGGACGCTGAGGGCCGGGGATTTCAGGCTGAAAGCCTGCGATTCAATAGCCGGGGGCAGAGCGAGTCTTCGAGCGCCGCCCCCGGAAACGCGGCCCATTTCCCCTCTGGGCACTCTGAAGGAGTGCAACGAGGTCGCGCCGACATCCGGTCCGATGGCGTTGCGGCGATCAACGGGCACGCGTTCGAGCCTTACAGGCTCACAGAGGGGGGAATTGCCGCCGTCCCCGTGGGCGGCGCTCGCGGACTCGCTCTGCCCACGGCTATTGAATCTGAGCCTTTCAGGCTCTCCTGTTCGGACGCCAATCGGTACCCTGGCAAGGCACTTGTGTAGAAGGATGAGGCTGGAAAACCCATGCCGCATTCACTCATTTAACAGGCGTCGGTTGACGCAGGCTCCCGACCCACTAGACTTAGGGAGCAAGAGCCGCCCTTGTCGGGCGGGTGAAAGGTCTGATCCGATGCGTACGGTCACTCATCATGCGCGGTGAGCCGAGGCCAACCAGGCCCCGAGTTTCCGTCGCGGCCTCCGCCGCCGGAAGCCCCGCTCGCCGGTTCGCCGGCCGCCAGGCCCGGATTTCCGGGAGGCGCCCGGTGGGCTAGCCCCGCCCCATTGAGCAACCCCGCCCTCATCGGACGGACCACCCGCGCTCGGCAGGTGGTCCGTTTGGTTTTTGATCCCGTGAATCGACATTCAGACATCCAGACATCCCGGAGACTCCCATGAACGGCCCAGAAATGATCCGCATCGTCGACTCGATCGCACGCGACAGGGGGATCGAACGCGACCAACTGTTCGCCGACCTCGAACTTGCGATGGTCTCGGCCGCGCGGAAGTTCTACAACACGCTCGACGCCGAGGAGTTCACCTGCAAGATCGACCGCGCGAACGGCCAGATCCAGATGTTCCGCCACGGCGAGCCGCTGGAGATCCCCCCGGCGCAGTTCGGACGCATCGCCGCCCAGACCTGCAAGCAGGTGATGATCCAGAAATTCCGGGAGGACGAGCGCGCCAGCACCTACGAGACCTTCAGCGGCCGCGTCGGCGAGATCGTGACAGCCGTGGCCCAACGGTACGAGGGCGGGTCGCTGGTCTGCACGGTGGAGCGGGCCGAGGCCTTCATGCCGCGCTCGGAGCAGATCCCGGGCGAGCAGTTTCATCCGGGCGACCGCATCCGGTGCATGATCCTCGATGTGCGCGACGTTGGCAGCCAGGTCAAAATCGTGCTCAGCCGGGCCAATCCGGACTTCATCAAGCGCCTGTTCGAGGTCGAGGTGCCCGAGGTTTCGGAGCACGTCATCGAGATCAAGGCCATGGCCCGCGAGGCGGGCTTCCGCACGAAGATCGCCGTGTCTTCCGTGGACTCCAAGGTGGACGCCGTGGGCGCCTGCGTCGGGGTGCGCGGCAGCCGCATCAAGAACATCGTCGATGAACTCAACGGCGAGAAGATCGACATCGTGCGGTGGAACGAATCGAGCCAGATCCTGATCCAAAACGCGCTCAAGCCCGCCGAGGTCGTCGAAATCTCGCTGTGCTTCGAGTTGGGGCGGGCCACCGTGGTCGTCAACGACGATCAGTTGTCGCTGGCGATCGGGAAGCGCGGACAAAACGTCCGTCTCGCGGCGAGGCTGACGGGGTGGGACATCGACATCCTCACGCCCGAGGAGTTCAACAAGGGCCTGGAGATCATGGCGGAGACGCTCAAGACGATCGAGGGCGTAACCGAGGAGAAACTCGACCGCCTCGCCGCGCTCGGCATGATCAGCGTGTTCGACATCGAGGAGGTCGGCGCGGAGGTCCTGCAGCAGGAACTGGAACTTGCGCCGGAGACCGCGACCGAGATGGTCGCCAAGGCGTCGGTCCGGGCGAAGGAGGTCGCCGAGCAGCAGGCCAAGGAGAAGGAAGAGACCGAGAAGCGCCGTGCCGCCGACGAAGAGGCGACGCGCCGCCTGCTCGCGGGAGAAGGTCTGCCCGGCGGCGAGGCGAGCGTGGTGGAAGTTACTTCGGACGACGACGCGAGGGCGGCGGCGATCCTGGGCGGGGTCGATTCGCCTGCGCCCGAGGCCGCCGGGGCGGAGCCGGCAGCCTGAACCGGAGAATCCCCGCCCGACAAGGGCGACCGATGAGAAGCACCTGACCGAACCGCACCGACGGAGACACGATTGGCGACGATAAAGCAAAAACGAGTCCATGCACTGGCGAAAGAACTCGGCGTCGAGTCGAAGGCGATCATCGCCAAATGCGCCGCCGAGGGAATCCCCAACATCAAGGATCACCTTTCGCCCATTTCCGCCGGGCTCGAAGCCACGATCCGCGAGTGGTTCACCGCCACCGCCGACGCGCCGCACAACGCCGTCGAGACCGCCGAGAGGATCGATATCGAGAAGGCGCGTGCCACCCCGCGGGCGCGGGCCCGCGCCAAGACCAAGTCGGGCGGCGCCGAGACGCCGCCTCCCGAGCCGACGCCGGAGGCAAGCGTCGGCGTGCTCGAACCGCCGCCGGCGCCTCCCGTTCATCGTGAGCCGACCGCCCCGCGCGTTCGACCGTCGAAGCCTGAGTCTCCCGCGCCCGCATCGCCCGCCACTGGCGCGCCCCCTGCGAAGGTCAAGACGCACTCGCCGGCAACCGAGCCGGAGATTGAGCCGCCGGCGTCTCCGTTCGTCGTCCCGCCTGCGCCTCCGGCAACGCAGGTCCGTCCCGCGGCGGATATCGCCGCGCCGAAGGCACAGCCTCCCGCCCCCCCGGTTGCGCCGCCCCCCGGGCGCATCCCACCGGGCTTCACGCCGCGGATGAACGTCCCGGATCGCCCGAGGGTCGTGACCCCGGTCGGTCCCAAGTTGGAAGTGCAGACTCCCGCGAGGCTGAGCGGGCCGAAGGTCGTCCGCGTCGAGGCTCCCGATGTCGTCGATGCGCCCCGGCCCAAGCGACCGACCGGAGATTCTCCCGTTTCGCTCAGCCGCGGCCCGCGCGGCGGGACCGGCGCCCAATCGCCCGGCGCGATCGAGGACGAGCAGCGCAAGGGGCGCAACAAGCGCCGCGCCGCCGGCGAAGTCGTCCCGGGCCGGGCCGCCCCGCGCCGCTCCGCCAAGGCGGATACCGCCCCGACCGATTGGACGGCCCAGGACCTCATCGAGCGCGAAGCCCGCCTCTCGCGGTCCGAAGGCTTCCTCCGCCAGCGCCGCCGCGATCAGAAGATCAAGGATCAATCTCACAAGGGCCACGCCGCAACCCCGGCGCAGATCGGCGGCAAGGTGCCCATCGCGGCGCCGTTCACGATCAAGGATCTCTCCGCCGCCACGGGCGTCAAGGCCGCCGAAATCGTCAAGAAACTCTTCCTCAAGGGAATCATCGCCACGGCCAACTCGGGCATCGACGTCGAGCAGGCCCAGGAAATCCTGATCGATTTCAACATCGAGTTGGAGGTCACCGAGGCCCAGACCGCCGAGGCCGCCGTCATCGGCGAGTTCGCCGACCGCACCGCCATCGACCTCCGTCCGCGCCCGCCGGTCATCACGATCCTCGGGCATGTCGATCACGGCAAGACCAGCCTCCTCGACAAGATCCGCAACACGAACATCGCCGCGGGCGAGGCCGGCGGCATCACGCAGTCCACCCGCGCCTTCCGCGTCAAGGTCAACGTCGAGGGCGAGGACAAGACCCTCACCTTCCTCGATACGCCGGGCCACGAGGCCTTCTCCGAAATGCGCGCCCGCGGCGCGAACATGACCGACATCGTCGTGCTGGTGATCTCCGCGGTGGACGGCGTCATGCCGCAGACCATCGAGTCCATCAAGCACGCGCAGGCGGCCAAGGTTCCCGTCGTCGTCGCCCTCAACAAGATCGACGTGCCGGGCATCTCCGATTCGCAGATTCAGCAGATCTTCGGCAAACTCGCGGAGAACAACATGTCCCCCGTCGAGTGGGGCGGGAACACGGAAGTGGTGCGCACCAGCGCCCTCACCGGCCTGGGCATCGACACGCTGCTGACCACGCTCGACCTGCAGGCGCAGTTGCTCGAACTCAAGGCGGACTACAAAGGGGCCGCGCGGGGCACGGTCATCGAAGCCAAGATGGAGGAAGGCCGCGGCGCCACCGCGCAGTTGCTCGTGCAGAACGGCGATCTCGAAGTCGGCGACATCATCGTCGCGGGACGAGCCCACGGGCGCGTCCGCGACATCACCGACGACAAGGGCAAGCGCGTCCAGAAGGCCGAGCCATCGACCCCGATCCTCATCAGCGGTCTCGACGTGATGCCCGACGCGGGCGACCGCTTCTTCGTCGTCGATTCGCTCCGCAAGGCGCAGGAGGCCGCCGAGCACCGCCAGATGGAGGAGCGCCACCGCGAACTCGCCACGCCGAAACTGACGCTCGACACGATGTTCGCGGCGATGAAGGAGAAGGCGATCAACGAGCTCCTCCTCGTCGTGAAGGCCGACGTGCAGGGCTCCGTGGACGTGATCAAGAACGCCGTCGAGAAGGTCTCGACGAGCGAGGTGAAGGTCCGCGTGCTCTACGCCGCCGCGGGCGGGATCACCGAGAGCGACGTGAACCTCGCCGCCGCGTCTGGCGCGGTCATCATGGGCTTCAACGTCATCGCCAACGCCAAGGCCCGCCAGGCGGCGGAGGCCAAGAGCGTCGAGATCCGCTCCTACCAGGTCATCTACGACATCATCGACGACGTGAAGAAGGCCGCCGAGGGCCTCCTCGAACCCGAGGTCAAACTGGAAGTCATCGGCCACGCCGAGGTCCGCCAGGTCTTCAAGGTCTCCCGCGTCGGCACCATCGCGGGCTGCTACGTCACCGACGGCATCATCGAACGCAACGCCCTCATCCGCGTGACACGCGACGGCATCGTCGTCGAGAACGACCGCGTCCTCGAGCAACTCAAGCGCTTCAAGGACGACGCCAAGGAGGTCAAGTCCGGCCTGGAGTGCGGCATGAAGATCGTCGGCTACGACGACATCAAGGAAGGCGACGTCCTCGAATGCTACAAGAAGACCGAAATCAGGAGAACGCTCTAGATCGCCCGGCGCGAACCCACTCACTCCCAGCAGCCACTGATTCCTGCTTTCGTTTCCGCTTTCCGCTTTCCGCTTTCCGCTTTTCACCATGGTCCTCGGCGTGCTCCAGTTCGAACTCACCATCCCCCACAGCGAATCGCTCAAGGACAAGCGGCGCGTGGTGAAGTCGCTGAAGGACCGCCTGCACCGCGAGCACATGGTGTCGGTCGCCGAGATCGCCGCCCTCGACGATCCGCGCACCGCCGTCCTCGCCCTCTCGCTCGTCTCGAACTCCGCCCCGCACGCTTCGGGCGTCATGGACCGCGTTATCGAGAAGCTCAAGGCGATTCCCGAGGCGCGGCTCGGAAGCGTCTCCCGCGAGATGATCCACGAGAGCGAACTCGACTGGCAGTCCGCCGTCGGCGCCGACGATCCGCACTGGGCCGAGCAGGAGAAGCGTATGGTCGAGGAAGCGGAGCGGATTCTCGGGGAGGGCGCATCGTGAGCCGGCGCACGGACCAACTCGCGTCGATCCTCCACAAGGCGGCCCAGGGCGTGATCCAGGAAGGCCTCGCCGACCCGCGGGCCGAGGGAATGGCCACGATCACCAAGGTGGTTGTCGCCGACGATCTTTCCCAGGCGAACTTCCACGTGTCGATATTCCCCGAGAAGAACGAGTCGAAGTACATGCACGCGCTCGAGGAGGCGGCGAACCACATCCGCCGCGAGGTCTCCGGGCGCATCGCGATGCACCATCCGCCGAAGTTTGTCTTCAAACTCGACCGAAGCCTGAAGAAGGAGGCGGCGGTGCTCGGCACGCTCAGCGAGCTCGCGCGCGAACGCCCCGCCGACGCGTCCCCCGTTCCCGAATCACCCCCGAAGGAAGATATTCCGTGACCACCGCGACGATCGACCATGCCCGAGCGCTGAACGGCCTCCTCCGCTCGATGAAGAGCAAGTACGAGCCGAAGGAGGACCTTGTGGAGCGCACGCCGCTCGAGGAGCTGATCTACTCGTTCCTCCTCTGGAACGCGCCGATCGGCAAGGCCGACGCGGCGTACCGCCGGCTCATGCACCATGTGGTCGATATCAACGAACTCCGCGTGTGTCGGCCGCCGGAGATCATCGGCGTCGTCGGCAAGACCTATCCGCTGGCGGAGGAGCGGGCGATGAGGCTCAAGGCGTCGCTCCAGGAGGTCTACATCCGCGAGTTCGCCGTCTCGCTCGACAGGTGCGCGTCGCTGAGCAAGCGCGATGCGCGCAACTATCTTGATACGCTCGAGGGCATGCCGCCGTTCGTCGCGGCTCGCGTCGTGCTGCTGCGGCTCGGGGGGCACGCGATCCCGGTGGACGACAACCTCTTGTGCCGCCTCGTGGCGAAGGAGGTGGTCGAGCCTGATTACGACTGCGCCCGTGCCGAGGGAGTTCTCGATCGGCACGTGAAGGCCGACGACGCGGTGCGGGTCCATCTCACGCTCCTCAACTGGGCCGACGATCCCGCGACCGAGCCGAAGAAGCCCAAGCCCGGCAAGCGCGAGGACGAGCCGACGGAGCGCTCGCCCAAGCCCCGAGAAAGAGCGACGGCGGGCCGGGCGAAGGCGAAGGCGTAACGGCGATTGCACATGGGATCTTTGAATGCCCGGCATGCCGGGTTCCGCGGCGTGGTGGCGGCTGCGTTTTCCGCGGCGAAGATGAAGGCGACGGGCAGGCTCGTCGGCACGGCGACTCTCCGAAGAGCCTGCCCCACCGATTGCTCAGAAGTCCCGAGAGTGATTCCGGTGGGTTGGATTCGATGCATCGGCATTGTCGGATTCGTCGCTGTCTTCGGGGACGATTCTGACCATCGTGGGAGGCGGCCGAACGGTTTGCGCGACAGCGACGCTCGCCACCGATTCCTTAAGGGAATCGGTGGCACGGTGCTCGAAACCCGTGCCGCGCGGCGGGTTTCCGGTGTCCGGGCCACGGTCGCGGTTCGTGGTGCGGGCGCGGTCCTTATGCATGCGAACGATGGCGCCGGCGGCCTTGCGGGCGGTTTCGGGTTTGTCGGCGGTCTCGGCGATCCTGACGAAGGTGCGTGCGGCGAGGTCGATGCTGCAGCGGACGAGACGGGCGGCGCGCTCCTGGGTGGCCTCCTCGAACTCGTCGAGGAGTTCGATGAAGAGCGGGAGTTTGGTGAGGGCGATGAGTTGGGAGCAGGTCAGGCCGAGGGACTTGGCGATGTCGGCGATGGTGAGGGCGGGGTCGAGGTAGAGCCTGATGAGGGATTCGACGGCGGGGGCGTGCGAGGGCCACGCGTCGGGCGCGTGCTCGATGCGGAGCGGGGCGGGGTCGGCGACGTTGCGTTGTGCGGCGTTCATGCGTGAAGCATGACGCGCTTCGATGGCGAGGCAAGGGGGCCGGGGCGCATGTACCGGAAATGCGCGCGCAAGGGCGGTCGGTACGGGTGGGAATCTCTCCGGTTGGCTCGACTGCCTCGCCATCGCTCGCCCATTTCATGGGCGGCGGAGGAACTTCGAGCGGCTCTCCAGCGGCTGCGCCGCCGGCAACCAACGTAAGCCCGTTACACGGGCAGAAGAGGCCCACGGCGGACGGGTGCGAATGTCCGGCTGGATGCACCGATTACCGCAGACGGTAATCGGTGGCACGGGTTACGGCGTGGCACTGATTCTCCCGGCGCGCCGGGAGAATCAGTGCGGCCTTCGCGGGAACGGCCGATTCACGCACTGATTCCCCCGAGGACGGGGAATCAGTGGCACGAG
>CAZBDZ010000015.1:0-60906 GCA_964490785.1 uncultured Phycisphaeraceae bacterium
CGCCCGCTCCGCGGGCTGTGAGGCACATCGAAGCGATAATGCGATCGCCCTGCGGCCCCCAACGATCCCCTCTCGCGTCCCCGCGCAACCCAATACAATCGCCCCATGCGCACCCGCGAACATCCCGGCGAACGCCTTCAGAAGATCATGGCCGCCGCCGGCATCGGCTCACGCCGCGCGTGCGAGGCACTCATCGAAGAGGGCCGCGTCGCCGTCAACGGCAAGATCGTCCGTCGGCTTCCTGTCCTGGTTACGCCCGGCGTGGACAAGGTAATCGTCGACGGCGAGCCGCTCGAACGCTACATGCCCAAATCCGTCCGTCGCGCCTACGCCGAGACGCGCGACCCCAAGCGCCGCCCGATGGTCTACGTCATGCTCTACAAGCCCCGCGGCACGCTCACGACCATGAGCGACCCCGACCAGCGCCGCACCGTCGCCAACCTCGTCGAGCACCCTTCCGGCATCCGTCTCAACCCCGTCGGCCGCCTTGACTATGACACCCTCGGCCTCCTCCTCATGACCAACGACGGCGACCTCGCCAACCGCCTCACGCACCCGCGCTACGAAGTCCACAAGACCTACCGCGCCGTCGTCAAAGGCGCCATGACCGGCGAGCAGATCGAGAAACTCCGCGCCGGGACCTATCTCGCCGAACGCAAGTCCGGCAAGACCGTCGGCGCGACGCGCACCAAGGGCGTGGACCTCACCATCGTCCGCACCGAGCCGACGCGAACCATCCTGGACATCACGCTCAAGGAAGGGCGCAACCGCCAGGTCCGCCGAATCCTCGCCGACGCAGGCTGCCCCGTCCGCAAACTCGTGCGCATCGCCATGGGACCGTTGCTTCTCAAAGGGATCAAAGCCGGCGAGTGGCGCGATCTCACGGCCCGCGAACTGCGCGACCTCCGCGCCGCGGCGTTCGGCGGGGGGCCGAAATCGCCGGAGGACCGAGCCCTCTATCGCTCGCGCGCCCTCAAACTCGGCGAGGAACGCGAGGGGGGACGCCGTCGGCCTCCTCTCGCCGATTCTCGTACCGCGACACGCGTGACGCCGATGGATAAGGAGGCCCCACCTCCCGCGACCGCGACCCGCGAGCGTGTCCCGAGCCGCAAATCCTCCTTCCCCCTCGCCGACACGCCACGCCGCCTTCGTACATGACCGCGAACACCAAGAACTCCAACGGCGTCCTCCGCGGCAGTGTCGCGGGCTTTTTCATCGACCTCGCTCGCTTCGGCGGGCGACGGCTGCTCCAGGACAACGCGCCGGAAATGGCCGCGGCTCTTGCGTACCGCACCATCTTCTCGCTTATCCCCGTGCTCGTCATCTCGCTCGTCATCTTCAAGTCCTTCCTCAGCGAAGCGAACATGAAGGACGCGCTCGGCCAACTCCTCGACTACACCGGCATCAGCAAAATCCAGGTAACCGACACCGAAACTCCGGCGACACCAGACCCGGCGCTGCCCCCCGAATCTTCCGCCGCGCACCAGGAGGACGCCACCAAACTCGCCGACACGCTCCAGGAGTTCATCAACAAGACGGTCAGCCGGATTCAGACGATCAACTTCGGCGTCATTACCCTCGTCGGCGTTCTGGTCCTGATCTATGCGGCGCTGTCGCTCGTCATCCAGGTGGAGCAGGCCTTCAACCAGATCTGCCGCGCGCCCACGGGGCGGAGCATCCGCACGCGCCTTACGTCCTATTTCACGCTCCTCGTCGCCGGGCCGGTCCTGCTCGTCGGCGGCTTCGTCCTCAGCCGGACCGCCCTCGACTGGGTCACGCAGAACGTGTCCCCCTGGATCGGCAAGCCCCTCAGCATCTTCAGCACCTTCGGCATCACTTGGATTCTTCTCCTCATGGCGTATTGCTGGATGCCTAATGCGCGCATCCGCCTCAACTCCGCCGCGATCGGCGCGTTTCTCGCCGCCGTCCTCTGGGAAGGCGCGAAGGCCGCCCTGACCTGGTTCGTCGCCTACCTCGTCAACCCCAAGACCGGAGGGCAGATCGCGGTCTACGGCTCGCTCGCCATTCTCCCCATCTTCCTCATGTGGGTGTACATCACCTGGCTCATCGTTCTTTTCGGATTCGAGGTTACATACGCCGTCCAGACCGTCGCCTCGGGTCGGCACCGCTTCCTCGATCGTCAAGGCGAAACGCCCATCATCGACCCCGCCGTCGGCGTCGTCCTGATGAAGGCCCTCGCCGGCCGCTTCAACGAAGGCAAACCCTGCTCGCTCGAAGAACTGGCGAAGCGTGCCGCTATTTCGGAGGCCGTCGTCGAGCGTGTCCTTGCCCACCTTGTCGCGAAGGGGTTCGTCCACCGTGTCGAGCAGAAGTCCGACGCCGACGAATCCGCCTTTGTCCCCGCACGCTCGCCCGAAGCCATGACCGCCGCCGACGTTCTCGCCGCGATGCACGACCTCGCCGGCGAACCGCCCCCCGACGGCCAGGCAGGACCGGCCGACCTCGCCGTGCTCAGGCTGCTGAGGCAAAGCCAACTCGAAGCGCTGCGGGCCCTCAAGATCGGAACGGAGAAATGACGATCCGCGCGGCGGGGTTCGGCCTGCCAATCACATTCCACCCTCCGTGCGCTCCGTGTCCTTCGTGGTGAAATCTCTTCATGCTCATCCACCTCAACAACCACCTCATCGACCACGCCGGCGCCACTGTTTCCGTCTTTGATCGCGGGTTCATCTTCGGGGACGGCGTCTACGAGGGCATCCGCACGACCGCCGACGCCGCAGGTCGCCCGCGCATCATTGGGGAGCGGCTTCACATCGAGCGCATGCGTGCCGGCTTGGCCGAGGCACGCATCACAACCTTCGATCCCGCATCGCTCGCCGCGATCACTGACCAACTTGTCCGCGCCAACAATCTCGTCGAGGCCTTCATCTACTGGCAGGTTACTCGCGGCACGCCGCCGGGCGATGCCGCCGTCAACCGCCCGCGCGTCACGAAAACAACCTATGCGCCGACCGTTCTGGGCATTGCGACGCCCGTTCCCGCCGTGCGCGATTGTCTGGAGCCCGAACCGCGTCGCGTCGCGCTTCGACCCGACACACGCTGGCTCCGCGGTCGGCTCAAATCGACCTCGCTTCTCGGCAATATCATCGCCGCTATCGAGGCCGACGAGGCCGGCGCCGACGATGCGATCCTCATCCGCGACAACCTCGTCGTCGAAGGCACCGCCACGAACGTCTTCCTCTCGTCGCGCGGCCGGCTCTTCACGCCGTCGCTCGACTCGGCCCCCATGCTCGCCGGCGTGACCCGGCAACTCCTCATCGATCACGACCCTTCCATCGAGCAGCGCCCCGTCCGCGCGGAGGAACTCCTGGCTGCCGACGAAGTGATGCTCGTCGGCACGAAGAGCATGGTCTCCGCCGTCACGCACATCGAAAGCCGGCCCGTCGGCACCGGCCGCCCCGGCGCGGCCGCGCGCCAACTCCTCGGCGCCCTGCGCGATGCGATTGCAAAGGAATCGCAGAATAGCCAGGCCCCCCGGTGCTGAATCGCTCCCATGGCCTGGAGCGATTGGATCAGTCCCGCGGCGATCGAGGAACCAGCCGACCACTTGCCCGCGGGCAGGCAAACCGTCCCGCCCTCACCATCAACTCCCCGCGCACCGCGACGTGGGTCGCGCGGCCCTTCACTTCCCACCCCTCGAATGCCGAGTAATCCGTCGCCATGTGGTGCGTCTTCGCGCTGATCGTGCCGCGGTGATTCGGGTCATACACGACAAGGTCCGCGTCCGCACCGACGGCGATCGTCCCCTTGTTCTTCAGGCCGAAGATTCTCGCCGCGCGCGTGCTCGCCGCATCGACGAACGTGTGCAGATCAATGCGCCCGGCGCACACCCCGAGCGTGTACAGCAGGTCCACACGGTTCTCCACGCTCGGAATGCCGTTGGGAATCTTCGTGAAATCGCTCTTCGGCGGCCTGCCCATCGTCTTCTGCGCGTCAAAGTCAAAGGGCGCGTGATCCGTCGCCACAGTGCTCGCCACCCGCGACCTCAGGTGCCGCCACATGGCATCCGTCTGCGGCCTCGCGCGCAGCGGGGGGGACATCACGTACTTCGCGCCCTCGAATCCGGGCTTCTCCGCGTGCGATGTGTCGAGCACGAGGTGCGGCAGCACGACCTCGACGTGCGCCTTCACGCCGCGCGCGATCCCGCGAAGCGCCTCCTGCACCGCCTCGTCGCACGACGTATGCACGACGTACACCTCCGCGCCCGTCAACTCGGCGAAGGTCATCAGGTGATGCACTCCTTCGGCCTCGACGCGTGGCGGGCGAGAAGGCTCGTGCCATTCCGGCCCCGTCTTCCCCTCCGCAAGCAGTTTCGCCTGCAGCTCCGCGACCAGAGTTTCGTTTTCGCAGTGGGCCGTGACCACGACCCCCAACTCGTGCGCCAGTCGCAGCGTGTGGAACAACTCTCGATCATCAACGCCGAGCGCCCCCTTGTACGCGAGGAAGATCTTGAACGACCTGATCCCGCGCCCCACGATCTCCCTGAACTGCTTCTCCGCGACAGGATCGAACCGCGTAACGCCCATGTGAAACGTGAAATCGCAGAAGGACATTCCCTGGGCCTTGGAGAGCCAGGTCTCGAACGCCTCCATCGGATCATCGGCTTTGCCGGGGCAGATCATCTCGATCAGCGTGGTCGTGCCGCCCATCAGCGCCGCACGGGACGCCGTCTCCCAGGTGTCCTTCGCATACGTCCCCATGAACGGCAGGTACACATGCACATGCGGGTCGATGAACCCGGGGAACAGGAACTTCCCCGCGGCGTCGATGACCTCCGTGCCCGCCGGGCACGACCTCGGGTCGATGCCGCGCTCGATGCGCGTGATCGACTCTCCTTCCGCATACACATCGGCGACGTAATCATCGGTGCTCGTGACGATCCGCGGATTCTTGATGAGGAGTGCCATGGCGTGTGGTCTTGTGTTTGGTGATGGGTTCAGAGAGAAGTCTACTTTGGCTGGTGCTGGGTGCCGTGGCATGCCCTTTCCAGGGCATGCACGCCACAACCTGCGCAGCCGTCCGCCGCCGCGTGTTGTTCACCCCTCATGGTCTTCCGGCGTGGTGAGGCAGAGGGCCCTCACCGCCCCAGCCTGATCAACTCCGTCGGCCAATCCGCGCTTGCAACGGTCAGTTCGTATTCCGCCCCCGCGTGGTACGAACCCGCGATCTCCGGGGAGTTGCATTCGCGCGAGAGGTGCAGCAGCACGACACGCTCGCGCGGGGCGATCTTGCGGCATGCGGCGGCGCACTCTTCGTTGCTCAGATGGCCGCCGCCGCCCATGATGCGCTCCTTCAAGTCCTCCGGTCGATCGCTCTCGATCTGCATCCGCCGACAGTAGTTCGACTCGATCGCCAGCACATCCACCCCCTTCATCGCATTGATGAGCGATGGCGAAGCGCGGCCCAGGTCGGTCGCATACCCGAGCGCCGTGCCGTGGACATCGAGCCGAAACGCCACGACGCCCCATTCGTCGTGCGTGAGCACCACGGGCCGGACATGCACGCCGCAGCGGAGCGCAAAGGGCTCCTCGAAGGCGGTTACCCGGTCCATGGGCACGCCCGCGCCGGCGGCGCGGCGAAGGTGCCGACGGTGAACGTGCAGCCACGTGTGCCTCGGCATTTGCCGGACCCACGTGGAGTAGAAGTGGTCCCCGTCAAGGTGTGTCACGAGCACGTCGTCGATGCAGGAGAAGTCGAGCCCGAAGCGTGCGAGCAGGTTTCGCGTCCGCCGCGGCGAAAGGCCGCAGTCGATCAGCGTTACACGCCGCAGCAGACCCTCGCCGTGGATGAGAATCGAGCAGTTGCCGGAGGAACTGCTCGCGAGGACGCAGAAGTGGGTCGGCGCGACGACGCGCTCCTCCTCGCGCGCGCCGAGATGAACAGGGAAGTCAAGCCTCGGCAAAGACGGGCTGCTGGTCCGCGGCATGCGGAAAGAGTAGCACCAGAACGCGGGGCTCGGGCTCGTGTGCCGCTGACTGCTCAGGGCAATCGCATAATTGCGGCTGCCCCGGTCTCGCTGGCTTTGCAGCGAGGCCGGGCGGCGTTGCAAGTGCGTCCCGGCCTTGCCGCGGACGGCAAGACCGGGGCACCCTCTTGATAATGCGATTGCCCTGACTGGCTGCTTGCCAGCCAGTGCGGGGGGCGTGTTGCGTCGGCACGCGAAGCGAACGCCGAGGGTGGTTCGCACTGGCGGCCAAGCCGCCAGTGGCACGGGGGAGGGCGTGAGTTATGCCGCGGGGCGCATCTTTCGCTTTTTCCCGACGCTCTGCTGTGATGGCACGGCCCGGCGGGTCGGCTCGTTCACCATCTTCTCGACCAGTTCGCGCGGCGTTTCGGCCCAGAGGTCCGCGCCGATCTCCTCGGCGAGGCCTTGCGCCCGGTTGAAGACGCCCCCGCCGACCACGACCTGCAGGTGCCGGACCGCCCCGATCTCGTTGATCTGGTCGATCATTCCGCGGATCGAAGGCAGGTCGCTCGGCGCGCTGGCGAAGATCAGGAGGACGTCGGGCTGGGTCTCCTGCACCTGTTCGAGGATTTCATCCGAGGCGATGCCGCCGCCGGCGAAGGTCACGGTGAATCCGCCGGCCTCGAGCATGTCCACGGCCATCTGGGCGCCGAGTTCGTCCGGGTCCTGCGGGCCGCAGACGGCGAACACACGCCGGTTCAGAGTCGGCGAATGCTCGAGCCTCAATCCCGCCTGGTCGGTCAGCACGCGGAGCAGACGGGTCGCCATGTGATGGGCGATCGTGGTCATCTGGTCCTTGCGGAAGAGAGTGTCGAGCAGGGTGTAGGTGGGCCAGAAGACGTCGGAGATGAGAGCGGCGGCGTCCATGCCTTTGGTCGTGGCATCGTCCACGAATCCGCGAGCAGCCCGGCGGTCGCCGCTGATCAGCGTGTCGAAAAGGCGTTCAACAAGGGCTTCATGGCTCATGGCATCTCTCCGGCGTGGCAAGGCGAGCGTCCGCCGATCCGGGCGAACCGCGTCGCGTGGGCAATCCCGTGCTCCGCCGGGGAATGATGTCGGGAGATTCAGGGATCGGAGGAGTCGGCGTTCGTGGGTGAACTTTGAATCGGGGAATATGGGACAAAGTCGTCCGATAAAAGGCGGGGTGAATGCCAGGCGGACACGCGGATTCTCGGGCACAGGCCGAGGGACTCGCCCGATAAGCCGCGGGAGCCGCCGACGAGGTGTGCCGGTCGGCCTTGGCGTGCCTTGCGCGCGGCACCGATGCGGAGGACGGGCATCGAAGGCCCGGGGCTCAAAAACGCCCAGACCCGCTATTCGCGGGCCTGGGCGTGACTCCTCAATTGTGGCAGTTTGGCGGGCGGAAGCCCTGAAACCCGGGGCTGCCGGTTTCCCGACGGCCCGGATCATCTCTCTCTCCTGCGAATTCAGGCGAGAGCGGCCGTTAGGATCGGCCTCGGACTGGCGGGGATACGGATATCCGCAGGTCCGGTCGAAGATGACCCTGTGCATCACCCTCGACTCGTTCAAGATACATCGGATTTGAGGCGCGTCAAGTGGCTGGGGCCAAAAATCACAGCCGCCGGCGAGTTTCCTCATCGGCCAGCCGGATATCGAGTTGTCGTCGGTGCTTCCCACCGACTAAACAGTTCCCAAACCTCTCCTCCAACCAGGAGGGTTCCCCCGAACCCTCCTGACCGGCAATTGGCCGGGCTCACTCAACAATCACTTCGCCGATGATTTACCACCGGCGAAGCGAGCACAGGGAATCCGTGGCTATTTGTTGCCGCCCACATCGACATTGCATCGACTACAGGGCAGCGCCACGGAGGAGTCAGCAAGTTGTGGAGTAGTGCTTCCCTACTCCGTATTCCCTGCCGCCCTTCCGGGCCGCGGGGATGAAACTCAACGCTGTAAAGGTACCTCGGATTTGGGCCGCGTCAAGGGCTGAAAGCAGCATTTTTTAGACTTTTTGACTCCGGGTTTTCCATGCCGGGAAGCGGGAACGCCATTCGGCGCCCGCCTGCGGGTCCACTTGAACGGAGAAAACCCCCTCCTCCGCCCCTGCCTCCAGAAGGACGCGGCCCTGCGGATCGACGACAATCGACCCTCCGGCGTAGGCCAGGTTTGGATCCTTCCCGGACCTGTTGGCCGCAAAGACAAAGGCCTGGCATTCGATCGCGCGGGCGATGGCGAGAGCCCGCCAGTGGGCGGCCCTGATCTCCGGCCAACTGGCGATCAGGGCGAACGCGGTGGCGCCCCGCCGCATCGCATCGGCGAACAACTCGGGAAAGCGAAGGTCGTAGCAGATGACCGGCGCGATGCGGAGGGATTCCGAGCCGGAGACTTGCGTGCTCCAGTCGAAGACGGTCGGTGCGTCGCCGGGCGTGAGGCAGTCCGCCTCGCTCGGGGACCCGAGCGGGAGGAGCCGGCGTTTGTCGTACGTGGCGATGACATTGCCGGCGGGGTCCGCGACGAGCGCACGATTGCGCGGCGAGTTGTTCTCGATGGCCGTGATGCCGGCGACAACGTATGAGCGGGCCTCGCGTGCGACGCTCTCGATGAACCGGCGCGATTCGCCCGTGCGGTCGGCGGTCGCATCGGTATTGAACGAAAAGCCGGTGTCGAACATCTCGGGAAGAAGGATGAGGTCGCCGGGGCGAATCGATGCCCCCTCAAGCAGCCGGGAAACCCTCTCGCGGTTCGCGGCGGGGTTCTCCCACTGGATATCGAGTTGGACGAGGTGGACGCGCATGGGGGAACAGGGTAGGCGATGGAGCGGGAACGAAGTCGAGAACGAGCGGGTCGGGCCAACGGCATCGAGGCGTGGGTACGTGCGGCATTCGGCAGCGATGAGCCGCGAACGGATCGGTCGAGTCGCAGTTCATATGTGGCACGCCCGTTCCAGGGCGTGGCCCCGCGGGTGGGGGACATGGGCTGGCAAGCCCCTGCCACGGGGATGCGTCCCTTGGGCCAGGTTGAATTTGGATAATTCGCAAAGACAAAGTAGAAATTTCCCGGCGGGCCAGTTGACTTTGGGGGAGTTTGTGTCAGACTGATGGGAGACGGTCGGCGATACGCCGCGTCGCGTGGACGGGCTGCGCCGGTCCTGGAAGGAGCGGAAACATGTCACGGTTGTGCTTTGCGTTCATCGCGGCGGCGGCTGTCGGTGCGTCCGCGAAC
The DNA here is from genome assembly GCA_964490785.1 of uncultured Phycisphaeraceae bacterium. Lineage (GTDB taxonomy): Bacteria > Planctomycetota > Phycisphaerae > Phycisphaerales > UBA1924 > JAEUIV01. The sequence continues at coordinate 9,170 of CAZBDZ010000015.1, forward strand.
GGTGCGGTCTTCTATTTCACCGACCACGGCGCGTTCCAGGCGTTCAACGCCGCGGACGGGAAGGTTCTGAAGGGCATCGAGGACTTCGAGGAATCGACGATCGATCCGGGCGGGAAGTCTGCGTTCCCGAATCCGCTGATGCACGGGCTGCCCCGGCCGTTCTTCGATAACGGGATTGACGAGACGAACCTCATCATTCAGACGAACATCACGCCGCATCCGCTGGCGCCGCTTCCGAATCCCGGGACGAGCCAGAACTCGCTGTACGTCAACGGCGTTGGCTTCCTCGGGTCCAACAGCAACAAGGTCGGGACGGACGAGTTCCTGAACAACCTGCTCTCGAGCCTCGACCTGATCTTCACGACGCACGACAAGACGGGCGTGGGCGTCGACCTGTCGCGGTACCAGGGGTTCGGGAACAACGGGTTCGTGATCGGCGTGTACGACGCGGCCAACAACCTGTTGGGGTCGTACCTGATCCCCGGGCCGGTGCCCGTCGAGCCGACGAAGGTGTTCTTCGGCGTGTGGTCGGATGTTCCGATCGGGCGTCTGAATATCTGGGGCGACGACATGGTGCCCTCGCCCTTCGCGGTGGACAACATCGAGATGTGGATTCCGTCTCCCGGCGCGGCGCTGGCCCTCGGCCTCGGCGCGCTCGCAGCGGGGCGGCGGCGGCGGTAATCATCGCGAGTGAATACAAGTCCGCGGATTACCGGGGAGTGAAAACGCCCTGAGGGAATCGAAGATGGTCGTGTGCCACTGGCTGCTTGTCAGCCAGTGCGGTGAACGGTTGGCGTCGAATTTGAAACGGACGCCTGCGGCCCACGGCACTGGCGGGCGAGCCGCCAGTGGCACAAAGACGGCACTGGCGGGCGAGCCGCCAGTGGCACAAAGACGGCACTGGCGGACGAGCCGCCAGTGGCACCGGAGAACCAGGTGGATCGTTATCACTCCCCGTCCGCGAGTCCAGCGCGGCAGGCGGCTTCGATTCCCCAGAGCGTGAGGTCGGGGATGACGCGGTCGATGAGTTCGTCGCCGTCGAAGATGAGCGGGGCGTCGCCGCCGGTGGCGATGATGGGGGGATAGGCTTCGTAGGCCTCGGCATAGCGTTCGACGAGCAGTCGGACCATGCCGCGGATTCCGAAGTACACGCCGTTGAGCATCGCCTGCGCGGTGTCCTTGCCGAAAGGAGATGGTGCGGGCACGGCGAGATGAACGTTGGGGAGGGCGGCGGTGCCGTGGTGGAGCGCATGGAGTTGCATGCTCGCTCCGGGGGCGATGGCTCCGCCCTGAAAGACCCCTTCGCCGTCGACGAAATCGACGGTTACGGCCGTGCCGCAATCGACGACGATGCAGGCCTGCTTGAGATGGTTGAAGGCGGCGAGCGCATTGAGGAGGCGGTCCTGGCCGGGCGTGGCGCCGGGGGCGAGGGCGGTGCGGATGGGGATGTCGAGGTCCTCGCCGAGGCGGTAGATACCGCGGCCGGACTTGGCTTGTAGTTCCGCGGCGAGGCGGTCGGCGATGAGGGCGTTCGTGGATGCGATGACGATAGCGGCGCGGCCATCCGGGTCTTCGGCCAGGTCGGTGGCGAGCGTCGTCGCCTGGTCAAGCAGTTGCGGGAACGAGGCGTTGGCGGCGCGGACGGATCGCGTCATCTCGGAATCTGTGAAACGTCCGAGACGCGTCGTTGTGTTGCCGACCGAGATGGCGAGCAGTTGGAAGGGCAAGGCGGGATGCTACCGGGTGTCGCGGTCCAGCGCCCGACGTTGGGGCGGCGAGCGGGGCGGTGTTGCCTCATCTCCCGGTCTCGCTGCAAGGCCAGCGAGACCGGGGCATCCGCCGAGCGGCTCTATTTGCCGGGCAGTCCCGGGATCTGATTGGCACCCGTGGGGATGGTGATGCTGGAGCCTTTGAAGTCTTCGCCGATGGGCTGGTAGCGCCCGCCGAGGTGCTCGGCGAGGAAGGCTTCGGCGACGGCGTTGAAGGAGGTGCGGTTTTCCGGGCGGGCGAAGCCGTGGCCTTCGTCGGGGTAAAGGACGTAGGTCACGGGGATGCTCTTGGCCTTCATGGCGTTGACGATCTGGTCGGACTCGGACTGCTTGACGCGCGGGTCGTTGGCGCCTTGGCCGATGAGCAGCGGCTTGTTGATCTCGCCGACCTTGGTGAGCGGGGAGCGCGAGTCGAGGAACTTCTTGCCTTCGTCGGTCGTGTGGTCGCCGACGCGTTTCTTGAAGAGTTCGATGGCGGGGGCCCAGTAGGGCGGGATGGTGTTGAGGAGCGTGGTGATGTTGGACGGGCCGACGATATCGACGCCCGCGGCGAACTTGTCGGGCGTGAACGTCAGGCCGACGAGCGTCGCGTATCCGCCGTAGGACCCGCCCATGATGGCGACCTTCTTCGGATCGGCGATGCCTTCGCGCACGGCCCAGTCCACGGCATCGATGAGGTCGTTGTGCATTTTTCCGGCCCATTCCATGTTGCCGGCGTTGATGAAGCCCTTGCCGAAGCCCGTTGACCCGCGGAAGTTGACGCTGAGCACGGCGTAGCCTCGGTTTGCGAGCCATTGATGCATGCCGTTGAATCCCCACCCGTCGCGTGCCCAAGGCCCGCCGTGGACAAGGAGGACCATCGGCAAAGCGACGGTCGGCTTGCCGTCGCCGTCGGAATCGGACCAGATGGGGAGTGTGTAGTAGGAGACGAGACTAAGGTCGTCGCGCGATTTGATGATGGTCGAGCGCATCTTGGCGAGCGGCAGGCCCTCGATGCTCTTGCGGTTGGTGAAGAGGAAGGTCGCCTTCTTCGCGTCGCGGTCGTAGCGGTAGTAGCGGACCGGGCCGTCGTCGAGCATGAAGGAGACGATCCAGTGCTTATCGTTCAGGGTTCGGCTGGCGATATTGAAATCACCGTCGGCCACGGTGCGGAGGTAGGCGAAGTCGCCGGCGATGGACTCGTCGAGGATCTTCCACCGCTGGCGGTCGTAGGTGAAGGAGACGGCTTGGATCGTGTTTTCCGTGGGATGGACCATGGCGCCGCCGGCGTCGGCCTTGGGGTCCTCGGCGAGGAGGGACTTCTCCTTCGTTTCGATGTCGATTCGGACGAGGGCGCCGGTATCGCGGCCTCGGCTATCGATGGCGTAGGCCATCTTGCCCGACTTGTCGAAGCCGACGGGCTGGGTCGTGAGGGTGTCCTCCATGGGGACCTTGTCCCAGTCTTCGGTTTCGCCGCCCGGCTTGACGCGGAGCCACTCGTTCCCGCCGTCGGGCCCGAACCGCACGGCGAAGCGCGGCATGAACTGATCGTCCACGACGAAGCCGCTGAACCCGTTGTTCTCGACGAGCAGGGTCATCTCCCCCGTCCTGATGTTGAGGCGGTGGAGGTCGTGGAACTGCGGGTTGCGGTTGTTGAGGCCGACGATGATCTCATCGGGGAAGTGATGGCTCACGCCCTCGATCTCGGCGCGGACGCCATCGAATGGGGTGAGGTCGCGCTCGATATTGTTGTTGGCGATATCGACGCTGTAGGCGCGCCAGTTCTCGTCGCCGCCCTTGTCCTGGAGATAGAGGATGTGGGTGTTGTTGTAGGCCCAGAAGTACTGGCGGATGCCCCGGTTGGTGTCCTTGGTTACAGGTTTCGCGGCGGCGGGGTCGGTCGCGGGTCCGACCCAGACGTTCAGCACGGATTTGCCCGGCTCGACTTCGACGGGGGCGAGGAAGGCGAGGTGCGAGCCGTCGGGGCTGAGTTGCGGGCCGGCGCGGTCTGGATTGCCGAAGAGCACGGAGCGTTCGATGAGGGGAACGTCGTTCGGCTCCATGTCCCGAGCGATCGCCGCGACGGGGAGGATCGACATCGCCGCCACAGCCGCCAACAGACTCGCGATCTTCATTCCTGAGACTCCTGGGTGAGTGAACTGCCGTCGCGGGCACATGCCGCACCGCGAGCGCGGCACGAGACCCGGTTTCAGCCGAAGTTATTCCGAAGAACATGCTCCGGGTTGCGGGCGGGCATCATAGAGCATCTGCCGTATCGCACGAGGGCGGTTGTGTCGCAGTTTGAATGCGGGTCGCCGCGGCGACTCCCCTGCGCCACGCCCTGGGTCGCTTCGGCGACCCGCATTCAAGCTGCCGCCACATCGCCCGGCCTGGCTTCAGTAAGCGAGGCCGGGGCAGCCGGGTCCGGTGTTCTCGGAAAGTGCGATCGCCCTGGACGAGTTGCATAGGTCGTTTCGCAGGGAGGGCGGGAAGCCCGCGCCGGCATGCCGACGGAGTGGGAATCCCTCTGATTCCGCCTCATTTTTTGAACTATCCGGTCGCTTCCCCCGCCGTTTTAAGTGTAGATTTCACCGTGCCCCCGGAACCCGCCCCGAACACAACGAGAACAGCAATGGCAAACCCGCGTCAGTCGGCTTGTCGGCGACGATTCGCCCTGTGCATCGCGGCTTCGGTCGCGGTCGCCGGCGCGGCGTACGCGCAGCCGGTGACCTGCGAACCTTACCTCCTCAACAACGGCATCGCCGGCCCGACGCGCGGCGAAAACGCCCTCGCCCTCGCGTCCTACAAGGGCGACCTGTACCTGGGGCAGGCCAGTCCGGCGGGGCAGGACGGATTTGCCCTCATGCGCCGCGTCGGGAACGAATGGAAACCCGTCGGCGGCGGGTTGACATCTCCTATCGGGGAATCGCTTGTATCGAGCCTCGTCGTCTACGATCCGCCAGGCCCCCCCGGCGAACTGCTCATCGCCGCCGGGATCTTCGAGATCAACGGGGTTCAGACCAACATCGTCGCTTGGGACGGCCAGACCTTCATCGACATCTACGAAGTCGTCAACTATCCGACCGATATCGGCGTCATTTCGCACGACGGCTGGATTCGGTCTCTCGCGGTCTTCGATCCCGATGGCGCGGGGCTGTTTCCTGAGTCGCTTGTCGCCGTGGGATCGTTCGACTCATTCCAAGGCAATCCCACACTGAACCAGCGCATCCGTTGGGACGGGACGGCGTGGCACCCGATGTACTCAGGCGGTGGCCCGGGCGGACCCTTCACCGCGAACTACTTTCCGACTCGCCTTGTTGTTGTCGATGCCGACGGCGCAGGCCCGGGAGGCTCCGAACTGTTCATGCTCGCCTCCGACAACTCCGCCGCGCCGCGATGCATGTCGCGATGGGAGAGCGTGTCCGCCGGGTGGTCTGCGTTTGGTGGGCCGTTCGTCAAAGACGAGAGTGCCGAGATCGTCTGGGACCTGGCCGTGTTCGATCCCGACAACGGGTTCGGCATCGGGGAGCGGTTGGTCGCGGCGGGGACGGTGTTCGGTACGAGCCGAGTGGCGTCGTATGACGCGTCGGCGCTGCAGTGGAGCGGTCTGCCCGGCGCGCCCGGCGGCATCTTCAACAACTCGAACACGTATTGGGTCTCGCTGGCTGTCTTCGATCCCGATGGAGCCGGGCCGCAGCCGAGAACCCTCTACATGGGGCGGGGTTTCGAGTTCAACGCTGTTCCGATCTCGTCGCCGGTCTATGCGTTCAGCGGGCAGGCCTATTCGGCGCTGTACCCGACGAATGTGGACGCGGTGCGGTTCCTCAAGGTGTTCGATGACCTGCGCAGCGACTCGGGGCTGTCGGCGATGTATCTCTCCGGCATGCGGCCGACGACGAACGAGGGCGTGGCGATGCGGTACGACGCGGGAGAGTTTGTCCCCGCCGCGGCGTCGGTCGCCGTGCCGTTTGCTGAGCCGAATGATCGCGCCATCTCTGCCGTCGGCGCTCATTACCCCACGGGCATCGCGGGGCCGGACGAGCCGATGCTCATCGTCGCTTCCCGCGGCTCGGCGGGGTCGGCGTTGCAGCCTCTGAACCGATGGACGGGGGAGCGCTTCGATCCGTACTTCCCGCCGATTCCCGCCCAGTTTGCGGCACCCACTTCTCCCGCGGGTGTGAAGATCAGGTCCATGACGCAGGTCGATCCCGACGGCGCGGGCCCCTCCACGGATTACCAGGGTTTCGCCGTCGTCGGAGACTTCGACACCGTCGATGGAAGCCCGGCGTTCGGCATGGCGGTGTGGGATGGCGTTACCTGGCTTCGACCGAACGACATCAACCCCGTCGCTCGCATCAACTGCGTTGTCAATGTTCCGGCGACGGTCGGCGGTTTCGGCGCTCCGACCGTTTTCGTCGGCGGCATCTTCAATGCCATCGGCGGTGTCGGATGCTCCAACGCCGCGCTTTGGCTCGGCGGCCCGGCGTGGCACGGGATGTTCGGCGGACTCGACGGCGAGGTCTTCGACGCGGTCGTCTTTGATCCCGATGGTCCGTTGGGAGAAACGCCGGTCTATCTCTTTGTCGCCGGCGACTTCTTCACCGCCGGCGGCTTCGACGCACGGGGCATCGCCATGTGGACCGGAACGCAATGGCAATCGCTTTCGACAGGTCCCAACGGCCCGGTCTTTGACCTCCAAATCTGGGACAAGGACGGCCCATTCGGCGCCGATCCGGTGCTGGCCATCGCGGGGGACTTTTACTTAATCGGTGGTTCGCTGTCGGCCGTGGGCGTCGCCTCGTTCTACGATTTCTTCTGGACTCGCCTTGGCAATTCGCCGATTTTCGAGCACGCCAGCGACCTCGGCGTCCTCGACCCCGACGGTTCGGGCCCTGCCGGCGAGCAACTTTACGCCGTCCATCACTTTCTTCCCGGCGATCGCCGTCTGTCCCGGCTCAGGCAGATCGACGTCAGCACCTCCGTTTGGGACACGATCGCGGACCTCGGTGCGGCGCAGGGCGAGGGCGATATCTCGCTCATCACCCTCAACAACACGGGCCCTGAGCGCCACGGCGACGCGCTGGTCATCGCCGGCGATATCCACGGCGACATCAGCGGCATCGAGGCCGACGGCCTCGTCCGCGTCGTCCCGCCGCCACAGTTTCTTGTCGATGAGGTCTACTCCACGCTCAACGGCGCGGGCGCGTATCTCTGCGGCACGATCGCGGGCGCCGGCGATGATGTGCTCTTCGACTACACCGCCATCAACGGCAACCCCGACACGCAGGCCTTCGCCGACCTGATCTCCGACGTTGCGTTCGGCAGCGTGAGCGTCGAGAGCGGCCATGTGACCCTCGATCTTTTCGACAACGCGATGACCCTCGTTGGGGGAACGGGGATGCCCTCGTTGCTCGTCGGGAACGGCCGGGCCGAACCCGTGTCCTTGAGGATCATCGACCCCGCCGCCTTGGGCGCGAGTGTCGGGGTTTCGGCGTCCGATGTTGTTGTGAGCCGGGCGCCCACGCCTTATGCGGTTCCCCAGACCCTCTCCATCGAGGACACGGCGCTTCTGGTCGCCGGCGGACTCCATGTCTCGCCGGAGGGCGTGGGCGGTTCCATGATTGTCAGAGGCTCCAACTCGCTCCTCGACACGCTTGGCGATGTTTCGCTCGCGGAGATGCCGGGGACCGATGGTGAACTTCTCTTTGTCGATGCAGCCCAATGGACTCATTTCGGCGGCGGCGACCTCGAAGTCGCCCGCGCGGGGACGGCCCGTCTGGACGTCGACGCAGGAAGCGACGTCATGACCTTCTTCTCCACGTTCTACGTCGGCAACGACCCCGGTTCCTCCGGCACCATCGACATCGGCGAGAACGCAGCCGCCACGTGGACGCAGACCGGCGGGACTCTCTTCATCGGGCACCAGGGCGCGGGGACGATGAAGGTCCGCAATACCTCGACATTCAACGCCCCGGGCGCGCATCTCGTTGTCGGCCACGTGCCCGGGTCCTCCGGTCATCTGTTCCTCGAAGACGCCGGCCTGCCGCATTCGTCCGTCACGGCTGACCAGGTCTCCGTCGGGCTTTTCGGCGGCGACGGCCTCGTCACCCTCGACGGCGGCGAAATCAACGCAACCAGTTTCACCATAGGCCGCCAGGGGATGCTCAAGGGCGCGGGAACCATCCGCCCGGCCGCTCTGCTTACCAATCAGGGGCTCATCAGCCCGGGCTTGCTTCCGCTCGAAGGCATGGCCAACGCCGATGTCATCGACGAACTCGAGATCGACGGCAACTACACGCAGGTCTCGGCCCCGGCGAACATGGGCGTTCCCGGACGCCTTGTGATTGACCTCGACGTGCAGGATTCCGTGCCGCGCGCGGATAGCCTCAATATCCACGGGTTGACGTCCTTGGGCGGACAACTCGATGTCGCGTTCGTGCAGGGGTTCGTCCCGCAGCCGGGCGACTTTGCCGGGGGGGTTTCCATCATCGTGTCGAGCACGGCGATTCAAGGGACATTCGATATCGCCAACTTCCCCGGCCTGCCGCCGACGCTCAGCGGCGCGCCGCGGTTCCTCCGGTTCGAGCATCGCGCGACGGCGCGCGGGTCGAACCAGGTTGTCATCGTCGAGGAGACGCTCACCACGCCTCCTCCCGCGCCCGCCGTGCAGCCTCAGGAATACGACATCGGCGGCGCGGGCACCGACGCCGCGCTCGCCGACCTCAACGGCGACGGGCTGCTCGACCTCGCCATCACGATCCCCGACTCCATCGACCCCGTGAACAACCCAGGGGCCATCATCCTTCTCTTCAACGGCGGGTCGTCCTTCGGATTCTGGACCGGCTTCACGAGTTCAGTCCAGATCACCGTGGCGCGCAATCCGTCCTCCATCGTCATCGCCGATTTCGACGGCGTGCTCGGCCACGACATCGCCTTCGCCTCGCGCACCGACCAGGCCGTCCATGTGCTCCTCAACGACGGCGCGGGCAACTTCAACTTCCTCCGCGGGGATGTCCCGCCGGAAACCGTAACCGGCTATCCGCTTCACCTCATGGAATCCGACTTCAATCTCGACGGCGGAAAGGACCTCGCCGTTGTCGCCGAAGAAACCGACGCCGTAACGGTCATGTTCAACAGCCGACCGACGACCGGCTCCTTCACCGGCTTCATTTTCGAGGAGGTCATCCCCATCCCGACCGCCGCGAACGACGGCACGCCCGTGGACATCGACAACGACAAGTGGGACGACATCGTTCTCCCGGACGACGACGACGGCGCCATCACCATCGACAACAACGGGCCTACCTCCCTCCGCGGCGGCCCGGTCTTCAATCCTGTCGCCATTCCCATCCCCGTCGCAGGCTCGCCCGTCAGCATCGACGCCGCGGACGTGAATCTCGACGGCTTCAACGACGTCGCGCTCGGCGCGAGCGCGGGCGGCACCGTAACCGTCCTCCTCGGCAACGGGACGAATACGTTCCTTCCCCCGATCACCATCCCGGCGGGGACCAACCCCGGCAGACTTGCGCTCATCGACCTCGATCACGACAACGACAGCGACGTCGCCGTCATCACCACGAACGATGCCGCCCAGCGCGTTGTTCGGGTCATCCGCAACGACCTCTTCGGCGGGCAACTCGCGTTCGCTCCGCAGGAGGACCTCGCCCCCGGCGCGACGCCGCAACTCGTCCTCGGCGGCGACGTAACCTCCGACGGGAACGCCGATCTCGTCACCGTCAACGAGTCCGGGGGCGTTCGCGGCGGCGAAGACAACGACGTTTCCGTCTTCACCTTCGCCGCATGCCGAGGCGACGCCAACAACGACCGCGTGGTGGACATGAAGGACATCAGCGCCACGCTCGTCAACTTCCTCCACGACTACCGTCCCGGCACCGGCCCCGGGGACGCCGAAGGCAGCGGCGTCGTGGACTTCCGCGACATCACCGCGGCCCTCCGCTCCTGGGGGCGCGACTGCCGTTGAACCTCTGCTCCGGAGGGCCATGCCACGGATTTCCGGGCGTGAAGTCGGCTCCGTCGGGACGAATTTCGGGTATTTCTATCCGTTTTACTTGTTTTCGTTCGGCATGGGTGCTCCACTATGGGCATGGACCTTGGGCCGCCATGCGTTTCGCCGCCGAAACCGATCTCCTTGCCGGTGATCGCCGAGCCTGCGCGCCCGGTTCCGCGGCGTTCGCGCTTTGCCCGCTGGCGGGCCGTGTCGCTCATCGCCGTGAATCTCCTGATGGCGGCCCACGTCATCCACTGGGCCGTGACGGGGCGTTCGCTCGGGCGATTCGTCCTCTCGGATTCGATGCGCACGCTCGAACTCGGCGAGATCAACCCCGGGTTCATCCTCTTCGCCCTCGCGCTCATCATCACGGCGGTTCTCGGGCGGTTCATGTGCGGGTGGGTCTGCCACATGGGCGCATTGCAGGACTTGTGCTCGTGGATGCTCCGTCGCGTGGGCGTCAGGCCGAGGTTGTTCCGCTCGCGGCTCCTCGGCTTCGTGCCGCTGGGTGTCGCGTTCTATATGTTCATCTGGCCGACGCTGGAGCGCGAGGCCGTCAGGCCGATGCTGAGCACGCTGTATGGCGGAACAACCGGCGCCGAGTTTCCGGGCATCTCGTTCGACCTGACCTCCCACAACCTCTGGGAGGGGCTCCCCTCGGTCTGGATCGCCATCCCGTTTCTGCTGCTCTGCGGCTTCGGGACGGTGTATTTCCTCGGAGCACGCGGGCTGTGCCGCTACGGCTGCCCCTACGGCGGCTTCCTGCTCCCGGCGGAACGCGTCGCGCCGTGGCGCGTCGTTGTCGAGCCGGCGAAGTGCGATCAATGCGGCCTCTGCACCGCCGCATGCACCGCGGGAGTCCGCGTCCATGACCAGGTGCGCCTTTTCGGCGAAATCCGCGACTCGAACTGCATCCGCTCCCTCGACTGCATCGGCGTCTGCCCCCAGAACGCCCTCGCGTTCACCGCGCGGCGCGCCCGGCCGATGGATTCAAGCCCCCGCGCCGAGCGGCGGGCACGCTACGACCTCACCATGGCGGAGGAGGTCGCCTTGCTCGCCGTCTTTGTCGCCGTCTTCTTCATCACGCGCGATCTCTACGGCCGGATTCCGATGCTCCTCTCGGCAACGCTCGGCGTTCTTGCGGCGTTCTTCACGTGGAAGGCTTGGCGCCTCGTGCGCTCGGCCAACGTCCGCCTCGGGCCGATGGTGATGAAGCAGGCCGGACGGATGAAAGCGGGGGGGTGGTCATACGCCGCGTTCACCATCGTGATGGCTTTGCTCGTCGCGCACAGCGCCGCCGTGCGCGGGATGATCTGGGCGGCGTCGGAAGCCGACCACGGCGTTACAGTGAGTTTCGCGCAGGCGATGTCGGGCGATCCTGTGCCGGAGCGCGACCGCGACGCCGCCCGGCGCGCCTCGACCTGGTATTCGCGTGCGCTTCCCTTCTGGGCCGGCGGCTTCGCCCTCGCGGAGACGGCCGACGCGCGCGTCAGGCTCGCGTGGATGCAGATCGTGTTGGGCGATCGTTCCGCGGCGATGGCCAATCTCCGCACGCTCGCCGACGCCGGCCTCGCGAGCGACGCGAACGTCGTCTCGCTTGCGCAACTCGAGTCGATCGAGGGCGGGTGGGACGCCTACGAGGCCGTCCTGCGCCGCGCCCTCGACCGGCATCCTTCGTATTCCGGCACGCGCGACGCGCTCGCCGCCGGCTTGTTCAAGATGGGCCGCCAGGCGGAGGCCGAGGCGATTTACCGCGACCGCCTCGCCCGGCGCGCGACCGACGCGCCCGCGCGCGCCGGCCTCGGGCAGATGCTCATCGCTTCGGACCGGGTGGACGAAGGCATCGATGAACTCCGCAAGGCCGCCGCCGAGCAGCCGCGCAACACGTCCATCCGTGCGACGCTGGCGATGGACCTGGCGCATTTCGGACGATTGGAGGAGGCGCTCGCCGAACTGAAATCCGCCGGCCGCGCCAATCCGCCGGCACGGGCGGGCCTCATGTCGATGGGCGCGGATCTGCTGGCGCAGGCCGGCCGGACCGACGAAGCCGCCGATTGGCGCCGCCAAGCCGGATTGCCGGCGACGCCTTCACCCTGATCCCGTTCGCGCTGCGCACGATGGCGAGTGCTCGGGACTGTCCGCCGCGGCGGGACCGGGGCAGCCGTTGAAATGGACCCCAGTTGGAACTCGGGCCCAAGTAAGAGCGGTTGAGGGGACAAGCCGCCAGTGGCCTAGGGATCGGCGTGGTGTACCACTGGCTGCTTGCCAGCCAGTGCGACTGCCGGGGGCGTGCGTTGAGTGATCGGGCGCAACCGGTTCTCGCACTGGCGGACAAGCCGCCGGCTGCTTGCCAGCCAGTGCGACTGCCGGAGGCGTGCGTTGGGTGATCGGGCGCAACCGGTTCTCGCACTGGCGGACAAGCCGCCAGTGGCACGCGAAACCCACTTGAGACCCGTATGGCAACGCGGTTGCCCCGAGCCTCATCCTCTCGCGCGCCCGGCTTCGCGTAGCGCCCTCTCAACCTCGCGCGCCCAGCCCGCCGCGGATGAAACGTCATTGCGTCCCACCGGCATCCCCGCGAACCGCGCACGGTAATAGCACTCGGCAAGCCTGAGCGCCGCCTCCGTCGCTTCCCGCGGCAGATGGCTTTCGCTCATGTCGCGGAGATGCCTCAGCCCCGGGACATGCGCCGGCTTGGCCGCCCCCGCTCTCGACAACGCCGCCAGCATTCTCGCGTACAAGGTCCCCAACTCCGCCGTGATGGGGTCCTTTGCGTCGCTTCCCGTGCCCGCCCTTTCCTTGCCCGGCCAGCCGACGATCCGTCGAACCAGCCGCACGCCGCGCGTCGCCGCGGCGTGGACACCGAGGAACATCGCCGTCGCGAGCAGCACCGTCCACCCGGTCAGCCGTGCCCAGTAGACCGTTCGGTTCTCCTGCGCGATTGCCCGTTCCGTCGCGAGCATCGCCGCCAGGCGGTTGTTCAGCGCCCGCAGGGCCTCGATCGGTCCCGTCGCCATCGCCCGCAGCGTGTCCGACTGTCGATCCTGGTTGAACGTAACGACGCCTTCGATCCATGCGAACTGCAGCGCGTCGATGACGCGGCGGAATACCGACGCGATCCCGGTTTGTGCCTGCTGGATCCGCTGCACCACCGCCGAGGGCGAAGGATCGAACTCCTCCCACAGCCCGTCGCGCACCTCCGCCTCGACCCATGCGTGCGCGTGGCTTTCGCGGATCGTGTAGACCTCCCTGCCCGCATCGAACTCGCACGCGAGGTACCCCGTCACCACGCGAGCCGGAATCCCGACCGACAGGCTCATCGCCGCCAGGGCGGACGCGAAATACTCGCAGTGGCCCTTCCTCCCGCGCTCCTCGTCGAAGAGAAACATCTCGATCGGGTCCTCGCCCGCCGGGGGCGAGACCATGACCGTCGTGTAGGCGCACGTCCGCTGCAGGTGCCGCGCGAACGCGCTCACCGCGCGCCGCCGCCACTGTGATTCATCGTCGCCCACTTCGATCCGCGAGTCCCGCAGAAGCCGCCTCGATAACTCCTCGATTGCGCCGCTCCGGAACTGCGGCCCGACCGGCTCGGGCAGCGCTTCGCCGCGCCCCGTCAGCGCCGCGTATTCCACCGCCCAAGGCGGACCATTGGACCGTGAGAACACGAATGGCACCGGCCCGGCGGGCGACGGGTCCGCCGGTGAACACGCGACCTCATAGGTCAACTCGCCTGCGCGGATGGGAATCTCAATCTGCCCGTCGAACAGGTTGAACTCGTGAAACAGCCGCCCGCTGGGGTGCTTCGCCATCACCGCCACGGGCTTCCACAGCGTAAACAGGCAGTTCACAGGCTGGCTCAGCAGTGTGATCTCGGCAAGCAGAAACGGCCCCTGAGGACTCGTCGGCACCAGGTGATCGGTCGATCCGAGCACCAACCGGCGATCCGTCGCCTCCATCAGTCGGCTGCGCTGCCACAGCCCGCGATCGGCGTCGTAACGGTCCAGCACCGCCCCGCGCAGACGAAACGTCCGGCCCAGGCCTTCGATAACCCGGCCGTGCGCCGACACCTTCATCCGCGCCACGATCCGCGGCGATTCGCTGATCAATCCCGCCGAACCTAATTGCACCTGATCGCGGAACCCCGTGACCGATGTGGAGTTCGTCGGCTGCATCTGGCCGAACATCGACTCCCCCAGGCCCCGCGGCATGCCGACGTACACGACCGGCGCCACCGCCGCGACCAGCGCGAACGCCAGGAACGACACGCGCGACAAGTCCGCTCGCCCCCGCCGACCCGCGTACACCGTCGCGGGAAGCGCCGCGTGCGAAGATGCGCCACCCGCGCCGACGATCCATGCGGTCATCCGCGCCTTCCAATCCCCCGGCACGGCGTCCCCCGACCCTGGCGCAATCGTCGCCGGACGCGGGCCGGCGTCGCCCCCGAGTCGCGCCTGAGCGGCGTACAACTGGTGCAGCAGCACTGCCACCAGCACAAATGGAACGTACACCACCAGCACCGCGCCCAACTCCGCCGTAACCGCCGTCAAGCACGCGCCCACCGCGAGCATCAGGCTCAGCACGATCACCTGCGCCTGGTCCCGCACTGTTCTCGGCTCGAACAACTTGATCAACTGCAGCCACACGAGGTACGAGCACAGCACGCTGATCGTGTTCCCCAGCGGCTCGTTCCAACTCAGCACCATCGCCACCGTCGCCCCCAGAAGCCCAAGGTTGATCATCCACCGAGGCAGCGGCCTGCCCCCCGGCCCGCCGACCACCATGTACGCCGCCACCACCACGGGCAGCGCCACGATCGCATACATCAGGTTCTCTTCCGCGACGCTGTACGCGAGGATTCCGAGAAACACAAGCACATGCACGCAGCGGTAATAGCGCAGAAGCAGCATCATCCCCTCCCCCTTTCTCCCCAGGCCGAGTTCGCGCGCGACACCGTGAGCCTCGGCAGGTCCGCCGCCGTCAGGTGCCGCGCCCCCGCCGGCCCGAACGACGGATCAACTCCGCCCGAGTGAACCACGATGCACGCCGCCCGCCGCGCCTCCTGATCCGCGTCGGACGGATCCTCGCCCCGCGCCCCACGGGGCCTGCGCACGCCCGGCTCGACCCGCGCCAGCGCCGCCATCAGCGCCGGCCTCTGCCTTGGTGCCGCGCCGGGCTGCACCAACGTCGTCGAATCAGGGCCGAGCAATCCAACCTCGACTCCCGCCTGAATCGCTGAATCCACCAGGCTCGCCGCGAGCACCACCGCCTGCTCGATCGTCTCGTCTTCGGCTGGCGTGTTGAAGTTCAGCCCGATCCACAGCACGCCCATCGTCGGCGTCGTGTGCTCGCGCACCACCAGCGCGCCCGTCCGCGCCGTCGCGCGCCACGAAATCAGCCGCGGGCTGTCGCCCGGCACATAATCGCGCACGCCGTAGAACTCATCCCCTCGCCCCAGCACCGCCGCCGAAGCGTGCCCCGACTCCGCCCGCGACAGGAGGTTCGACGCCGCGTCGCGCCGAAGCCGCTCCGACCGCGGCGCGACGACCAGCGACGCGCGCGACTCAAACGTAACGCTCTTGCGGATCAGCCCGAACGGAAACGCCGACACCAGCCTTACGCCGTTGAACTCCGCGATGCCCCGCCGCGTCGGCTGCACCGTCGCCTGCACTTCGACCGATTCGCCGGGGCCGAGGTGCATCACGACGCCCCTCGGCCGGGGCATCAGCCTCATCCACGTCGCCCGCTCCCCGCGCCGCGATGCCCGCCCATCGCTCTCCTCCACCGTAACCGCGAAGATCGGGAGGAACCGATGCAGGTTCCGCACCGTGTAGCGCACGATCGCCGGCGATCCAACCGCCGCCGCCGTGGGCAGCGACCTCTCCACGCGCACCCCCATCATCATCGCCCCGCTCAGCACCCCCGAGGCGATCCCCGCCCCGATCGCCGCGGAGAACGCCAGAAACAGCAGGTTGTTCTGGCTGTTGCTCGCGCCGATCGCCAGGAAGAGCGTCACCAGCACATACATCACCCCCGCCGCGCCGAAGTGGTATCGCCGCCTCGCAGTCATCCCCCAACTCTACGCACCCCGTGCGACCGATTACGATCCGCGGCAATCGGTGCGGGGGCGCCGTTGGCGCGCGTCCGGAGCATCGGCTAGGGCAACCCCCAATCCGCCTCACTCCCCGGTCACAATCCGGGAACCATCGTCTATGCTCCAGCCTCCAACTTCAAGACGGGGCAGACGCACCGCTTGGAGTCCCAACGATGACGGAACACACCACCACAATCCATGAAATCGACCCGGCGACCCTCCGCGCGTGGCTCGACCGCAAGGAAGCCTTGCTCGTCGACGTGCGCGAACCCGATGAGCACGCCCGCGAACACATCGGCGGGGCGCGTCTCGTGCCCCTGTCGCGATTCAGCCCGGCATCCGTCCCCGCCGCCAACGGAACGCGAATCGTGCTGCACTGCAAGAGCGGCCGGCGGTCCGCCGAGGCATGCGCCCGCCTCCTCCAATCAGGCGTCGAGGCCATCACGCTGAAAGGCGGCATCGAAGCGTGGAAGGCCGCCGGACTGCCGGTCGAAACCGACACCCGCATGCCCATCTCAATCATGCGCCAGGTCCAGATGTTCATCGGCGCCGCCGTGCTCGCAGGAAGCCTCCTCGCGGCGACCGTCTCCCCCTGGTTCCTGGTCCTGACAGGGTTCTTCGGCGTCGGGTTGTTTTTCGCCGGCGCGACGGGAATGTGCGGCCTCGCCGCCGTGATGGGCGCCATGCCCTGGAACCGCGCCTTCCGCGCCGCCGGCGCATGCGCCGCGACCGACGCCCCATGCTGCAATCAGAAAGGATGTTGATCCATGAGCACCGCAACAACGAACGGGTTTTATCCGGCATTCTCCGCCTCGATGGTTGATATGAAGTCCCGCGTCCCCGAGCTCCCCAAGGCCTTCGGCGGGTTCTTCGCCTCGCTCATGAAAGCGGGCGCACTCGACGTCCGCGAGAAGGAACTCATCGCCCTGGGCATCGGCCTCTCCGCACGCTGCGAGCCGTGCATCTACTCGCACGTCGAGAAGTGCCTCAAGGCCGGGGCCACGCGCGACCAGATTCTCGAGGCCGCGGGCGTCGCCGTCATGATGGGCGGCGGGCCGACGTACACCTACGTCCCCAAGGTGATCGCGGCCCT
Organism: uncultured Phycisphaeraceae bacterium; assembly: GCA_964490785.1. Lineage (GTDB taxonomy): Bacteria > Planctomycetota > Phycisphaerae > Phycisphaerales > UBA1924 > JAEUIV01. The sequence goes on from CAZBDZ010000015.1 coordinate 26,110, forward strand.
CGATCACTTCGAGTCCGCCGCCACCCGCGCCGGCTGACCCCGGTGCCGCGGCGGATCGGCGATGACGCCCCCGCCACGCTTCCCGCCCGACCGTGTACAGTGGTTCGGTCGATACAGTACGCGCCGAACTCCTCCGGACACGCCCCATGACCATCCGCGAACAAGACCTCATCCGCCTCGCCCGCCCCGAGATGAACCGCCTCGAAGCGGTCTATGTCCCGGAGATCGTCAAGGGCTTCGGCACGACCGTGCGCCACTTCTTCACCTCCTTCGGCCAATCCAAACTCCCCATCCTCGGCCGGGCGAAGACCACGCGCACCATGCAGTACCCCGAAGACCGCCGCGAGAACCGCGACGTGCTCGACCAGGGGATGCAGAAGTCCAACTTCCGGGGCGTGCATCGGCTGAATCGCGACAGCGCGGGCCGCGTGAAATGCGTCGCGTGCATGATGTGCCCGACGATCTGCCCGGCGAACTGCATCCACATCTCCGCCGCCGAGTCCCCCTGGGACGACCGCGAGAAATACCCCGCCAAGTTCGAGATCGACGAACTCCGCTGCATCTACTGCGGCATGTGCGAGGAGGCCTGCCCCGTCGACGCCATCGAACTCACCACCGAGTACGACATCGTCGGCCTCTCACGCCAGGAGATGATCTTCGACAAGGAGAAACTCCTCAGCGTCTACGACGCCACCATCGTCAAGAAGCCGATGTAGCGCGCCCGACGCCCCTTGCACGCACGTTCGGGATGAGCGCAGCGAATCCCTGGTCAGGTGAGCATCCGTCACGGCGCTGACGCCGGCTTCCCCTGCTCCACGTCCCGCTCCTTCTCGGCCTCTTTCCGCTTCAATGCGTCGCTGTAGTCCGGCAGCGGCCGCGACTTGTCCCCCGCCTCATCGTCCTTCGGCAGCGGCTCAGTCGAACGCTTCGCTCCGGGAATGTCCTTCCCTTCAACGAACAGCGCGACATCGTGGTCCAACTGCTCCGGGTTGTCGTCCATCACGAAATGCCGGCAGTTCGGATAGAACGTCAGCCACGATCCCGGCGGCGTGCCAAGGTTGTTGTACCACGCCGCGTGAACCACGCCCGCAGGGGGAACGGGGTCGGGCGTAACCGGCGCGACGCACAGCATCGGCACCCTCAGCCCCTTCAGCGCCGGGCGGAGGTCCGACAGCATCGCCTCGAACATCATGAACGTATAGATCCCACGATCCTGCGACGCCAGCATCGCGGCCAGTTCGTTCGCACGGTGCCCGTCCGTCACCAGCGTGAACGCCGTTGAGTAGTGCCGACCGTTCCATTCCTGCTCGGAGATGATCCCCATCTTGGGCGCCAGCCCCTCCCGCACGATCAGCCGTCGAGCGCCGAGCGAGTCGTCCTGATTCGGATCCGCCAGCGGCGCCACCGGCAGCCCGTCGATCGACACGATCGACCGCACCTTGTCCGGATGTTCGAGCGCGATTCGCATGGCAAGGTGCCCGCCGTAGCCGTGCCCGATCACCACCGGCTTGTCCAACCCCCGCTCTTCGATCATCTTCACGACCGCGAGCACCGCGTTGTTCGAGAGGCGCATCGCCTCCCAATCCTCCTTCGGCCCCAACTCCGGCGGGTTGGTCCCATCAAACCCAGGAAACGTAACCGCCACCATCGAATACCGCCCGCCGTTCCGCTCCATGAACGACATCCACACGCTCGCATTGAACCCCGTATCCGGGATCAGCACCATCGGCACGGGGCCGTTGCCGTAGGCGATGAACTTCTGGATGGGGGTAACAGGCACGGCCTGCCCCGCCGTCTGGATCGCCTGGGCCGGAGCCTGACCTTCCTTTTCCTGCCCCAACACCGTCCCAGACGCCAGAATCGCCGCAAGCACCCCGATCGAAACACGTGTTGATTTCCGCACTGCTCGTCTCCTTCACGCAAAAGCCCAGACCCCGGCAGAGGGAACCTACCCTATCCGCATCGGCCGGTTGCAGCCTATTCCATACCAGAACCCCCTATGAACCCTCCCAAACGCATCGACCTGAAAAAAGACCGCGGCCTGGCCATTGAATGGGCCGACGGCTCGACCTCGTACTACTCCATCGCCTACCTCCGCCGGATGTCCCCCTCCGCCGAGGCACGCGCCCTCCGCGAACAACTCGCCAGCAACCCCCTCACGGTCCTCCCCGCCACGAAGTCCGCCGACCCCCTCACGGCCCTCTCCGCTGAACTCGTCGGCAACTATGCCCTCCGCATCCGCTTTTCCGACGGCCACGACTCCGGCATCTATTCCTGGGCCTACCTCCGTGAGATTGCCCCCCCCGGCACCTCGAACTGAGAGTTCAGCCGATGACCTGCCGGGGGGCGGAAGGTCATCACGAGCACGGGCCCCAGTGGGTCAGCACGGCGGTGATGTCCATGAAGTTGATATGCCGGTCGCCGTCGGCGTCGCCTTGGCCGGGAAGGGGCGCGCACTGGAGCCAGCGTGTGAGGATGAGGGAGATGTCTGAGAAATCCGCGTCGGAGTCGCCGTCTGCGTCGCCGGGGCAGATGGGGGGGAGGATGGCGTCGAGCTCGCGCGCGGTGAGCGCCTGGAAGCCCGGGGCGGTAAGGTGGTTCCGATCAGAGCCGCCCGATTGATACCAGCCGAAGGCGAGCATTTCCGCGGCGTCGGTGAGTCGATCGAAGCGCGTCGCGGCGCAGCGCGGGTGGGAGAGGGCCAGCGCCGTCGCCGCGGTGCGGTACGAGTCCAGTTCCGCGTCGTCGGGCAGCGATACGGGATGCGAGGGGCTGAGGAGGAAATGGAGTTCCTCCATAGGCCAGGCGTTCGATGACCAGACTTGTTCGATGCGCATGATGATGGCGGTGAGGTTGTCGGCGTAGGCCTCGGGGCTGTCGGCATCGGCGATCCCGGCAGGGCCGAGGGATGGCTCGGTTTCGTTGCGGTCGTTCAGGCCGGTATTGATGCGGATGAGGACGAGTCGCGGCTCGGGCTGGAGCGCGCGAACAAGGGAGAAGTGGACGCGCAGTTCCTCATCCGGCGCGGCGAGGAGGGCGGCGGCCATGTCGCGCGCGGACTGCCCGCCGGCGCTGTAGAGGGTGTGGGCCGACGCGCCGGCGGAGCGCGAGAGGTTCTCGACGCGCATCCAATAGGCGATGAATGGGCCGACGATGTCGGTCCCCCACGGGGTGAATCGGAAGCCCAGGGCGGCGTTGCGCGCCGCCGCGGGGAGATCCACGGCTGAGAGCGCAACGCCAGCCGCCGGGCCTCCGGTGAAAAGGGTCGGGCTTGCGGCGAGCAAGGTCCAGGGTGATTGCTGAAGGCGGATCGCGAGACGGAATGATCCAGGGTCGCCGGCGGGGAATACGCCTGTGGCGACGTGGAATCGGAGTGCGTCGTTCACGCCGAGGAACGAGCCGGCTTCGACGAACATTCCATGATTCATGGACCCGCCGGCCCGCTCCCCAGCGGGGAGAAAGAGATAGCCGTGTGGGGGCACCGGCATGGTGCCCGGGAGATACTCGTCAAGCGCGGCGTCGGCGCCGGAGTAATCGAAGAGCCCAGAGGAGGCGGTCGAGAATCCCTGCCAGGTGGCGCCGAGACTTCCGCCGTTGCCCGCGCCTTCGCCGGCGGAGAGGAGGCCAGTTGCGTAGACGCCGAAGCGCTCTGCGAGCGCGGCGGTCCACGCATGGTCCCATCCGTGCCCGCCGTAGGCCTGGTTCGAATCGCCGAGCATGACGAGATCGACGCGACGCGTTGGGGCGGCGTCGAAGAACGAAGCGATCGCGCCCGAGTTGACGACGCCTTCGCAGTTCGGATCACCGGCGTCGGCGCGGTTCCCGGGCGCGGCTGTGATTCCCGTCGAGATGATGATGAAGGCGAGCCGGGGGACACCGACAAGCCTCGTGCCCTGTCCCCTCGCCAAGCCGGACCCGACCATGACGACGCCCTCGCGCGCGGGCGTCGAACGAGCCGACCCCGCGCCACGCGGGCCCGGCGACGATCACACGCCAGCGAGCGGAGGGTGCGAGAGAAGGATGACAGGGGTATGGCAGCGTGGCCGAGCGGAAACATCCAAAACTGCGCGGCGACTGACAAGATGTTGTCAGTGGAATCGCAGCAGGAGATCCCCGCTGAATGGGCGTGAGGGCGCATTCCTTGCGGAAAGGATGGGGCGAAGCGCTCGATCAGATCGGGATGTCGTCGATGTTCTCTTCCGATGATTCCGGCGGATCGCGGTCGGGGCCGCCGCCATCTCTGTAGTTCTCCACGGGGCCGGATTTGGAACCTGGGGCGAAGGAAGAGGGAGGTGTTGGTGTGGGACTCGGAGTTGGGGGTCGTGAGGTTGGCTCTGCGGGGCGTGTCGTGATTTCCGGGGCGTGGGATCGTGAGAGGTTCTGGAAGCGTGTGGTGCTGGCGTTCCAGCGGAGTTCGACGGTGCCGGTCGGGCCGTTGCGCTGCTTTGCGATGATGACCTCGGCGATGCCGACCTTGTCGGGGTTTTCCTCGGCCCAGGTTTGCGATTGCAGGTGGTAGTACTCCTCGCGGTGGAGGAGCATGATGACGTCGGCATCCTGCTCGAGCGATCCGGACTCTCGCAGGTCGGCCATGCGGGGGCGATTGCCTTCGCGGAGTTCGGCCTGGCGGTTCAACTGGGCGAGGCAGACGATGGGGATGTTCAGTTCGCGGGCGAGCGCCTTCATGCCTCGGGAGATGGTGCTGACCTCGGCCTGGCGCGATTCCTTCGCGGCGCTCGGGGCGCTCATCAACTGGAGGTAGTCGACGAAGATGCAGCGCACGCCGTGCTGCGCGACCATGCGCCGCGCCTTGGCGCGGAGCATGAGGACGGTGAGGCCCGGGGTGTCGTCGATGAAGATGGGGGCCTCGGCGAGCCGGCCGCAGGATGTCGCAAGTTGCCGAAAGTCCTCGTGGCTGAGGATGTTGCGGCGCATCTTGTGCGAGTCGACGCCGGAGTGGGCGGAAAGGAGGCGCTGGACGACGGACTGCTTGCTCATCTCCATCGAGAAGAACCCGACGGGGGTGTGCGGGCCCTTTTCGTCGTGGGGCGACCCGCCGAAGGCGACCTGCTCGGCGAGGTTCAAAGCGAAGGCAGTTTTGCCCATGCTGGGCCTGGCCGCGACGATGATCATCTCGCCCTTCTGCAGGCCGCTCGTCATCTCGTCGAGGTCGTAGTAGCCCGTGGCGATGCCGGTGATGGTCCGGCCGGAGCGGTGCAGGGCGTCGAGCATGTCGAGGGCCTGCTCGAGGAGCGTCTCGAGTTTCTCCGAATCGATGCCGACGGACTGCTCGGCGATCTGGAAGATCATCTGCTCCGCTTTGTCGAGGATTTCGCGGGCGCCGGCGTCGGCGGCGTCGGCGGAGTGGTAGGCGTCGTAGAGGATCTGCCCCGCGGCGTCGATCAGCCGGCGAAGGTGGGCCTTGTCGCGGACGATGCGGGCGTAGTGGGGGGCGTTGACAGATGAAGGGACGCACTCGGCGAGTTGGATGAGGTAATCCTGCCCGCCGACTTTGTCGAGCAACTGTCGGTCGCGGAGGGCCTCGGTGAGTTGGACGAGATCGCCGGAGCGGTGGACGTCGTAGTTGCGGACGAGGCAGTCGAAGATCGCGGCGTGCGAGGGCGAGAAGAGGTAGTCGGCGTTGGGGACGATGCCGATGACCTCGCCGACGACCTTGTGATCGAGGATCATCGAGCCCAGCAGCGACATCTCCGCTTCAAGCGAGTGCGGCGGGAGGCGGTCGAAGAGGCCTTGCAGAGTTCGCGTGGCGGCGGTGGGGCTGATTGCCGCTCTCCCGCCGCGAAAGGCCGACGCGGGCTGGCTCTGCGGGTCGTATCGCTGGAAGTCGAAGCCTGGCTGAGGTTCGTTGGACATGGGCGAGGAGACTGTACGTCGGGGGAAGTACCGCCAGACATTGCGCGGATCTTCCACAATTTCGCGACAAGTGGGCCGCGTTCGCGGAGAGGCCAGGGGCTATCATCTGCGCATGACCAGGATCGAGGTGAGCGAGGCGGTGGCGAAGCGGCTGGGCGAGCAGGCTGCTGCTCGGGGGATGTCGTTGGCGGAGTTTCTGGAGTCAATCGCGGGGAACGGGCCGGGAGGCGCGACGAATGGGCAGGCGGAACAGACGGCGGATCGCGCGGAGATTGAAAGGCGTTTGGCGGCATTCGATCGGCTCACGGCATCGATGCGCGAATGGGGGGAGAGGAACCTGCCGCCGGGGCATGTGGTCGATGACAGCCGCGAGAGCATCTACGGCGGACCTGAGGACCGGGGCTCGTGAAAGTCTTGCTCGACACCAACATCCTGATCCGATCGATCAGCCGGCATGACCCGCAGCGCGAGGTTGCGGGCGCCGCAGTCCAGGCGATGCTGCGGAAGGGGCATGAGCTGTGCGCCGTTCCGCAAGTGTTCTATGAGTTCTTCGTCGTCGCCACCAGGCCGACGGCGCAGAACGGTCTCGGGCTTTCGCCTGAACTGGGCGCGACGAAGTTGGCGGAATTCGAGTCGGTGCTGGTGTTGCTACCGGATCTGCCGTTGGTGTACACGACTTGGCGGGAGATCATCGGCAAGGGCCGGGTTTCGGGCAAGGCGGCGCATGATGCGAGGCTCGCGGCCGCCATGCGGGCTCACGGCGTGAGCACGTTGTTGAGTTTCAATATCGGCGACTTCCGGAGGCACGAATCCATCTCGGTCCTGGAACCGAGTGATGTTGTGAGCGGATAGCCTTCTGGACCGAATCACGGCTTTGGGATACTCGCCCAGGTGAAGTACGTCCTCATCATCCCCGACGGCGCCGCGGACAAGCCGATCGCCGCAATGAACGGCCTGACGCCGCTGGAAGCGGCGGCGGCGCCGAATCTTGCGAAACTGGCGGCGATGGGGCAGCAGGGGACGGTGCGGACCACGCCGCCGGGGTTTGCCGCCGGGTCTGACGTCTGCTGCATGACGCTGCTGGGGTACGACGCGGCGAAGTATCACACGGGACGGGCGCCGCTTGAGGCCGCGGCCTTGGGGATCGCGCCGGGGATGCAGGACTGGATATTCCGGCTGAACCTCGTCACCGTGACGGCCGACTCCGGGCCGGCGGCGGCGGACGGACGCATGCTCGATCATTCCGCGGGGCAGATCACCGACGGCGAGGCGCGGGCGCTCATCTCGTCGCTCGCGGAGTATTGGAAGAAGACCGAGCCTGAACTCGCCGGGCAGTTCACGCTGCACCCGGGGGTGTCGTACCGCAACATCCTGATCGACCGCGGCAAACGCGACTACCGCGGCACGATCGGCGGGAAGGATCGTTTGCTGACGTATCCGCCGCACGAAATCCCGAAGAAGCCGTGGCGGAAGTTCCTGCCCAGGGGCGAACACGCGGAGGTGCTGACGAGGTTGATGGAGCGCAGCCGGGAGTGCTTCTCGAAGCACGAGGTGAACATCACGCGCTGGGAAGCGGGGATGCGCCCGGCGAGCATGGCGTGGATCTGGGGGCAGGGGACGCGCCCGACGATTCCGCCGTTTCAGGAGAAGTTCGGCGTGCGCGGGTGCATCACGACGGCGGTGGACCTGCTCGCGGGGATCGCGGCGTATGCGGGGCTCGACCGCATCGCCGTGCCGGGGCTGACGAGTTACCACGACAATGACTACGAGGCGCAGGGGCGGTACTCGATCGCGGCCCTGGAACGGTACGACCTTGTCATCGTCCACGTCGAATCGCCGGACGAAGCGGCACACCAAGGGGACTGGCAGACCAAGATCGAAGCCATCGAGGCGATCGACAAGCACGTCGTCGGGCCGTTGCTGGAGGAGTGTCTGAAGCGCTACGGCGTGCCGGGGCCGGGGTGGCGGATGCTCGTGGCGCCCGACCATTACACGCTTTGCGAAACGCTGAAGCACGACGCGACGCCCCCGCCGTTTGTCCTGGCGGGCACGGGCGTGAAGGCGATGGGGCGCAAGCCGATGACGGAGGCGCAGGCTGACGCGGCCGCGCTGCACATCGAGCCGGGGGAAGCCTTGATGGAGTTCTTCCTGTTCGGGGGAATGAAGAAGGAGGGGGAGAGTGGGTGATGAGGTGATGGGGTGATGGGGTGATGGGGTGATGGAGGCTTGGGCGTCCCTCCCGTCGTTCAATGATCCGCCGGCCTTTCGCCCGTCAGGGCGCGCGGCAATAGCGGTAGCGCCGCGAGGCTCGGCGAGCCAGCCACTCGAACGCGCGCCATTCACCATCTCCCGGTTCTCCGCCCCGCCCCCGGGGGTGGGCGAATGAAGCGTCCGCCGTCCGGCCCCGCCGCGGACTGCGAGACCGGGGCCGCCGATGCTGTTGATCTTGGACCGCGCGATGGCCCTGACGCACGCGGATGAACGCGCCGGTGGATGTGAATCGCCTGCTATCCTCACGACACGAATGGCAACGCATGGACTCGGGACTGGCTCCGGCACCGGCGAGGATCGACTCGTCATCACCCGCTTTGCACCATCGCCGACCGGACATCTGCATATCGGCGGGGCTCGCACGGCCCTGTTCTGCTGGGCGTACGCGCGACGCCGAGGCGGGCACTTTCTGATCCGCATCGAGGACACCGACCAGGCGCGGTCGAGCGAGGCGTCGGCCCGAGGGATTCTCGAAGACCTCGCGTGGCTTGGAATTGAATGGGACGAGGGACCGGAACTGACGCTGCCGGAGCCGAGACCGTCAGGAAGCGGGTCTTCGCATCGAATAGGCGGCGACCCCCGAAACGTCGCTCCCTTCCACCAGTCCCAGCGCCTCGGCATCTACAACAAAGTGATCGACGAGATGCTCGCCCGCGGCGTGGCCTACGCCGACTTCACCCCCGCCGACGTGATCGACAAGGCTCGCAAGGCCGCGGCGGCGAAGAACGAGACGTTCCGGTATCGGCCGGCGGACTCGGAAATCATGCCGCTTGCGGAGCAGCGTCGGCGGATGGCGGCCTCCGGGGTGGGAGAGGCGCATGTCATCAGGCTGCGCGCGCCGCAGGAGCCGGTGTGTGTCGTGGACGAAGTGCTCGGCGAGGTTTCGTTCGCGGCGGGCGAGGTCGATGACTTCGTGCTGCGCAAGGCCGACGGGTTCCCGACGTACCACTTCGGCGTGGTCGTCGATGACGAACTCATGGGGGTGACGCATGTGCTCCGCGGGCAGGAACACCTGATGAACACGCCGAGGCACGTCGCGCTCCAGCGCGTGCTGGGGTATCGGACGCCGGTCTACGCGCACATGCCGCTGATCTTCAACGATCAGGGGGCGAAGATGAGCAAGCGCGAGCGCGACGCGACGGCTCGTGAAGCCGTGAGGAAGGCGGGGCTGAAGGCCTCGCCCGTGCCGACGATCGACGCGGCGACTTTTGACGGCTGGCTCGCCGACAAGAAGCGGCAACTTGAGACGGGGCAGTTGGAGGCGCTCGCGGACGCGATGGGGCTGACGCTGCCGGAGGTTTCCGTCGAGGATTTCCGCAAGGCCGGGTATCTGCTCGAGGTGATCTGCAACTTCATCGCGTTGCTGGGTTGGAACCCCGGGGGGGGGATGAAGAACGCCGACGGGACAAACCTCGAGCGATTCGACATGAAGTTTCTCGCCGAGCATTTCGACCTGCCGGCGATCGGCAAGTCGAACGCGAGGTTTGACCGCAAGAAGCTTGCGGCCTTCAATGCCGACGCGATCAACGCGATGCCCGACGCGGAGTTCGCGGCTCGCTGGCTCGCGTGGTGCGAGCGATTCGAGCCGGAGATCGCGGCGAAGTTGCGGGCGCTCGGGACGGAGCGGGCGAGTTGGCTGGGGCGAGCGGTGAAGCCCCGCTGCCGGACGCTGCGCGACGCGGTGAAGCCGGCGATGTTCGCGTTCACGCCGGACGACGCGATCGTCTACGACTCCGCCGCCGTGAGGAAACACCTCCTTTCCCCTCTACCCCCCCTCGGTGGGACGGATTTGCAATCCGCCTCTACCTCCTCTACCGCCTTCTCCTCCGGCCTCGATATCCTCCGCGCCCTCTTCCCCATCTTCGAGCAACTCCACCCCTGGACCCCCGACGCGATCCACGCCGCGATCGAGCAGTTCGCAAAGCAGCACAACCTCCCGATGGGCACGGTGGCCCAGCCCATCCGTGTGGCCATGACGGGCACGGGCGTCAGCCCGGGGCTGGGGGAGACGCTGGGGGTGATTGGTCAGAAGGCTACGATATTCCGCATGTCCCGTTGCATTGGAAACGCTGATTCCGAACTCCCAAGGAGTAGTTGATGGCATCGGACTACTTCAATCGTGTTTAGTTGCTGCTTCGCGCCGATCCAAGGCTCTCCGAGTTGGGTTTTCCGCCTGAACTTGTTGAAGTGTGGGGAAAGGGAGCCGATTTCAACGATCTGCTTCAGGTCAAGAAGCCGACGTGGCGAACTCCGGCCACGGACGGCGAAACGATCGGCTACCGAGGCATCGAGGTGCACTACGAAGCATGCAGGCCCGGGCATTGGGTGATTCATTGCGAACTCTGGCCACGGCAGGGCAAGTCTTCAAAGGCTGCCGCACATCGGCTCGACGATCTGCTGAAGTTGAAGGGCTTTATTACCGAGGGGATTCGGACACTTGGTGCCGAACTCGGTTGGCCAGAACGTCTTGGTGCCCACCTCAAACGACTCCGTGGCAACCCGACCGATCCGAGCTCGCTGATCGTCTACACGTTTGACCTTCCAGAGTCCACGAGGGACTCTCCGGAGGAGTTCGTGCAGCACATCGTGCCGATCGTTGTTGAGACGGCTCCGACCATCGACGAAGTGATGCATGAGCAGAATGTCGACTGACTCCAATCAACGATCGGCCCGGCCCTACGGCTCGCCCGCCAGAATCTTCGCCTGTCGCAGAACATTCTCGGACAAGAAGAACCCGGCCTCATCCCGCAATCGATGGAGCACCGGCCCGACTTCCTTCACGAGCGTTTGCCGCTTCGCTTGGATCAGTACGCCGACCACGCCCGTGACCCGCAGTCCCAGTGCTGCCGCATAGGCCGCGCCGATTCGCTCGTCGATCAGCAGCAGCGATGCGTGGATCTCCTCGGCAAGCACGATTGCTTCCGCTTCTCCCGCATCAAGCATGATGCGGAGTCGGGCGACCGCATCGGCATCGGTCGCCTTTCGCACCTCGATGAACGGAAACGCCGTGAGGTCCAGCGACGGGAAGCGCCGATTCCCAATGGTCAGTTCGGTCGCCACCGAATCCGGCACCAGCACCGCTCCGTACAGTCTCTCCAGCATCCCGATCAGGCCCAGATGGTGCAGCGCTCGGATCGGTGATGTATCGCTGACAACGACGCTCACCGACCGGCCTCGAACGCCTCGATGTTCGCTAAGTCGCGCAACAGATCCTCCACTGTCGGCCGGTAGATCGGGATCTTCCGCGCGAACAACTCCTCCTCCATTTCCACCCGCGTCAGCCCCGCCAACTGTGCCGCCGGCCAGAGGTCGAGTTTCCCGGCGTCAAACAGCCGGCATGCGAACTCGATCACCGCCTCGCGCTCGGTCAGGCCGGCCTGCTTCAGGATGTCGTCTCGGAGATTGAGGACCATGGCTCAATGATAGGCCGCGAATAGCCCCGGCTCGCTCGCCGTCGTCCGCGGCAGCGCCCCCTCGTGCTCCAGCAGCCACCGCTTGCGCTCCAGCCCGCCGCCGTAGCCCCAGAGCGTGCCGTCGGCGGCGATGACTCGGTGGCAGGGGACGATGATCGCGATGGGATTGCGGCCGTTGGCGGCGCCGACGGCCCGGGTGGCGCTCGGATTGCCGAGGGCGCGGGCGACCTCGGCGTAGGTGCGCGTCTCGCCGAAGGGGATCCTCAGGAGTTGATCCCAGACGCTGACTTGGAACGCCGTGCCGCAGAGGTCGAGGGGGACGGTGAACGTGCGGCGGGCGCCGGCGAAGTATTCTGACAGTTCTGCTCCGGTCTGATCGAGGATGCTGTTCGCCCCCGGCTCGATGGCGCGAGCGATGCCGGCGGTGGTGTCGGCAAGTTCGCGCCGCGGGGCGCGATTGTCGGAGAAATCGAGAAGAACGAGGCCGGCGGATGACGCAGCGGCGGTGATGGCGCCGAGCGGGGTGTTGATCGTCCGAGGGATTGGGGACGCCGCAGATTGACCTGGCATGGGGAGGATTGCCACCTTCTACTCGCCGGAAAGCCGGAGGATACTCGCCCGAAGATCATCGGAAACGAAGAACTGAATGTCATCCCGGAGTCGATCGATCATGGGCGCAATGGCCGGCAGAAGCCCATCTTTCCTTGCCCGGAGAAGCACTCCCAGCGTCCCAACGACATTGAGTCCCCGTTTGATGGCTTCGGCGCGGCCATCCCGTTCATCCATGAGCAGGACTGCCGCCGAAACCTCCCTAGCCAGAATGATCTCCTCCGACTCCCCGGGATCAAGCCCTTCAAGGAGCCCTGCAACCGCGGCGGTGTCCCGTACGGCCACGATTTCGAAGCCCGCGCGGCGGCCGATCTCGATAGGCCCGAGACCTGATTGTGGAGAGGCCAGCTCGGTTGCTACGGCCACGGGCACGAGGGTTCGACCCTCGATTCGTGGAATCAACCCGAGTAGGGCAAGATGGTTCAACGCATGGATGGGCGATGTATCCGAGACAACGGCGCTCAATCGTCCGACTCCGGGATCCCAAGCGTGCGGAGATCATGGCGGAAGTCGTCCATTGTAATCGTGAGGACGGGGATGGACCGACTTCTCAGCGCGCTTTCAAACTCGGGGCGCGTCAACCCGGAAAGGCGCGTCGCTACGGGGAGGGACAGCCGACCGGCCTTGAAGAGCGCGCACGCCAGTTCAACGAGCGCCTCCCGTTCGGTCAGCCCTGCTTGAGCGAGCAAGTTGTCGTCGACGTGAAGGCACATGATCGGGAGTATAGGCGCGGCGGTGCATGGAGCCGTTCACCCCGGCCTGACCGCCCAGTGCATCTTCTGCACGAGCGCCTGCCAGTAGGTCGACCTCGTGTTCCTGACCAGGTGAACGGGCGTCGGGTGGCGTCGCACTGAGATGTGGTCGCCGGTGCGGAGGGTGCAGTGGACCTGCCCGTCGAGGATGAGCGTGGTGCCCTCGGCGTCGGCGGGGGGCCAGCCGGCGTTGGCCTTGAGGAGGCGCAGCTCGATCCGGCTTGACGCCGGGAGGACGATCGGCCTGAACGCGAGCGAGTGCGGCGCGATCGGGGTTACGGTGAGCGACGGAATCTCGGGCGACACAATCGGCCCGCCCGCCGAGACGCTGTACGCGGTCGAGCCGGCGGGTGTTGACACGATCACGCCGTCGCCGCGAAGGCCCGGTCCTTCGTCGCCGTCGATCGTCATGCCTAACTCGATCATCCGGTACGGCGGGCCGGCGGTGATGACGCAGTCATTCATCGCGAGGCCGGTGAAGACCGCTCCTGCCGCGGTGCGTTGCACGGCGATCTCGATGAGCATGCGTTCGCGCAGTTCGAGTTTCCCGTTGCCGAGCAGGGCCGAGGCTTGCTGTCGCAGCGCGGGCATATCGAACTCCGACAGGAAGCCGAGGTAGCCGAGGTTGACGCCGATCAGCGGCAGGCCGAGATCGAGGCACCGCCGGGCCTGCGAGAGGAGCGCGCCATCGCCGCCGAGGACCATGATGAGGTCCGCGCCGCAAGCCTCGCGGAGCGGTTCCGCGGAGACCTCAAGTTCCGACGCGAGTCGGCCGTGCTTCTCGATGAGCGAACGCACTTCCGGCACGGCGTCCGCGACCTGTGGCTTCGACCGGCTGACGAGGAGGAGCACCGAGCGGGGCATGGCGTGAATCATAGGGTCAGACGGGGCGGAGTTCAGCCGGCGCGAGATCGGTGCGGGGCAATCGCATTATCAACGGGGAGCCCCGGTCTTGCCGTCTGAGGCAAGGCCGGGACGCACTGGCAACCCAGCCCGGCCTCGCTGCAAAGCCGGCAAGACCGGGGCAGCCGAACAGTGCGATTGCCCTGGCTCGGCGGGGCATCGGCTATGCTCTTGCCACCCGGTCTTGGCCGGGCTCGCACGCACGGAAGCACAACACAAGGAGTTTCTGATGAATATTCGCACACTGATCCCCGCCGTCGCTGTGGTCTGCACGTTGGCCGTCTCGGCGCTGGCGTGGGTTCCGACGCAGAAGATCAAGGCCGAGCGGAAGGGGCTGACCTCCTTCGCCCTCACGGGTGAGAACACGATCGGCAAACTCGATGTCTCCATCGAGGACAAGCACCTGTTCCAGGGCTTCTCCGGCGAGGGCAAGAACGGCGAAAACAAGGTCGAGTTCACGATCAAATCCGCCGGCCCGGCCCAAGGCTGGAACATCGAGGGCAAGAACGGCGACATCAAAATCGACCTCAAGACCAAGCAGAAGGGCCTGCTGAGCAACGAGTGGTCCGTCAAGGGCAAGGTCGGCGACAAGGAAGTCGACGAGACGATCACCGGGGACTGGGACGTCGACCCCGCCATTGTCGCGGCGCTCGTGGCGTTCGACATCTGATTCAGGCCCCCCCCGAAGTCGGGGCGCTGCCGGTCGGCCTTTGAAACCACCGGCCCGATCGTTTGATGGCGTCGCGCCGAGTTTCACCAGTCTCAGGGGCGATCGGTGGCCCCGGTCAAGTCGGGCCGCACATTGACGCCAGGCTGCCTGGTTTAGTGAGACTGGAGTCGAAGCGAGGGCCGGCGCAAGGCGTCGTTGTCGGTTTGTTCGGAGAGGGTCGCTGCCTCGGCATCAAGTCGCCAGATCCAGGGGCCGGTCCCCGCCAACGGGCCGAACGGGGGCGGAGCGACCTCGATGAGGTGCGGGGTCTTTGTGTAGAGGCGGAGCGACGCGAGGCCTTCGGCGTCGGTCGCGGCGGTGTCGCCGACGGCGTAGGAAGACTGCTCGAGGCTGTCGGCGGACACCGGCAGCGGGACGGCGCTCGCGTCCACGGCGACGGCGCGGATGTGTGCCCCGTGAATGGGCCTGCCTTCGTGCTGCAGATGCAAGTGGACCTCGCGGGTGGGCTTCCCGGCGAAAGAGCATCCGAGGAGGCCCGCCGAGGCGAATACGAGAAAACCCTGCGATAGCCGCATGGGGTGAATATAGCGTGAAAAGCGGGAACTGCGGGATGCTGTTTAGAAGGATTCTGGTATTGTCGATACAGGGTCTGGATTCCGGAGTTGTCGTGGCGGTGGAACGCCAACCCCCGTGCGGAGTGCGCCGTGTTTTTGCCCGATCCGACGAGCAACGACCACCTCGCCATCCTGCTGTTTCTGCAGTTGACGATCATCATCCTGACGTGCCGGGGTGTTGCGTGGCTGGCGAAGCGGCTGCTGGGGCAGCCGACGGTGGTGGGTGAGATGATCGCCGGCGTGGTGCTGGGGCCGTCGCTGCTGGGGATGGTACTCCCGGAGTTTTCGGGCGCGTTGTTCACGAAGCCTTCGCTGTCGGTGATCTATTGCATGGCGCAGGTCGGCCTTGTGCTTTATATGTTTCTTGTGGGGCTTGAGTTTGATGTGGGGCTGATCCGGAGGCGGTTGCGGAGCGCGCTGTCCGTCTCCGTCGCGGGGATCGCGACGCCGTTCGCGCTGGGGAGCGCTCTTGCGGTGTTGTTCGTATCGGACCGGACGCTGTTTACCGAAGGCGTGTCGACCGGCGAGGCCATGCTGTACATGGGGGCGGCGATGTCGATCACGGCGTTCCCGATGCTCGCCCGCATCATCTACGAGCGGGGCCTGTCGGGGACGAGCCTCGGCACGCTGGCGCTCGCCGCGGGGTCATCCGACGACGCGGCGGCGTGGTGCATTCTCGCCATAGTGCTCGCGACGTTCAAGCACGACGCGATGCTCGCGGGGGCGGCGATCGGCGGGGGCTTGGCGTATGCGTTCGTCCTGTTCGTCGTCGCGAGGCCGTGGCTTGCGCGGCTTGAAGTGATGGCGAGGCGGGAGCAGACGCTGACGAACCCGATGTTGTCGTTCGTGCTGGTTCTGCTGATGCTCGGGGCGTACTTCACGGATGCGATCGGGATCTACGCGGTGTTCGGCGCGTTCATGCTCGGGGCGGCGATGCCGCGGGGGGTCCTGAACGAGCGCCTCCAGGCGACGCTCGGGCCGCTGGTGACAACGTTCCTGCTGCCGCTGTTCTTCGTGTATTCCGGGCTGAATACGCGGATTGGGCTGGTGTCCACGGCCCACCTGTGGTTGATCGCCCTCGTGATTCTGTCCGCCGCGATCGTCGGAAAGTTTGCGGCGACGTCGCTCGCGGCGAGGCTGAACGGCGAGCCGTGGCGTGAATCCCTGGGCATCGGGGCGCTGATGAACTCGCGGGGGCTGATGGAGCTCATCATCCTGAACATCGGCCTGGAGGCGGGGCTGATCACGCCGACGCTCTTCTCGATCATGGTCATCATGGCGATTGTTACGACGCTGATGGCGACGCCGCTGTTCGAGTGGATCTGCGGCGGGCACGTTCAGCGCGGCCCGATCCCGGGCGAGATGACGGCGCTGGACGGGTAGCCGTGGCGGAGACTTCTCGAAGTGGGGCGCGACGCCGTGGCGATATCCTCAAGCGGCTTCGAGGTTGGATTCTCCGACGCCTGGAAGGTCTGCTTGGCGGATTGGAGACTGGGCGCCTATGATGATTCACCGCAAGCCGAAGAGGGGCCACATCGAATGACTCCCGCGAGCGACAAGGCGAGTTTCGGAGACGCGAGGCAGAACCTCCGAGAACATCTGAACAGGATTCGGTCCACGGGCCGGCCGCTCTATGTAACTTCAAACGGTGAAACGGAGGCGATTGTCCTGAGCCCATCGGTCTTTGACGAGTTGCTCGCCAAGGCCGAGCTTGCGGACAGTCTTGCCGGCATCGAGCGGGGGCTTGCGGACGTCCGAGCAGATCGAACTCAAGCCTATCGCGAGTCGATCCGTGAGATCGCCCAAGAGATCGGATTGACGATCGGGCCATGACGTATACGGTGCGGATCACCCCCGAGGCTCGGGCACGGATTCAAGCGCATGCGCGGTACATCTCGGAGGAGGCGCAGTCGCCCTTGAATGCAGGGCGCTGGCTTGGGAGGGCCTTGGCGGCGGCGGACGATCTTGAGGCGCTGCCCCGACGATTCCCGCTCGCGGCAGAGGCGGCGATTCTCGGCATCGAGATTCGTGAACTCTCCGTTGGTGGATTCATGTTGCTCTTTGTTGTTGACGACCAGCGGTAGAGAGTTGTGGTGGTCGCCGCTCGGCACGGGCGGCAACTGCCGCGACCGGAGGAGATTCCGAAGCCGTGAACCGTGGCACGGCTTTTCGATGAATCACCCCGCGAAGAAGGCGTGCTGAGTCATTCCTCCTCGATGGTCTTCCGTCGGCGGAGCACATGGTGATAATGCTGCGCGAAGCGGTGGGCCTCGTCGCGGATCGCCTGGCAGAGGCGGAGGGCGGGGTTTTCGCGGCCGAGGCGGATGGGCTCGGCGCGCTTCTGGGCGTAGATCAGTTCCTCTTTCTTCGCCAGTGAAATGACCATCGGCGGGCGCATTTCGAGGTGGTCGAAGGCTTCGAGGGCGGCGTGCAACTGCCCGAGGCCGCCGTCGATCAGGATCACGTCGGGGTACAGTTCGTTGCCCGCGCCGGCTTCACGGTATCGGCGGAGAACGACTTCCCGGATGGACTGGTAGTCATCGTTCCCCCCGTCGGCGGTGCGGATCCGGTAGCGGCGGTACTCGCTTTTGAGGGGCCGGCCGTCGACGAAGCAGACCTTGGCGCCGACGGTCTCGCCACCCTGGAGGTGGGCGATGTCGATGGCTTCGAGGCAGCGCACGGCGTGGTCAAGGTCGAGCACCTTGCGCAGGGCGCGCAGGCCTTTCTTCGGATCGATGTAGGCGGCCTCGGCCTCGGGTTGCCAGCCGGCGGAACGCTTCGAGCGCTCGTCGAGGCGCTCGATCGCCTTGATCTGGTCGCGCAGATTCGCCGCCCTTTCAAACTCGAGCGCGGCGGCGGCCTGCTCCATCTCGGCCCGCATCTCGCGGAGCATGACGGAACGCTTCGATTCGAGGAACTTCACGAATCGTTCGATGTCCGCGGCGTAACCGACCTGCGTGATCTTCGCGGCGCAGGGGGCGGTGCATTGGCCGATGGTGTAGAGGAGGCAGGGGCGGAAGTACCGGTTCTTCTCGTCGCCGTCCGTGATGTCGATCTTGCAGGTGCGGTACTTGAAGACTCGCTGTAGGAGCGTTACGGCCTCGCGGAGGGCGCCGGCGTTGGTGAACGGGCCGAGGACGCGGGCGTTCTTCATCTCTGGGCGGATGCGGCCGATCTCATCGAGGCCCGCGGGATTGCGAGTTACAAGGACGCGAGGGAAGTCCTCGTTGCGCGTGATGACGAGGTAGGGGAAGGTCTTATCGTCGGTGAGGCGGACGTTGAAGCGCGGGTGGATGTCCTTGATGAGGCGGTTCTCGGTGAGCAACGCTTCCCATTCGCCTTCGCAGACGAGGAACTCGAAGTCCGCGATCAGGTCGATCATCGGCTGCTTGTTTGGGCCGAGGTCGGCGGAGGGGACGAAGTAGGAGGACACGCGGTCGGGGAGGTTCGCCGCTTTGCCGACGTAGATGACGATGCCCGCGGCGTCCTTCATCAGGTAGACGCCCGGGGACGCGGGGAGGCCGCGGGCCTTGGCGAGGAGGCGCGGGAGCGCATTGGGCGGCTCCGTGTCGCTCGCGCCAGGCTGGTCTAATGGCGAGTCAGAGTAGGACATGCGGCGGTTGGATGGAAATCGGACCAAGGCAAGTCTATTCCACCTCGCCGAGGATTCGCCGGATGTCGCGCGACGCATGAATCACGCGCAGAACCTCGACGAGTCGATCGTCGAATCGGTACACGACATACCAGGAATGCCCGCGTCGAAAGCGCTGGCTTTGCAGCGAGGCCGGGCGGGGTTGCAAGTTCGTCCCGGCCTTGCCGCGGACGGCAAGACCGGTGCATCCGATCGACATTGCGATTGCCCTGGGAAGCAAAAAGCCCACGGGGTGTTCCCATGGGCTCTGTGTTCCTGGTCAGTATACCGCCGATTCAGGGCGTTTCCTGCATCGACTTCGTGGCGTCGCCGATGAGGATTTCCCCGACCTCGATGGAGAGGTGAGAGGGTTCTTCGCGGGTGGCGCCGAGGGCCTCGGCCTTTGTCGCGGCTTCGGCGAGCGAGGACTCCATGTCCTGTTCCTCGGAGGGCGGCGGCTCGGCGAGGAGTTTCGGGCGGATCGCCTGGTGAGCGCGGAAGCCCGTGCCGGCGGGGATCAGGTGCCCGAGGAGCACGTTTTCCTTCAGGCCGATCAGTTCGTCCGACGCGCCGCGGAGCGACGCCTCGGTGAGCACCTTGGTCGTCTCCTGGAACGATGCGCCCGAGAGGAACGAGTCGGACTGGAGCGACGCCTTGGTGATGCCGAGGAGCAGGGTTCGGCCCGTGGCCTGCTTGGCGCGGCGGGCCTTTGCGGAGGTTTTGCCGGCGGCCTCGGCCTTGGCGTTGGCTTCCTTGACCTCCTGCTTGGTGACAACCTGCCCGATCTGGAGCAGCGTTTCGCCAGTCTCAGTCACGACGCCGTTGTCCGCTGTGGTCTGGTTCTTCCGGCGGAAGGTGATCTTGTCGACGACCTCGTGCGGCAGGAAGTCCGTATCGCCGGGGTTCTCGATGCGGACCTTGCGGAGCATCTGCGACAGGATGACCTCGATGTGCTTGTCGTTGATGACGACGCCCTGAGCGCGGTAGACGTTCTGCACCTCGTCGAGCATGTAGGTGTAGAGGGCATCCTCGCCCTTGATGCGCAGGATGTCGTGGGGGACGAGCGGGCCTTCGATGAGCGGATCGCCGGCGGAGACGTGGTCGCCCGTGTGGACGAGGAGGTGCTTGTCCTGCGGGACGTGGTGGTCCTTCTCGATGCCCGAGTCGGAGATGATGCGGATGGTCATCTTGCCCTTGCGCTTGTCGGAGTGGATTTCGACCGTGCCGGAGATTTCCGCCATGATGGCGGGGTCCTTCGGCTTGCGGGCCTCGAAGATTTCCGTGACTCGCGGCAGGCCTCCCGTGATGTCGTGCGAGCCGCCGCCGCCGCGGGGCTGCCTCGCGACCATCTGCCCGGCCTTGACCGTTTGCCCGTCGGTAACCTCGATACGGGCCTTGGCGGGGAGGAAGTGGAAGTCGAGAATCTTGCCCGTGTCGTCCTCGATGACGATCTGCGGATGCTTCTCGCCTTTGTGCTCGATGACGATGAGGGCCTTCTGCCCCTTGCCGGCGTCCTCTTCGCGGACGGTTTCGTTGATCTCGATATCGACGTAGCGGACCTTGCCGTCCTTTTCCGCGAGGATGGGGAGGCGGTGGGGGTCCCAGCGGACGAGTTGGTCGCCGCGCTTCACGGGCGCGCCGGGGCGGATGATGATCTCGGCGGCGTAGGGGACCTTGTATTTTTCGAGTTCGCGACCGCGGGCGTCCATGACGGCGATCTCGCCGTTGCGCTTGAGGGCGACGAGGACCTCCTCGCCGTGGTCGTTCAGGCCGAGGACTTCGTTGCAGTCGCGGAGTTCGATGGTTCCGGCCTGGGTGGCGACGACGTTGGTTTCGATGAGTTTGGTGGTGGCGACGCCGCCGGTGTGGAAGGTCCGCATCGTCAACTGCGTGCCCGGCTCGCCGATCGACTGTGCGGCGATGATGCCCACGGCGAGGCCCTCCTCGACCTTGCGGTTCGTCGAGAGGTCCATGCCGTAGCACGCACCGCAGAGTCCGCGTGCGGCGTTGCAGGTGAGCGGCGAGCGGACGAGGACCTGCTCGATGCCGAGTTCCTCGATCTTCTTCGCGGCCTCGATGGTGATGATGTCGTTTTCCTTGACGACAACCTCGTCGGTGACCGGGTTGATGATGGTGTTCCTGCTGACGCGGCCGATGATCTGGTCGCGGAGGGGGACGTCAACCTCTTCGCCCTTGTAGAGGGCCCGCTTGACGACGCCGAGCGTCGTGCCGCAGTCGCCCTCGTTGACGATGACCGACTGGGCGACGTCGCAGAGTTTGCGGGTGAGGTAGCCCGAGTCGGCGGTCTTGAGGGCGGTATCGGCGAGGCCCTTGCGGGCGCCGTGGGTCGAGGAGAAGTATTCGAGGACGTTCAGCCCCTCGCGGAAGTTCGCGCGGATGGGGGTTTCGATGATTTCGCCGGAGGGCTTGGCCATCAGGCCTCGCATCCCCGCGAGTTGCTGCACCTGCGACACGTTTCCGCGGGCGCCCGAGTCCGACATGAGGTAGACGGGGTTGAGGTAGCGGATGCCCTTCTTTTCGCCGGTGAGGGGCATCTCCTCGCCCGTGGTGGGGTCGCGGCGGTCCTGCTTGAGGGTCTCCATGAGTTTCTTAGTGATTTCCTCGCGGCAGTGGGCCCAGATGTCGAGCAACTGCCGGTAGCGCTCTCGCTCGGTGATGATGCCGCGCTCGTAGTTCTTGCGGATGCGGTCGGCCTTCTTCTGCGTGTCATCGAGGAGCGTGTGCTTGGCCTCGGGGATGCGGAGGTCGGTGATGCCGAAGGAGATTCCGGCCAGCGTGGACCACTTGAAGCCCGTCTCCTTCAGGCGGTCGAGCATGTCGATGGTCTGCCCGCGGCCGCTGTAGACGTAGGAATCGTCGATGACCCTGGCCGCGCCCTTCTTGCCGAGGGCGCAGTTGTAATAGGGCATCCCGCCGCTGAGGATGTCGGCGAAGATGACCCGGCCGACGGTCGTCACGATGCGCTTGTTCGCGGGCAACGGCTCGGGGGCGCTCTTCTGCCCGTTCACGATCTCCAGGAACCCATCGAGCCGAACAAGGATCGGCTGGTGAATCTTGATTTTCCCGTGCTCGAAGGCGAGCATCGCCTCGCGACGATCCTTGAAGTGGGGAATCTTCGCGGGGTCCTTCTCCACCTCGTCGTCCATCACGGTGAGGAAATACACGCCGAGAACGATGTCCTGGCTCGGCGAGATGATGGGGTTCCCGTTCGCGGGCGAGAAGATGTTGTGGGTGCTGAGCATCAGCACGTGCGCCTCCGCCTGCGCCTCGACCGAGAGGGGGAGGTGGACGGCCATCTGGTCGCCGTCGAAGTCCGCGTTGAAGCCGGTGCAGACCAGCGGGTGGATCTTGATCGCGTTGCCTTCGACAAGCACCGGCTCGAAGGCCTGGATGCCCATTCGGTGAAGAGTGGGGGCGCGGTTCAGGAGCACCGGGTGCTGGTAGATCACCTCTTCGAGGATGTCCCAGACCTCGGCGTCGCGCCGTTCGAGCATGCGTTTTGCGCTCTTGATGGTGTCCGCGAGCCCGTGCTCCTTCAGTTTCCGGATGATGAAGGGCTGGTAGAGTTCGAGGGCGATCTTCTTCGGCAGGCCGCATTGATGGAGTTTCAGTTCGGGGCCGACGACGATGACGGACCGGGCCGAATAATCGACGCGCTTGCCCAGCAGGTTTTCGCGGAATCGGCCCTGCTTGCCCTTGACCATGTCGGTCAGCGACTTCAGCGGGCGGTTGCTCGACCCGAGGACGGGCCTGCGGCAGCGGTTGTTGTCGAAGAGCGCATCCACCGCCTGCTGGAGCATGCGCTTCTCGTTGCGGATGATGACCTCCGGCGCGTTGAGGTCCATCAGTTTCTTCAGGCGGTTGTTGCGGTTGATGATCCGGCGGTAGAGGTCGTTCAGGTCGCTCGTCGCGAAGTTGCCCGACTCCAGAAGGACAAGCGGGCGCAGGTCGGGCGGGATGACCGGCACGACGTCCATGACGAGCCACGTCGGATCGTTCTCGGATTGGCGGATCTGCTCGATGAGTTTCAGTCGCTTGGCGAGGTCCTTGAGTTTCTGCTTGCTCCGGGTGTCCTTGATCTGCTGGCGGAGCGAGGCCGCCTCGGCCGGCAGGTCGAGTTTCTCGATGAGATCGCGGACCGCCTCGGCGCCCATCAGGGCCTTGAAGGCGTTGCCGTATTTCTGGAGCGCGGCCCGGTGCTCGTCCTCGGTGAGGATCTGCTTGAACGTCAGTTCGGTGTCGCCGGGATCGGTGACGACGTAATCCTGGAAGTAGATGATCTTCTCGAGGTCGCTGGTCTTGGTGCCCAGCAGCGTGCCGAGGCGGCTGGGGAGGGCCTTGAAGAACCAGATGTGAACGATCGGGGCGGCGAGGTTGATGTGCCCCATGCGTTTCCGGCGGACGCGGGAGTGGGTCACCTTCACGCCGCAGCGGTCGCAGATGATGCCCTTGAACTTCGTGCCCTTGTACTTTCCGCAGGCGCACTCGTAGTCCCGCTCGGGTCCGAAGATGCGTTCGCAGAACAGGCCGTCCTTCTCCGGACGGTACGTGCGGTAGTTGATGGTCTCCGGCTTTTTCACTTCGCCGAAGGACCACGAACGGATGTCGTTCGGGCTGGCGAGGGTGATCTTGACGGAGGTGAAATCGTTCACGCGGTCGTAGACGGATTCGGCCATGGATTCGGATCCTTCGACAACCAGAGGCGGTGGAGGATGCTTCACTCGTCCCGGATCAGCCGATCCGGGAGCACGCTGGGGGACATGGAATCTCGCGCGAGCGGCGCGGGGGCGTCATTTCGTCTCGGCGGGCTTTTCGCCGGGATGCTCGGCGGGCTTCTGCGGCGGGGGCATGACCGGGGCCGGGGGCGCGCCGGGCACGGCGACGGGCACTGCGGGCTTCATCAACTGGCTCGACACGAGGACGAGCCACTTGCCCTCGAACTGGTTCAGGTCCATCGTGCGGTCTTCGCCCTTCTTGCGCTGCTTGTCCTTCTCGTCGATGTAATGGAACGAGAGCGTGTACTGGGCGCGCGTGCCCTGCTCGGCGACGAGTTTCGTCTCGACGTCCTTCCAGGGCTTCGTGAAGAAGTCCTTGATGACGTCGAAGGTCGCCTTGTCGATGTTCGGATTGGCCTTGGCCGGGTCGAAGGCCTCGGCCATCTTCTGGAGGTCTTCGTAGGCCTCGGAGCCGGGGTCGCAGAGTTCGACGACGCTCTGGAAGTCTCCCTTTTGCATGGCCTGGATGAACAACTTGACGGCGCCCTCGGAGGTTTCCTGGGTCGGGGCCGCGGCTTCTTTCCCGGAGGGAGCGGGTTTGGCGGCGTCCTGATCGGCAAAGGCCGGGGCCGCGAATGCCAGGCTGGCGATGAGCGTGAGCGAGACGAGGTTCTTCATGTCTGGTCCCTTTGATGCGTTCTGGGTGGCGTCGTACCCGGGCCGGGCCCGGGGGTGCTGGTGTTCTTACAGGAGACTGCCGGCCTCGGTGCCGGCTTTTTCGAGGGCGATGTTCATCCCGAGGCCCTTGATTTCGTTGCACAGGACGTCGAAGGCGACGGGCATGCCCGCTTCGAGCGTGTTCGCGCCTTTGACCATGGACTCGTAGATCTTCGTTCGGCCCTCGACATCGTCGGACTTGACGGTGAGGAGTTCCTGGAGGATGTACGCCGCTCCGTAGGCTTCGAGGCCCCAGACCTCCATCTCGCCGAAGCGCTGCCCGCCCGTTCGGGCCTTGCCGCCGAGGGGCTGCTGCGTGATGAGGGAGTAGGGCCCGGTCGCGCGGGCGTGGATCTTGTCGTCCACGAGGTGGTGGAGTTTCAGGAGGTACATGCAGCCGACGGTGGTCTTCTGCTTGAAGGGCTCGCCGGTTCGGCCGTCGAACAACTGGACTTTTCCGCCGCGGGGCATATGCGCCATGATCTCGCGGTTGCCGGGGTGGCTTCCGTCGGCGTCGTATTTCTCGGCCTTGGACGCGATGGTCCGATTGGCTTCGTCGATCGCCTGATGGACTTGATCCTCCGTTGCGCCGTCGAAGACGGGCGTCGCCGCCTGGAATCCCAGGATTTTCGCCGCCCACCCGAGGTGCGTCTCGAGGATCTGCCCAACGTTCATGCGGCTGGGCACGCCCAGCGGATTCAGGAGGACATCGACGGGCGTGCCGTCCTCGAGGAACGGGAGTTCCTCTTCGGGGACGATTCGGGCGATGACGCCTTTGTTCCCGTGCCGGCCGGCCATCTTGTCGCCGACGGAGAGGGGGCGCTTGGTGGCGACGTAGACCTTGACCATCTCAAGGACGCCCGAGGGCAGTTCGTCGCCGCGCTTCATGTGCGTCAGGCGGCGTTCTTTCTCCTTCCGCATCGCCTGGATGCGGGGCCAGAACTGGCCGTGGATCGTCTCGCAGGTCGCCTTGGCGTCCTTGTTGCCCTTGGCCCACTTAAGGTCGAAGTTCTGGACCTGTTCGAGGATGACGTCCGGGATGTCCGAGGCGCCGACCTTCTGGCGTGTCGATGGGTCCACCATTTCCGCGCCCGAGGCTTCGTTGATGGCGTGGACCATCTCGCGGAAGACCTTGATGGTCTTCTGGTCCATGTCGGCCGCGTAGACCTCCATGTCCTTCTTGAGTTGCTTCTTCTGCTCCTCGTTCATGTGGACGCGGCGCGAGAAGCGGCGTGTGCCGATGACGATGCCTTCCTTGCCGGCGGGCACTTCGAGCGAGTCGTTCTTCACGTCCTCGCCCGCCCGGCCGAAGATCGCGTGCAGCAGTTTCTCCTCGGGCGTCAGTTCACTCTTGGACTTGGGCGAGACCTTGCCCACGAGGATGTCGCCCGGCTGGACGCGGGCGCCGACACGGATGATCCCCTGCTCGTCGAGGTTCCGCAGCATCTTTTCCGAGACGTTCGGGATGTCCCGCGTGAACTCCTCGCGGCCGAGTTTCGTCTCGCGGATTTCAACGTCGAACGCGTCGATGTGAATCGACGTGAAGACGTCGTCGCGCACGAGGCGCTCGGAGATGACGATCGCGTCCTCGAAGTTGTACCCGTCGAAGGTGTTGAACGCGACGAGAACGTTTTTGCCGATGGCGAGTTCGCCTTCGATCGTCGCCGCGCCGTCGGCGATGACCTGGCCCTTGGCGACCTTCTGCCCCTGCTTGACGCGGGGTTTCTGGTTCAGGCAGGTCCGCTCGTTGAGCCCGACGTACTTGCGGAGGACGTATTCGTCGGCGTTGTCGATGATGATGCGCTGGGCGTCGGCGAACGTAACCGTCCCGCCGTTCTTCGCCTTGATGACCATGCCCGAGTTGCGCCCCACGTCCTTTTCCAGCCCCGTTGCGACGAGGGCCGGCTCGCAGGCGATGAGCGGCACGGCCTGGCGCTGCATGTTCGATCCCATGAGCGCGCGGTTCGCGTCGTCGTGCTCGAGGAAGGGGATGAGCGCCGCCGACACGCCGACGATCTGCTTGGGCGAGATGTCGAGGTAGTTCACTTCGCTCGAATCGATCTCGGCGAGTTCGCCGTCGACTCGGGCGAGGATGGCGCCCCGGCGGAGCGACTTGCGGTCCGCCGCGTCGATGGACTCGCAGGGAGCGAGGATGGCCTTCATCTCCTCGTCGGCACGGAGGCTGATGATCTTGCCCGTCGCCTTGCCTTCCTTGACCTCGCGGTAGGGGGTGAGGAGGAAGCCGTAGTCGTCGATGGCGGAGTAGATGCCGAGCGACGCGATGAGGCCGATGTTCGTGCCTTCGGGGGTCTCGATGGGGCAGATGCGGCCGTAGTGGGAGATGTGGACGTCGCGGACCTCGAAGCCGGCGCGTTTTCGGTTCAGCCCGCCCGGCCCGAGGGCCGAGAGACGCCGCTCGTGAATGAGCGACGAGAGCGGATTCGTCTGGTCGACGACCTGTGAGAGTTCCGATCGGCCGAAGAAGAAATCAATCGCGCTCGAGATGCTCTTGGAGTTCACGAGGTCGGCGATCTTCGCCAGTTCCTCCGGCTCCTTGACGCTCATGCGCTCCTGCACGGTCCGGCGGAGTTTCAGGAAGCCCTTGCGCATCTCTTCGCACGCGAGTTCGTCGAGCGTGCGGAGGCGGCGGTTGCCGAGGTGGTCGATGTCGTCCACCTGCGCGATGGGCCGGCCCGTCTTGGGATCGGGGCGCTTCGAGCGCAGGTCGAGCAGGTACTGGATCACGCGGAGATAGTCCTCCGCGCGGATGAACATCTCGGTCTCGGGAACCTTGAGGTCGAACTTGCGGTTGATGCGGAAGCGCCCGACCTTGCCGAGGCGGTAGCGGTTCTCGTCCTGGAACTTCTCGACGAAGAGCTGTTTGGCCTTGTCCACCTGGGGCGGGTTGCCGGGGCGGAGGCGGGTGTAGATCTTCAACAGGGCGGCCTCGTACTCACTGTGGGCCTGCTCGTTGAAATCCTCGAGTTTCTCCTCCGCGACCGAGTTCAGGATCATCGGGTCGGAGGGATTCTGGATGACGCGGATGTGCTTGAGCGAGGACTGCTGGATCTTCTCGATGTTGTCGCCGATCTGGCACCCGACATGGACGAGTTCCTCGCCCGATTCGAGGTCGATGATCGACTCCGCGGCCCAATGCTCCGGCTTCAGTTTCTCGACGGTGATCTCGTCGATCTGGTGAAACAGGCTGAGGATCGCGGCGGTGGACGAGATGGATTCGTCGAGGCAGCGGAGGAAGGTCGTCGCCGCCATCTTCGTGGACTGGTCGATCCGCATGACCAGCACGTCTTTCTTGGTGACTTCGAGTTCGATCCACGACCCGCGCTCGGGGATGATGCGGGCCGAGTGGAGCGGACGGTCGGCCTCGGACGAGATGATCGAGAAGTCCACGCCGGGCGAGCGGTGCAACTGGTTGACGATGACGCGCTCGGCCCCGTTCACGATGAACTCTCCGCCGCCCATCATGATGGGGATTTCCCCGAGGTAAATCTCCTCCTCGGGAATCTCCGGGTGGTTCTGCCGCTTGAGTTTCAGGGCGACGCGGAACGGCCGGCCGTAGGTCAGCCGGAGTTCCCGGCACTCGTCCGGGGTGTACCGCGGCTCCTCGAGCGTGTAGTACGAATACTCAAGCGACATCGTCGCGTCGTACGACTCGATCGGGAATATCTCGCGCAGCAGCGCCTCGAGCCCGAAGCGCGTGTTGCGCTCGTGAGGGCCCTTGTCCAGTTGCAGGAACCTCTCGTAGGCCTGCGACTGAACGACGGTGAGATCCGGGACGGGGATCGCGTCCCCCCGCTTGGAAAAATCGCGCACATTCCTCGCGACCATCTTGGTTCCTCGTCTGGTCGATGCGAACACATCTCCCGCCGCTTTGGTCCGCGGCATGAGACATGTCGATTCAGATGTGTTGGTCAGGTACTGGCACCGGCACGCGTCAAGAGAGAGAGTCTAGCCCCTCCCGCCGCCCCTTGCAAGCGGCGGGCAAGTTGTCAAGCACTCACATGTGAAAACGGTCAAGCCCGATCCGGATATACCGCCCGCCGACCGAACCGGTGGCGAAAACGGGGGGCGTCCCGCCGGGGACGCCCCCATGGCGATATATCCCGCACAAAGGCCGAACCGACTCAGGCGAGTTCGACCTGAGCGCCCTCGGCCTCGAGCTTCTTCTTGATGGTGTCCGCCTCTTCCTTGACGAGGCCCTGCTTGACAGGCTTGGGCGCGCCCTCGACCAGGTCCTTGGCTTCCTTGAGCCCCAGGCCGGTGATCTCGCGGACAACCTTGATGACGTTGATCTTCTTCTCGCCGGCCGCCTTGAGGACGACGTCGAAGGTGGACTTCTCCTCGGCCGCCGGGGCCGCCGCGCCGCCGCCGCCGGCGACCATGACCGCGCCCGCCGCCGCGGCCTCGATCCCGTAGGCCTCCTTCATGTAGTTCCCGAGATCGACGGCCTCCTTGAGGGTCAGGCCCGCGATGGAGTCGCCGAGTGATTTCACCTTGTCAGAAACTTCCGCCATGATCCACTTCACCTTTCTTCACACGCCTCCAAGAGCGGCCGGAACACCCGGCACTTTCACTCGCCGCCGCGAGACAGTTGGAGGACAGTCAGTAAACAGTCTATTCATTCGGAGCGAGCACCTGCTGAAGGCGGGCCATCTCGAAGGCCCGTCCTTCGTCGGTCATATGGTCGATCGCGAGGCCGAAGGCCTCGATGGTGGGGTAGCCGAGCGAGTTCAGGGCTGGCAGGACGGCGCTCGGGCCTTCCATGGCGGATATGTCCCCCTCGGCGGACAGGGTCGTGAAGCCGTCGCCTGCGACTGATGAGAAGGACGAGGGGCAGGCGCCCTCGCAATACGCGACAAGCCAGTTCTGGAGGACCGAGGTGATGTCCTGGAAGTCCACGATACCGTCGCGGTTGGCGTCGCCGTCCTTGCCGCAGGCCGTGCTGAACCAGTTCAGGTTGACCTTGGTGATGTCGGCGAAGTTGACGCAGCCGCTGTTGTCCGCGTCGCCGGGGCTCGGGCCGCAGATTGCAAAGCGGAACTCGCGGCGGGTCGTGGTATTTGGAATGAAATCGAAGAAATCCACCGGGGAAGGCGTCAATGGGAGGACAACGCCATCGCAAAGGAGGTACGGATTGCCGCCGGCGTCCAACTGCTGCGAAACCCAGTACTCGAACCCCCGCTGTAGGGGCAGTCCTGTTGGAATCAGCAGGACCCTTCTTCCCGTGTCGTCAAGGTCCTCGGTGAAGCAGCCGGTCTCGTCGGTCCAGGGCGTGGCATCCGAGTACGCGAGGCCGGCGGGGCGGCGCTCGATCTTGAATGCACGCTGCGGTGCGGCGGGGAGGATGACGGGCCCGTAGTGGCTGATCTTGATGGGGTTCTTGTCGTCGAACGTGCCGTAGGCGACGGTGGGGATGGCGTAGGGGTCCGTGCCCGACTGGGCCGGGACGCAATCGGTGAAGTGCGTGCCGTAGGGAACGCGTCCCGCGGCGCCGCCGCCGAGTTCGGTGCTCGTTTCCAGGTAGTGAGGCTTCGGGTCCAGGTCGTCGTCGGTCGTTTGATTGCCGACATAGAGCGGGCGCTCCCACGGGTTGTTCGCCGGGACTCCTCCCAGCGCCTGCCAAATGACCTGACCTTCTAGTCCACCAGCCGGAACTTGCATGAAGTTGCGCGTCGATTCGTTCGGGTCGGTGTCCCTGAATCCGTACCCGAACCTCCAGACGCCGCGCATTGGGCCGGCGAGAATGATCCAGTTGGCCTGCGTGGTGCTGTTGAGAATGTTCTGAACATCCAACCGGCCCGTGAAAGCGCCGGTGAACCCGCCGGTCGTGTAGGTCTCGATGCGCTGAATATTCAGGACAAACGAGTCCGCGCCGGTCAGGGCAAAGCCGGAGATACGGGCATTGATCTCACCCGCCCGCAGGAACTTGATGGAGCCGCCAACCTTGATGACGACGGGTTCATCATTTGATCGTCGAATGCGGCCGTTCGTCGACTCCAAGATCTCAATATGGCCTGGAATGCCGTTCGTCGAGGTTCGCACCTCGATACTGTCGCAAGTTATATCTCCATTGACGCGGACTTCCAGACTCGATCCAAGATTGGGGTGAGATGCGAGGATCAGGTCGCCGGAGACGCTATTGGCTGCAGGAAGTACGAATCGATGGGTCAACAATGGGCCGGTGAAGTCGCCAATCATCCTGACGGGACCCACCGACACATAGCCGGTCGAGGCTGGCGACATCGTTATCGAGCCAACGTTCTTGAAAGGGGTTCCCGGGGCCCCACCCATTTCAACCGTGGTGCGCCCGGCGGATGCATTCACCTTCGAATCGATGTAAACCATGTGAATGCTGTCGATCTCGACGCGACTTGTCCAGATTTCGTACGTCTTGAACTGGCTCAAGCCCGGAATGGTCGACGGGTCGTGGCGGATCACAATATCCCAGTTGCGATAACCGATGTTCTCGTCGTATTCTCCGTAAGGATAAACCCATGCGCTGGTAGGTTCGTACGCAGGGTTTTCAATGATCCTCACCGGGTACTCTTGGCGTGCAAGCACTGTCTGCAGAGCAAAGAACCAGCACAGGATCGATGTCGCCATCGTCGAAACTCGATTCAGTTGCATGGAAGTCTCCGTCGTCTTGCAATGAATGCCAACAAAGGCGCCGCTGGAAACGGAGCGGGGATGATTGTTCCGACTCGAAAGCCACTCAGAGATCGTGGATCGAATGATTGGGAATATCTGATCGTGTCCTCGTGCTCGGGAAAGCCAGGTCCGGAGTGCGAACCGGACGACACACGCCACCTCCAAGAATCCATGGTCTCGTTCCATTCCCGGACCCCACCCGAAAGATCAAAGATTCCCCACGGGGATTGACCATCGGCGTACGCTCCCACAGGCGGCGGATCGCCCGGCAGGAAGTCCCAGTAGTAACCCGCGCTCGTATTCCCGATCCCCGGCGGCCCCCCGACCGGCGGCGTGTCAGACGCCATGGGGTACGTCCAGTACCCCGGCTGTCCCTCCCCGTAACGATCCGGGTCGAAAAACCCGGCCTTGACCCATTCGTCGCGCGTCACGAGGAAGAACCGCGAGGTCAGCGAGCGGGCCGCCTGATCGGTGATCGTGCCGTCAGGGTTGTGCCCGAATGTGCTGGTGTCGTAGACGCCGGTCTCGAATGCTTCCCGCGTCAATGCCTTGCCGTTGTGGAGCCAGTTCACATAGCGCGCGCCGTAGCGCCACCCGGCTTCGATGGGGTAGTCCGCCGCCCCCGGAGGCATGTAGTACTGGTATGTGCCGGGGGTCGGACCCGGAATCCGGATGATCGACAGGCTCTCGAACTCTGAGTTGTTCGCGTACTCCGGATCGACGAAGGGAGCATACGCCTCGACGAACTCCAGCCACTGCGCGCCGGTGACCTCCGTCCGCGCGATCCGAAACTCATGATCAACCCGTCCGACCTCGTAACGGAACCCCCCGCCGTAATCCATGACGAACGGCGCGTTTCCCGGCGAGCCGACCGTTGAGAACTCGATGCCGTACTCCGTCGTCACCTGCACCCCCGCCGGCGCGGGCGGCAACGCGGCGGCTCGCACGGAAAGTGCTGCCGTGGCCGCACACGCCGCGATGCTCGCGTCCCACCGAACGGATTTGACTCGAAGGCCCTGCATGGTTCCTTTTCTTCTGCGGCTCGGAATCGGTTCCAGGCCCGAAACGGGATTCACGCGATCTTCGCGATCGCCTCCCCCTTCTCCAGTTTCTCTTCAACGCTCTTGACGATGCCCATGACCTTGCCGCCCGGGCCTTTGACCTGGGCCATGACCTTGCGGGCGGGGCCGAGGATGAGGCTGACGACCTGGGCCTGGGCTTCGGTCTTGGTCGGGAACTTCGAGAGCTCCTCGACGCCTTTCTTCCCCTCGAAGAGGATGCCGTCGAGGATGGCGCCCCTGAGTTCGAGATTCTGTATTTTCTTGGCCCATTCGACGACCGCCCGGGCCGCGTCGATGACTCCGCCCTCGCCGTAGGCGAGCGCCGTCGGGCCGGTGAGCATCGACTCCAGGGCCGCGAGGGGCGTGCCTTTGAAGGCGTGCGTCGCCAGGCTGTTGCGCATGACGGTGATGCGCACGTTTTTCTTGCGCAGGTCGAGGCGCATCTTGTTGTTGTCGATCCCGCTCACGCCGCGGAGCGAGATCACCAGCGCATCGCTGATCCCCGCGACGCGGTCCTTGTAATCCCGGATCATCAGGTTTTTGACGGCTTTGCTCATGGCTTGTCTCGATTTGAGTACCGAGTACTGAGTACCGAGTACCGAGTGCTGAGGGCTGGGTGCTTATTCCTTCGCGACGTGGACCGGCGGCGTCACGAGCACGCTCGGCGTCATCGACCCGCTGATCGCGATCTTCTTGATGTACTGTCCCTTCACCGACGACGGGCGCGAGTGCTCGATCGTCGAGATGAAGTGCTGGAGGTTCGCCGAGAGGTCGCCCTCGGAGAAGGACATCTTTCCGATCGGGGCCTGGACGTTTCCGCCCTTGTCGTTGCGGTACTCGACCTTGCCGGCCCCATACTCCTTCACCGCCTTCACGATGTCGGGTGTGACGGTGCCCGCCTTGGGCGAGGGCATCAGCCCCTTCGGGCCGAGCACCCGGCCCAGTTTCGCGATCGCCCGCATCATGTCAGGCGTCGCCACCGCGACATCGAAGTCCATCCATCCCTTCTCGATTTCGCGGGCCAGTTCCTCGCCGCCCGCCTTGATCGCGCCCGCCTCGATGGCGGCCTTCTCGGCCTCCGGGCCGCAGAACGCGACGACGCGCTTGCTCTTCCCGATGCCCCTCGGCAAGGCGACCGACCCGCGGATGTTCTGGTCCGCCTGCTTGGTGTCCACGTTCAGGACGATGACGCAGTCGACCGTCTGGTCGAACTTCGTGCCCTTGTATTTCTTGAGGGCCGCGACCGCCGCCGGCGCATCCATCGTGGTCTTGGGCCGATTCTCGAGATTCGCCCGATGACGCTTCCCGCCCGGCAGCACCTTCTTCTTTGTAACCTTGCCCATGTGCCTCAGCCCTCCACCGTAATGCCCATGGCGCGGGCGGAACCTTCGATCATCCTCATCGCCGCCTCGACCGACGCCGCATTGAGGTCCTTCTGCTTTTCCTCGGCGATCTGGCGCACCTGCGCCTTGGTCACCTTGCCGACCTTCTCCTTGTTCGGCACGCCCGACCCCTTCTCAAGTTTCGCCGCCAGGCGCAGCAACTCCGACGCGGGCGACGACTTGATCACGAAGTCAAACGACCGGTCGTTGTAGACCGTGATCACGCAGCCCACGATCCGGCCCTTCATGGCCTGAGTCGCGGCGTTGAACTGCTGGATGAACTGGCCGGGGTTGACGCCGTTGCCGCCGAGCGCGGGGCCCAAGGGAGGACCTGGGGTCGCGGCGCCGGCGGGCGCCATGACCTTGAACGACGTGACGATTTCTTTCTTCTTGGCCATGGTTGCTCCACCTCCCACCGGGCCGGGGCGACTCGCCCCATTGTCCCGCCCGGCCTTGGGCGGAACGAACCGCGGTGGTTCGAACGGCTGACTGCTGGAATGTGCCCGATCCGGGGACCGGGGGGGCGAAAGTGTAACCGATTGTCGCCCCGAGTCAATGGGTCCAATCGGGGCCCGTTGACCCGCCATTGCTGTGCTGATCCCTCGGGGGGCCGGTCCGCACAGTCGCGGCGTTCGAGACTGTCCAGTTCGCGGGCCAGAACGAGGGCGCCCGCGAATCGGTTTTCCCCGACGCGGGCCGCGATCCAGCGGCGGGCGTCGGATACGCGGCAGCAAATCCGGCAATACACATCCACCCAAGCGCTCCCGCGAGCGCACAAGGCACATCCCACGAATGCGAGAGTTCGCCCGCTTTCGTGGGGTGTGGCGTCGGGTATGACGCGTGGATTCCAATGGAATGCCCCCCGAAGGACTCGAACCTTCGACCCGCTGATTAAGAGTCAGCTGCTCTACCAACTGAGCTAGGAGGGCGTCCACGGCCCATGCCGAGGGGACAAGTGTATGCCGCCCGCACGCCCCGGCAAATCCCGCCGCACCCGCTCCGGGGAATGTTCGGGTAGAGTATCCGCATGAGCCTCCGCGCGTGCCTCCGCCCGAGCCCCCACCGCAGCCCCCAACTCGGCCGCACCCGGGATTCCATGATCCAGGCGGTCACGGGACGAGCGACGGACCCGGCAAGACCCATGCGAGCCCGGCCGAATGCGGTGAGAGAAGCGGGCAAACAAGTCACACGGGAGATGCCGTGAACGCGCGGAGGACGCCATGAAATCGCGTCGGAGCATGAGTCTGCCCGCGGTCTTGGCCGCGGTTGGCGCTGTCTGCATGGGCGCATGCACAAGCACCAGCGTCACACCCGACGGCCACGAGTTTTCGAATTGGACCAGCGCGTCGGCGATCCGCGCCGAACTCGGCGAGCCCGACTATCAGCACGAGAGTGAAGCGTTCGACGCGTTCGGGCGTTGGCGCAGCACGGAGTACTTGTACCTTGAACGTCAGTACTTCGTGTGCCTGAGCAACGGCCGATTCAACCACGTCGTGCC